>JANQKY010000113.1 GCA_028280885.1 Tepidamorphus sp.
GACGATGAAGCCGACGATCATGATGATGAACACGGCGGGCCCGTCGCCGGAATCGGCGAAGGCGAAATCCAGTTCGCATGCGCCGCATTTCTTCGCCGGTGTCAGATAGCCGTCAAACAGCTTGCCCCGGCCGCACCGCGGACAGCGCCCCTTGACGCCGGCCGACAGCGGCGAGACGGGGGCAAGGTAAGGCGTCTGCTCCACGCTCCAGCCTTCTCAAACCTGTGCCGGGCGGGGCGGGGCCGACCGGTCAGTGCGCCGCCGGCGTGCCCGCGCCCCAGACATAGATGCAGGCAAACAGGAACAGCCAGACCACATCGACGAAATGCCAGTACCAGGCCGCGGCCTCGAAGCCGAAATGCTGTTCCGGCTTGAAGTGGCCCGCAAGCGCGCGGAACAGGCATACGGTCAGGAAGATGGTGCCGATGATGACGTGGAAGCCGTGAAAGCCGGTGGCCATGAAAAACGTGGCGCCGTAGATGTTCTCCGAGAAATTGAAACCGGCATGGGCATACTCGTAAGCCTGGACGCAGGTGAACAGCGCACCCAGAACGACCGTGCAGATCAGACCCCATTTCAGGCCTTCGCGGTCGTTGTGCTGCAGCGCATGGTGGGCCCAGGTCACCGTCGTGCCCGACGTCAGCAGGATCAATGTGTTGATCAGCGGCAGGTGCCAGGGATCGAAGGTGGCGACGCCGTCGGGCGGCCAGTGGCCGCCGGTGTGTTCGACCCGGGCGGCCTGAATCGCCTCGCCGGAATAGAGGCTGGCGTCGAAGAAGGCCCAGAACCAGGCGACGAAGAACATCACCTCCGAGGCGATGAACAGGATCATGCCGTAGCGCAGATGCAGCTGCACTACCGGGGTGTGATGGCCCTCGACCTCCGCCTCGCGGATGACGTCGCGCCACCAGGCCAGCATCGTGTAGGCAACGCCGAGGCCGCCGATGATCAGCACCCACGGACCGGCGTCATGCAAGAACATGACAAAGCCGACCGCCATGATGAAGGCGGAGATCGATCCGATGATCGGCCACGGCGACGGGTCGACCAGATGATAATCGTGATTTTTCGCGTGGGCGTCAGCCATGTTGATCCCCTCGTCAAGCCACGCGTTCCGGAGTAGCGCGGCCCCTGCCCTCTGGCAAGTCTACAATGGTTGCCTGGCGGCAGGCGGTTCGGTTGCGCCTTCGGCCACGTCCTGCTCGACAGGATAGAAGGCATAAGACAGCGTGATCACGGACACGCCCTGCGTGTCCTTGTCGCGGGCGAATTCCGGATCGACGAAGAAGACGACCGGCATCTCGGCGCTTTCGCCCGGCCCGAGCGGCTGCTCGGTAAAGCAGAAGCACTCCATCTTGTTGAAATAGAGCCCAGCCGATGGCGGCGAGACGTTGAAGGTGGAGGTGCCGACGGTGGCCAGATCGCTGCCGCTCTGGGCGACATAATTGATCTTTGCCGTCTCGCCGACCCTCAGCGTGATGGTCTTTTCCTCCGGCTCGACCGACCAGGGCAGGCTCGCGGCGATGGTCGAATCGAAGCGGATGGTCACCGTCTGGTCGAGGATCTCGTCGGAGGCCGCCTCGGCGCGCTGGGTGGTGCCGCCATAGCCGGTGACGCGGCAGAACAGGTCGTAGAGCGGCACGGCGGCAAAGGACAGGCCGACCATGGCGAAGACCAGCGCAACCAGCGGCAGCACCGTGCGGGCGCTTCTGCCCGTTCCCGATCCATTTCTCATAGCGGACGCTCCATGATATCCGGCCCCATCCGCACGATCGTGACCAGATAGAGCAGAACCACCAGGCCGGCGAGCGCCAGCCCGATCGCTATCGAACGCATGCGGCGACGCCGCTTCTGTTCTTCCGTCAAGACGATACCGGGTTCGCCCATGCCTCACGCTGAAATCCCCGGTAAGGCCAGGGCAGGCAGGCCGACAAGGCGCTCGACGAGCAGCGCGGCGAACAAGCCGAACAGATAGAGGATCGAGTAGCCAAACAGACGCTTGGCGACCGGACCGACCGTAGATCCTGCCCCGCGATAGAGTTTCCAGGCAAGCCACAGGAAGCCGGCGCCGAGCAGGACCGAGACCGCCAGATAGAACACGCCGGCAAAGCCCAGCCCCGCGGGCGCGATGCCGAGCGGCACCAGGATCAGGCTGTAGAGGAAGATCTGCCGGCGGGTCTCGTCGGCCCCGGCGACGACCGGCAGCATCGGCACGCCGGCACGCTGATAGTCGCCCGAGCGCACCAGCGCCAGCGACCAGAAATGCGGCGGCGTCCAGAAGAAGATGATCAGGAACAGGATGATCGGCTCGAGCGTCACCGTGCCGGTGGCGGCCGCCCAGGCGATCACCGGCGGAAAGGCGCCGGCGGCGCCGCCGATGACGATGTTCTGCGGCGTTAAGCGCTTCAGCCACATCGTGTAGATGACGGCGTAGAAGAAGATCGTGAAGGCGAGCAGGCCGGCGGCGAGCCAGTTGGTGGCGAGCCCCAGCACCGCGACCGACAGCACCGACAGGGTGATCCCGAAGGTCAGCGCCTCCTGCGGCTCGACGGTGCCGGAGGGAATGGGCCGCACCTTGGTGCGGCTCATCACCCGGTCGATATCGGCGTCGTACCACATGTTGAGGCAGCCGGCCGCGCCCGCGCCGATGGCGATCGCCAGGATCGCGGCGATGGCGATGACCGGATGGAGGGGCACCGGCGCGAGGCTGAGCGCGACCAGCGCCGTGAACACCACGAGCGACATCACGCGGGGCTTGAGAAGCGACACGTAGTCGCCGACACCGCCCCGGGCGACGCCGATCAGCGTTGCGTCGGAGGCGGTATCCATATCGATGCGGGCGTCACTCATGTCGGTCGGGGGTCCGTTACGCGTCTTTCGAAAGGTCCGGCGGCACGGATCGCGCCGCCGGAAAACCGGTCGCTCACTTGATCTGCGGCAGGGTGTTGAACTGGTGGAACGGCGGCGGCGAGGACAGCGTCCATTCCAGCGTCGTCGCGCCTTCGCCCCACGGATTGTCGGCCGCCTTGCGCTTGGCCATGAAGGCCTGGATGACGCCCCACAGGAAGATGAACACCGCAGCCGCCGAGATGTAGGAACCGATCGAGGAGACATAGTTCCAGCCGGCATAGGCGTCCGGATAGTCGACATAGCGGCGCGGCATGCCGGCCAGGCCGAGGAAATGCTGCGGGAAGAACAACAGGTTCACGCCGATGAACGAGACCCAGAAGTGCAGCTTGCCGATCGCCTCGCTGTAGAGATAGCCGGTCATCTTCGGGAACCAGTAGTACCAGGCCGCGAAGATGCCGAACAGCGCGCCCAGCGACATCACGTAGTGGAAGTGAGCGACCACGTAGTAGGTGTCGTGCAGCGAGCGGTCGATGCCGGCATTCGACAGGACGACGCCGGTGACGCCGCCGACGGTGAACAGGAAGATGAAGCCGATCGCCCAGAGCATCGGGGTGCGGAACTCGATCGAGCCGCCCCACATGGTGGCGATCCAGGAGAAGATCTTCACCCCGGTCGGCACCGCGATGATCATGGTCGCGGCGACGAAATAGGCCTGCGTGTCGACGCTCAGGCCCACGGTGTACATGTGGTGGGCCCAGACGATGAAGCCGATGCCGCCGATCGCCACCATGGCATAGGCCATGCCGAGATAACCGAAGACCGGCTTGCGCGAGAAGGTCGCGACGATCTGGCTGACGACGCCGAAGGCCGGCAGGATGATGATGTAGACCTCCGGATGGCCGAAGAACCAGAACAGGTGCTGGTAGAGGATCGGGTCGCCGCCGCCCTCCGGCGAGAAGAAGGTGGTGCCGAAATTGCGGTCGGTCAGCAGCATGGTGATGGCGCCGGCCAGCACCGGCAGCGCCAGCAGCAGCAGGAAGGCGGTGATCAGCACCGACCAGACGAACAGCGGCATCTTGTGCAGGGTCATGCCCGGCGCGCGCATGTTGAAGATGGTGGTGATGAAGTTGATCGCGCCGAGGATCGACGAGGCGCCGGCCAGATGCAGCGAGAAGATGGCCAGATCCATCGCCGGGCCGGCATGGCCGGTGGTCGACAGCGGCGCATAGACCGTCCAGCCCGCGCCGACGCCGTTGCCCGACGGCGAGCCGGGGACGAACAGCGAGAGAACCAGCAGCAGGAAGGCAGCCGCCAGCAGCCAGAAGGAGATGTTGTTCATGCGCGGGAAGGCCATGTCGGGCGCGCCGATCATGATCGGCATGAACCAGTTGCCGAAGCCGCCCATCAGCGCCGGCATGACCATGAAGAACACCATGATCAGGCCGTGGCCGGTGACGAAGACGTTGAAGACGTGGCCGCTGCCGAAGATCTGCATCCCCGGCTCCATCAATTCCGCCCGCATCATCACCGACAGGAAGCCGCCGATAATGCCGCCGATGATCGCCAGGATCAGGTAGAGCGTGCCGATGTCCTTGTGGTTGGTCGACAGAAGCCAGCGACGCCAGCCGCGCGGGTGATCGTCGTGGCCGTCATGTGCCGCTGCATACACCATGGATCCAATGTCCCCTTCTGAAAATCCTGCCTGGCCGGGTCCGGTCGTCTCGCTCGATCGCCGGGCGGCTCGGTGGTCCGGCGGAGCACGCTCCGCCGGCTTGTGTTCCTACTGTTCGGTAGCCTGCTGTCCGCTGACCTGGGCGAGCTTCGTCTTATCGCCGCCCTTCTCCAGCTTCGCGGTCTGCTCGCTGACCCAGGCGTCGAACTCCTCCTGGGTGACGACGCGCACCGAGATCGGCATGAAGGCGTGATCGCGGCCGCACAGTTCGGAGCACTGGCCGTAATACATACCGGTCTTGGTGGCCTTGAACCAGGTTTCGTTCATCCGGCCCGGCACCGCGTCGACCTTCGAGCCGAAGGCGGGAATCGTCCAGGCGTGGATGACGCCGAGCGGATCCGCCGTGACCAGCATCTTCACAACCTTGTCGACCGGCACGACCACGTCGTTGTCGGTGGCGAGCAGGCGCGGCTGGCCTTCCTTGAGCTCGTCGTCGGTGAGCATGATCGAATCGAAGCTGATGTCGCCGTGATCGGGATACTCATAGCCCCAGTACCACTGGTAGCCGGTCGTCTTGATGGTCAGGTCCGGCTCCGGCGATTCGATCTGGTAGTAGAGCAGCCGGAAGGAGGGGATGGCGATGATCACCAGGATGATCACCGGAATCACCGTCCAGGCGACTTCCAGGAGCGTGTTGTGAGACGTCCGGGACGGCGTATCGTTGGCCTTCGAGTTGAACCGCACGATCAGGATCGTCAGAAGCGCCAGGACGAACAGCACGATCAGCGTGATGATCACCAGAAGGAAATTGTGGAAGCCGGCGATCCGCTCCATCACCGGCGAAAAGCTCGGCTGCAGACCCATCTGCCAGGGCACCGGCTGCTGCGCCAGGGCCGGCACGGCGCCCGCCAGGAATGCAATCGCGGCGATCAACGCCATGTGTAGTCTAGAAGCCATGTTGAGCATGCTCCCTTGCCTCGTGCTTCGCCCGGCTTGCGGCACGGACCACCGCACGTCACGGGGCCGGCGCTGCCGGTTTTCGCGCCCGGTCGAGCCCGACCTATTCGCAGCCGACATCTCGGGGCCCCCTTAAAATCACATTTCTGCCACGTCCGGCAATGACCTTCCTGCATTCGCGGCGCGACAATTTTCCGCATGCGGGGATTGCCGCGACCGGGAGCGACCGGAGCGCCCGGCCGGCGATACCGTGACCAGGGCTTGAACGATCGTTGCTTGACAGTCCGCCGCTGTCTGCTAGCACCCGGTAGGCGGCGAGTGGCGACACCGGCAAATCGAGCGGCGCGGGCAGTGACGGAAAGGCGAAACGTGGCGATGGCAATGGGGTCAACTGGGACAACGGGAATCGGATCGGCCCGTGCGGCGCGCCTTTCGGGCGCGGGCAAACGGGTGGCGGGCCTGATCGCGGTGCTGGGGATAGCACTGGGGATAGCACTGTCGGGGGCACCGTCCCTCGCTCTCGCGCAGGGCGCGGTCAAGGATGTCCACGGCGAGTGGCAGATGCGCTGCGACACGCCGCCGGGCGCCCAGGCAGAGCAATGCGCGCTGGTGCAGAGCGTCACCGCCGAGGACCGCCAGAATGTCGGGCTGACCGTGATCTTCCTGCGCACCGCCGACGGCAAGGACCAGCTCCTGCGCGTATTGGCACCGCTCGGCGTGCTGCTGCCGGCCGGCCTCGGCCTGAAGATCGACGAGGACGATGTCGGCCGCGCGCCGTTCATGCGCTGCCTGCCGAACGGCTGCATCGCCGAGGTGATCGCCGATCAGGAGCTGATCGAAAAGCTGGAGGGCGGCGACTTCGCCACCTTCATCATCTTCCAGACGCCGGAGGAGGGAATCGGCATCCCGATGCCGCTTTCGGGTTTCAGCGAGGGTTTCGCGGCGCTGGAGTAGGTTTTTGGCATCGACGAACGATTGGGGAAACGAGAAAATGGCCCATATCAAGACGCTGGACGCGCTGCGCGAGGTCTATGCGATGCCGCGCGACCTGGTTCAGGCCAAGCAGCTTGACCGGCTGGACGGGCATTGCCGCGCCTTCCTGTCGCTTGCCCCGTTCTGCGCCGTCGCGACCCAGGGGGCCGACGGATTCGGCGACGTGACGCCGCGCGGCGACGCGCCGGGCTTCGCCCTCGTCCTCGACGACACCACGCTCGCCCTGCCGGACCGGCCCGGCAACAACCGGCTCGACACGCTTTCCAACATCATCGAGAACCCGGGCATCGGCCTGTTGTTTCTGATCCCCGGCTTCGACGACACGCTTCGCATCAACGGCACCGCCGAGGTCCGCGTCGACGATGACCTGCGTGCCCGGTTCGAGATCCGCAACCGGCTGCCCGCCTCGGTGATTCTCGTTCGGATCAGGGAAGTCTATCTGCACTGCGCCAAGGCCTTCATCCGCTCGAAGCTGTGGGACCCGGACGCCCGCGTCGACCGCTCGCGGCTTCCCTCGCTCAGCCAGATGCTGGGCGATCAGATCAATGGCGAGATCACCGTCCCCACCGATCCGGAACTCGCCGTCCATTACGACAAGACGCTGTACTGACCGCCGGCAGCCCCCGGGGCGTCGAACCGGACGGCGGTGTGGGCATGACACCGAGGCGATGGTTCGGCTTGGCGAGGGGGTGACGCTCCCTCACCCGGCCCTTCGGGCCGCCCTCTCCCGCCAAGGGGGAGAGGGTAAGAGACCCATTGGCACGCCCTCACTCCCTTGCGGGAAGCGGGCCGGGTGAGGGCCAGTCGGCGCCTGCGCATGTTTGCGAACCGCAAACAAGTGCCAAAACCCTGAGCCGGACAGCGACAAGACCGGTCCGAGGCCCCCGATCCCGGATAATCGCTCATGTGATTTCCGCGGCGATGCGAGAGACGCCAAGTCCCGCCAACCAGCACTCCGCTGTCATTGCCGGGCTTGTCCCGGCAATCCATGAACACAGTCGCTGGCCACTGCGGCCATGGATCCCGAGAGACGTCCGGGGATGACGACTGCACGGGTTGCAGCGGGGCGCATCCCTCTCCCTCGTCATCCCGGAAGTCGCGACAGCGACTATCCGGGATCGGGGAACCCGGGCGCCCGCTGGTGTTTTCCATTGATGGATCGGTGGCTCCCCGATCCCGGATCAGCCTACGGCTGTCCGGGATGACGATTGAGAGGCAGCGGCCCGCTCTCCCACTGCAGTATTTGCCGGCCCTGTCCCGACAACCCCTGAACACAGTTGCCCGAACACGTCCGGGGATGACCTCCGAGGGGGTGGCCAAGCTGAAAACAAACGCCCCGTCCCCGCCAAATAGGACGGGCAATGCCACCGGTCCGTCGCGCTCCTTATCCCCTAGTTGATCGGCCCCCTCAATTGATCGGAACCGAGCAGATCATCTGGGTGTGGTTGCTGTTCAGCCAGCAATTGGCCGGCAGCGGGCCGCTGGGAATCGGATAGACGTAGTATTGCGGCTGCCCCGCCGAGGCGGCCGCGGCCCCGAGAACCGCTCCCGTCGCCGCACCGGCCGCAAAGGCGCCGGCCGGATAGTACGGGCGCGGGTAATAAGGCGGATAGTAGGGGTGATAGGGGTGGTAGCGGCATTCCGGCGCCTGCGGGGCGTGATAGCAATAGGGGCCGGGAAGCGGATGATAGGGATGATACGGGTAATAGGGGTGATACGGGTGGTAGGGATGATAGGGGTGATAGCCACCGGCACCGACCGCATGGCTTGGATGGTAGGCCGGCACATGGCCGCCGCCATGGAAAGCCGGTGAGTGGGCCCCCGACATACCGCGCGACATACCCCCGGGCATCCCCATCGCATGCCCGCCCCCGATTGCGTGCCCGCCATGGAAGCCGGGCCCGTGATCGACGAACAGGGCGATCTCCTCGGCGCTGTCGGGCAGCGTTCCCGCCAGCACCTTGACCCCGTAGGCAATCGTCGCGCCGTCGACGCTGGCCGTTGTCAGTTCGACGATCGCCGGCGGCTCGTCGGGCTTGCCGAGGACGGAGACGGCGGCGTTCGGCGGGCTCTGCATGAAGCTGCCGTTCGGCGCGTCCCAGAGGCTGGCGAACGTCTCGTTGCTGACCTGCCCCGTCAGCCGGTAGGGCCGGTCCGAAAAGAAGATCGTCGCCGGCGCCACGCCGCCGAGCGTCATGGTCTCGCCGTCAAACTGCATCGTGGCGGCCTGCTGGATGTAATCGAATTCGAGCGCCTGGCCGTAAATGGCGTTCTGCGGCTGGGCCGGCGGATTTGCCGTCTGCGCCAGACCCGCCGTGGATCCGGCCGAAACACCGAGAACAAAGGCACATGCGGCTGATAAAGTCAGTCGTCTCAACATAAGTCCATCCTCGCGTTGGTTGTCGATGACGTGTGACCGCGGTCCGCACCGGCACCGCGCGGACACCGCGCGGGGGAGGACCGCAGCATCAGGAATACCAGATCCGGCAGGCCCGCCGACAGGAATTTCGCAGTGACACGCCCTCCCGCCGAGGCTCGACAGCCGCGCCGGCAATCTGTACGGACGGCCAGGGTGATCCATCCCGCAGTCCTTAGAGCACCTCTCACGCCCCTATGACGCAGGAACAAAAGTCCGAGACCAGCCCGCCGCTTGCCGATATCGAACCAACCGGCGGCACGGCGGCATCCGGACCGGCGCAGCCGGTGGGTCAGCCGGTGGCGATCCCGAAGACCTTCGTGGAAGGGTCGACCATGCGCCATATCGCCGTGATGACGGCGGCGGGCTCGTTCGGCCTGATGTCGGTGTTCCTGGTCGACCTGGCCGACCTCTATTTCCTGTCGCTACTCGGCGAGGTCGCCGTCGCCGCGGCGATCGGCTATGCCGGCACGCTGCTGTTCTTCCTGATCTCGATCTCGATCGGCACGACGATCGCGGCGGCGACGCTGGTCTCGCGGGCAATCGGCGCGGGCGAGGGGGCGCGGGCGCGGCGGCTCGCCACCTCGACGCTGATCTATGCCGCCATTCTCAGCGCGCTGTTTGCCGCCGTCATGTTCGTCTATGTCGAGGACTGCCTCGCCCTGCTCGGCGCGGAAGGCCGGGCCGACGAGCTTGCGGCGAGCTATCTGCGAATCGTCCTGCCGTCGACGCCGCTGCTCGGCTTCTCCATGGTGGCGTCGGGCATCCTGCGCGGGCGCGGCGATCCGCGGCGCTCGATGTATGTAACGCTTGCCGGCGCGGTGGTGAACGCGATCTGCGACCCGATCTTCATCTTCGGCTTCGGCCTCGGGGTGGAGGGGGCAGCCGTTGCCTCCTTCCTGTCGCGGATCGCCATGGTGGTCGTCGGACTGAATGGCCTGATCCGGGTGCACGACCTGCTCGCCCGGCCCGATGCCATCGGATTCTTCAAGGATATCCGGCCGATCACGGCGATCGCGCTGCCGGCCATGCTGACCAATATCGCGACCCCGGTCGGCAATGCCTACATGACCTGGTCGATCGCCCCGTTCGGCGTTTCGGCGGTGGCCGGCTGGGCGATCGTCGGGCGCATCCTGCCCGTCGCCTTCGGCGGCATCTTCGCGCTGTCGGGCGCGATCGGTCCGATCATCGGCCAGAACTACGGCGCTAACCGGCTCGACCGGGTGCGCCGGGCCTATATCGACGGGCTGATCTTCATCACCGCCTATGTGCTGGTGCTCTGGGCGATCCTGTTTTTCGCGCGCGGATTCATCGTCGAGGCGTTCTCGGCGACCGGCGAAGGGGCCGACCTCGTCCTCTTGTTCTGCACGCTGGTCGCCGGCAGCTTCGTCTTCGTCGGAATCCTGTTCGTCTCGAACGCCGCCTTCAACACGCTCGGCTATCCCTATCTGTCGACCGCCTTCAACTGGGGCCGGGCGACGCTGGGGACGATCCCCTTCGTCGCGGTGGGCAAGTACCTGATGGGCGCCGAGGGCGTGCTCTGGGGCCAGGCCGCCGGCGGCATCGTCTTCGGCCTGCTGGGCGCGATCGTCGGCTACCGGCTGGTCACCCACCTGCACAACAAGCCGCCCGGAGACCCGCCGGCACCGCTGTGGCGGATCGCCCTGTCGCCGATGTCGTCGGGCAAGGCGGCGGGGGTTTGATACGCCCATGCTGGAAAATCTCCGGCACAGCGTCTATCTAGGGCCAGTGCAATGACCGACCCGACGACCGACACGAGCGTGCCATGAACCGCTACGAACGGCCTTCCGCCCAGGGGGAGGCGGCCATCCAGTATCTCGACGGCGACTACCGGATCCTGAAGCCCGGCGCCTTCGTCCTGTGCGCCGTGACGGGCCAGCAGATCCCGCTGACCGAGTTGCGCTACTGGAGCGTCGAGCGGCAGGAGCCCTATGCCGGGCCCGATATCGCCGCACAGGTCTATCAGGGCATGCGTAAGCCAGACGGGGCTTAAGCCAAGGCCCGCTCGAGCAGGGTCTGAAACGCGGCCGCGCTCATCTCGTCGAGCGCCAGCGTCACCGGCAGCGCGACGGAGGCATCGGCGAGCGCGCGGACGCTGCTGCTGCGCGATCCCTTCAGCCGCACCAGATCCTTTTGCGTCGTCACGGGGATCGCTCCGCTGCGCCGGTGCAGCGCCATCAGGCCGCGCGCGTCGTGATCGGTATAGACATGATGGTCGGGGAAACGTCGTTTCTCGACAATTTCCGCCCCGGCCTGCTCCACGGTGGTAAAAAACTTCTCCGGCCGGCCGATCCCCGCATAGGCGATGACCGGCCGCCCGCCGATCGCAATCGCCATCGCCGGATCCGGGATCAGGCTGCCGGCCAGGACCGGCAGATCACCGCGCTTCGCGGCCCGGACCACGGCATCGGCGCGCGCGCCCTCCCCGATCACCACCACGCCGCCGGCGCGCGCGATCTGGGGCCCAAGCGGCATCCGCAGGGGGCCTGCGGGAAAGACGGCGCCATTGCCGAGGCCGGCGCCGGCATCGACGACGAGCAGCGACAGATCCTTGTGCAGGGCGGGGTTCTGGAAGCCGTCATCCATGACGATGACATCGCCGAGCGCTTCGGCTCGCTTCGCCCCGGCGGCCCGGTCCGGCGAAACGATCGCCGGGGCCGTGGCGGCCAGCAAAAGCGGCTCGTCGCCGACCTCGGCCGCCATGTGCGCGTCGGGATCGACGTGAACGGGCTCGGCGACGCTGGCACCGTATCCCCGGCTTAAGAAAACCGGCTTGCGCCCGAGTGCCTGAAGGCAGCGCGCGGTCAGGATCGCCATCGGCGTCTTGCCGGAGCCGCCGAGCGTCGGATTGCCGATGCAGATGACCGGAACGGTGGACCGGTAGGCCGGCGCACGCCTGAAGCGTGACAGGGCGACGGCGCCGTAGAGTTTCGAGGCGGGCAAAAGACATATGGCCCGCCAGTCCGGCTTGTCCGCGCTCCAGAAGGCCGGGGCGTGCATGGCGCTAGCGTCCGGTTCCGGGCGGCAGGACCGGGGCAAGCGCTGCCAGCGACCGGTCGAGCGCGCCGCCAAGCGTGGCGACCGCCTCTCCTGCCGCGACAGACATGCGTTCGACTTCCGCCGGTTCATCCAGCAACGCGTTCACCCGTTCGGCCAGCAGGCCGGCGTCCCCGACACCTTCGGCGCCGCCCGCCGCGTGCAGGGCGGCATAGACCGCGGCGAAATTATCCACGTTCGGTCCGTGCAGGATCGCGGTTTCCAGCTTAGCGGGTTCGATCGGGTTCTGGCCACCGTGCGGGATCAGCGATCCGCCCATGAAGACGATCGGCGCAAGGCGGTAGACCAGCCCCATTTCGCCGATGGTGTCGACGATATAGACGGCCGTTTCCGCGTCCGGCGTTTCGCCGCGCGAGCGCATGGCGACGGCCAGCCGATGGGTCCCGACCGCAGCCGTCTCGATCGCCGGTCCGACGCTCGGGTGGCGCGGCGCGATGATCGTCAGCAAATCGGGACGATCCTTCCGGAGGATCGCGTCGGCCTTGAGGATGGCGGCGTCCTCGATCGGATGGACGCTCGCGGCGATCCAGCAGGGCCGGCCGGCGAGGGCACGCGCCAGCCGCTCCAGTTCGGCCTCGTCCACCGCAGGCGGTGGCGCATCGTATTTCAGATTGCCCGTGTCGCTGACATGTTTGGCCCCCAGCGCCGCCAGCCGCTCCGCATCCGCCTGCGACTGCGCCAGACAGACGTCAAACCGTGCCAGCAGCGCGCGGATCATCGCCGGCTGGCGCTGCCAGCGCCGGAAGGAGCGGTCCGACATGCGCGCATTGACCAGCGCCAGCGGCGTGCCCGTCTTCGCGGTCTCGACGATGATGTTCGGCCAGAGTTCCGATTCGACGAATACCGCCAGGCCCGGCCGCCAATGGGCCAGGAACCGGCGCACGAAGCGCGGCCCGTCGAGCGGCACGTATTGGTGGATCGCTGGTTGCTGGTTCGCCGGGGTGAGACCCTCCCCGTCCTTGCCAAACCGCGCCTCGGCGATCTGCGCCGAGGTGACCGTGCCCGTCGTCAGCAGCACGGCGAGGCCATTATCGGCGCGCAGCCGGTCGATCAGCGGCAGGACGGAGACGGTCTCGCCGACGCTTGCCGCATGGATCCAGACGAGCGGCCCGTCCGGCCGCGGCCTGCTCGCGATGCCCTTGCGCTCGCCGAGGCGGTCCGGGTCTTCCTTGCCCCGGCGGGTGCGGTGGGCGAGGATCGCCGCGGCGACCGGATGAGAAACGGCCGTGATCGCCCGATAGAGGCCCAGAAGTGCGGATCGGGGCAGCACCGATCGGGGTACGTCTGCCCGCTCAGCGGCCATCGACGCCCTCGCCATCAACGATTTGATACGCGCGGGCCTGGCAGGCGTTCAGCGCCGCTTCGACCTGAAGCCGCACGGCCTCCTGGGTCTTACGGTCGGCGTCAGCGGCTATGCGGATCGGATCGCCGGCAACGGCCGCGCCACGGCTGAACGGCAGGTTGACCGACGCCTTGTCCCAGCTCTTCATGTCGATACGCCGGCTGGTGGCGATCGCGACGGGAATGATCGGCCGGCCGGAGAACTGGGCGAGCTTGACGATGCCGAGCCCCGCCCGCTTGGCGATCTTCGGCACATCAGCGGTCAGCGCCACGTTGGTGCCGTCCTCAAGGGTCGCGACCATTTCGCGGAAGGCCGCAGAGCCGCCCTTGATGTGGTGGCGGCCCTTGGTGTCGCCGGAGCCGCGGATGGTGCCGATGCCGAGCCGTTCGGCGGCCTGGGCGTTGATCTCGCCGTCGCGGTGGCGGGAGATCAGCACCTTGGCGCGGTGATAGGGCCTTTTGATGAAGGGGGCGAGGAAGTGCTGGCCGTGCCAGAAGGTCAGGATGACGGGCAGGTCGGCATCCATCGTCTCGTAGACATCGGCGGGCTCGATCGCAAACCGGCTGGTGCGATGCACCAGTTTCAGATAGGCGGCGATCAGGGCGCCAAGCAGGACCTGCACCCGGCGCGAGGCGAAGAGGCGCTTCAGCATCGCTCAGGCTGAGGAGGCCTTGGCGGCGGTTTCCGCATCCGCCGGGTCCTGCGCGGGCGGCACGATATCGTCGCCGCCGAACTGGGTGCGGTGCAGGCGGGCATAGGCGCCGTTGCGGGCGACCAGTTCGGCATGGGTGCCGCTTTCGACGATCCGGCCGCGCTCCATGACGTGGATGACGTCGGCCTTCTTCACCGTCGACAGGCGATGGGCGATCATCACCACCGTGCGCCCCTTCAGAAGGCCATCGAGCGCATCCTGGATCTGCGCCTCGGATTCGGAATCGAGCGAACTCGTCGGCTCGTCGAGCAGCAGGATCGGCGCGTCGCGCAGCATCGCCCGGGCAAAGGCGATGCGCTGGCGCTGGCCGCCCGACAGCATGCCGCCGGCCTCGCCGACCGGCGTGTCGTAGCCCTTCGGGAAGGCCATGATGAAATCATGGGCGACGGCAGCCTTTGCCGCCGCGAGCACCTGCTCTTCCGAGGCGCCTTCCGAGCCGTACATGATGTTGGCGCGGATCGTGTCGTCGAACAGCACCGGCTCCTGGGTGACCAGCGCGCTGGCGAGCCGGACGCTCGATATCGTGCAGTCCTCGATATTCTGGCCATCGACCGTCACCCGGCCGGCCTGCGGATCGTAGAAGCGCAACAGCAGGTTCAGCACCGTGCTCTTGCCCGCTCCGGAGGGACCGACCAGCGCGATGCGCTTGCCGGCCGGCACCGTCAGCGACAGGTCTCGCAGCACCGTCTCACCGTCGCGGTACGAGAAGGTGACGTCGTCGAAGCGGATCTCGCCGGCGGTCACGTCAAGCGGCTGGGCGCCGGGCTTCTCGACGATGCGGGTGTCGAGATCGATGATGCCGAAGACCCGGTTGGCGGCCGCGACGCCCTCCTGCAGCAGGGTCTGCAGGGCTGCGACCGATTTCATCGGCTGATACATCAGCATCGCGGCGGTGACGAAGCCCATGAAATGGCCGGCCGTCAGCGTGCCGTGGATGCCCTGATAGCCGCCATAGAAGATGCCAGCGGCGAAGCCGATGCCGGTCAGCGCCTCGACGATCGGGCCGGACGAGGCCTTGGTGCGCACCGCGCGCATCAGGAATTCCATCGTCCGGTCGATGATCCGCTTGGCGCGCTCGGTCTCGTGTTGCTCGCGGTCATAGGCCTTGACGACGCGGATGCCGGTCAGCGTCTGCGCCACCAGGATGCCGAGATCGCCGGTTTCCTGGAAGGTCTTGGTCGCCGAGACATGCACTTTGCGGCGCTGCCGGCCGAGAATGTGCAGGGCGCCGGGGATGGTGATCACGGCGAAGATCGCCAGGCGCCAGTCCATGTAGAACATCGCGCCCGTCAGCAGGATGACGTTGAGCCCGTTCTGGCCGAGTGCGACGATGGTCAGGCCGGCGGCCTCGCGGATCGCCATCACGTCGTTCATGAAACTGGTGACGAAGCGGCCGGAATGGGTGCGCTGCAGCCAGCCGAGATCGGCCTGCGTCAGGCGCTCGAACATCTCCACGCGCAGGTCGGCGACGATGCGGTTGCCGATATAGGCCTGGCCGACGGCGGAGAAATAGGACGCGCCGGCGCGCAGCGAGACCAGCACCACGACCAGAACCGGCAGCAGATAGAGCATCATCTCGTTCTTGCCGAGGAAGACCTCGTCGGCGGCCTGCTGCATCAGGAAGGGCAGCGAGGCGGTCGCGAGCGCCGACAGGCCCATTGCCGCGAACGAGCTGAACAGCAGCTTCTTGCGCGGCATCAGGTGGTCGTGCACCAGCCGCCGGACCACCTGCCAGGTGGTCAGGTGCGTCACCTGCAAGCTGTCGTCGGCACGATCGATCGACGACGTTTCGGTAAAGACGTTGGAAACCACGCAGTCCTTCCTCAAAGCGCCCCGGGCCTCAAAGCGCACCGGGCCTCAAAGCGCACCGGGCCTCAAAGCGCACCGGGCGGCCGGATCGCGCAAGCCGGTCGGATCCGCCCAGCCTGCTCCGCCCAATCCGGGCCTTCTATCGCGGATTGGCGCCGCCGTCACGCGGCAATCCGACGGCGTCGGTCCGGCCCGAGGCGGCGTCAGTCCGGCGCGGTCGCCGTGTCCGGGTCGAGCAGCCGGTGCATATGCACGATGAAATAGCGCATCTCGGCATTGTCGACCGTGCGCTGGGCGGCCTCCTTCCAGGCGTCGTAGGCGGTCGCGTAGTTCGGATAGATCCCGACGATGTCGAGCGCGTCGAGATCGGCGAATTCGACCGCCTCGACATCACTCAGCTCTCCGCCGAAGACGAGATGGAGGAGTTGCCGATTCGGTGCCGGTTCGGATGGGGTCGAATCAGAAGAGGCTGCGGGCATGGTCGGTTCCTGGTCTCAGACGGTCATTTCGCCACAGGCGGCGGCGAGGATTTCGTCGTGCAGCCGCGGGCCGGCCGCGACGAAGGCGGGATGACGGATGGTTTGCTGGTTCAGACGCACCGGTTCGCCATTGTAACAGGTGACCCGGCCACCGGCTTCCTGCACGATCAGCAGGGCGGCGGCAAGGTCCCAGTCGGCGCTGTTGGCGGTGGCGAGCGCCGCATCGACCGTACCGGCGGCGACCTGGGCGAGACGATTGGCGAGCGACTTCATGAAACGGCGGTCGGCATGGATATCCGCCTCGGCGATACCGGCCTGGCGCAGCGCCTTCTTCGAGGCCACGACACGCGCCGTCTTCAGATCCTGCTCCTTGCTGACGGCAAGCTCCGCTTGACCGCGCCAGGCGCCCTCGCCGGCAAGCGCGGTCCAGATCTCGTCGCGGACCGGATTGTACAAAACGCCGGCGACCGGGGCGTCGCCCGCGACCAGTCCGACCGAGACGACCCATTCGTCGCTGCCGTCGACGAAGGCGCGGGTCCCGTCGATCGGATCGGCGATGAAGCTGCGCGCGGCGCGCAGGCGCGAACCGTCGTCGGGATGCTCCTCCGACAGCCAGCCATAGGCGGGCCGCGCCGTGGTCAGCCGCTCGATCAACAGCTTGTCGACGGCGATATCGGCTTCGGTGACGATCGAATCGTCCGGCTTGTTCCAATTGCGGGCGCCCGACTTGAAATAGCGCAGCGCCAGCGCCCCGGCCTCGCGCGCCGCGGAAACGATCAACTCCAGGTCGTCGCGATTGGAGACGGACACGATTGCTGGTTCCTCGCTTTGTCGGTTCGGTGCGCGCGCGATGCGGCACTGCCGCCGGTTCGGGCCAAATAGGCGCGCCGCCACTTCGGGCCACTTAGTAGACACCGGCGATGACGTGTTCAAGTCACGCTATTCCGGTGATTAAGTTTTAACCCACCCGCTTAAGCCGATCCCAATCTTTGCCTGCCAGTCTCATCTGCGACGACGGGCACCAACAAAACAAACGGGCCCGGCAGGGAGACTACATTATGAGGCGTCAAACCGCGGGCACCGCAGAGGTGCCCGAGGGAGCGGGCTGTCGTGCGCGGCTCGACCCCTTCGAATTGCCCGCGCGGGTCGTTTATTCCGGCCCCGATCAATCCGGTCACGACCGGCACAGGCGGCCCGCCAGCCGGCAGCAGGTCGCGATCGTCGGCGAGGAAAGCGTGATGATCCGGCGCGAGACCGGCGCCGGCGTACCGCTCTACATGACGGTGCCGCTTAGCGCCTATCAGGGCGTGCTCCTGCAGGTCCGCGATGAGGCGGGCGCCCGCGACAAGGCATTGGGCGACAAGGCGTTGGCGGCGCTGCACCTGCATCACGCCAATCCCGACCTGGCCGTGCCGCTGATGCAGGCCGACGACACCGACGACGTGATCGCCGACTGGCAGGCCTGGGGGCGGATGCTGCGCCGACCGCTGCTGATCCGCGGCGTCGACGGATCGATCTGCGAGCCCTATGTGCGGCTCGGCGGCCTGATCGTGCGGCCGGCGGCGGCGCGGCGCGCCAATACCTTCTTCAGGGAGCGCCGTCCGCGCTTCCTGAGCAAGCGGCGGGTCGGTGGCGCCTTTCCGGGCCGCATCTATCGGGAGACCGAGATCATCGCGCGCGATACGGCGGATTGAGGCCTTAACCAGGCGCCACGGATTGGGCGGATTGCGGTCATAGTCTGGTCGGCTGGCTGGGTTAGGAGGGTATGGATTTCGCCCGTTCGCGGCGGATCGATTGCGTGAATTCCACCTCAACGCCCTTCGAAAGGCCCGGATATGATCCGTTTTACAACAGCCGTGCTTTCCGCCTCCCTTGCCTTCACCGCGACTGCGACCCTTGCCGATAAGCAGGCCGCAGATCAGTGCGCGGCCGGCTTGAGCGCGGATTCCAAGGTGATCTATGATGACGTGGCGCCCGGTGTAACGGCCGACACGGACTTGCGCAGCGTCGTGACCGAGCGCACCAAGGCGCTGGTGACGGACGGCAAGATCAAGATGGGCGACGCCCGCTCTTCTGCGGAAGCCGCCGGCGAGTGCCTCGTCAAACTGAAATCCTGACCGATCCGGGTCTGAACGCGCTCCGGCGTGGTGCCCCGATCCACAGCCGGAGCCCGTCGATGGGACGCCTTGTCATCACGCCGTCGCTTTCGATCGACGAAAGCGAGATCGAAGAGCGTTTCGTGCTGTCGTCGGGCCCCGGCGGGCAGAACGTCAACAAGCTGGCGACCGCCGTGCAGCTGCGTTTTGATGTCGGCGCCTGCCGGTCGCTGCCCGACGACGTCAAGGCGCGGCTTAAGACGCTTGCCGGCCGCAAGCTGACCGGCGAGGGTATCCTCGTCATCGACGCGCGACGCCACCGCACCCAGGAGCGCAACCGGACGGATGCGCGCGATCGCCTGATCGCGCTGATCGCCCAGGCCGCCGAGCGCCCGACGCCGAGACGGGCGACGCGGCCGACGCTTGCCTCGAAGAAACGCCGGCTCGACAGCAAGGCCGCGCGCGGCCGCATCAAGGCGGCACGCGGCAAGCCCGCCATCGACTAGGTCACACTCGGGCAAAGCGGTATTGCGGCCGCAGCCGCTCGGCGATCTCGGCTGCCGGTTCGGCGAGATCGGCGAAGGCCGGCGGGTTCGACCAATCCGCATCGATGCGAAAGGAGTCGCCTGCAAAGCGCGGGAAGACATGCAGGTGGAAATGCGGCACCTCCTGGAACGCCGCCTCGCCGTCGGCGACGAAATAGTTGATGCCCTCGCATTTCAGGCCGGAGGCGCGCAACGCCGCCGACAGGTTGCGCCCGGCCAGGAACACCGAGGCATGTTCGGTGAAGGTCAGGTCGTCGAGGCGCTCGACATGGCGCTTCGGAATGACGAGGCTGTGGCCGCGCGTCACCGGATTGGTGTCGAGAAACGCGATAACCAGGTCGTTTTCCAGGAGAATATGCGCCGGCGCCCGTTTTCGGGCGATCGCGCAGAAGGGGCAGTCTTCGGGTGAGGTCATCATCCTCTCCATTTTCGTCAGAACGGAGAGGCCTGATCCCGTGTCGCCCCTGCCGTGTCCGGTGGGGCATCGATGAGCGAAACGCTTTATCTAGCGCAAACGATCCCATCGCGACCGACCGGTGTCGATCACGTTCATGGTCATCGGAATCTGATAGCGCGTGCTCATGGGGCGCTGTTCTAACAGACTAATCCGCCATGTCCATAGTGCACGATCGGGAAAAGCGTGTTTCCGGCGCGCGTGCTGAAACCTCCGCGAGCGCGTCAACCAGCGTTTGACACGTGCCCGTGTCGCATTATACTTTACACATGATAAAGAACTTCAAAAGCAAAGCATTACGGAAGTTCTGGCAACACTCGGACGCGTCCGGCATTCGTCCTGACTGGTTGAAAAAGGTATCCATTCTGCTCGACGCCATCGATTCCGCCGAAACGCCGGAGGATCTGGATTTCCCCGGCTCCGGCTTTCACCCGCTGAAGGGTGATTTGCGCGGCCGGTTTGCTTTGACGGTATCGCGCAACTGGCGTCTGACGTTCGGTTGGGAGGGCGAGGACGCCATCGATCTTGATCTGGAGGACTATCATGGTTGAACGCGATCCCAATCGCTGCCCGACGCATCCCGGCGCCCTCTTGCGGGATATCGTATTGCCCGGCGCCGACGTTACCGTGAAGGATGCCGCTAGGTTGATGGGCATCTCGCGCCAGACCCTGCATCGCATTCTTGCCGAGAAGGGACCGATAACGCCTGAAATGGCGCTTCGTATCGGCAAGTTCGCCGGCAACGGCCCCGGCCTGTGGCTACGGATGCAGCAATCCCACGACCTCTGGCGCGCGAAACAGAAATTGCGCGATGAGATCGAGGGGATACCGACGATCAGGGCGGCGTAGAAACCATCCACTGACCGATCATGCGAGCCGGACACCCGGGATGATCCGTCGCGGTGCCTTCAGCGTAAACAGGGAGCTTTCCAGGCCGAACTCACCGGGAGACCACAATGACCCGTCTTGTCTTCGCCCTCGCCCTTGCCGTCGCCGCAACCGGCACGCCGGCGCTCGCCGCGTCCTGCAAGAATGGCGAGACCAAGGTGCGAAACAGTGTCCAGTACACCTGTTTCTGCAGCTCAAACGGCTCGTGCATGTGGCGCGCCGACTGATTTCGCCCGTCAGATTTCAGCCGATCACCGCCGAGGCGACCAGGCCGGCGAACACGATCCAGCCATAGGGCCAGTTCGAGCGGAACAGCATCAGGCAGCGGGCCGGATCGTCGTAGCGGAACAGGGCCACCTGCCAGCCCAGATGCGCCGCGCCCAGGGCAAGGCCTGCCCAAGCCGCCCAGCCGACACCCGCCATATAGAAGGCCAGGCCGAAGAAGAGCGTCGCGGCGGCATAGAACAGCGCGACCGTCTCGCGGGTGCGATCGCCGAACAGCCGCGCGGTCGAAAGCACGCCGATCAGTTCATCGTCGGCGATATCCTGATGGGCATAGATCGTGTCGTAGCCGATCGTCCAGGCGATGCCGCCCAGATAGAGCAGGACCGGCGCCCAGCCAAGCGACCCGAAGGCCGCCGCCCAGCCCATCAGCGCGCCCCAGTTGAAGGCGAGCCCGAGCACGAATTGCGGCCACCACGTCACCCGCTTCATCAGCGGATAGACGATGACGATCAGCACCGAGGCGAAGCCGACGGCGACGGCGAACCAGTTGAACTGCAGGAGCACCGCCAGACCGATCAGGCAGAGCCCGGCCATGAACACGGCCGCCTGAAACACCGTGACCTGGCCGGAGGGAATCGGGCGCTTGCGGGTCCGCTCCACCTTGGCGTCGATATCGCGGTCGACGATGTCGTTCCAGACGCAGCCCGCGCCGCGCATGGCGACGGCGCCGGCCAGAAACAGGACCAGGTGCCAGAGGTTCGGATAGGTCTCACCGGCCGCGTTCGCCGCCAGCGCCACCGACCACCAGCACGGCCACAGCAGCAACTGCCAGCCGATCGGCCGGTCGATCCGGGCCATGCGCAGATAAGGCTTCGACCAGGCCGGCGCGAGGCGGGCGACCCAATGGTCGCGGACCGCGTCGATAGTCTGGTCCGAATCTGGTGCTGGTTTCGTCATGCCGCTGCGTCCGGTTCGAGCCGGCAGGTCATCAGGCGGGTCGGCCGCCTGTGGAAGCCGGTCCGCTCATAGAGGCGCGCGGCGCCGGCATTCTCCTCCATCACCTCAAGATGCAAGGCGACGATGCCGTCAGCGATGGCGATCTCCTTCAGGCGCTCAAGCGCCCGCGACCCGATGCCGAGGCCGCGAAAGGCCGGATCGACATAGATCTCGTCGAGAAACGCATCGCGGCCGTTGAACTCCAGCGAAAAGCCGTAGCACAGCGCCGCATAGCCCGCCGCCGCGCCGCGATGGCGCAGCAGCACGACGCGGCCATGGAGCGGCGTGTCGAGCAGCACCTTCAGGGCGCGTTCGTTGCCGGGCCCGTAGGGATGGCCGTCCTCTTCGCAGAAGGCGCGCATGAAGCAGACGAGCGTCTCCCAGTCCGCGTCGGTCGGGGTTTCGAAGGTCAGATCGGTCACGGCCATCGGCATATCGGACGATTTTTACGGTTTATGTCGCTGGGCGCGGACGTTAGACGAGGAGACGGACAAAATCGAGTGAGGGACATTGCCGCGTGAGCAAGCCGCCGCGCCTTTTCCTGGAAGACGCGCTCGGGCCGGGCGCGACGATCGCGCTGAAGCCCGAACACGCGCATTATCTCCTCACCGTGCTGCGGCGCGACGCGGGCGATCCGGTCCTCGCGTTCAACGGCCGCGACGGGGAATGGCGCGGCGCGCTGCGGCGCACCGGCAAGCGGACAGCCGAGATCGATATCGCCGAGAAGACCCGCGATCAGGTGATGCCCCCGGACGTGCACTATTGCTTCGCGCCGATCAAGCGGGCGCGGCTCGATTTCATCGCCCAGAAGGCGACCGAAATGGGCGCGTCCGTGCTGCAGCCGGTCCTCACCCGGTTCACCAATGCCGAGCGGGTGAAGACCGAGCGACTTGCCGCCAATGCCATCGAGGCGGCCGAGCAATGCGGCGTGCTGTGGGTGCCGCAGGTGCGCGCGCCGATCAGTTTTCAGGCATTTCTCGACACCCACGATACGGCGCGCGACCTGATCTTCTGCGACGAATCGGCACCGGTCGCAAACCCGATCGAGGCGCTCAATGCCCTTGAGCCCGGCCCGCTGACAGTGCTGATCGGGCCGGAGGGCGGCTTTTCGGCGGAAGAGCGCGATTTGCTGCTGCGGCTGCCGAAAACGGTCGCGATCTCGCTCGGCCCCCGCATCATGCGCGCCGACACCGCCGGAATTGCCGCTATGGCGCTGGTGCAGGCCGTGCTAGGAGACTGGCGTTAGCCGCCTGTCCCCCACCCCATTCCCCTTGACATCCGCCGCATCGGCATAGCGCCCATTTCATATCGGGATTTGTTCTTTCAACGCGGCTGTGTCAAAGCAGTGTCGCCACCAGACGACCCGCGAAGAGATCCGCATGGCACGAGACCTGATCGATACGACGCCGCTTGAGACCCGCGACGAACTCGTCGCCTATCTGGAATCGGGCTGCAAACCGAAATCCGCCTTCCGGATCGGCACCGAGCACGAGAAGTTCGGCTTCTACGAGGCCGACTGCACGCCGGTGCCCTATGGCGGCGATCGCGGCATCGAGGCGGTGCTGACCAATATGCAGCTGATGCTCGGCTGGGAGCCGGTCACCGACAACGGCAAGATCATCGGGCTGGTCGATCCGACCAAGGGCGGCGCGATCTCGCTTGAACCCGGCGGCCAGTTCGAACTGTCCGGCGCGCCGCTTGAATCGATCCATCAGACCTGCCGCGAGGTCCATTCGCATCTGGCCCAGTTGCGCGAGGTCGCCGAGCCGCTCGGCATCGGGTTTCTGGGGCTCGGCTTCTCGCCGAAATGGACGCGCGCCGAGACGCCACGCATGCCCAAGCAGCGCTACGACATCATGACGGCCTATATGAAGACGGTCGGCACGCTGGGGCTCGACATGATGTACCGGACCTGCACGGTGCAGGTGAACCTCGACTTCTCGTCCGAAGCCGACATGGTGAAGAAGATGCGGGTCGGGCTGGCGCTGCAGCCGATCGCGACCGCCCTGTTCGCCAACTCGCCCTTCAAGGAGGGCAGGCCGAACGGCTTCCTGTCGCTCAGGAGCGAGGTCTGGAAGGACACCGACAACGACCGCGCCGGCATGCTGCCCTTCGTCTTCGACGACGGCTTCGGCTTCGAGGCCTATGCCGACTACGCGCTCGACGTGCCGATGTACTTCCTAAAGCGCGGCGACCATTATCACGACGTTTCCGGCAAGTCGTTCCGCGACCTGATGGCGGGCAGGCTGGAGGGGTTTGAAGGCGAGAAGCCGGTCCGCTCCGACTGGGTCAACCACCTGACCACGATCTTTCCCGAGGTGCGGCTGAAGAAATTCATCGAGATGCGCGGCGCCGATGGCGGGCCGTGGCGCATCCTGTGCGGCCTGCCGGCGCTCTGGGTCGGGCTGCTCTATGACGATACCGCGCTTGACGCGGCCTGGGACCTGGTCAAGGACTGGTCGGCGGAGGAGCGCCAGGCGCTGCGCGACGATGTGCCCAGGACCGCGCTCAGGACCCCGTTCCGCAACACGAGCGTCCAGGAGATCGCCCGGCAGGCCATCGCGATCGCCCATGACGGGCTGAAGCGGCGGGCCTTCGGTCATGGCGGCGAGGCCGACGAGACGCGGTTCCTGGAGGAACTCGCCGAAATCGCCGAGACCGGTGTCACCCATGCCGACCGGATGCTGGAGCAATTCAACGGCGCCTGGAACGGCGATATCGACAGGGTGTTCGCGGAGTACGCCTATTGACGGCGTCCGCGGATCCCGCGACCCCGCAAGGCGGGTCCAAAGGGCCCGATCAGGACACGTCCCGCCCCGCAAGCACCGATGGCCGCTTCGGCACGACGGAGCTGACGCTCTACGCGCTGACCGTGCTGACCTGGTCGAGCAGCTGGCTGGCGATGAAGTTCCAGGTCGGCACCGTGCCGATCTTCCAGTCGGTGCTCTACCGCTTCGCCATCGCGGCGCTGATCATGGTCGCCTGGGTGCTGCTGACGCGCCGCAACTGGCGCTTTCCGCTCTGGCTGCATGCCCGCTTCGCCCTGATGGGCGTCTTGATGTTCTCGCTGAACTTCGTGCTGTTCTATGGCGCGGCGCAATGGCTGACCTCCGGCCTGCTGGCCGTGGTGTTCTCGCTCGTGACGATCCTCAATCCGCTCAACGCGGCGATCCTGCTGCGCGACCGGATCGAGCCGCGCGTGCTGATCGGGGCTGCCTTCGGCATCGGCGGCATCGCGCTGATCTTCTGGCCGGAAGTGTCGGCGGCGGAAAACGGCCGGCTGATCCTGATGGGGCTCGGCCTTGCCGTCTCCGGCGCGCTATCCTTCTCGCTCGGCAATATCGTCGCCTCCGGCGTGCACCGGCACGGGTTGCCGGTCATCTCCGTCAATGCCTGGGGGATCTTCTACGGCGTCGTGTTCCTCGCCACGGTCGTGACGCTGACCGGCGCGCCGCTTCAGTTCGACACCGGCCCCGTCTATGTCTGGTCGATGCTGTTCCTGGCGACCGCCTCGACGGTCATTCCGATGGCGAGCTACCTCACCCTGATGCGGCGCATCGGACCCGGGCGGGCGGGCTATGCGACCGTGATGTTTCCGATCGGCGCTCTTGCCATTTCCTGGGGTTTCGAGGGATATCAGTGGACATGGCCAGCGCTGGCCGGACTTGCGCTGGCGCTTGTGGGAAACCTCTTCGTGCTGCGGCAGCCGCCCAGGCGACCCTGAATCGGGTCGATGAAACGGGTGGGGGTCTTTCGGGGTTAAGACGATGAATAAGCGTATTGTAACGGGTGTCGTGGCCCTGGCGGTGGGTGCTGCGGCGATATCGATGGCCGGGCCGGCGGCCGCCGTCTGGCGGGTCGTGGGGCCGGGCATGGCGGTCGGCGACGCGCGCGAGGGCGGCGCGACGCTTGCGGCCGAATGCCGGGCCGGCGCGCTGGTGCTCGGCATCTACAACCTCTCCTGGGAACACGATCACGGCGAGGAGCTCGACATCGTCATCAATGGCGAGACCTTCGTCCTCAACCAGTACCGCTCCGGCGAGGAGACGGTGTTCTCGGATGCCGCTGCGGACGCCGCCGACCGGACAATCTCGTCGGCCCTGCGCATGGCGCTGAAGACCGGCAGCGAGGCCCAGCTCGCCGGACCGGCGGTCGGCCATATCGCGCCGCGGGAAATCGCCTTCGGCCTGGTGCGCTCGCGCGGCGCCATCGAGACGGTCGAGAAATTCTGCGGCTGACACGCGGAGCGTGACACCCTGAGGGGCAACGCTCTGGGCGCGACGGAGCCACGCCCCCGGAACGGCCGACCTTCCATCGAACGGCCCCGCAGCCTGCTGCCCTATTCAGCGGCGTCCGAGACGGGAACGGCGAGATTGCCGATGCGCGTCACGATGTGGTGGGCGAGCGCGTCGTGGATCGCCGAGCGGGCATGCTTGGCGCGCAACATGCCGATGTCGCAGGGCGGCAGCGCGGGAAAGCCGTCACGCTCGGTCAGGATCCGCATTTCCCGGCGGATCGCGCTTTCCGGCAGGACGGTGACCGCGAGCCCGGCCAGCACCGCGCTGACCAGGGCGGCGGCGGCCGAACTGGTATAGGCGACCCGGTAGCGCCGGCCGGCCGCGTCAAGCGCTTCCTGCGAGACGCGCCGCCACGAGCAGGTCTGCGGACCGACCGCCAGCGGCAACGGATCGGCCAGATGCACCGCATGCTCGCGGGCGCCGACGAAATTGAGCGGCTCGCGGCGGATCACCTCGCTGCGATAGGCGTCGCAATGGGTGACGATCGCCAGATCGATCTCGCCGCTCTCGATCCGGTCGCCGAGACAGAAGGACTGTTCGCAGCGCACGACCAGCTCGACATGGGGATGGCTGCGCGCGAAGGCCGACAGGACGCGCGGCAGCAGGCGGTCGGCATAGTCGTCCGGCACGCCCAGCGTCACCATGCCCTGCAATTCGGGCTCGGCGAAGACGCTCGCCGCCTCCTCGCTCAAGGAGACGATCCGCTGGGCATAGTCGAGCAGACGCAATCCGTCCGGCGTCAGCCGGACCGCGCGGGCGCCGCGCTCGAACAGCGGCCGGTCGATCTGCTCCTCCAGCTTCTTCATCTGCATGGAGACCGCGGACTGGGTCCGCGCCACCTCGTCGGCGGCCTTGGTGAAGCTGCCGGTTTCCGAAATCGCCAGAAACGTCTTCAGCAATTCGATGTCGAACGTGTTGGGCATGCGCGCACCATCAAAATATCTGATACCTACAATTAGAAACATTCGTTGGAATAATCAATCGCTTTCCACCATCTTGCCGTCATTCGCAGTCGCCAGCACCGCCCACGCCGGACACAACCCGTCCGGCGCAGGCATCCGGCTGGCTTCGGAGAAAGGACTGAGGCGATGCACACACAGACAATTCGTTCCGTCGAGACGTCAGCGACCGCGGCGAACCGGGTGCTGCGGACGATGGCCCGTCTCTGGAGGGCCTGGCGCAATCGCCGGGACGTGGCGAAGCTGTTGAACCTGGACGACTACATGCTGCGCGACATCGGCCTGACGCGCGGCGACGTAACCGGCGCGCTGTCGTCGCCACGCAACCACGACCCGTCGGAGATCCTGATCGGCAAGCGCAACGAACGGCTGCGCAATCGCGCCATTTCGCGGCTTGGATTCTAGAGCATATCCAATGGCTGTAGGGTCATTCTGACGCGGCGTTTTCGGTGCAAGGTCAAGTCGGGCTCCGCAGGCCATATCGGGGATATGGTCAAGGAGCACGGCGCCGGCATTGCTCCGAAAAC
>JANQKY010000051.1 GCA_028280885.1 Tepidamorphus sp.
CTTGCCCGATGCGCGGCATCGCGCTGCGGTCGTTTCACCGCCGGATCGCCACAGCGCAAACAAGCAGAATGCAGCTGATGTATCGACCGATGCTCTAAGCCGCGATCCGCCGCTTGATCAGGCGGATTAGCGGGCCGAGGACCGGCAGGCGGGCAAACAGGGCGCTGGCATCCCAATAATCGGCATGCCGGCGCACCAGACCCTTGTCATCGAGCAGCACGAGGCTCGTCCCGACGAATTCCATCGGACCCAGCAGGCGGTTCCGGGCCGAATAGGTCCAGCGGATCAGCCAGCGTTCGCCCGAGCCGTGGCACTCCTCGACCTTGAACCGCAGGTCCGAAATCTTCCTGAACATGTCCTCATAGACATGCCGCAGCGCCGCGCGGCCGGTGACGTCGGTGAACGGATCGGAGAAGCGGATATCCTCCGCGCAAAGCGCCACTACGCTGTCGACCGTCTCCGGGCGCATCGCCTCCAGCGCCGCGACATAGGCGGCGATCGCCTCTTCGGGAGCGGTCGATCCTGTCTGTGTGCTCATTTGCGCGACACGAATTTGCGGATGATCCAGAAGAACAGCGGATAGGGCAGAAGCCCGAGCGTCTTCAGGATAAGCACGAAGCGCAGGGGAAAGGCCACCTCGAACCGGCCCGAGACGAGCCCGCGGACCATCCGGTCGGCGGCGGCTTCCGGCGTCATCAGGAACGGCATCGGGAAATCGTTCTTGGCCGTCAGCCGCGTCTTGACGAAGCCCGGATTGACGAGGCTCACCGTGACGCCCGTACCGTCAAGCTCGGTGCGCAGGCATTCGGCGAGATTGATCAGCGCCGCCTTGGTCGGCCCGTAGGCCGCCGAGCGCGGCAGGCCGAAATAGCCGGCGACCGAGGAGACCACCGCGATCTGCCCGCGTCCCTGCCCGCGCATGCGCGGCACGAGAGCGGCAACCGCGTTCACCGTGCCCAGATAGTTGACCTCGATGCCGGACCGGAAGGCGGCGATATCGATGTCGTCGATCGAGAACGGGTCCCAGACGCCGGCGCTCAGGACGGCGAGGTCGATCGCACCGAGATCCGTTTCGATGGCGGCAACGGTCGCCTCGACCCCGTCCGGATCGGTGACGTCCAGCGGATAGGCGACGATCCCTCCCTCCGCCTGCGCGGATAGCCCGGCGAGCGCTGCTTCATCGCGCGCCGATGCGGCAACCGTGACGCCGGCTGAGGCAAGCCTCAGGGCGACCGCGCGGCCGATGCCATGGCTCGCGCCGACAACCCAGGCGGTCTTCCATGGCAGCGGCGCGGATATCGCGGGAGACGGCATGACGGACGATATATCGGCAGGGCCGGCCCGCTCGCGGGTCAGATGCCGAAATAGGGCTGGAGCAGACGGCCGATCACGCCCTTGAACCGGGTCGGCGCCTCGGTGGCGATCAGGCAGATGCAGTCGATATCCGAATCGACCTTCGGCGCATGCTCGATCTCCTCGTCGAGATCGGCGACGTCGCCGGGGCCGTAACGGCCCGTCACGTCGCTGTAGGACCCGTCGAGGATCATGGTCAGCTCGGCGCCGCCATGGCCGTGCTCGGGCATCGTCTTGCCCGGCGCGATGCGCAGCAGGAACAGGCTGCCGCTGTCCGGCGATACGGCGATATCGTGGCTGCGCACCCCCGGCGCGATCCAGCGCCAGCGGATATCGTCGAGGCTCGTACCGAGCCGGCGCGCCAGCGGCGCGGGAAGCCGCTTGTCGGCGACAGCCGGCCGTTCGATGACATCGATCGGCGCACCGGCCGACGATTCGATCCGCGCCATCGCGCGTGCCAGGGCATCGGCACCGATCGCCACAGGCTCGGCCTCGCGCAGAAGCGTGCCGCCGACCGCCTCGGCCGTGCGCACACGGGCCCGGCAGCGCGGGCAGATCGCCACATGGGTGGCCACCGTGACGCTCAAGGCTTCCGACAGCGTTCCTGCGGCATAGGCCGTCAGCGTCGCGTCGTCGGGGTGATGATGAATGCTCAAAGCTCTGACTCCAGTGCCTGACGCAGCTTGATATAGGCAAGCCGCATCCGGGATTTCACGGTGCCGAGCGGCAGGGACAGCCGTTCGGCGATATCGCTCTGCGACAGATCGTCGACGAAGGACATGCGAATCACCTGAGCCTGCTCGCTGGGCAGGTCCTGCATCGCCCTGGCCACGAGCTGCCGCTCCTGGCTGGCGATTACCGCATCGTCCTGGGCGACGACGGTGACGTCGCTGGCCGTGTCGTCTTCGGATATCTCGAGGTCGTCGACATCGTCGAAATGCCGGACCGATTCCCGCCGCAGCCGGTCGATCCGCAGATTCCTGGCGATGGTGAAGATCCAGGTCGATGCCGAGCCGCGGCCTGGATGATACATCGATGCCTTGGTCCAGACGGACAGCATCGTGTCCTGCATCAGCTCCTCGGCGAGCTCCGAATCAGCGCCTTTTCGCATCAGGAACCCTTTGATTCGCGGAGCGAAATGGACGAAGAGATCCTGATAGGCGTCACGGTCGCGATGCTCCGCGATCCGCACGAGCAGGGATGTCATCGCCTCGCCTCGAGGCGCCGCGCCGTCTCTACTCGAAGTTCCCTGCATTCTTAAGGCCGCATACACGATCGACGTCCTCGTTGATACAGGGTTTGTTACGGCATGGGAACCGAACCGGATCACCGCTCATGCGGACCGGATCGGGCCGACGCCGGAGATGAGTGAATTCCCTCAGACTTCACGGTTTCGTGGGGAACGGGGCTTGAAATGAAGCAGCGGCCCGATTGGTGATATATGTAGAAATTGCTATGTGTGTCCGAACGTGTCCCATGGTCAGGACGCGGTCCGGAAGAGACCGGTTTCAAATTGCGGATCGCGCGACTGATCCGATCGTGACCCGATCCGTATCGAGATCTGATGCCCGTGCCCCCAACCGGGTATCAGTCCAAGGCCGCCCCACCGTTTTCCCAGTGGGGCGGCCGCCCTACCGCCCGATATTCCGAAGCGCTGGACGGGCCGGACCCCCGCGAGACAAAACGCTAAAACGGTTCGAGGCGTCTCACACCGGACGCGTCGTGTCCGGCATCTTCTGCGCTTCGACGATCATGGCGGTGCCCAGCTGCGACAGCGCGTCCTTGTGCATCGTCAGCGTCAGCGGGCCTTCGGGCGTCAGGATGGCGACCACGCAGACCGACGGCTCTTCGGGATGCGGGCTGAGCTGATAGCGCAGCGCCGGCTGCAAAATCTCGCATCGCACATAGCCCTTGCGGGTCTTGGGAGCTTCCTTGGACACGGTCCCTGATCCTTTCCAGCACACCTCGGGCCGGCCGCCCGGCCCGGAAGGGCGCGGTGTGTCATCAAACGCGCCCTGTTGCAAGTGAGGGGGAGGGCTGGTCGGCAAATGCCGGGACGGGCGGCCGGTCCCCGACCTGCCCCAAACTGATTGGCCCCAAACCGGCTAGCCGGCGTTCAGCGCCGTCCAGACCCGCTCCGACGTCAGCGGCATGTCGATATGGGTGAGCCCGGTCTCCCGGTGCAGCGCGTCGACGACCGCGTTGACGACGGCCGGGCACGCGCCGATGGCGCCCGCCTCGCCGGCGCCCTTCATGCCGAGCAGGTTGGTCGTGCACGGCACGTTGCGCGTCTCGAAGCGGATGTTCGGCACGTCGTCGGCGCGCGGCAGCGTATAGTCCTGCAGCGAGGCCGACAGAAGCTGGCCGTCCTCGTCATAGACCGTGTGCTCGAGCATCGCCTGGCCGATCCCCTGGCCGACGCCGCCATGCACCTGGCCTTCCAGCAGCAGCGGATTGAGCAGCACGCCGAAATCGTCGACCACGGTGAAGGCGATCAGGTCGACGCGGCCGGTATCCCGGTCGATCTCGACTTCGGCGACGTGGGTGCCGTTGGGATAGGTGCCCTCCGGCGGGGTCCAGGCCTCGGTCTCGCTCATCGCGTCGCCGTCGGCGGCCGCCTTCTGCGCCACATCGGCGAAGGTGACCAGCCGGTCGGTGCCGGCGACCCGCACCGTCGCGTCGATCAGTTCGAGATCGCCCGCGGCCGTCTCCAGCATATCGGCGGCCTTCGCCTTGATCCGCTCGCCGAGCTTGGTCGAGGATTGCGACACCGCCGCACCGCCGACCGGCATCGACCGCGACCCGCCGGTGAAGCTGCCATGCTCGTATTTGTCGGTATCGCCCTGGACGACCGTGATGCGCTCCGGATCGACGCCCAGCCGCTCGGCGGCGACCTGGGCATAGGCGGTCTGGTGGCCCTGGCCGGTCGACTGGGTGCCGACATAGACGGTGAGGTCGCCGCTTTCCTCCAGCACCACCCTGGCGGTCTCCGCGCCGCCGCCGGCGCAGACCTCGATATAGGTGGCAAGGCCGATGCCGCGCAGCTTGCCGGCCCGGGCGCTCGCCCGCCGGCGCGCGGTGAAGCCCTTCCAGTCGGCGCTGTCCATCGCATGGCGCATGTGGCCGTCGAACTCGCCGGAATCGTAGACCTTGCCGGTCGGCGTCTTCCACGGCATGCGCGAGGGGGTGATGAAGTTGCGCCGCCGCAGCACGTCCGGCTTGATGCCCAGTTCCAGCGCCGCCTTGTCGACCAGCCGCTCGATCAGATAGGCCGCCTCGGGCCGGCCGGCGCCGCGATAGGCATCGACCGGGACCGTGTTGGTATAGACCCCGCGTATCCGGCAATGGAGCGCCTTGAACCGGTAGAGACCCGGCAGCATGTCGACGCCGCCATAGGGAATGTAGGGTCCGAACTGGCTCAGATAGGCGCCCATATTGGCGAGCACATCGGCCCGAAGGCCGAGGAACCGGCCCTTCGCGTCGAGCGCCAGTTCCGCCCGGGCGACATTGTCGCGGCCATGCATGTCGGCGAGGAAATGCTCGCTGCGGTCGCTGACCCAGGTCACCGGCCGGCCGAGCCGCTCAGCCGCGATCAGCACCAGCGGGTATTCGCGGTAGATGAACAGCTTGGTCCCGAAGCCGCCGCCGGTATCCGGCGTGATGACGCGGAACTGTTCGGGATCCTTTCCGAACACCATGCCGGCCAGTATCTGCCGGACGATGCCGCTGCCCTGCGACCCGCAGGTCAGCGTGTAGCGCCCGGTTTCGGGATCGAATTCGCCGATCGCCCCGCGCGGCTCCATGTAGTTGGTGACCAGCCGGTTGTTGACCAGTTCGACCTCGACGACGTGATCGGCATTCTCGAACGCCGCGTCCGCGGCCGCCTTGTCGCCGGTATGGCCGTCGAAGGCGGTGTTCAGGGGCAGTGCCGGCCAGACCTGCGGCGCACCGTCCTCGACCGACGCCTTCAGATCGATCGTCGCGGGCAGCACGTCCCAGTCGATCTCGATCGCCTCGGCGGCATCGCGCGCGGCGCTGACGCTGTCGGCGACGATCATCGCGACCCCGTCGCCAACATAGCGGACCGTATCGGTCGCCAGCACCGGAAACTCGGGCACCTGCAGCGGCGAGCCGTCGCTGTTATCCGCCGTTCCCACGCAGGGAAAGGTCATGCCCGCCGTGTCCTCGGCGGTCAGCACCGCGAGAACGCCGGGCATCGCGCGGACGTCGTCGGCATTCCCGATGCGGAAGCGGGCATGCGCCACCGGGCTTCGGACCATCTGCGCAAAGGCGGTGCCGGCGGGAATGCGGTCCGACAGATAGCTGCCGGCTCCGGTGACGAACGCAACATCTTCCTTGCGTCGCAACGACGCGCCGATACCGAATTTCATGGGTTTGCCCGTATGTGATTTGGGGGAAGCGGTCGGATCGAATCTAGTGTCGCGCGGCGCGCAGGGCAATGCCGCAATGACGGCGGCGGGATATCTCCGGCAGGCAAAGGGCGCTAGTGTCGGAAAAAGCATAGACCGGGGGCGGAGGACGACGCGCATGGCCGGACATATCCTGGCGATCGATCAGGGCACGACATCGTCGCGGGCGATCGTCTTCGACGGCCGGTTCCGGCCGATCGCGACGCGGCAGGAGGAGTTCCCCCAGCACTTCCCGGCGTCGGGCTGGGTCGAGCATGACCCCGAAGACATCTGGCAATCGACCCTGAGGACGGCGCGCGGGGCGGTCGAGGAGGCCGGCGGGGCGGCGACCATCGCCGCGATCGGCATCACCAACCAGCGCGAAACCACCATCCTCTGGGACCGCAGGACGGGCAAGCCGCTTTATAACGCCATCGTCTGGCAGGACCGGCGAACGGCCGACACCTGCGCAGGCTTGAAGGCGGCGGGCCTTGAGAAGACGGTATCGGACAGGACCGGGCTGCTGCTCGATCCCTATTTTTCGGCAACCAAGATCGCCTGGATCCTCGATTCGGTCGACGGCGCCCGCGCCGCCGCCGAGGCGGGGCATGTCGCCTTCGGCACCGTCGACTGTTTCCTGCTGTGGCGGCTGACCGGCGGACGGGTGCACGCGACCGACGCCACCAACGCCTCGCGCACGCTGCTCTACGACATCCGGTCTGGAACCTGGGACGACACCCTTCTGGAAGCCTTCGGCGTCCCGGCGAGCGTCCTGCCGCAGGTGATGGACAGTTCCGCCGATTTCGGCACCACGGACCCGGATGTCCTTGGGTTCCGGGGGTCGCGGGGGTCCCGGATCGCGATTTGCGGTATTGCCGGCGATCAGCAGGCGGCAACCGTCGGCCAGGCCTGTTTCAAGCCCGGAATGGTCAAGTCGACCTACGGGACCGGCTGTTTCGCCGTCCTCAACACGGGCTCGGAAGCGCCGGTCTCGCAAAACCGTCTGCTGACAACGGTCGCCTACCGGCTCGACGGGGTCAGCACCTTTGCGCTGGAAGGATCGATCTTCATCGCCGGCGCGGCGGTGCAGTGGCTGCGCGACGGGCTCGGCATCCTTAACGACGCCGCGCAATCGGGCCCGATGGCCGCCGAGGCCGACGCCGAGCAGGAGGTCGTGCTGGTCCCCGCCTTCACCGGGCTGGGCGCGCCTTACTGGGATGCCGAGGCGCGCGGCGCGCTGTTCGGCCTGACGCGGGCGACCGGCCCGCGCGAACTGGCGCGCGCCGCGCTGGAGGCGGTCTGCTTCCAGACCGGCGACCTGGTTGCGGCAATGTATCGCGACTGGCCGCAGGGCAGCGCCGATACGGTGCTGCGCGTCGACGGCGGCATGGTCGCCAGCGATTGGACGATGCAGCGCCTGGCCGACATTCTGAATGCGCCGGTCGATCGGCCGCAGGTGCTGGAGACGACGGCGCTGGGCGCTGCCTGGCTTGCCGCCCGCAGGAGCGGACTCTGGCCGGATATGGAGGGTTTTGCCGCTGCCTGGCAGGTCGACAGGCGGTTTTCGCCGGCCATGGAGGACGCGTTGCGGGATCGCAAGCAGGCGATCTGGCGCGATGCGATCGCCCGGACGCTGTCCGAACCACCGCGCTAGAACCTGTCCCGTGCGCGGGTCCGCCGGATGCCGGCTTCACGATAGTGTGATTGACGAAGCCGGATAGGCGTGCGATTTCGGCCCGGCGAGCGATCCGAGAGCGGATAAGGGGGATTGCGTCGCGGCAGTTTGCAATTTAGATATGTTTATAGGCGATTCGATCTGGCCACATTACGACTAAAGGTTGCATCGACAAGATATACAGTGAGCCGAACAATTAGTCAAAGTTGAGGAGTTAGTACCTGATTCTTTAAGCGTATTGCGCAATATTTGATATGTTAATCAGCTAAATACGAACTAAGCCCATCAAAAACTCTTCCGCTTCGACGAAAATTTTCGTTGCATGTAGTAGAAAGAGGGATAGAATTGCAACTTATAGGAGAGATTGCCATTTTGGCCTGATTTTTCCGTTACCGAGGCCGATGCCGCTTACGGCGTGAAGTCCAACCCCCCAGCCAGGTCATTCATGGGCCTGTACGGACTCATTCCCGACGGCGGATCATCGAAAATCCGGGCTGCCCCGAACCCTGTCCGGATGCCTCGGCCGCGCCCCGGACGGTTTCCCCAGCTTTGCCGTCCGGGGCGCATCCCGATCCGCTAGCGATCCCCGATCTGCTGGCACTCCTGTCCGGTTTAAATCCGACGACTTCGCCTAACTGATTGCATTATATGGTTTTTCGAGCAATCGGCGGCTGAAGGACTCGTGACGTCCCACCCCCTCCGACGTCATCATCCGCGAAGGCGGATGATCCAGTACGCCGTGTTCCGGCATCTGGAGCACGGCCGAAAACTTGAGCAAACGCATGGGGTTACTGGATCCCCGCCGCCGCGGGGATGACGTCCGAGTGTGTGGTCAGGCTGAACTCAAAGAGCCGCGTCTTCGCTGAACCGGACAGCAGTGATTCGCTGGCGGCGGTCGGCCGATCTGTAGCGGTCACCGTGGAAAGCCCGCCAGAACACCTCTTCCAGGGCGTCCGGACTGTCGAAGTCGACTGTCAGACCACTGCACGGCCGCCATCCCCGAGCCGAAAAAGGCAAGGGCGATGGGATAAGGGATCGCGAGTCGGAAGATCTATCGTGAGTGCAGGCCGTCCAATCCGGGTCGGGGTACGGATTGACCGGAAGGACATTTGGAGCGGGCGATGAGATTCGAACTCACGACCCCAACCTTGGCAAGGTTGTGCTCTACCCCTGAGCTACGCCCGCTCGGCGGATCGCTTCACAAGCGATCGGGCGCCTTATATGCACATCAGTGCGATGGAATGCAACTCCCTAACTTCACCCACCGCTGTCCGGTTCAGCGAGACCGGGTTTTGGTTTTCGGCCTGGCCGCACACTCAGCCGTCATCCCCGCGCAGGCGAGCGTCCGGTAATCATATGTATTTGCTCAGGTTTTCGACTGTGTTCCGGATGTCAGTACAGGGGTACCGGACCCTCGATCAAGTCGGGGAGGGCGTGTGAAGGGCACACTTTCTCCTCGGCCGTCATCCCCGGACGTGTTCCACTTCTGTCCGGTTCAGCGTGGACGGAGCTTTTGTTTTCAGCCTGGCCACCCTTCGGCCGTCACCCCCGCGCAGGCGGGGGTCCAGTACCCCCATGCGCTTGCTTATGTTTTCGGTCGTGCTCCAGATGCCGGAACACGGCGTACTGGATCATCCGCCTTCGCGGATGATGACGTCCGAGGGGGTGGGACGTCACGAGTCCTTCAGCCGCCGATTGCTCGAAAAACCATGTCAAGCAATCGGTTACGTGAAACCGTCGGACTTGAACCGGACAGCAGTGGACGTGTTCCGGGCATCCATGACCACGGTCGCCGGCCTGGGTGTTCATGGATTGCCGGAACAAGCCCGGCAATGACACCTGAGTGGGTGGCGCCGGAACACTGCCCTCTCCGTCGTCATCCCGGAGAACTGGCACGACGCGCGGCCGTGCCACGCGCCCTCACCCCGGCCCTCTCCCGCCAAGGGGGAGAGGGTGCGAGTGCATCTGAGAGGTTCTGCGGTCTTCGCAACCGCTGGCGGACAGAAAACGTCGATGCCGCAAATGATGTCGGTGCCTATTTGCCCGGTCCGCCCAGCGCGCTCTTTCCCTCTCCCCCTTGGCGGGAGAGGGCGGCCCGAAGGGCCGGGTGAGGGCCCGTCAGCGGTTGCTGCAAGTCACCGGCCACAAATCAAAACCCGGTCTTGCTGAACCGGACAGGAGTGGGACAGGCCCGGCAATGACAGCGGAAGGGAATTGACAGGCGATACCGGACACCGCTCCCATCGAGGAAAACAGAGTTGATGACGTCCGGACGGGTGGATGGGGCATGTCTGTCCCGCGATCGCGGTTTGCCGAAAACGCAATGCCGGGCAATCGGGCAATCGACGTTGTCGGACTTGAACCGGACACCGGTGCCGACACCGAAGAACGTCACCCGACTTTTAAATCCGGTGCGTAATTCAGATTGTCGCTCAGCGCCGACCTGACTAAAACCCGTCTCAGGATGCGGTTGATTTTCACGTGAAGGATGTTCGCCATGATCCGTTGGACACCCCGCCGGACACTTGGGGGGACACTCGGGGGTGCCGTCACCGCGGCGGTCTGCCTGGCTGCGGCTCCCGGCTGGTCGATGACCGTCGACGAGGCCTGGCAGGCCATGAAGGACGATTATGCCGCATTGGGCATGACCATGACATCGGGCTCGGTGGACAAGAGCGGCGGCGTGATGACGGTCTCCGACATCGTCATCAGCCATGCCTCGGGCGGTTCGAGCATCACTTTCGATGTCAGCACTCTCACCCTGACCGAGACGGGATCGGACGTCGTCCTCACCAGGCCCGATACGGACGGGATCGGCTTCGTCTTCAGGAGCGACAGTGCCGCCTCCAAGCCGACCAGGATCAAGGGGGTGATCACCGACCCTGGCGGACGGACCGTCGTTTCGCGACAGGAAACGGCGACACGGTATGACTATGACGCGTCCAGGATGACGGTCGAGGTGACCTCCCTCAAGGTCGACGGGGAGAAACTCAAGGGCGCGTTCAATCTGGAAATGGCCGGCATCAAATCCGGTCTGTCGTCGGACATATCCAACAACGTCTATCTGCAGACGCTGTCGGCCGACACCATGTCGATGGTGCTCGACATGAAGGATCCCAGGAACAGCAGGAACGCAGCCGAGATCACGGCAACCATTGCCGATTTCAGCAGCGATGTGTCCGGCGATTTCAATACGCTGATCTTCTACAGCCCGGAGGCGCTGGAGAACCAGGACATCTCGGCGTTCTCCGGCACCTATAGCCACCGGTTCGGCCAGACAGAGATGATTATCCATGTCACCGACGCCGGCGAAAGCCTCGACATGCAGATCGCCGCATCGGGTGCCGACGCGACCGGGGCGCTCAAGGGCGGCACTGTCACCAGCGACGTGAGCATCAGGGATGCCGGCCTGACGATGTCCGGTTCGGATATCCCGCTGCCGCAGATCAAGGCGAAACTGTCCGAGCTTGCCTACGGCACCTCGCTGCCGCTTGCCAAGACCGACGATTTCGCCCCGGCGGACCTCAGGATCAGGCTCGGCGGCCTGGAGATCGACAAGGCGATCTGGTCCCTGTTCGATCCGGGCGCGGTGCTGCCGCGGGATCCGATCGATTTTTCGGTGGATGTCAGCGGCAAGGTGAAATGGCTTGCGAACCTGTTCGACGAGGACGAAATGCTGTCCATGATCGACACCGACGACCCGGGGATCCAGGTCAGCGAGGCCACGATCAACGAATTGCTCCTGTCGGCACTGGGCGCGAAATTCACCGCAGGCGGCAGCTTCACCTTCGACAATTCCGACCGGACCACCTTTAACGGCCTGCCGGCGCCGAAGGGCACGGTGACCATGTCGCTGACCGGTCTCAACGGCCTGATGACCAGGCTCGCCAAGCTGAAGGTCCTGCCAAAGGAGCAGATCGTGATGGTCAAGGGCATGATCGGCATGATCGCCCAGCCGGGGGAGGGCGGCGACGAATATGTGTCGCAGATCAAGGTCAAGCCCAATGGCAAGATCCTCGCCAACGGCATCCCGCTGCCATTCTGAGCGCCGGGGATGGCCCCCTTGATTTCACGCCGTTCTGTTGCGCATCCGCGCCGACCCACACGACCTGGTTGGACACCGACCCATGCCACTGACACCCGAAGACCTGTTTGCTCGCCTTGACCGCCTCGGCATCGAGACGACGACGGTTAAGCATCCGCCGCTCTTCACGGTCGCCGACTCGCAGTCCCTGCGCGGCGAGATCACGGGCGGGCACTCCAAGAACCTGTTCATGAAGGACAAGAAGGGCCGGCTCTGGCTCGTCGTCGCCGAGGAGGACGCCGAGATCGACCTGAAGACCCTGCACGGCCGGATCGGCTCGGCCCGGCTGTCCTTCGGCAAGCCGGACCTGTTGATGGAGACGCTCGGCGTCGTGCCGGGATCGGTGACGCCCTTCGGCATCGCCAACGACACCGGCAACCGGGTGACGGTCATCCTCGACGAAGGCCTGATGCGCCATGACCGGCTGAACTTCCATCCGCTGACCAACGAAGCGACGACGACGATCGGGCGGGAAGACCTCGTCACCTTTCTGACCGATTGCGGACATCCGCCGCAGATCCTGGCCGTTTCGCAGGACAAGGACTGAGCAGCCGGCCCGGGAGGGTCTCAGGAGGGTCTCAGGAGGGTCTGGGGGGCGGCCATGGCCGCCTCGCGGCATTGCCATTTGCACTTGAGGGCGGTTCGTCCCACATTAGCGCGGTATGGATTTCCACCGGGTCCGCCGCATGCGCTAGTCGTCGGACCGGGAGACAGCGTCTGGCCAATATCGGCTGTAACGGAGCCGGGACGCGCGGACACGAACAGCGACCATCGAAGGCATGGGGACAGGGTATGGATTTGACTTCGCTTGCGGGCAGCGGCGCGAATGGCGGTGATCTGGTCAAGGACACGACGACCGCCGGCTTCATGACGGATGTGATCGAAGCCTCGAAGACCCAGCCGGTGCTGGTCGACTTCTGGGCGCCGTGGTGCGGCCCGTGCAAGCAGCTCGGACCGACGATCGAAAAGGTGGTCCGCGAGGCCAAGGGCGCCGTAAAGCTGGTCAAGATGAATATCGACGAGCATCCCGCGATCGCCCAGCAGATGGGTGTCCAGTCGATCCCGGCCGTCTTCGCCTTCGCCGACGGGCGCCCGGTCGACGGCTTCATGGGCGCACTGCCGGAAAGCCAGATCAAGGAATTCATCGCCCGCATCGCCGGTCCGAGCGCCGCCGAAGCGGGCCTGGAAGAGGTTCTCGCCTCCGCCCAGGCCGCCTTCGAGGAGGGCGATGCCGCCGGCGCCGCCGAGATCTTCGCCGCCGTCCTGCAGGAGGATCGCGAGAACATCGCCGCGATCGCCGGGCTGGCGCGCTGCCTGATCTCGTCGGGCGAACTGGACCGGGCGCAGCAGACGCTGGCGCTCGCCCCGCCGGACAAGGAGGACGACCCGCTGATCGCCGGCGCCCGCGCCGCCCTCGAGCTTGCCGAGCAGACCGCCGAACTCGGCGATCTGGGAGAGTTGGCCGCAAAGCTCGAAGCCGATGCCAACGACCACCAGGCCCGGTTCGACCTGGCCCTTGCCCTGAACGCCCGCGGCGACCGGGAGGACGCGGTCAATCATCTCGTCGAGATCGTCCGCCGCAAGCGCGACTGGAACGAGGAGGCGGCCCGCAAGCAGCTCGTGCAGTTCTTCGAGGCCTGGGGCCCGACCGACCCGATGACGATCGAAGCGCGGCGGAAACTCTCCTCCGTCCTGTTTTCCTGACGGGGGCCATTCGGCCTTATTCCTGCCGGTCCTCAATAGGAGGCTTAGCCACAATGTCGATCAACCGGCCCTATAACAGCCCCACCGACCTGCCGGAGGTCATTCCGGTCTTTCCGCTGTCGGGCGTCCTGTTGCTGCCGCGCGGCGACCTGCCGCTCAACATCTTCGAGCCGCGCTATCTGGAAATGATCGACGACGTCCTGGCCGGCGCCCGGCTGATCGGCATGCTGCAGCCGGAAATCGCCGCCGACGGCACGTCGGGCGAGGAGGAAGACGAAGATGCGCCGAACCTGTCGCAGGTCGGCTGCGTCGGCCGGCTGACCGGCTTTCAGGAAACCGGCGACGGCCGCTATCTGATCACGCTGACCGGCGTCGCCCGCTTCGAGGTCGTCGAGGAGGTCGACGCCGGCACGCCCTATCGCCAGTGCCGGGTCAGCGCCCTGCCCTATACCGACGACTTCACCGCCGGGCGCGGCGAGACCGAGGTCGACCGCAAGAAGCTCCTGTCGACCTTCCGGGCCTTCCTGGAGGCCAACGACATGGAGACCGACTGGGACAACATCAACCGCGCCTCAAACGAGACGCTGGTCAACGCGCTGTCGATGCTGAGCCCCTACGGGCCGCGCGAGAAGCAGGCGCTTTTGGAGGCCGACGACCTGGAGACCCGCGCCGAGGTGCTGATCGCCGTCACCGAGATGGCGCTGGCCCGCGACAGCGGCGAATCCGGCCCGTCGCTGCAATAGCGCTGCAATATCCGAAAATGACCAACACACCCGCAAAGATCGATCCCAAGCTGCTCGAGATCCTGGTCTGCCCGTTGACCAAGACGGTGCTGGAATACGATGCCGAGCGCCAGGAACTAATCAGCCGGGCAGCCCGCTTGGCCTATCCGATCCGCGACGGCATCCCGATCATGCTGCCCGAAGAGGCCCGCGCGCTCGACGAGGAGGAACTCAGCGCCAAACGCTGACAGTCGTAGCCCTAGACCGGCTCGCCGCGCATCAGACGCGGCGGCGTGCCGGAGTCTCCCGCCGCCTCGTCGATGATCGCGCGCTTCAGCGGCAGCATCCGGTCGACCAGTCCGAGACCGACGCTGCGCAGGCCCCTGAGCGGGCCGATATCGTTGGAGAACAGCCGGTTGATCAGGTCGGTGGCCGCCGCCACCTGCACGGTGTCGAAACGCCGCCAGCGCTGATAGCGCTCCAGCACCGCCAGCGAGCCGATATCCTCGCCGCGCCGGGCCGCATCGACCACCACTTCCGTTAGCGCCGCGATGTCGCGCAGGCCCAGATTGAGCCCGAGGCCCGCAAGCGGATGCAGCCGGTGCGCCGCATCGCCGATCAGCGCGATGCGCGGCGCGACGAAGGCCCGCGCCAGGCCCAGTTCGAGCGGATAGACGCGCGGCGGCTCGACAATCCGGATATCGCCGAATTCCGGCCCCGCCCGGCTTTCGACCTCGGCCCGGAAGGCCTCCGGCGGCAAGGCCGCGTATCGCCGCGCCGCCTCGATCTCGTCCGACCAGACGACGCCGCTGCGGTTTCCCCCTTCGTTGGCAAGCGGCAGCATCGCAAACGGTCCGCCCGGCAGGAAATGCTGCACCGCGCTGCCCTCGTGCGGCACGTCGTGTTCGACGATCGCGACGATCGCGCCCTGGTCATAGTCCCAGCCGACGGTGCGGATACCGGCGGCACGGCGCACGGCGGACCGGGCGCCGTCGGCCCCGATCAGCAGGCTGGACGCGGCGCTGCCCTGATCGAGCCCGATGCCATAGGTGTCCGATGCGATCTCGGCAACCGGAAACCCGTATTCGACCTCCAGCCCGGCCTCATCGCAGGCCGCGGCGACCGCTGCCTGCAGATCGCGACCGTCGATGAAGTGAACGAACGGCTCGCCGTCCCGCGCGGCCCCGACGATTTCCAGGAAGACCGGCCGGACGATCTCCTCGAGCCGGCTGTCGGTGATGCGCATTTCCATGCAGGGCTCGGCGCGGTCCGCCACGCGTTCCCAGATGCCGAGTTCGGCAAGCATGCGCCGGGCGCTGGCGGCGATCGCATAGGCGCGGATATCGTCCGGCTGCCGTCCCGCCGGCGCCGCGTCGACGATCCGCAGGGTCAGATCGACGCCATCGGCGCGCGCCAGCGCCAGCGCCATCACTTGTCCGGCAAGCCCGGCCCCGGCGATTGTGACGTCGGTCGCGGGCGTCATGGTCAGATCAGGCGTTGGCATCATCACACCGTTTTCGCGAATGCCGCAACCGGGGGATCGCGCGCTTGACATCGCCATGGCATGGCCGTCAGGGTCGCGCAACCACGAAACGAGGACATGCGCATGTCGGTTGCGGTCAAGAACCTGATTTCCATACTCGATCTTGAACGGCTCGAGGACAACCTGTTTCGTGGTCGCAGCCCCCAGGACGGCTGGCAGCGGGTCTATGGCGGCCAGGTCATCGGCCAGGCGCTGGTTGCCGCCTCGCGCACCGTCGAGGACCGGCAGGTCCATTCCCTGCACGGCTATTTCATGCTCGGCGGCGATCCCAAGGTGCCGATCATCTACGAGGTCGAGCGCATCCGCGACGGCGGCAGCTTCTCGACACGGCGGGTCGTGGCGATCCAGCACGGCCGGGCGATCTTCTCGATGTCCTGCTCCTTCCACATCGAGGAACCGGGGCTCGAACACCAGTTCGACAAGCCGGACGTGCCGGCGCCGGAAGACCTGCCCGATGTCGGCAGCTTCGTTGAGCAGCACGCCGATCAGGTCCCCGACGCGATCCGCCGCTACTGGGAGCGGGAGCGGCCGGTCGAGTTCCGCCCGGTCGACTTAAACCGCTATGCCGGCCAGGCCAAGAAAGTGCCCTATCAGTATGTCTGGTTCCGCGCGACGGCGCCGCTGCCCGATTCGCCGGAGATCCAGCGCTGCGCCCTGGCCTATGCCTCCGACATGACGCTGCTCGACACCTCGCTGATCGCGCATGGACGCAGCGTCTTCGAGCGCGACATCATGGTCGCCAGCCTCGACCACGCCATGTGGTTCCACCGCCCCTTCCGCTGTGACGAATGGCTGCTCTATGCCGAGGACAGCCCGAGCTCGCGCGGCGCGCGCGGCTTCAACCGCGGCCTGATCTTCACCCGCGACGGCGTTCTCGTCGCCTCGACCGTGCAGGAAGGCCTGATCCGGCCGGTCAAGCCGAAGCCGGCCTGACGAGGCGGTCGCCTGCCTCACCCCGTACGCTGGACTCAGGTTTGCGGTTCAGCTCAATAATTGTGCATCATCTATAGTTTGCTCAATTTCCAGGCATTGTGCAGCGCATCAAAATGGCGCCGTGCCGCACTGATTCTGAAAAGCCGATCTAAGTCAACAGGTTAACCGTCTGTCGGTGCAACTGGCACGACATTTGTTCTCTGTCCCGTATCGGATGCTGTCCCATCGGCCGGATAGTCCGCAAGCCGGCGGCCAGCACCCGCCAGGAGTGTCCGGTCAAGGACGGCCCGACCGCGGCGAAACGCCCGGTTACGGACCGTTCCGCCGGACAGGGGGTCGGAACAGGACAGGGAACCGACATGAAAATCGTTATGGCCATCATCAAGCCCTTCAAGCTGGATGACGTCCGCGAGGCCTTGACCGCGATCGGGGTTCAGGGCCTGACCGTCACGGAAGTGAAGGGCTACGGGCGCCAGAAGGGGCACACCGAAATCTATCGCGGCGCGGAATATGCCGTGAGCTTCCTGCCGAAGCTCAAGGTCGAGATCGTCGTCGCCGCCGACCGCGTCGACGCGGTGATCGAGGCGGTCTCCGGCGCGGCGCGCACCGGGCAGATCGGCGACGGCAAGATCTTCGTCCATTCGATCGACCGCGCCGTGCGCATCCGCACCGGCGAGACCGATTCCGACGCGCTTTGAGCACCCCTTTTCAAGGGGCAAGCGCGACCCACGACACAATCCGCACCAATGACGGGATTTTCAGGGAACGTAATCCGATGAACCTGCGAAAACTGCTTCTTACCCTGACCGGAGCCGCCGCGCTTGCCGCGGTGCTGGTCGATCCGAGCCTCGCCCAGGACGCGACCGAAGCCGCCGAGGAGGTGGTCGAGACCGCCGAGACGGCGGGCGATGCCGGCACCGCCTATATCTTCAACACGCTGTTGTTCCTGATCGCCGGCTTCCTGGTGATGTTCATGGCCGCGGGCTTCGCCATGCTGGAAGCCGGCATGGTCCGCACCAAGAACGTCTCCATGCAGCTGATCAAGAACATCGCGCTCTATTCGATCGCCACCATCATGTTCTGGCTGATCGGCTACAACCTGATGTATGACGGCGTCGACGGCGGCTTCCTCGGCTCGTTCACGCCGAAGGCGATCCCCGATCCGGCCAATGATCCGGGCGACTATTCAACCGCCTCCGACTTCTTCTTCCAGCTCGTCTTCTGCGCGACCACCGCCTCGATCGTCTCCGGCACCATCGCCGAGCGCGTCAAGCTGTGGCCGTTCCTGATCTTCGTCGTGGTGCTGACCGGCGTGTTCTATCCGATCACCGGCTCCTGGCAGTGGGGCGGCGGCTGGCTTGCCGAGATGGGCTTCTCCGATTTCGCCGGCTCGACCATCGTCCACTCGGTCGGCGGCTGGGCGGCACTTGCCGGCGCCCTGCTGATCGGCGCGCGCAAGGGCAAATACACCTCCGACGGCAAGATCCACCCGATCCCGGGCTCCTCGATGCCGCTTGCCACGCTCGGCACCTTCATCCTGTGGCTCGGCTGGTTCGGCTTCAACGGCGGCTCGCAGCTTGCCGCCGGCACCATCGAGGACGTCTCGGCGGTCTCGCGGATCTTCGTCAACACCAACATGGCCGCGGCCGGCGGCGTCGTGGTGGCGATGCTGCTCACCCAGGTCCTCTACAAGAAGGTCGACCTGACCATGGCGCTCAACGGCGCGCTGGCCGGTCTCGTCTCGATCACGGCCGAGCCGCTGACCCCGAGCCTGCCCGTCGCCCTGATCATCGGCGGCATCGGCGGCGCCATCGTGGTGGTCACCGTGCCGCTGCTCGACCGCCTGAAGATCGACGACGTGGTCGGCGCCATTCCGGTCCACCTGCTCGCCGGCATCTGGGGCACGCTGGTCGTCCCGCTGACCAATCCGGGCGCCAATTTCGGCACCCAGATCGTCGGCATCGTCGCCATCGGCCTCTTCACCTTCGTCGCCTCGGCGGTGGTCTGGCTGATCCTGCGCGCCGTCACCGGCCTGCGGGTTGGCGAGGAAGAGGAAGCCAACGGTCTCGACATGACCGAGATCGGCGTGGAGGCCTACCCGGAATTCGGCGTCGGCAGCCAGCGCATGTAGGACTTTGCCCCCGCACTCTGCGGAGCGACTGGCCCGGGCGAGAGCCCGGGCCTTTTGTTTTCGGCCTTGCCTTTATCCGGCTACGGGCCGGACGGTTCGATCGTCCATTGAAGCGCCGGCGCTCACCGATCCATCGATTGAAAACACCAGCGGGCGTCTGGGTTCCCCGATCCCGGATATTCGCTTCAAGCGAATTCCGGGATGACGAGGGTAGTGTTCTGCCTCCTCCTCCGGTGTCCCCATTCCGCCGTCATTGCCGGCCCCGTCCCAGCAATCCGTGAACACCCGCGTCGGACGCCCCATCCTATCGACAGTCCGATCGCCCCGCGATCAAGCCAAAGCCCAAAGCAAACATGCCGCAACTCCGCGGCGGGCGCCACGAAGGCAATCGATCCGACCATCGAAACCCACAAGGTTAATGGCCTCTTAACCCCGAAGTCCTAGCGTTTGTCCGGCGGCTATTGATCGCGCCGCAAAGACGGATCGCAAGCGGATTTCATGAGCGCCACGGGATCGCATTTCCGCGATGACTTGAGCCTCGCCGAGCGGCTGCGCGAGGGCGCCGAGCGCCTGTCGACGCAGGCGACGGGGCTGGCACTGCTCGTGCTCGTCCTGGCGATCGTCGCAAGCCTGGCGACCTGGTCGGTGCAGGACCCTTCGCTCAGCCACGCGACCGGGGCCGAGCCGGAAAACCTGCTCGGCTTTCCAGGCGCCGCGATCGCCGATCTCACGATGCAGATCCTCGGCCTGGCCTCCGGCGCGCTGCTGATCCCGATCGCGGTCTGGGCGATCCGCCTGATACTCGACCGGCCGATCGATTCGGTCGGCCGCCGGCTGCTCGCCTGGCTCGCCGGCTCGGCGTTCGCCTGCGCTTTCTTCGCCGCCATTCCCGCGCCCGCCGGCTGGCCGCTGCCCTCGGGGCTCGGTGGCCTGATGGGCGACGCGCAACTCTATGTCACGGGCTTCCTGTTCTCGCCGCTGTTCGGCGGCCTGGCCGCCGTGCCGGCCGGCCTGATGGGCGGGGCGGGCGCGGCGCTGCTGCTTGGATATGCCTCCGACATCCGGCTTGTCCGCGCCCGGCCGGCCGATCACGAAGCGGAAGCCGAAGACGCCGAAGGCGATTACGATCCCTTCACCGACGAGACCGATGGCGCCGACGCCGATATCGAGCCCGACGACGAGGCCTCGTCGCGCCTCGGCTTCCTCCAGCACATGGCCTTGAGCCTTGGCGCCCGGCTGCGCCGCACCCTGCGGCCCGGCGCCAGACGTCCTCTCACCCGAAAATCGACGTCCGGCCGACCGTTCTGGCGCAAACTCGTCGAGGACGAGCCGATCGTCGCGGTGCCGGTCACCGGACGGATCGAGCCGGTCTTCGAGCCTGCCTACGAGCCGCGCCACGATCCAGACCTCGATCCCGCATACGACGATCCCGACACGGACGACTTCCGGTCTGCGCCGGACGGGCCGGCGGATGACGGTTCCGCCGATGCGGGCGCAGCGCGCGTGACGCTTGCCAAGTCCAAGCTGAAGCAGGGCCGCCGCGCCACCAAGGAAGCCCAGCCCTCGCTCTTGCCCAAGGACGGCCACGAACTGCCGCCGCTGCGCCTCCTCGCCGAGCCGAAACAGGCTCGCAACTCGACCGCCGCCGACAAGGAAGCGTTGGAGCAGAACGCCCGGCTGCTGGAGACCGTGCTCGACGATTTCGGCGTCAAGGGCGAGATCATCCACGTCCGGCCCGGTCCGGTCGTGACGCTTTACGAGCTGGAGCCGGCGCCCGGCACCAAATCCTCGCGCGTCATCGGCCTCGCCGACGATATCGCCCGCTCGATGAGCGCGATCTCAGCCCGTGTTGCCGTTGTGCCCGGCCGCAACGTCATCGGCATCGAACTGCCCAACAGCTTCCGCGAGATGGTCTATCTGCGCGAGCTTCTGGCCTCCGAGAGCTTCGAGAAATCCAAGGCCAAGCTGCCGCTGTGCCTGGGCAAGACGATCGGCGGTGAATCGGTGATCGCCGATCTCGCCCGCATGCCGCATCTGCTGATCGCCGGCACCACCGGCTCGGGCAAGTCGGTCGCCGTCAACACCATGATCCTGTCGCTGCTCTACCGGCTCGGCCCGGACCAGTGCAAGCTGATCATGATCGACCCGAAGATGCTCGAACTGTCGGTCTATGACGGCATTCCGCACCTGCTCTCGCCGGTGGTGACCGATCCGCGCAAGGCGGTGATGGCGCTGAAATGGACGGTCCGCGAGATGGAGGACCGCTACCGCAAGATGTCGAAGCTCGGCGTCCGCAACATCGACGGCTTCAACGGGCGGGCCAAGGAGGCAGCGCGCAAGGGCGAGCAGATCGTCCGCACCGTCCAGACCGGTTTCGACCGGGAGACCGGCGAGCCGGTCTACGAGCAGGAGGAGATGGACTTAACCCCGATGCCCTTCATCGTCGTCATCATCGACGAGATGGCCGACCTGATGATGGTCGCCGGCAAGGATATCGAGGGCGCGGTCCAGCGGCTCGCCCAGATGGCGCGCGCGGCCGGCATTCACCTGATCACCGCCACCCAGCGCCCCTCCGTCGACGTCATCACCGGCACCATCAAGGCGAACTTCCCGACCCGCATCTCCTTCCAGGTCACCTCGAAGATCGACAGCCGCACGATCCTCGGTGAGCAGGGCGCCGAACAGCTGCTCGGCCAGGGCGACATGCTCTACATGATGGGCGGCGGCCGCATCACCCGCGTGCACGGCCCGTTCTGCTCCGACGAGGAGGTCGAGGACGTGATCGCCTTCCTGAAGGCGCAGGGCTCGCCCGAGTATCTCGACGAAGTGACCGAGGAGAGCGAGGAGGGCGGATCCGACATCCCGGGTCTTGTAACCGGCAACGACGCCGACGATCTGTTCACCAAGGCGGTTCAGGTCGTCGTCCGCGACAAGAAGGCCTCGACGAGCTACGTCCAGCGGCGGCTGTCGATCGGCTACAACCGTGCGGCGACCCTGATCGAACGCATGGAAGAAGAAGGGATCATCTCGCGGCCGAACGCCAAGGGGCAGCGCGAAGTGCTCGTCGGTAACGAGGACGAGAGCTGATACGAGCCTGCCTCGATTTCGCCCAACCGGCGTGATCGGTGCCGCGGCAAAGCGTTACGGAGATCAATGCCAATGCGACGGATCTGCACATTCTTCATCGGGCTTGCCGCATTCGGGCTCGCCGCGCTGACGGTCTCGGCGCAGGCGCGCACCGATGCCAGCGACTTCTCGATCGCGCAGCTGGCCGCGATCGATCAGGTCAGCACCTATCTGAACGGGATTTCCACGCTGTCCGGCGATTTCACCCAGACCGCGCCCGACGGCACCGTGACCGCCGGCCAGTTCTTCATCGAGCGGCCCGGCAAGCTGCGCTTCGACTATGCGCCCCCCTCGCCGCTGCTGGTGATTTCGGACGGGCGCTGGGTCGCGGTGCAGGACACCAGGCTCAGGACGACCGAGAAATATCCGCTCGGCACGACACCGCTGAAGATGATCCTGTCCCGGGATATCAACCTGCTGCGCGACACCAAGATCCTGGCGGTCTATCCGGAGACCGAACTGGTGACGGTCTCCATCGAGGAGCGTGTCGGCGACGCGCCGGGCACGCTGACGCTGATGTTCGATCCGATCGAGAACCGGCTGATGCGCTGGACCGTGACGGATGTCCAGGGCCTCGACACCACGGTGTCGCTGGACACCGCGGTCGCCGGCACGCCGATCGATCCCAAGAAGTTCCGCATCATCGAACATCGGATTCTCGACGTCGGCAGCGGAAACACCCGCTGAGCGGGCCCGGTTGATCGTGACCGGGACAGATGAAGATCAGATCCGGTAAAGATCGGACAAACCACTTGAGCAAACGCGATATCGGGCGCGTTATCGTCTGATCGCGGCCGATCACGATTTGGTGCATCGCCGCGCAAACCTTGAACCGGCCCGAGGGTAACACCAAATTAACCTCATAAGCGGAACGGCTCTGACAATCGGTATCGCCCCCGTCTCGCCGAGATGAGCCGCCGCTGGCACCGGATTTCCCTCCCGGTGCTTCCGCAAAACCCGCGGATCGCGCCCGGTTCCCTCCCCCGGAACCGGGCGCTTTTTATGACCATCGCGGTTGTCGTTGCGCCGGTCTCGCGGTAGAGCCAGAGGCCATCCCTTCTCCCCGCCCGACAGGATCCGCCCATGCCGCTCAGCGTCGCCACCTGGAACATCAACTCCGTCCGCCTGCGGCAGGACCTGATCGGCCAGTTGGCGGCAGCCCGCAACCCGGACGTGATCTGCCTTCAGGAGACCAAGTGCCCGAACCCGGAATTTCCCTCCAAAAGCTTCGAAAAGCTTGGCTATCGCCACATCGCGATTAACGGCCAGAAGGGCTATCACGGTGTCGCCGTGCTGTCGAAGCGGCCGATGGAGATGGTGATCGCACGGGAATTCTGCGGCATGGGCGACACGCGCCACATCGCCGTCGACGTCGAGGCGGACGGCGACAGGCCGGTCCGGATCCACAATTTCTACGTTCCCGCCGGCGGAGACGACCCGGATCCGGCAAAGAACCCGAAATTCGCCCACAAGCTCGAATTCCTGGAAGAGATGATCACCTGGTTTGGCGGCGAGGCGGAAACGGTCTCACCCGACGATCGCACCATCATCGTCGGCGATCTCAACATCGCGCCGCTGGAAGACGATGTCTGGTCGCACAAGCAGCTTTTGAAGGTGGTCAGCCACACGCCGGTGGAGACGGAGGGCCTGGAACGGGTGCGTCGGTCGCTCGACTGGGTCGATGTCGTGCGCCGCGACATTCCCCCGCCCGAAAAGCTCTATACCTGGTGGAGCTACCGCGCCAAGGACTGGAACAAGGCCGACAAGGGCCGCAGGCTCGACCATGTCTGGCTGTCGCCGGGCTTTGCGGGCGCCTGTTCCCATGTGGAGGTGCTGCGCGAGGCGCGCGGCTGGGAGAAACCGTCCGACCACGTGCCGGTCATCGTCAGGCTGGAGGCCTGATACCGGGACTTCAGCCCGGATTGGCGCCATCCGCGGCAAGCAGCCGCTCGCGGGTCTCGTTGAGTTCGCCGGTCATCGCGGCAAGGCGCTCCCGAAGCGCCAGATGGAGCCGCGCGGCCATTTCAGGATATTCCTCCAGCACCCGGCGCAACAGCCGCCGCGACACGGACAGAAGCTCGGTCGGCTCCAGCGTCCGTGCGCTGGCCGGCCGGTTGGTCGCGCTCAGCAGGGCCAGTTCGCCGATCAGCGCGCCGGGTCCGGCAACGGCGATGATGCGTTCGGCCTCGCCGGTGCCGGTAAAGAACTGAACGGCGCCCGAGACGACGACATAGCCGCCATCCGCCGACGCCCCCTCGCGAAACAGCATCGTATCGGCCGGCAGCGTCATCGGCTCGGCGGAAAACGCGATCAGCCGCAGCTGCTCGTTGGGAAAGTCCGCAAACAGCGGGATCGATTGCAGAAGCGCGACGTCGGTGCCGAGCGTCACGCGTGCACTCCGCGCGGCACCAGCTTGTAGCCGCCGCTTTCGGTCACCAGCAGTTCGGCATTGGAGGGATCGCGCTCGATCTTCTGGCGCAGCCGGTAGATATGGGTTTCCAGCGTGTGGGTGGTGACGCCGGAATTGTAGCCCCAGACCTCATGCAGCAGGATATCGCGGGTAACCACCTTCTCGCCGGCCCGGTAGAGGAACTTCAGGATCGCGGTTTCCTTCTCCGTCAGCCGCACCTTGGAGCCGGTCTCGGTGATCATCATCTTCAAGGCCGGCTTGAAGGTGTAATGACCGATCGAGAAGACGGCGTCCTCGCTCTGCTCGTGCTGGCGCAGCTGCGCGCGGATACGGGCGAGCAGCACGGCGAAACGGAACGGCTTGACGACATAGTCGTTGGCGCCGGATTCCAGGCCAAGGATCGTGTCGGAATCCGAATCGTGCCCCGTCAGCATGATGATCGGCGCCTTGAAGCCGTGCTTGCGCAGGATCTTGCAGGCCTCGCGCCCGTCCATATCAGGCAGGCCGACATCGAGGAGGACGAGGTCGACATGATCGGCCTTGGCGATATCGAGCCCGGACTTGGCGCATTCGGCGACCGAGGTGGAGAACTCGTCATGCAGCGCCAGCTGTTCGACAAGGGCTTCGCGCAGCTCCGTATCGTCATCGACGATAAGGATGTGCTTCGACGTCGTCATGGGCGATCTCCGGAATGTGATTGCGGTCAGGTTTTTGCCTGCGCCGACCCGGCTACCGATGTAAAACACGTTCAGCGGCAACCGCAAGGCGGCTGTTGGAAGGGATTGACCGCATATGGCAATGATCGGCCCGTTTTTTAAGCGCCTCCGGGTGCGGTCAAGGGGTCTGGAACCGCATTCGGGCCTGTTGACCGCCGGCGGCGTTACCATGCCCTGCGCGCTTGGGCGCGGCGGCCTGACCCATCGGAAGCGCGAGGGCGACGGCGCGACGCCGATTGGCGATTTTGCCTTGAGACAGCTCTATTTCCGTCCGGATCGGCGCTTTATCCCGCGAACGGGGCTCAAAACCGCACCGATTTCGCCTGATCTCGGCTGGTGCGACGATGCGGCGAGCCGCCACTACAATCGCCCCGTGCGGCTTGCCTTCGCCGGCAGCCACGAGAAAATGTGGCGCGACGACTCACTCTACGATCTCGTCATTGTGATCGGCCACAACGACGATCCCGCCCCGATAAGTCCCTTGGGCAGCGCGATTTTCCTGCATCTGGCCCGGCCTGGATTCACCCCGACCGAGGGCTGCGTCGCGTTGCGGTACGCGGATCTGACACGGCTTCTGCCACGGATCGGGCCTGCGACGCGGATCGTGATTGACTAGTTGCACCGTGTCCCGTATTCGCGCAACTATCGCGATGGCTGGGAGGGTATCATCGCGGTTCTTTTCGATCTCATTCGCAGTTGGCTGCTCTTCCTCGCCGCCTATGGTGGAGGTATCTACGTCATACTTGCCCTTCTCGGGCTTGAGCAGCCGGTCGGCGAATGGGGATCGCAGAATCGGGCCTATGTCATTTTGCTGTTGTCTGCCCATTTTGTGATTTACGGTATGTACTATATTCTTAAGAGAGATCGGCGCTTGCTGCGTCAGCGGCGCGGAGAAAGGCTGGATCCATCTCGCCAAGAACAACGGGATACAGAAAATGAATGAGGTTCCCTGGCAAGTAATACTTATTTTTTCTGCTTTGTTTGGAATACTGGCCATTAAGATCGCAATTTTATTGGCCAATCGTATCCGCGCCAAACAGATTTATCCCTTAAAAAAGGGCACGACATCCAATGTTGCCTCGATGCTGACAACCGATACCAAACTCTTTAATAGGTAAAACTGGCTGATAGTCGAACCGAAAGACTGGGATTGATTTCGTAAAAATTGTGATTTTCTAATAGACCGAATACACTAGGGATTACGTCTGCTTCGCCCGCGCGCCGAACACCGCGCTGCCGACGCGCACATGCGTCGCGCCATGGGCGATCGCGATCTCGTAGTCCGCGCTCATGCCCATCGACAGGCCCGTCAGGCCCGCCTCGCCGGCAAGCTTCGCCAGCAGCGCGAAATGCGGCGCCGGCGGCTCGCCGGCTGGCGGCAGGCACATCAGCCCGGCGATCTCGAGGCCGTATTCATCCTGGCAACGCCTGACGAACGCCGCCGTCTCCTGTGGCAAAATCCCCGATTTCTGCGGTTCCGCCCCCGTATTCACCTGCACAAACAGGCGTAGCCTGCGGTCCTGGGCGTCCATTTCCTTTGCAAGGACCCTGGCCAGTTTATCCCGGTCGACCGACTGGATGGCGTCATAGAGACCGACCGCCTCCTTCACCTTGTTGGTCTGCAAGGGGCCGATCAGATGCAGCTCGATATCGGGATAGCGCTCCTTGAGCGCCGGCCATTTCCCAAGCGACTCCTGCACCCGGTTCTCGCCGAACACCCGCTGGCCGGCATGGATCACCGGCTCGATCACATCGGCCGAAAACGTCTTGGAGACGGCGATCAGCGAGACGGCGCCGCGCGGCCGGTCCGCCTCGGCCTCGGCGGCCTCGATCCGGGCATGCACCTCGACGAGCCGCTCGGCGGCTGCCCGATCGTCCTGTTCCGTCATCACTATGCCTTTCTTAACGCGCCTGATAGACAGTGCACGGCGTCGCGGCCCCGGCTGCGGCTACTTCGCATGCGGTTGACCGGCCTGACCGTTTCGGGCCATCTACGCGAAACCCCTTCAAAGACCCGAATATCACGTGATGGCGAACGAACGCTACAATCCGCGCGAGGCCGAGGCCCGCTGGCAGAAAACCTGGGACGAAGCCCGCGTTTTCGAGACCGACAACGACGATCCGCGCCCGAAATACTACGTGCTCGAGATGTTTCCCTATCCCTCGGGCAAGATCCATATCGGCCATGGCCGCAACTACGTGATGGGCGACGTCGTCGCCCGCTACAAGCGCGCCCGCGGCTTCAACGTGCTGCATCCGATGGGCTGGGACGCCTTCGGCCTGCCCGCCGAGAACGCCGCGATCGACCGCAAGGTCCCGCCCAGGGACTGGACCTACGAGAACATCGCGACGATGAAGGCCCAGCTCAAACTGCTCGGCCTGTCGATCGACTGGACGCGGGAACTGGCGACCTGCGATCCCGAATACTATTCCAAGCAGCAGGCGCTGTTCGTCGATTTCCTCGAAAGCGGCCTCGTCGAGCGCAAGACCTCGGTGGTCAACTGGGACCCGGTCGACAATACCGTGCTCGCCAACGAACAGGTGATCGACGGCTGCGGCTGGCGCTCCGGCGCGCCGGTCGAGAAGCGCGAATTGTCGCAGTGGTTCTTCAGGATCACCGACTACGCCCAGGACCTGCTCGAGGCGATCGACACGCTCGACAACTGGCCCGACAAGGTGCGGCTGATGCAGAGCCGCTGGATCGGCCGGTCCGAGGGCGTTCGCTTCTCCTTCGACCTGGTTGACGCGGAAGGCACCGCACAGGCCGACCGGCTCGATGTCTATACGACCCGGCATGACACGATCTTCGGGGCGAGCTTCTGCGCGATGTCGCCCGATCATCCGCTCGCCAAGCGCCTTGCCGAGACCGATGAGGCGCTGGCCGCGTTCCAGGCCGAATGCGCAGCACTCGGCACCAGCGAGGAGGCGATCGAACGGGCCGAGAAGAAGGGCTACGCCACCGGCCTCTACGCGGTCCATCCCTTCGATCCCGAGATCAGACTGCCGGTCTATGTCGCCAATTTCGTGCTGATGGGCTATGGCGAGGGCGCCATTTTCGGCTGTCCGGCGCACGACCAGCGCGACCTCGATTTCGCCCGCAAATACGGACTGCCTGTCGTCCCCGTGGTCGCCCCGGTCGATGTCGATCCAGCCGGCTTCGAAATCGGCGACGAGGCCTTCGTCGACAAGGACGGCGAAGCCGTTCACATGATCAACTCGGCCTTTCTCGACGGCATGAGCGTTGAAGCGGCCAAGCAGGACATCGCCGGGCGCTTCGAGGCCGCCGGCACCGGCGAACGCAAGGTCAATTACCGCCTGCGCGACTGGGGCGTCTCGCGGCAGCGCTACTGGGGCTGCCCGATCCCGGTCATCCATTGCGAGGCCTGCGGCATCGTGCCGGTGCCGAAGGCCGATCTGCCCGTCCTGCTGCCCGACGATGCGAGTTTCGACCGGCCCGGCAACCCGCTCGACCATCACCCGACCTGGAAACATGTCGATTGCCCCACCTGCGGCAGGCCGTCAAGGCGCGAAACCGACACGATGGACACCTTCGTCGATTCCTCGTGGTATTTCGCCCGCTATTGCTCGCCGCGCGACGAAGACGTCGTCGACCGAAAGGCCGTCGATGACTGGCTGCCGGTCGACCAGTATATCGGCGGCATCGAACACGCCGTCCTGCACCTGCTCTATTCCCGCTTCTTCATGCGGGCGATGAAGAAGGTCGGCTATACAGCGGTCGAGGAGCCGTTCAAGGGCCTGTTCACGCAGGGCATGATCACCCACGAGACCTACAAGGCGGCGGACGGCCGCTGGCTGTTTCCCGAGGAGATCGAGCGCGATGACGCCGGCGCCGTCGTCGAACGGCAGTCCGGCGCAGCCGTCACCGTCGGTCCGCCTGAAAAGATGTCGAAGTCGAAGAAGAACGTCGTCTCGCCCGAGGCGATCGTCGAGACCTTCGGCGTCGACGCGGCCCGCTGGTTCATGCTGTCGGATACGCCGCCCGAACGCGACAGCGAATGGACCGAGGCCGGCGTCGAGGGCGCCTGGCGGCTGGTCCAGCGGCTCTGGCGGACGGTTCACCAGGTCATCGCGCTCGCCCCGCCCGCCGGAACGGCGCGTCCCGATGCAATCGGCGCGGAAGCGACCGCGCTGCGGCGCACCACGCACAAGGCGCTCGCCGCCGTCTCCAGGGATATCGAGGAACTGCGCTTCAACCGCGCGATCGCCCATATCTATGAGGTGGTGAACGCGGTCAACGCCGTCCTGAAGGATGTCGGCGAGGGACCGGTCTCCGCCGATCTGGCCTGGGCGCTGCGCGAGGCAATCGAGACCATCGTCGTGATGGCCGGTCCGATGGTGCCGCATCTTGCCGAGGAATGCTGGCAGGCGCTCGGGTACCGGACGATGCTGGCCAAAACCGACTGGCCGGTCGTCGAGCCCGACCTGCTCGTCGACGAGACGATCACCCTGCCCGTCCAGGTCAACGGCAAGCGCCGCGATGAATTGATCATTGCCCGCGACGCCGCGACGGCCGATATTGAGGAGGCAGCGCTTAGCCTTGCCGGCGTCAAGCGGGCGCTCGGCGAAAAGCCGGTTCGCAAGATCATCGTGGTGCCGCAGAGGATCGTCAATGTCGTCATCTGACCGATCGCTTCCAACCGGAAACACGACGAAACGCTTGAAAGCACGCTCCGGCCGGCTGACGGCCGCCGTCGCGGTCGGCTGCGCGCTGATCCTGTCGGGCTGCAACGTCCGGCCGCTCTACGGCCCGACGGCGCTGACCGACGAGTCGCTCGGCATGACGCTGTCCGATGTCGATGTCGCGCCGATCGAGGGCCGCGTCGGCCAGAAGGTGCGCAACGATCTCCTGTTCCTGATGAATGGCGGCGATGGCGGCGGGGGTACCTATATGGTCAACCTGCAGGTCGACGAGCGCTACACCAACACGATCACGCGGACGGTCAGCGGCCTGCCCGGCGGCCGCAACATCAAGCTGGATGTCGATTACACCCTCAAAAAAGTCGGCGAGCCGGAGGTACTGACGTCCGGTACCGTGACGCGGATCGCCTCCTTCGACTATTTCAACCAGCGCTTCGCCAATGATCGCGCGACGATCGACGCTGAAAATCGGGCTGCCCGCGAGATCGCCGAGGAAATCAACATCCAGGTCGCGGCCTATTTCGTGACCGGCCAGTCTCTCCAGCGCGCCGCGCCGCCACCCAGCCTGCTTGACGAGTTCCCCGGCTCCGGCGATACGATCTTCAACGACCGGGAGCCAACCTACGGCGGCACCAATCCGTGACCGCCCTGAAGGGCGAGGCGATCTCCCGGTTCCTGAAACGGCCGGACAAGCCGGTCGTCCTCGTCTATGGCCCGGATACCGGCCTTGTCGGCGAGCGCAGCCGCGACCTGATCGAGATTTTCTTAGGGTCAGACGCCGATCCGATGGCCCGGGCGGTGATCGAGGGCGATTCGCTGGGCACAGCGCCGCATCTTCTTGCCGAGGAAGCCCATAGCGTGCCGATGTTCGGCGGCCGGCGCGCCGTCCGGGTGACGTCGACGACCAAGAACATCGTCAAATCCGTCGAACCGCTTCTGTCCGACCCGCCGTCGGAGGCGCTCGTCGTCATCGAGGCGGGCGACCTGAAACCGTCCTCGCCCGTCCGAAAGGCCGTCGAAAAGGCAACCGCTGCGGCAGCCCTGCCCTGTTATGTCGACGACAAGCGGGCGCTCGAGACCCTGATCCTGGATGAACTCGGCGCGGCCGGTCTCAGGCCGAGCCCCGATGCCCGCGCAGCCCTCCTGCACCTGCTCGGCGGCGACCGGCTTGCCTCGCGCGGCGAGTTGAAAAAGCTCGCGCTTTACTGCCAGGGCCGCGAGCATGTCGATCTGGAGGATGTCTCCGCGGTCGTCGGCGATGCCTCGGCGCTCGAGCTCGACGCCCTGATCGACGCCACCGCGCTCGGCGATGCCACAAGCGCCGACCGCATGCTCGCCAAGGCGCTTTCGGCCGGATCCGCCCCGCCGGGCATCCTGTCGGCGCTCGGCCGGCATTTTCTCCAGCTCAACCTGGCACGCCAGAAGATCGATCGCGGCGCGACCGCCGATGCCGCCATGCGTGATCTGCGGCCACCGGTCTTCTTCAAGCGGCAGAACGCCTTCCGGCGGCAGCTCGGCTACTGGTCGCCCGAAGCCATCGGCCGGGCGCTCGATTTGATCTCCGGCAGCGAGGCCGATATCCGCCTGCGTCCCGACCTCGCCGAGGCGATGCTGGGGCGCATCCTGATCATGCTGGCAACCGCCGCCCGCCAGGCCGGCCGCCGCTGACGTTTTACCGAAATAGCGATTTTCGGATTCCACACGATAAACGGCTTTGTTTTCAATAGATTAATCGATTAGTCGACGGGCGTCACAAACCCTTCCCCGTGTCGTCACCGCGCAGGTGGCCCGGAACAAGTCCGGGGACCCATGAACACCATCGCCAGCGGAGGTGTTCATGGATTGCCGGGACAAGCC
>JANQKY010000068.1 GCA_028280885.1 Tepidamorphus sp.
TTTGAACGCATCGCGTTTCCGCCCTGCGGAAGCGGTGCTTCCGCTGCCAGCTTCGCTGGCACCGGGCTCCAACCCTCGCGCGTTCGCCACTCGAAATGCCTTCGCATTTCGCCCGCTTGCGCGGACCGTGTCTCACCCTCAGATATCGAAGAACACCGTCTCGCCATCGCCCTGAACGTGGATGTCGAACGTGTACTCGGACGGACCGGTCTTCCTGGCGATCAGCGTCTGGCGGCGATTGACCTGCTCGATCAGGTTGATCACCGGATCGGCGGCATTCGCCTCTGCCTCGTCCTCGAAATACATCCGCGTGTTGAGCCCGACATTGATGCCGCGGGCGACCAGCCAGAAATTGATGTGCGGCGCCATCGGCTGGCCGCTGCGGCCGGTCACGCCGCCGGGCTTGACCGTTTTGAAGGAATACTCGCCGGTGTCGAAATCCGAGCAGATGCGGCCCCAGCCGCGAAAATGCGGATCCTCCGGCAACTCCCGCGTATCGTCCGGATGCTGGTACCTGCCGTAGGAATTGGCCTGCCAGACCTCGATCAGGATGTCCTTGATCGGCGCGCCGACCCCGTCATAGACGAAGCCCTTCACCGTGATGTGCTCGCCTTGCGCCTCCGGGCCGGCCGGGTCGGGGCCGAAATTGTTATCGAAGATCTCGAAGCCGGCGGCAAACGGCGCCAGGCCGATATGGACATAGGGGCCGGCGGTCTGCGACGGCGTTTCCTTAAGATAGTCGAGCGGCTGGGGCATGGCTCAGTTCCCCTCCAGGCGGTTCTCGAACAGGGTCGACCGGCGCCCGCGCAGGACGATGTCGAACTTGAAGGCGCGCATGTCGAGCGGCACGGTGGCGTTCATGTCGAGCGGCGCGACCAGTTGCTCGATCGCGGCCTCGTCGGGGATCGTCTTCAGGATCGGGCAGTTTTTCAGGTGCGGATCGCCCTCGAAATACATCTGCGTGATCAGCCGCTGGGCGAAGGCGAGACCATGGATCGAGAAATGGATATGGGCAGGCCGCCAGTCGTTCACCCAGTTGCGCCAGGGATAGGGGCCGGGCTTGATCGTGCGGAAATAGTAATAGCCGTCCTCGTCCGTCAGCGTGCGCCCGCAACCGCCGAAATTCGGGTCGATGGGGGCGAGATAGGTGTCCTTCTTGTGGCGGTAGCGGCCGCCGGCATTGGCCTGCCAGAACTCGACCAGCGCGTTGCGCACCGGCCGGGCGTTCTCGTCCAGGACGCGGCCGTGTACCAGTATCCGCTCGCCGATTGGCAGTTCGCCGTCGCGGGCGTAGTTGAGGATCAGGTCATTGTCGAGCGGGCCCAGCTCGTTGTGGCCGAAGACCGGGCCGGTGATCTCGCTCAGCGAGTTCTGCAGCGATAACAGCGCGCATTTCGGCGAGCGGGTGACCGAGGTCTTGTAGTCGCGCGCGTAGGCCGGCGGATGCCAGGTCCGGTCGCGCTGGTAGAATTCGCCTTTCGGCGCCATGAGCCTCTCCTCCATTGCCGCATCCGCCGTCGGACGCGCGGCTTTCCGAGGATAGAATTGCACATGCGGGTCAGTCTGGTAAATTATAAATACTGACCGAAAACATAACCTTGAGGTTATGATGGACATCCGCATCCGGCTGCGCCACATCCGTTGCTTCCTGGAGGTGGCGCGCCGCAACAGCCTGGCCGAGGCCGCCGAGACGCTGAATGTCAGCCAGCCGGCGGTGTCGAAGACGCTGAAGGATCTGGAGGCGATCCTCGGCGTCGCCCTGTTCGACCGCGACGAGCGCCGTCTCAGGCTGAACGCGGCCGGTCGCCAGTTCCAGCAGCATGCGGGCGCGGCCCTCGTCGAGCTCGACGTGGCGCAGGACGCGGTGCGCAAGGCCGCGACCGACCGCACGCGGCTTGCCGTCGGCCTGCTGCCGTCGGCGGCCTCCGAGCTGTTTCCGCGCGCTGCATTGCTGTTTGGCCAAGCGCGACCCAATTGCGTGCTGCGCGTTGCCACCGGGCCGAACTGGCTGCTGTTCTCGCAGGCCCGCGAGGGCCAGCTCGACATGGTCGTCGGCCGGCTGGCGCAGGACGACCAGATGACGGGACTCGCCTTCGAGCAGCTCTATCTGGAGGAGGTCGCGGCGATCGTCCGGCCCGGCCATCCGCTGCTCAAGGTCCGCCGGCCCGAGGCGCGGCTCAAGGACTATCCGCTGATCCTGCCGCCGGCCGGCGCGGTGATCGCGCCGATCGTGCGCTCCTACCTGATCAGCATCGGGTTGCGCGGGGTCTCGGCGATGGTCGAGACGGTCTCGCTGCCGCTCGGGCGCGGGCTGGTGCTGGGCTCGGACGCCGTCTGGTTCATCTCCCGCGGCGTCGTCGCGCATGAACTGCGCCAGGGCAGCCTCGCCGCGCTCAAGGCCCGGCAGCCGATGACGTCCGGCCCCGTCGGCGTCAGCATCCGCGAGGACGCGATCCGCTCCTCGGACATGGAAGCGCTGTTTGCCTGCCTGCGCGATGCCGCCCGCAGCAGGCCCGCCTGACCAGCCCCTCGGCGGGCGCAGGGGGCGAATGCCGTTTCGCCGCTTGCCGTTCTCGTGCGCACGGCTATCCTTTTCCGCCTCACCGCCCTTCGGTTCCCTTCAACCCGTCAGGACTGACCAGCGCATGCGTTCCGCTCCCCTGCTTCTGTCGCCCGTTCAGATCCGCGCGCTCACGCTCAGAAACCGCGTCGTCATCTCGCCGATGTGCCAGTATTCGGCCGAGGACGGCCATCTCACCGACTGGCATATGACCCATCTCGGCCAGTTCGCGCTTGGCGGCACGGGCCTCGTCTTCACCGAGGCGACCGCCGTGGAGGCACGCGGGCGGATCACCCATGGCGATGCCGGGCTGTGGACCGACGCGCAGATCGCGCCCTACAGGCGGATCTTCGATTTTCTCAAGAGCCATGGCGCCGCGACCGGGGTCCAGCTTGCCCATGCCGGACGCAAGGCCAGCATGCAGCGGCCCTGGTTCGGCAACGGGCCGCTCGGCGAGGCCGATTTTAAGCGCGGCGACCATCCCTGGGAGATCATCGGCGCAAGCGAAATCCCCGTCGATGACGGCTGGATCGTGCCGCGCGAGATCGCGGCAAGCGAAATCCCCGACCTCGTCGACCAGTTCGCCGCCGCCGCCCGGCGCGCCGACCAGGCCGGTGCCGACGTCGTCGAGGTCCATGGCGCGCATGGCTATCTGATCGCCAGCTTCCTGTCGCCGATCAGCAACCGGCGCGGCGACCGCTATGGCGGCGACCGGCAGGGCCGGATGCGGCTGGCACTCGAAGTGACCGAAGCCGTTCGCGCGGCGTGGCCGGACGATAAGCCTTTGTTCTTCCGCCTCTCCGCCATCGATGGCGGCGGATCGGAGGGATGGACGCTTGAGGACAGCGTTTTCCTTGCCAAAACGCTGAAAGGCCTCGGCGTCGACGTGATCGACTGCTCGTCGGGCGGCATCTCCGGGCCGGCCACGGCCGCCGGCGGCGCCAAGCGCCAGCCGGGCTTCCAGGTCGCCTTCTCCGAGCGCATCCGCGCGGAAGCGGAGATCATGACCGCGGCCGTCGGGCTGATCACCCATCCCGAACAGGCCGAGGCGATCCTGCGCGACGGCAGGGCCGACCTGATCGCGATCGGCCGGGAAGCGCTGCAGAACCCCTACTGGACGGCCCATGCGGCAGGCTATTTCGGCGCGGATGCCGCGTATGCCGACTGGCCGAAGCAATATGGCTGGTGGCTGGAGCGGCGCGCGGCGACCAGCGATTTCTACGCACCGGAAGCCTGAGCGCCCTACTCGGCGGCAAGCGTCGGACGGTCGCCGGTCGCCAGCGCCTGCCAGGCGTCATAATGGGCGAGGAACACCTGACCGTTCAGATCATCGAGGAAGTGCGAGGTCTTGAGCCGGTCCATCACCGGCCCCTTGACCTCCGACAGGTGCAGGCCGATGCCGAGGCCTTTCAGGCGCTGGTTGATCGCCTCCAGGCTTTCCAGCGCCGAATAATCGATCTCGTTGACGGCCGAACACATCAGCACGATGTTGCGCACCGGCGGTTCGCCTGAAATGCGGTCGAGGATCAGGTCCTCCAGGAACCGGGCATTGACGAAATAGAGGCTTTCGTCGACGCGCAGCGAGACGAGATTGGCGTCGGTCTTCACGTCGTGGCGGTTGATGTTGCGGAAATGCTGGGTGCCCGGAACGAGGCCGACCTCGGCGACATGCGGGCGCGAGGTCTTGTAGAGATGCAGGCCGATCGAGGCGATCACGCCGGCAAGCACGCCGGTCTCGACCCCGAGGCCCAGCGTCAGCAGGATCGTCGCCGACACGGCAACGAAGTCCGCCTTGGAATAGCGCCAGGTCCGGCGCAGGATCCTGAGGTCGACGAGGCTCAGGACCGCGACGATGATGGTGGCGGCCAGCGTCGCCTTGGGCAGGAAATAGACGAGCGGCGTCAGGGCGACGGCGGCGATGGCGAGGCCGATCGCGGTGAAGGCGCCGGCGGCCGGCGTCGCCGCGCCGGCATCGAAATTCACGACCGAGCGGGCGAAGCCGCCCGTCACCGGATAGCCGCCGGTGAAGGCCGCGCCGAGATTCGCGGTGCCGAGACCGATCAGCTCCTGGTCGGGATCGATGCGCTGGCGGCGCTTGGCGGCGAGCGTCTGGGCGACCGAAATCGATTCGACGAAGCCGATGATCGAGATCAGCAGCGCCGGGACGAACAGGGCGCCGATCAGGTCGGGCGAGAAGGACGGCAGGGTGAAGGGCGGCAGGCCCTGTGGCACGGTGCCGACGATCGCAACGCCGCGCTCGGAAAGCCCGAAATGCCAGACCGCAAGCGTCGTTGCGACGACAGCCGCGACCGGCCCGGCCTTGGCCACCGCATCGGCAAGTTTGCCCGGCACGCGGACGCGTAGCAGCAGCGGCTTCAGGCTCTTGCGCGCCCAGAACAGGAAGCCGGCCGCCGCAACGCCGATCACCACCGTGACGAGATTGGCACCGTCGAGCCCGGCGGCGAGGCCGCCGAGGATGCCGATCAGCGAATGGCCGTGCGCCTCGATCCCGAGGATGTGCTTGAGCTGGCTCGCCGCGATCAGGATGCCTGACGCGGTGATGAAGCCGGCGATCACCGGATGGGACAGGAAATTCGCCAGGAAGCCGAGCCGGAACAGGCCCATCGCCAGCAGGATCGCCCCGGACAGGAGAGCCAGCGTCAGCGCGGCGACCGCGTAGCCCGCCGTGCCCTGCTCGGCGACCTGGCCGATCGCCGCCGCCGTCATCAGCGACACGACCGCGACCGGGCCGACGGCCAGCGCCCGCGACGTCCCGAACACCGCGTAGAGCAGGATCGGCACGATCGAGGCATAGATGCCGGCCTCGGGCGGCAGCCCGGCAAGCAGCGCATAGGCGAGCGATTGCGGGATCAGCATGATCGTCACGATCACCGCCGCCATGACGTCGCTCGACAGGGTGGCGCGCGAATAGGTGCGGCCCCAGTCGAGCACGGGAAGATAGCGGCGCAGCAACGCGGTCATACGTCTCACTCAGGTTAAAAAAAGCGGGCGGAACAATTCGGTTCCGCCCGATCAGTGCGGATCTCGTTGGGGGGATGGGACCCGACCGGAAGCCGTCATTTCGCGGCGACGCTGACCCGCTCGGGCCGCGCCATCCATTCGCGGCCGCGCAGCATCGCCTTCCAGTAGATCGGCGGCAGCATCTTTTCCTTCAGGAACCAGGCCGCGCGGCTCGGCCTTGTGCCGTCGATCAGGATCTTCGGGAAGCTCGGCAGCAGCGTGCCGCCATAGCCGAATTCGGCGAGCACGATCTTGCCGCGCTCGACGGTGAGCGGGCAGGGGCCGTAGCCGTCATACTGGGCAACCGGCGAGCGGCCGGCGATATCGGCGACGATGTTCTCGGCCACCACAGGCGCCTGCTTGCGGGCGGCGGCAGCGGTCTTGGCGTTCGGCGCGTTCATCACGTCGCCGAGGCTCCAGACATTGTCGAAGCTCTTGTGGCGCAGCGTCGCCTGGTCGACATCGACCCAGCCGGCGGCATCGGCGAGCGGCGAGACGCGGATGAAATCCGGCGCCGTCTGCGGCGGACAGACATGCATCATGTCGAATTTCATCTCGACGCGCTCAGGCTCGGCATCGGGCTTGTTGACCTCGAAGACCGCCGTCTTGCCCGGCCCGTCGACGGCGATAAGATTGTGGAAGAAGTTCAGCGTCGCGCCGTATCTGTCGATATAGCGCTCAAGCGCCGGGACATAGTCCTTGACACCGAACAGGACGCCGCCGGCATTGTTGAAGTGGATGTCGATATCGTTCAGCACGCCGGCCCGCAGCCAGGCATCGGCGGACAGATAGAGCGCCTTCTGCGGCGCACCGGCGCATTTGATCGGCATCGGCGGCTGGGTGAAGATCGCCCGGCCGGCCTTCATCTCGCGGACCAGCCGCCAGGTATAGGGCGCGAGGTCATAGCGATAGTTCGAGGTGACGCCGTTTCGGCCAAGCGTCTCCTCCAGGCCCTCGACCTTGCCCCAGTCGAGCTTCAGGCCGGGGCAGACGATCAGGCGAGCGTATTTCACCACCCGGCAGCCGTCGAGGATGACGGCGCTGTCCTTCGGCTCGAAGGCGGCGACGGCGGCCTTGATCCAGTGGACACCCTTGGGGATCAGCGAGCCGAGCGTCTTGGCGGTCTGCTGCGCCTCGAAGATGCCGCCGCCGACCATCGTCCAGCCGGGCTGGTAGTAATGGATGTCGGCGGGATCGATCACCGCGATGTCGAGATCGGCTTTACGCGATTTCAGGCTCGCGGCGACCGAAATGCCGGCCGCGCCCGCCCCGACGATGACGACGTCGAAGCTGGCATCACCCGTATCGGTCGGCGTGCGGCCGCCATTGGCGATCCGCCGGGCAACCCCGTTCATGTCGTAGCCGGCGGCTTTGGCCGCGGCCAGGATGTCGGCCATCGGCCGCGTGCCCGCCTGGCTCAGCGCCCACAGCGTCGCCGAGCGCGTGCCCGACCGGCAATAGGCGAAGACGGGCCCGGGCAGTTCGCGCAGCGCGATGCCGAAGGCATCCGCGTCGGCATCCTGGACGAGCCCCGTCCTGACCGGCAGGTAGCGGGCCTCGAGCCCGGCCTTGCGGGCCGCGGCCTCGATCTCCTCGAAGGTCGGCTGATCGGCGCCCTCCCCGTCCGGCCGGTTGCAGACGATCGACCGGAAGCCCAGGTGCTTGAGTGCTGCGACATCGGCCGGGCCGATCTGCGGGCTGACCGACAGCTCTTCGGATATCCGCTTGGGTTCCATGGGCTTCCTCCTTTGTTTTTTCAGTGCGTTCGCACCCTCACAGGCCGTTGACGGGCACCTTCAGCATCGGCCGGCCGTCACGGTCGGTCGGCACCTCGCCGGCGCGCATGTTCACTTGCAGCGAGGGGAGGATCAGCTTGGGCATCGACAGGGTCGCGTCGCGCTCGGTGCGCATCCGGACGAACTCTTCCTTTGTCTGGCCGGCGCCGACATGAATGTTGCTGGCCTTTTCCTCGGCCACCGTCGTCTCCCAGGCAATCGCCCGGCCGCCCGGCCCGTAGTCGTGGCAGATGAACAGGCGCATCGCGTCGGGCAGCGACAGGATCTTCTGGATCGAATCGTAGAGTTCGCCGGCATCGCCGCCGGGGAAATCGGCCCGCGCCGAGCCGCCGTCGGGCATGAACAGCGTATCGCCGACGAATGCCGCATCCCCCATCACATGGACCATGCAGGCCGGCGTATGGCCCGGCGTGTACATGGCGAAGGCCTGCATGTTGCCGACCCGATAGGTGTCGCCGTCCTTGAACAGGGCGTCGAACTGCGAGCCGTCGCGCTGGAACTCGGTGCCCTCGTTGAACACCTTGCCGAAGGTGTCCTGGACGATCATGATCTTGTCGCCGATGCCGATCTTGCCGCCGATCTTCTCCTGCAGATAGGGCGCGGCACTCAGGTGGTCGGCATGGACATGGCTCTCGATAATCCATTCGAGCGTCAGGTCATGCGCCTGGATGTAGTCGATCAGCGCGTCGGCATGGTCGTAGGTGATGCGGCCGGCGGCGTAGTCGATGTCCATGACGCTGTCGATGACGGCGCAGGCATTCGACGTCGGATCCTTGACGATATAGGTGATGGTGTTGGTCGCCTCGTCGAAGAAGCCCTCGACGTCCGGTTTCACGTCCATGTTGACGGGATAGTCGGTCATAACCACGTCCTCCTTTTCGAGCTTCGGATCGGGCAGCCGCCCGGCTTCAAGCCTTTGACAGCGCAGCGGGCCGGCTGCCGATCCGGTTGAGCATCTTCGCAAGCAAAATGCCTGCAACCACTGCCGCTACGAACACATATACATCGAGCTTACCCGTCCCGAGCGCCGGCAGGGCGCCGCCGGGGCAAAATCCCGACAGGCCCCAGCCGATGCCGAACACCGCCGATCCGCCGATGAGGCGCGCGTCGATCGCCCGTGTCTGCGGCAGCATGAACCGCTCGCCGAGGAGCGGCGCCGGCCGGGGCAGGACGAAGCGGTAGCCAAGCGTGGCGACGACCAGCCCGCCGGCCATGACGAAGATCAGACTGGGGTCCCAGCTTCCGGCGAAATCGAAGAAGTTCAGCACCTTGGCCGGGTTCATCATGCCGGAGACGGCAATCCCGACACCGAAGATCAGGCCGATCAGATAGGCGGAGATCAGGCGCATCGCTCAGGCTCCCACGACGTGGCGGACGATGAAGACGGTGGCCGTGGTCGTCGCCATGAAGACGAGCGTCGCGGCGATCGAGCGCTTTGAAAACCGCGCCATGCCGCAGATGCCGTGGCCCGAGGTACAGCCCGATCCGAAGGTCACGCCGACCCCGACGATCAGTCCGCCGATGATCAGCAGCGCCGGCGAGCCGGGCACGACGATCTCCGGCATCCGGCCCGTCACCGCCATCACCGCGAGCGGTCCGGACACCATGCCGAGCAGGATCGCCAGCCGCCAGGCGAAATCGTCACGCGATACCGGCGTGACGAGGCCGGCGAGGATGCCGGTCGCGCCCATGATGCGGCCAAGGGTGAGCATCAGCAGCACAGCTGCCGTGCCAATCAAAACGCCGCCACCGAGCGACTGCCAAGGGGTGAAGACAGTTTCCATGCTTCTCAGGCCCTACAGGTACGCCATCCGAAGATCGCGTAGATCGGACAGATACGGACGACGGCAACGATGAGCATCACCGCGCCGACGAGTGCTGCGCCGTATTTCACGACCGGCTGATCGAACAGGGCCATACCGCTGCCGAAGGCGAGCCAGAGGAGCGCGATCCCGATCAGCGCCCGCACGGCGCGATCGACCGTTCCGACATTCGCAACCATCACAAGGTCTCCCGATTGATGATGCAACCGGTTTACAGGGCTGTGCAAACGGTGTCTGTGATTTAGTCACATAGAGCCGAAAGCGGTGCCCTTAGGGTCGGTCGGCCGAATGTTGCCATCGCCGGTAGTACCCGCCCACACCTGTAACTCGCTGGGTCCCGCGCACCGTCCTGTCGACAACTGAGCAAACGGCTAACGCACCCATACGGGTGTTTCGCTCAAGTTAATTCTACTATAAGTTGCATATACCTGTCATATTGCCGGAAAATCCCGTTAGGAAGGAACCCAAGATGAACGGTACGGATGTAATCGATATCGCCAAGGACCATATTGGAGAAAGCTACATTCTCGGCGCGCGGGCCATTTTATCGAACAAGCATCACAAAGGCCCCTGGGATTGCGCAGAGTTCACGTCCTGGTGCACCTACCAGGCCTACAACAAGGTCTTCGGCGCCTACGGAACAAATCCGGGAAAGGCCGACCCCTATTCCGGGAAGTGGTATGAGGATGCAAAGAAGAAAAAATGCGCACTATCGATTGACGATGCGCTTGGAACGCCCGGTGCTTTCCTAATTCGCAAGCCGGGCGACCATAATCTGAAAATCGGCCATGTCGCAATTTCGCTCGGCAATGGATCGACAATCGAAGCACGGTCTAAAAAATACGGCGTCGGCATCTTTTCAAAGGCCGCGAGCCGCCCGTGGACGATCGGGTGCGTCATTCCGGGCGTAGACTATGCCAACGGCTCCGTTGCCTATACGCCGGACGACCGGCTGTTGCGTCTCGCCAATCCCTTCATGCAAGGCGAAGCTGTCCTGAAGCTCCAGCAAAGACTGCACGATCTGGGATACAGCGTCGGCACGCTGGACGGCGTCTTCGGACCAGCGACCGAAGCCGCGGTGTCGAATTTTCAGGCTGTCACCGGCCTCGCCCATGACGGTATCGTCGGGCCCGATACGGCCGAGGCCCTCGGACTGAGCTGGCCGATTTAATGGCCTCGGTAGACGCATGGGCTGGCGCGGCTACTCGCCCGCCAGCCGTTCCAGCGCGCGGGCGTCGTTGAGCGAGATCTGGCCGCGCGCCTGGGCGATCCAGCCGCGGCGCTGGAAGTCGGTGAGCTGCCGGGAGATGACCTCGCGCGCCGTGCCGAGTTCAGTCGCAAGCTGCTGGTGGGTCGCGCGGACCTCGGTGCCCCCCTTGGCAAGCGTCACCAGCCGCTCGGCAAGGCGCATGTCGATGCGGCCGAAGGCGACGTCGTCGATCACCCGGAAGAGATCGGTGATCCGCTGCGAATAGGCGGTGAAGACGAAGGAGCGGAACACGGTCGAGCGGGAGACGAGATCGTCGAAGACGCGGCGGGGAATGGCGACCGCCTCGACCTCGGTTTCGGCGATGCCCTCCGCCGTATAGGCCTCGTGGGCGAGCATGCAGGCCGTCGTCAGGACACAGCTCTGGCCGGCCTCGACCCGGTAGAGCACGATCTCGCGGCCGCCCGCCGAGGTCTGCTGGACACGGACGATGCCCTCCAGCAGGAGAAGCAGGTTGTCGGGCGTCTTGCCCGGGCCGAAGATCACCGTGCCCTCCGGCACCCGCACCACGGCGCTGTCGGCGGCAAGCCGGTCGCGGATCTCGGCGGGCAGGCTCGCAAGGCCGCGAAAGCGCTCGATCCAGTGTCCGTCGCTCATGATTCCTCTCCCGTTCCCATGCGGCATGACCGGTCTAGCCCGAAGCCGTCACCGGATCTATGGTATCGATCAAAACGACTTAAGAGGGATCGGGGGAAACGGTGTCGAAGACCATCACAGACCGGCTGGCGGGCTGCTATACCGGGGTCGTCCATGACGTGCTGCGCAAGGCCGGCCTTATCGATTTCGTCCTGCCGCCGCGCCTGCGCCCGATCCTGCCCGACCAGGCGCTCGCAGGCCCCGCCTTCACGATCCTGGGCCGCGTCGACCCGACGGCGGATGCGCATGACACGCTGCTCGCTTGGACCGGGCTTTTGTCGCAATGCCCACCGGATCATGTCTGGGTCTGCCAGCCCAATGACGACACGGTCGCCCATATGGGCGAACTATCGGCGGAGACGCTGAAGGACAAGGGCGTGCGCGGGGCGATTGTCGACGGCATGATCCGCGACGTGTCGTTCCTCAATGATATCGGCTTCCAGACCTGGGGCTCCGGCTTCACGCCGCGCGACATCGTCGGCTGGTGGCTGCCGGCGGCGATCAACGTGCCGATCCGCATCGGCGATGTGGACATCCACGCCGGCGACTACATGGTCGGCGACCAGGACGGCCTGATCCGCATCCCCAAGGATCGGATCGAGCAGACGGTTGCCGAGGCCGAGGCCGATATCGGCACCGAAAGCGAGATCCGCAAGGCGATCCGGGCCGGCGTCGATCCGCAAGAGGCCTATCTGAAATACGGGAAATTCTAGATGAAGATCGCTTCGCTCACCGTCCGCGCCTGCGCCGCCGAAACCGACGTTACCGTCGACAAGCTGCGCGGGGAGAAACAGGCCGATTCGCTCGGCTTTCTGGTCTACACGCTGACGACCGAGGACGGGCAGTCGGCCTCGATGTTCGGCTTTGCCGGGGCAAGCGCGGTCGGTTCGGCGCATCTGGCCGCCTCGCTCGACACCTTCCTCAAGGGGCGCGACGCACGCGACCGCGAGCGGATCTGGCACGATCTGCGCCAGCACGACCGGTTCTGGGCCCTGTTGCCGGTCTATATCTGGGGTCCGGTCGATTGCTGCCTGTGGCTGCTGGCTGCCCAGGCCGCCGGCCAGCCGCTCTACAAATATATCGGCGCCAGCCGGGATTCGGTGCCCGTCTACATGAGTTCGATGTTCCACGACGACGCCGACAGCTATGTGGCGGAGGCCAAGCTTGCCAAGGAGACGGGCCTTGCCGCCTACAAGCTGCATCCGCCGGGCAAGTCGATCGAGGCGGATCTGGAGATCCATGCGGCCTGCCGCGAGGCGGTCGGCGACTTCGGGCTGATGAGCGATCCGGTCTCCTCGATGAGCTATCCCGAAGCACTGCGCTATGGCCGGGGCCTGGAAGCGCTCGACTTCATCTGGTTCGAGGAGCCGATGCAGGACGAGAACCTGTTCGCGCTGCAATCGCTGACGCAGAGCCTCGACATTCCGGTGATCGGCACCGAGACGCTGGCCAAGCATCCCTATTCGGTCGCGACCTGCATTTCCGATCGGATCGTCGATATCGTCCGCGCCGATGTCAGCTGGTCGGGCGGCGTCACCTCGGTCCTGAAGACTGCGCATATCGCCGAGGGGTTCGGCGTCAATTGCGAGATCCACACGGCGATCTTCCATCCCCTGGAGATGGTCAACCTGCATCTGTGCGCGGCCTTGAAGAACTGCAGCTATTTCGAACTGCTGATGCCGCTGGAGAAATTCGCCTTCGGCCTGACCGAGCCGCTGCCGATCGAAAACGGCATCGCCCACCTGCCCGACCGGCCGGGCCTTGGCCGCGATCTCGACTGGGATTTCATCGAAAACACGACGATCGCGACCGTTTGATCCGCGTTCGCGGGTATTCCGCCGATTATCGCTTGGGCCGCCTCCCGCAGACGGCGGATCTGACGTTTATGCGGCATTGAAAATATCGACAAAATTATATTATTATCCTCCATATCGATAATAAGGAGGAACGCGCAATGAAATCGATACTCTCGATTGCCGCTGCGACGCTGGCCGCGGCGATGATCTCGTTTGCAGGCGGAGCGGCGGCCGAGCCTTGCCTCGATGTCACCCTGACGGGCACCCAGGGCGGGCCGCCGGTGTTCCAGGGCCAGGCCGGCGCCGGCACGCTGGTGCGCTATGGCGACAGCGAGAACAACTGCTCCGACGTGCTGATGCAGTTCGACACCGGCCGGGGCACGACCCAGCAACTGTCGAAGCTCGGCGTGCCGGTCGGCAAGCTCGACGCGATCTTCCTGACCCACATCCATTCCGATCACAGCGAGGGTCTGCCGGACATGATGCAGCTTCGCTGGCACTTCAATTCCGGCGGGCCGAAGGTCGATCTGGTCTGCCACGCCGACGTCAAATCGCCGCTCGGCCATGTGATGAGCTGCCAGAAATTCGCCGCCCATATCGGCGATTCGCTGATCCGGTCGGGCGAGATGGCGCAGCGGCTGGCCGAGAACAAGAAGCGACTGCCGGGCGGGCCGGCCGACCTCGTCAACGTGCAGGTGTTCGACGGGACGCCGGACGCGCAGGTCGTCTGGGAAAAGGGCGACGTCAAGGTGTCCGCCGTCGCTTCCCGGCATGTGCCAGGCCATGCCTCCTACCGGGTCGACACGCCGGCGGGCAGCGTCGTCATCGGCGGCGATGCGGGCAACGACAAGCCGGCCCCGCCGCGCGATACCTCGACCTCGGCGCAGGTCGAGGCGCTCGCCGACGGCGCCGACATCGTCGTGCATTCGGTGATCCACCCGGTGATGGGGCCTGATGGCGGCACCGGCTTTCCGCCGCCGATCTATCACCGCCAGTCGACGGCGACCGATCTGGGCGCGCTGTCGAAGCGGGCCGGCGCCAGCCACCTGATGCTGACCCATCTCATTCCGCCGATGGGCGCGGCGCGGCAGGGGCCCTACCCGATCCCCGGCGGGGGCTTGAGCGAGGACGATTACACCAACGCGGTGCGCGATGGCGGGTTTGAGGGCACTGTCGTGGTCGGCACCGACCTGAAGTCGATCCGGCTGCCGGCGACGCAATAGGGGAAGAGCGAAGCATGCGGCACTCGAAATGCGTTCGCATTTCGTCCGTTTGCACAGGCCGTGCCGGGGTTCCCACACCCCCCTCACGCCATAGACACCGTCTTCCCCGACAGCCCGACCGACAGCGTCAGGCTGCCCTCGTTGATCAGCCAGCGCCGGATCGTGTAGCTGCGCGTTCCGGTCGAATGCATCGGGTCGGCATCGGCCAGCGCGCGGGCCTCCTCAAGCGAGGCGGCGCGGTAGACGATCATGCCCTCGCCGTCCATCCGCTCGCCCGACGGATCGGACACCGGCCCGGCAAAGGCAAGCTTGCCCTCGGCCTCCAGCCGCGCCTGATAGGCCAGATGATCGGGAAGAACCGCCTTCAACGCCTCCGGCTTGGCGGGGACCGAATTGACCACGAACAGTTCAAGCGCCAGCGCGCCGCGCTCCCGCGCGGCCGCCTTGTATTCACTCCAGCTCGGCATCGATGCGACCCTCTCCATCCGCTGTCGAAAAATATCGATATTATTTGACACGAGACAGGATAATCGCCAAAATCATCCCTAACAACCCGACGGGGAGGCGAAATGCGATTCATTGTAGGCGAAGGCAAGACGGATAAAGGCGTCTATCTTGTCGAAGGCGACACCGCCCGGAACCTGTCCGCGCTCGATCCGCGTGTCGGCGACGATCTGATGGCCTTCGCATCCGGCCGGGCCGACCCCGCCACGATCGCCGCGAAAGCAGCCGAAGCCCCCGGTGACCCTCCCGGCGCGGCGTTAAGCGACATCGTCCCCGGTCTGCCGATCCGCCGGCCGGGCAAGATCATCTGCCTGGGCCTCAACTATGTCGATCACATCAAGGAAGGCGGCTACGACATTCCCGACTACCCGGCCCTGTTCATGCGCGGCGCCAATTCGCTGATGCCCGCCGGCGCGCCAATGGTCCGGCCGACCTGCTCGGAAAAGCTCGACTACGAGGCCGAGCTGATGGCCATCATCGGCACCGGCGGCAAGCACATCGCGGAGGCCGACGCGCTCGCCCATGTGTTCGGCTACACGGTGTTCAACGACGGCTCAGTGCGCGACTACCAGCGCAAGACCCATCAGTGGACGCCCGGCAAGAATTTCGATTCGACCGGTGCCGTCGGGCCGATGGTCGTGACGCCCGATGAACTGCCCGCCGGCGCGACGGGCCTGAAGATCGAATCGCGGGTCGGGTCGGAGATCCTGCAGAGCGCGACCACCGCCGACATGCTGTGGAGCGTCGCGCGGACGATTTCGACGATCTCGGAATTCGCAACGCTCGAGCCCGGCGACCTCATTGCCATGGGCACACCGCCCGGTGTCGGCCACGCCAGGACGCCGCCGCGCTGGCTTAAGCCCGGCGAGACCGTCGAGATCGAGATCGAGGGCATCGGCATCTGCGCCAGTCCGGTGGTCGCAGAGGAGGATCTCGTGGCAACGGAGGCAGCCGAGTGAACGCCCTCACCGGACATGAGCTGGATCTCGCCCGCGCCCAGGCGCAGGCGGCCGTGCGCCAGCTGCGCCAGTCGATCGGCGCGCTCGACGACAAGTCGCTCGACCTGATCCTGCGCGAGGCGCGCTCGCACTATGCCTGGACCGACCAGCCCGTCCCGCGCGAGATGCTGGAACTGATCTACGAGATCACCGCGACCGGTCCGACCAGCATGAATTCCTGCCCGGCCCGGTTCGTCTTCGTCACGTCGCAGGCCGGCAAGGCGCGGGTCGCCAAATCGCTGAAGCCCAAGAATGTCGAGAAGATGATGGCCGCGCCCGTCACCGCGATCATCGCCTACGACACGGAGTTCTGGCGCGAATTGCCGTTCCTGTTCCCGCACGAGGACCGGCGCCCGCATTTCGACGGCAAGCCCGACCATGCGGAGGAGACCGCGTTCCGCAATTCGACGCTGCAGGGCGCCTATTTCATGATCGCCGCCCGCGCGCTCGGGCTCGATGTCGGGGCGATGTCCGGCTTCTCCAACGCCATCATCGACGATGAGTTCTTTTCCGGCACGACGCTGAAATCGAACTTCCTGTGCAATCTCGGCTATGCCGACGAGACGGCGCTGTTCCACAAGCTGCCGCGCTTTGCCTTCGACAAAGTCTGCGACTTCGCGTGAGGGATCGATGGCCATCCGCATGAAAACAACGGTGACGCTGAGGGCCAGGGGAACGGGCATCAGCCATTCGCGCAGCGACATCGCGGTGCGCGATCTGACCGTCGCCATCGACGAGCCGACCGAGCGCGGCGGCACCAATGCCGGCCCGACGCCGACCGATACCGCGCTCGGCGCGCTGATCGGCTGCACCAACGTGATCGGCCACAAATGCGCGGAAAAACTCGGCATCGATGTCGGCGCGATCACTGTCGAGATCGCCTGCGATTTCGACCGGCGCGGCGTGACGCTTGCCGAGGAAATCGACGTGCCGTTCGTGGCGATCCGCCAGGAGGTCACCTGCACCGGCAGCGCCAGCGACGCCGATCTTCAGCGCCTCGGCGCCGAGGTCGCCAGATACTGCCCGCTGTCGAAGCTCTTCGAACAGGCCGGGACCCGCCTGGAAACGGTCTGGCGGAAGGGTTGACAGCCGGGGGCTGACCGACGGGGCTGACAGCCAGGAGCTGAGAGAACGACAACAACCGGGATTGCCCGGACAAACAAGGAGGAACTGCTCATGATGGGACGAAAGACCGGACTGGCCGCGCTCGGCCTGGTGCTTGCCGCGACCGCGTCGATATCGACCTCCGGGCCGGCATCGGCGACGGAGACGATCAAGGCCGTCGTCATCGACGGCTATCCCGCCCGCGCGCTGTGGGTGCAGGAGTTCACCAACTTCTTCATCCCCGAGGTCGACAAGCGCCTTGCCGAAACCGGCAATTACAAGATCGACTGGCAGGAGAGCTATGGCGGCTCGATCGTCAAGCCGAAGGGCGTGTTAGAGGGCGTCAAGCTGGGCCTGGGCGATATCGGCATCGTCACGACGATCTTCCATTCCTCGAAGCTGCCGAGCCAGGCGATTTCGGCGGTGACGCCGTTCGTCGCCCCCGACGCGCGCGCGGTCGCCAGGGCGGTTGACGAGATCGCCAAGGAATATCCGACCATGCAGAAGGAGTTCGAGGACCAGAATCAGGTCTACCTTGCGACCGGCGTGGTGCTCGACACCTATCAGCTGTTCTCCAAGGAGCCGATCAGCTCGCTGAAGGATGTCGAGGGCGGCAAGGTGGCCGGTGCCGGCATGAACCTGCGCTATCTGGAAGGCATCGACGGGGCGGCCGGCGTGCGCGGCGGCCTGACCGACTTCTACAACATGCTGCAGACCGGCCTGGTCGACCACGCCATGCTGTGGCCGGAAGCCGCCAAGACCTTCAAGATCGCCGAGGTCGCGCCGTACATGCTGAAGGCGGATCTGGGCGCGGTGAACTCCAAGACCATCACCGTCAACAAGGACTATTGGGACGGGCTGCCCGACGAGGTGAAGCAGGCGCTGCAGGAGGTTGCCGTCGAATATCGCGACCACGTCGCCGGCATGGCGATGGACCGGGCGCAGGCGAGCCGCGACGCCTTCGTTGCGGCCGGCGGCACGATCGTCGAGATGGACCCGGCCGAACGCGAGGCCTGGGCGAAGGCGATGCCGAACGTCGCGGCGGAGTGGGCGGCGACGCTTGAGAAGAAGGGCGAGCCGGGCAACGAGATGCTGCAGGCCTACATGAAGAAGCTCGCCGACGCCGGCTACCAGCCGGTGCGCGACTGGACCGCGGACGCCGGCAACTGAGCCCGCGGTCGGTGTTCGGCATGGTCGGGTTGGTCGACTTGTACCTTGGTAAGTGTTTGAGCGGCCATGGAGCCTCCGGACGCGGATCGACCGCGCCCGAAGGCTTGCCCCCTCACCCGACCCGCGCCTGCGGCGCGGCCCACCCTCTCCCGCGAGGGAAGAGGGGAACGGTCCGTTGGACGGCACAATCGAAACCGCGGCCGCCTATCTCCCGGGCAACGTCTTTTTCACCACACTCTCCAATCGGCACGTCCCCTCTCCCCTTGCGGGAGAGGGGTGGCCCGAAGGGCCGGGGTGAGGGCCCGTGGCACCACCGGAGCCACGTCAACAACACCGAATACCCCGCCATTGGAGCCCTCCCCCACAAGGGGGGAGGGGGCGATTGCGGCGCGGCACGTGGGAAATTCGATCCGCTTCCTCTTGTTGAAGAGGCTGTAAAGCCACCCGGCACGGCGGTAGCACTCCCTCTCCCCTTGCGGGAGAGCATCTGTGTTTTATGTCAAGGGGGTTTTGGAGCCCATTCACGGTCGTTTTTGATCAGGGTATTTGCGAGTATGATGAT
>JANQKY010000093.1 GCA_028280885.1 Tepidamorphus sp.
ATCACCCCCTTCGACAGCTACGCCCACCCCCTCGTCGAGTTCCGCTGCGCCCGCGAGATGATCTGCAACGCGATTGCCGCCGAGCGCGAGGGCTATGACGCCTTCATCGTCGGCCACTTCCAGGATTCCGGCCTCTACGAGGCTCGCAGCGCCGTCGACATTCCGGTGATCGGCCTGGGAGAGGCCTCGATGCTGTGGTGCTGCCAGCTCGGCCAGCGCATCGGCATCGTCACCATCAACCCGCGCTTCATCCCCGGCTTCCACCACCAGATCGGCAAATACGGGCTCGCCGACCGGGTCGTCGGCGTTCACGCCATGACCTTCGAGCCCGGCCAGATCCTCGAAGCTTACGGGTCGGACGAGAAGGCCGAGGAGGTAAAAGGCCTGTTCGAGGCACAGGGCCGTCCGCTCGTCGCCAAGGGCACCGACGTCATCATCCCCGGCGGCGGCATCCCGATGCTGCTGTTCTCGCAGTTCCACGACCACCGCATCGACGGGGCGCCCGTCATCAACGGCATACCGCTCGCCGTCAAGATGGCGGAGATGGCGGTCGAACTGAAGCGCCTGACGGGGCAGGGCGTGAGCCGCACCGGCGACTACGCCAAGGTGCCGCCGGCGATCATCGAGGAATTCCTGACCAATCCGAAGGGGCTTTGAGAGCAGGATCCTTAAGGGCGGTGACCAATAGCAGCCGCTGACGGGCCCTCACCCGGCCCTTCGGGCCGCCCTCTCCCGCGAGGGGAGAGGGTAAGAGTCCAATTGGCACGCCCTTTCTCCCTGGCACGGAGCGAGCCAAGTGGCACGGACCCCCTCCCCTCCGCGGGAGAGGGTGGCGAGCGCAAGCGAGCCGGGTGAGGGGGCGTCAACACGGTCGCCTTGGTGTCGTGCACGGTCCGCGGCCGACCTGTCCCAGCAATTGACAAGCCACGCCAACCTTATGTGAGGCAGCCGCGAATGCGACCATCTCAAGCCCAGATTCCCGGGCAATAGCCTCCCCCAGCCTGCCGCCCTACTGCCCCAGGCTCGGCAGCCACAGGGCGATACCGGGGAAGAAGATCAGCAGGATCACCAGCAGGATCGAGCAGGCCATGAAGGGCAGGGCCGCGATGTAGATGTCGCGCATCGTCGTGCCCGGCGCCGACACGCCCTTCATCACGAACAGCAGCAACCCGAAGGGCGGCGTGGTGAACGAGATCTCGAGCGCCAGCAGGATGATCACGCCGAACCAGATCAGGTCGAAGCCGAGCGTCTCCGCCAGCGGGAAGAAGATCGGCACCGTGAGCAGCATCATCGACAGCTGGTCCATGAACATGCCGAGCACCAGGAGGATCAGGAACATCACCAGGAGCATGGTGGTGGCGTCGAGATTGAAGGCGGTCGCCCAGTTGATCAGGCCCGAGGAGGCGCCGGAAAAGGCGAGCAGCGCGGAGAAGGTCGCCGAACCGAAGATGATCAGCAGCGCCATGGTGGTTACCTTCAGCGCCCCGGTCACCGACTTGACGATCCCCTCCCAGGTCAGCGAGCGGTAGAGCGCTGCCAGGAGAATGACGCCGAGACAGCCGAAGGCCGCGCTTTCCGACGGCGTGGCGATGCCCAGCATGATCACCAGGATGACGCCGATGACGATCGACAGCATCGGCAGTACGTCGGTGGAGAGCAGGCGCAGCTTTTCGCCCCAGCTCGAGCCCTCGACCTCGTAAGACGGTGCCGCCTTCGGGTCGAACGTCGCCATGCCGAGGATCAGGATCGCGTAGAAGATGGCAAGCAGCAGGCCGGGCAGCACGCCGGCGATCAGCAGCGCGCCGATATCGAGTTCGGCGAGCGTGCCCAGCAGCACGGCGAGCGCCGAGGGCGGGATCAGCATGGCAAGCCCGCCGGTGCCCAGGATCGGCCCGATCGCCATGTGCTTCTTGTAGCCGCGCTTCTGCATCTCCGGCACCATCAGCGTGCCCAGCAGCGCGGTCGAGCCCATCGACGAGCCCGACAGCGTCGCAAACGCCGTGCCGCCGGCCACCGTCACGAAGGACAGCCGCGCCGGCAGCTTGCCCATCAGCCGGTCGACGGCGGAGAACATGCGGTTGGCGAGGCCGGTATGGAAGAAGATCTCGCCCATCAACAGGAACATCGGCACCGGCATCAGGTTGAAGCTGGTGATCGTCGGGATGGCGTTGTTGGCGAGCTGGCCGATGCCGCGTTCCATCTGAACGTCGATCGGCCCGCGCCCACCCATGAAATAGACCGCGCCGATCATGTTGGCGGCGAGAAACGCGAGCGCTACCGGGATGCCGAGCGCCATGAAGAACAGGATCATGCCGAGGAGGAGAACGAGGGCCTCGTACCATTCCATGGATCAGGGTTCCCGATGCTCGCCGGCAGGACCGTCAGCCGGCGCGAAAGTCGTCGATGGGGCGCCGCGGCGCGTGAAGCGGGTTACTCGTGCACGCCGGCTTCGCCGGTATGCAGGGTTTGCGGCCCGAAGACGAACCGCGTGAACTGGATCGCCATCAGGCCGAAGCCGATCGGCATCGCGCCCAACAGCAGGTATTTCGGCATGTCGAGGCTGCGCATCTCGGCATCGCCGAAATTATAGGCCTTCACCGTCGCGCCCCAGGTGTACCAGGTCAGCACCGCGCAGATGGCAACGCACACAACCGCGACGAAGCGGCTGAACGGGCGTTTCATGAAATGGGGAACGGCCGCCGTGATGATCTCGATGAAGACGTGGCCGCGATGCCTGACCAGCCAGGGCGAGGCGCCCATGACGATGTAGAGCAGGCCGAACTCGGCAAACGAAAACAGATGGCTCGCCCAGGTGCCGGACAGAAGCAGGGTGCGCGCGACCGCGCTGACGATGATCCCCACCATGATCCCGAACAGATAGATCCCGGCCAGCAGGGCCAGGAAATCGCACAGGCGATCGACCAGGCGCATTATCGTCACGTTGTTCCCCGTGGTTCCCCGTGCGTGCCCATCGCGTCGGACCTGAAGACAGAGGCCGGGCCGCCCCGAGGGGCGGCACCGGTTGTTGAACTATACGCCGGGCCGATTACATGCCGTCGCCGGCATAGTGTTTGCGCAGGGCGTTGTAGCGCTCGGCGCCGTCGCCATCGCCATCGATGCGCTCATGCATGCGCGCCCAGGCCGCGTCGTCGGCCAGCTTGCGGTATTTCGCGGCTGCCTCGTCTGAGTGTGGCACGAAGGTCATGCCGCCGTCGGCCAGGGTCTTGGCATCGGCTGCAACGTCCTTCTGCCGGTCGTTGTAGGATTTCTCCTCCCATTCGACCACCGTGTCCTGCAGCAGCGTCTGGCATTCCGGCGACAGCGAATTCCAGGCGTCCAGATTGACGATCACGCCGATATCGGTGTTGTAGAAGGTCGGATCGACCCGGTACTTCAGGAACTCGTTCCACTTGAGCTGCGGAATGCCGATTTCCGTCCAGGCCGCGGCGTCCACCACGCCCTTCTCGAGCGCCGAATAGACCTCGGTCGCCGGCAGGGTCGACGTGGTGGCGTTCAGCGATTCGAAGAAGGCGTGATAGATCGGGTTGTCGCGCAGCTTGACGCCGGACAGGTCGAGCACGCCGTCTTCGCGGAACTTCGGCTCCGAATTCATGTAGATGTGGAACTTGATGCCGCCGTCGATCCAGCCCAGATGCTTGACGTTGAAGCGCTCCTGGTGGGCCTGGTCCATGATATCGGCGCCGCCGTTTGCGCGCACTTCCATCGGTGTCATGTTGGCGGCGACCATGGCGTCGATCTCCGGCACGTTGGCGCCATAGAAGCTGCCGGGTGTGTGCACCATGTCGACGACGCCGTCGCGCACGGCGGCGGGCTGCTGGAACATGCCGATCGCCTCGGGGCCGCCGCGGACCTCGATCTGGCAGATGCCCTTGCCCTTCTCGTTAATGTCGTCGACCATCGCCAGGAAGGTCTTGGTATAAACGAGGAATTCGGGAAAGGCGTGGACAGCCGAGATCTTGTCCTCGGCCTGCGCGGCAGCCGGCGCCAGCGCGATGGCGATGCCGGATGCGGCCAACAGGTGGGTAGCCTTCATGGAAAGCCGGTTGAATACGGTCATTGCGGTCCTCCGTGTCTGGAAGGCGGGCTTGCCTTTGTTCCCTGATCGTTCTGCAGGGTCGTTCTTTGGGATCATTCGCTTGGGTAGTCGTTCGGCCATCATGCACCATTCCCGGTTTCATGCAAGCCGACAACAGGGCTATCTCTATGCATTTGCATATTGATTGGAATATTTTAGGCTTCGAATATCTCTATAGTGATCGTTGATATTCATGCGGTTAGGTTGGTATCACGGTGAAGTCAGTTTTCCTGCATCTCTAGAAATTTGCGGATGCATTCAAGTAAAAGATCATTGTGCACACTGAGGCCAAGCGAGAACCGGAAGTAGGTCTCGAGGCCCGCCTCGCGGGTGCGGTTGACGATGATGCCGCCGCTATCGAAGAGATGCTGGACGAGTGCCTCCGTCAGCGCCGCGTCGCCGTCGCGGATCGTCGCCATCAGGAAGTTGGCCCGGCTCGGCAGCGTCGTGAGCCCCAGTTCGTCGAGGGCGCGGGCGACCCGCGCGCGTTCCGAAACGATCTCGGCGACCCGCCGGTCAACGGTGCCGGCCTCGCCGAGCGCCGCGATGGCCGCGGCCTGGGCGAGCGCGTTGACGGTGCCCATGCCACGCGCGGCGTAGAGGACGGGGATCAGCCAGTCCGGACCGTGCGCCCAGCCGACACGGGCGCCCGCCAGCCCATAGGCCTTCGAGAAGGTCCGGGTGACGACGACATTCTCGTGGTCGGCGACGATCGCGTGTACATCCGCGCAATAGTCGCTGCCGGCGAACTCGCCATAGGCGATGTCGAGCACCAGCACGATATGGTCGGGCAGGGCGGCGGCGAGCCGTCTCAGCTCCGAGGCCGGAATCATGGTGCCAGTCGGGTTGTTGGGATTGGCGAGGAACAGGAGCCGGGTGTGGTCGCTGACGGCGGCCAGCAGCGCGTCGATATCGGTGGTCATGGCCGCTTCCGGCGCCTTCACTAGCGACGCGCCGACCCGGTTGGCGGTCAGCGCGAACTGGACGTAGCCGTATTGGGAGATCAGGATCTCGTCGCCGGGGCGGGCGAAGGTGCGGGCGATGACGTCGAGCAGTTCCTCCGATCCGTTGCCGCAGATGATGGCGTCGGGATCGATCCCGAAGCGCGCCCCGAGCGCCTCGCGCAGCCCGTTGCAATGCGGGTTGCCATAGGACTGGACATGGGCTTCCGCCCTCGCCAAAGCTTCCGCCACCCCCGGCGTCGGCGGATAGGGCAGCTCGTTGAACCCCAGATTGATGATTGGCAGGCCGAGCGGCTGCGGCGTCGCGATGCGCCCGCGGATCCGCATCGGTTCAAGATAGGGCTGCGGTCGCATCGTCTTTATCCAAGCCTTTTTGTCTTCTTTGTTATCGTTGTGGAGCGGTTGGCCAGGCCCAGGGTGCCGCTTCCCGGCGCCGGTCGCGGAAGGCGGCAATGCGGTCCGCATCGGCGCGGGTCAGGTCGATATCGTCCCAGCCGTTGATCAGTTTGCGCTGACGGATCGGATCGAGCTCGAAGCCGATGTCATGCGCATCGAGCCGGATGCGGCAGGCGGTGAGATCGACATGCGCCTCCGCCGGCTCGGCGAGTGCGGCGATCAGGTGCTCGGCCTCGGCCTCGCTGACCTTGGCCGGCAGGAGCCCGTTGTTTATGGCGTTGCCGGCGAAGATATCGCCGAAGCTTGGCGCGATGACGATGCGAAACCCGGCGTCGACCAGCGTATAGACGGCCGCCTCCCGCGACGAGCCGCCGCCGAAATTGCGCCGCGCCACCAGGATGCTGGCTTCCGGTGCAGCGTTCAGCGGAAAGTCTGCGTGCGGCGTGCCGCTCTCGTCATGGCGCAGGTCATGCAGCAGGAAGCGGCCATAGCCCTCCGAGCGGGGCGTCGACATGAACCGGGCCGGAACGAGCTGGTCGGTATCGATGTTCTCCATCGGCAGCGCCACGGCGAGCCCGGAATGCCTGTCCCAACCCGCCATCACGCAGCCCTCGCCGGATCGAAATCGCGCACGTCGGTGATCCGCCCGGTTATCGCCGCCGCCGCCGCCATCGCCGGCGACATCAGATGGGTCCGCGCGCCGCGGCCCTGCCGCCCCTTGAAATTGCGGTTGGTTGTGGAGGCGCAGCGCTTGCCGGCGGCGACATGATCGCCGTTCATGGCAACGCACATCGAGCAGCCGGCGGCCTCCCAGGACAGGCCGGCCTCGGTGAAGATCCGGTCGAGCCCCTCCGTCTCGGCCTGAGCCCGCACCAGCATCGAGCCGGGCGAGACGAGACCCGGCACGACCGCCTTGCGTCCCTTCAGAACGGCGGCTGCGGCGCGCAGGTCCTCGATGCGGGCATTGGTGCAGGAGCCGATGAACACCTGATCGACCGGCGTGCCGGAAATCGGCTGCCCGGGCTGAAGCCCCATATAGTCGAGGGCGGCCTCGACATGCCGCGCCCTGGCCGGCGGCAGGCCGGCGGGATCGGGCAGGGCGGCATCGACCGGGATCGCCTGGTCCGGGCTGATCCCCCAGGTCACTGTCGGAGCGATGGTCTCCGCCTGAATGGTGATTTCGGCATCGAATGTGGCGCCGGGATCGCTTTCCAGGGTTCGCCAGTCGGCAAGGGCGGCCTGCCAGCCGGCACCGGTAGGCGCGTGCGGCCGACCCTTCAGATAGGCATAGGTGGTCTCGTCCGGCGCGATCATGCCGAAGCGGGCGCCGCCCTCGATCGACATGTTGCACAGCGTCATGCGGCTTTCCATCGACAGCGCCCGGATCGTCGCGCCGGCATATTCGATCGCGTGGCCATGGCCGCCATCGGCGCCGAGCCGGGAGATCCAGTTGAGCGCGATGTCCTTGGCCGTGACCGACGGCGCCAGCGCCCCCTCGATTACGATCCGCATCGCCTTCGGCCGGCTCTGCCACACCGTTTGCGTGGCGAGCACATGGGCGACCTCGGTCGCGCCGATGCCAAAGGCGAGCGCTCCGAAGGCGCCATGCGTCGAGGTGTGGCTGTCGCCGCAGGTGATCAGCAGGCCGGGCAGGGTGAGCCCCTGTTCCGGCCCGACCACATGGACGATCCCCTGGCGCGGGTCGTTAAGGCCGTAGAGTTCCAGCCCGTGGTCTTGCGCATTGCGTTCCAGCGTGCCGATCATCCGGGCGATCTGTTTGTCGGCGATTGCCGCGCGATCCCGCGTCGGCGCATAGTGGTCGACGACGGCGATCGTCAGGTCCGGTTCGGCGACCGGCAGGCCGCGCGCGGCGATCTTGGCGAAGGCGTGATGCGAGCCCTCATGGACGAGATGCCGGTCGACCCACAGCAGCGAGGCGCCGTCCTCGCGCCGGACGATCTCATGGGCATCCCAGAGCTTGTCGAGAAGGGTGCGTGGCGCCGTCATTTCGGACTGTGCATTCCCGTGATCTTCGGATCGGTTCCTTCAACAGGGCCTGTTCGTGCCGGCGGCTTCGATGCCGGGTCCCGGCAGTCCGCAGGCACCGGCCATAGTAGCCGAAGGACTCCGAACTTTGCATCCCCGCACGCTGCAAATATTATAAACATAAACTATCCTGAGTCGACGAATTTTGTATACGAATTTGATTGCGCTTCGCCCGAAGACCGGTCAAAACGGCGGGACGCCGCCGCGCCTGAGAGGACTCATGCAAACCCCGAGCGAAACCGTCCGCGCCTATCTCGACGCGATGGAAAAGCGTGATATCGATACCGCACAGAGCTTTCTGGCCGATGGCTTCACGATGCGCTTCCCCGGCACGCCGCCGATGACGGCGCTGTCCGAGCTGGTTGCCTGGGCCGCGCCCCGCTACCGATTCGTATCCAAAACCTACGACGGCTACGACACGGTCGAGGGAGAAGGCAGAACCGCGATCGTCTATTGCCGCGGCACGCTGTCGGGCGAATGGCCGGACGGGACGGCTTTTTCCGGCATCCGCTTCATTGACCGGTTCGAACTTTCCGGCGCAAGGATCACCCGCCAGGACGTCTGGAACGATCTCGCCGAGACGAAGGCCAAGGAATGACCACACAGATCGACCCGATCACACTCGCCGTGCTGGCCGGGCGCATGGAGCAGATCGCCGACGAAATGGACGCGACCCTGTTCCGCGCAGCCTTCAACCCGATCATCGCCGAGGCGCATGATGCCTCGCACGGGCTCTATGATGCGGCAACCGGCGATACCCTCGTTCAAGGCAAGTCCGGCCTGCCGATCTTCGTCGGTGTCATGTCCTTTGCCGTCAAGGCGGTGATCGACAAGGTAGCCAGGGAAGGCGATCTCGCCGACGGCGACATCTTCATCTTCAACGATGCCCATATGGGCGGCACGCATTTGAGCGATATGCGGCTCGTGCGGCCCTACTTCCGTGATGGAAAGCTGTTCTGCTATCTCGCCTCGGTCGGCCACTGGCACGATGTCGGCGGCGCCGTGCCGGGCAACTACAACCCCGCCGCGACCGACGCTTTCCAGGAAGCCTTTGTCCTGCCGCCGGTGCGCCTTGCCAGGGCCGGCGAAATCAACCGCGACATCGTCGACATCGTCCTGCGCAACACAAGGCTGCCGCAGTCCTGCCAGGGCGATCTGAACGGCCAGCTCGGCGCCCTCGATCTCGGCGTCAAGCGGATGGACGAGTTGCTCGACGAATACGGCGCCGAGACGGTGCGGGCCGCGCTCGATGCGCTGCAGGACCGCGCCGAGCGGCTGATGCGCGCGGAATTGCAGGCCCTGCCGGACGGCCGCTGGGAGGCGACCGACTATCTCGACAATGACGGCATCACCGATGAACCGCTGCCGATCAAGGTGGCGCTGGAGATTTCCGGCGACCGCATGGTGCTCGATTTCGAAGGCACCGCGCCGCGCTGCGCCGGCCCGGTCAATATCGCCCTGCCGACCGCCGTCGCGACGGCCTATGTCGCCGTCAAGCACATCTTCCCGGCGCTGCCGGCCAATGCCGGCGTGATGCGGCCGATCGATGTGCGCGTGCCGGAGGACTCGCTCCTGGCCGCCGATTTCCCCGCCCCGGTCGGCGGCTATACCGAAACGATCCTGCGGATGATCGACGTGATCTTTTCAGCCGCGGCACAGGCCGCGCCGGAGCGCGTCGTCGCCAACGCCTATGGCACCATCAACGCCCTGTCGATCGCCGGCAAGAAATCGACCGGCCAGCCCTGGGTGATGTTCTCGTTCTATGGCGGCGGCCATGGCGGCTCGTCGGAAAGCGACGGGCTCAACCATGGCAACGCGCCGATCTCGACGGCGACCATCCCGCCGATGGAGATCCTCGAGGCAGCCTATCCGGTGATGTTCCGGCAATGGGCGCTCAGGCCCGGCTCCGGCGGCGCGGGGCGCCATCGCGGCGGCATGGGCGCCGTCTACGAGATCGAGGTTTTGGAGGAAAACGGCGCCGAGGCCTTCCTGTTCGGCGAGCGCGGCCGGCACGCGCCGCAGGGCGTCGCCGGCGGCGGGGAGGGGGCGATGAACGTCTTTTCCTTTGAGCAGGACGATGGCTGGCATATCCCGCCGATGGCCTCGAAGATGCGCGGCATCCGCCTGCGCCAGGGCCAGGCGGTGAAGCTGGAGACGCCCGGTGGCGGCGGCTACGGGCCGCCCGGCGAGCGCGAGCCTGATCGGATCGCTCGTGATGTTAAGCGCGGCCTGATGGACGCGGAGGATGCCGATACCGCCTACGGTCCGGCCTGGCGCGGGGATGGCACATGAGCGGGCACAAAACGGTCGGCGTCGATGTCGGCGGCACCTTCACCGATATCTTCGTGCTTGACGAGGCCGACGGAACGGCGACGGTCAATAAAGTTCCGACCTCGAAGCCGGACCAGTCCGGCGGCGTGCTCGACGGCATCGGCGGCCGCGTCGCCGACCTCTCCGACATCGCCGTCGTGGTGCACGGCACCACCGCCGGCACCAACGCGCTGCTGGAACGCAAGGGCGCGCGCATCGGCGTGATCACGACCGAGGGCCTGCGCGACGTCCTGGAGATGCGCCGGCGCGACCGCCCGCGCACCTGGGGCCTGCGCGGCGATTTCGAACCGGTCGCGGCCCGCGAGGACAGGCTTGAAGTGCCGGAGCGGACGCTTGCCGACGGCACGATCCGCACGCCCGTCGATCTCGACGCGGTGCGGGCGGCCGCTAAGACGCTTCAATCCCGCGGGTGCCAGGCTGTCGCCATCCTGTTCGCCAACGCTTACGCCAACCCGGCAAACGAGATCGCCGCCGTCGCTGAAGTCCGGGCGCTTTGGCCGAGCCCGCATGTTTCGGCAAGTCACGAGATCCTGCCCGAGATCCGCGAATACGAACGGTTTTCGACCACCGCCCTCAACGCTTATCTGCAGCCGGAGGTGTCCGGCTATCTCGATCGGCTGGAATCGGCGCTGCAGTCCGGCGGCTTTGGCGGTGAGTTCATGATCGTCCAGTCGAATGGCGGCGTGATGAGCGCGGAGACCGCCTGCCGCTATCCCGTCCGCACGGCGCTCTCCGGCCCGGCCGCCGGCGTCATCGCAGCGGCCTATATCGCGGAAGCGGCCGGCTTCCCCGACATCATCACCGGCGACATGGGCGGCACCAGCTTCGACGTCTCGCTGGTGACCGGCGGAAAGTCGATGCTGTCGCCACAGACGGCGATCGATTTCGGCATGGTGGTGCGCACGCCGATGATCGAGATCACCACGATCGGCGCCGGCGGCGGCTCGATCGCCTGGGTCGACAACGGCGGTCTGCTCAATATCGGCCCGGAAAGCGCCGGGTCCGATCCGGGCCCGGTCGCCTATGGCCTCGGCAACGACCGGCCGACGGTGACCGATGCCAATGTCGTCCTCGGCCGCATCGATCCCGACCACCCGATCGGCGGCAAGCTTGAGCGGCTCGATGTCGAGGCGGCGCGGGCCGCCATCGACCGGCATGTCGGCGCCCCGCTTGATCTGAACACCGAACAGGCCGCCGAGGCGATCCTGCGGGTCGCCAACAGCCGCATGGCCGGCGCGATCCGGCTGGTCAGCATCGAGCGCGGCTTCGATCCCAAGCGCTTCGCCTTCATGCCGTTCGGCGGCGGGGGGGCGCTGCATGCGGGTGCGATGCTCGCCGATGTCGGCATCGCAAGGGCGATCGTGCCGCGCTATCCAGGTGTCACCAGTGCGCTGGGCTGCGTCATCGCCGACATGCGGCAGGATTTCGTCCAGACGGTCAACGCCCTGGTCGATACGCTCGATCTCGACCAGCTTGCAGGCTTCATGCAGGATCACACCGACAGCGGCATGGCGCTGCTCGATCTGGCCCGCAGCCGCTTCGAGACCCGCGAGGTGTCCTTCGAGCTCGACATGGCCTATATCGGCCAGACCCATACGGTTCCCGTGCCGATCTCGGTCGAGATCGTCGATGGCAAGGTGCAGGCCCCCTCGCGGCAGGCAATCGCCGCAGCCTTCGATGAAACCTACCGGGCGACCTATGGCCGGCTCCTGGAAAACGGCGTGCGCCGCGTCCTCAACCTGCGCAGCGCGGTGACCGGCATCCGGCCGAAATTCGATCTTGCCTCGCTCAGCCCCGGGACCGAAGGGGAGGCACGGCCGAAGGCGACCCGCGCAGTCCATTTCGGCGATGCCTGGCACGAGACGGCGATCTATGACCGGCTCGCCCTGCCGGTCGGCACGGTGATTGACGGTCCGGCGATCCTCGAACAGGCCGATACCACCGTCCTCGTCGAACCGGGCCTCACCGCGACGGTCGACCGCTTCGGCAATACGGTGATCGAGCCGGCGGAGCAGGAGACATGACGGCACTTTTCGACCTCGACCCGGCCCGCACGGCGCTTTTGACGATCGATCTGCAGAACGATTTCCTGCACCCCGACGGCACCTATGGCCGGGCCGGCCAGACAGCGGAGGCGATCGCCGCGCTGCCGGACCGG
>JANQKY010000040.1 GCA_028280885.1 Tepidamorphus sp.
CCTTGCCCGATGCGCGGCATCGCGCTGCGGTCGTTTCACCGCCGGATCGCCACAGCGCAAACAAGCAGAATGCAGCTGATTTATCGACCGATGCTCTAATCGACGTGGCCGGACTTAAACCGGGCAGCGGTGGCATGGCGCGAGACCCGGCGGAGGCGCCGCGCGACGCGGGGTGTGTGTGTTTAATTTGGTATTCCGTTTACCGTTGCCGAAGAGAGAAAGTTCCGTTGCGCTTTCTGGTCTTGAAACGTCCTGAAACATTCGAAACAATTTTCCCTGTCGTCGGCGGTCGAGTTGAAACCCTGACCCGACACAGTGTTTCCCGTTGGTTACGGCCTGGTGCCTCCAACGGGATGAATGGAAGCGCTACCGGCATTATGCGTCCGGTCTGGGCCCCCAACCAGATCTGGCGTCGCCTGGAGGCAAGCCTGCAGGCAAATGCCGGTAGTCGCCCACCCCCACCGTCCCCCCGCGCCTCGTCCCGTAAGGCGCTGGCGCCGTAACCAACTAAAGTGTCCGCGTTCCTCCCCGCGTAAGGACATGAAAACCAACTTCTGCAAGCGGCGGCGCGGCATTGCCCACCGCCGCTCTTTTCGTGGCCATTACGATGCGAAGTCCGCCGCGACGACGCGCGCGAACGGGGAAGCCGATGCGGTTCCGGAGGCGGGATCTACGGACCGAAGGCGTGCGAACCGGGCCTGCCCGTCAGTTTTCGATCTTCCAGGTCACGGCGACGGAGACCGACAGCGTCTGCTCGCCGGTCTCGATCGGCACGGCGGAGGCTGCCGCGTCGCGCATCATCATGGCTTCCTGGCGCGGGAAGGGCTGAAAGCCGCCGCCTTCCGAAATCGACACGATTCCGTCGAGCGCGACGCCCGCCGCCTCGGCATAGAGGCGGGCCTTGCGGGTTGCGTCCTTGATCGCCAGGGTGCGCGCCTCGTCGAGGCGCTTGTCGGCATCGGAGACGAGAAAGGCGATGCCGCCGATGCGGTTGCCGCCGGCACCGACGACGGCATCGAGGACACCGCCGAGCGTATCGAGATCGCGGACGGCGACCATCACCGTGTTGTTGACGGTGTAGCCGATGATCTTGCGTTCGGGCTGGTCCGAGTTGCGGTCGGCGCGCTGGTAGCGCGGCTGGACATTGAAGCCCGAGGTCTGGATGTCGCGCGCCTCGATGCCGGCGTCTTTCAGCGCGGCGATGACGGCGGCGATCGCCATGTTGTTGGCGTCAAGCGCCTCCCGGGCCGTGCCGGCCTCGCTCTCGACGCCGGTGCGGATGGTCGCCATGTCGGGTGCGACCGCGATTTCGCCGGTTCCGGTCACCGACAGGGTGTTCACCGTGCCGCCATCGACGCGGGCGTCAGCGCGGGCGGGAAGGGCATAGAGGGCAGCACTTGCAAGCGCGGCCGCGACGAGCCCGGCCCTGAAGATGACGCTCAGATGCATATCGAGCCTTGTCCTGTCTGTTGATGTTACGCCTTCGTTGACCATCGAATTGAGACGGCAATGGGGCGCCGGCCGCTGATTGCCGGGTGTGGAAACGGCGTGCCCGACGCGGCTGCGGGCGGAAGGACCGGCACCGGCGCTTGCCGGACCGGCGTTCCCCTGCAATAAGGGGCCGGCAACAAGGAGCGGGAAACCGCACCGACCGGCCGGACCCTCCGGCCGTGTTCGGGCCAGTAGCTCAATTGGTTAGAGCCGGCCGCTCATAACGGTCTGGTTGCAGGTTCGAGTCCTGCCTGGCCCACCAATTATTCGTCTCGCGGCTGTTTCTCGCTTCGCTCGAGCCTGCGACGGCGCGCCCTGACCGGGCGGCGGCCGGTCGGCCTTGCGAACCCTCACGGGTTCGAGTTTTGGCCCGTCGGGCCCACCATTCATGTATCTCACGGCGTATCTTCGCT
>JANQKY010000041.1 GCA_028280885.1 Tepidamorphus sp.
CCTTGCCCGATGCGCGGCATCGCGCTGCGGTCGTTTCACCGCCGGATCGCCACAGCGCAAACAAGCAGAATGCAGCTGATTTATCGACCGATGCTCTAACGGCAGTCTATCGAGGGGGACGGCACTTAAATTTCACCGACTCATTATCGGGCTTCGAGTAAATCGTCTGAATTGAGTCCGTCAAATACTGCGATTTTTAACAATTCAATTGCACAACGGTTAACTGACGATTCAGGGATCGGCGGTTAAATCGTCGACGTTGTCGCGGGTCGGGCCGCGCATTTCCTATGGGGGCACCTTATGACCAAGGCGGATTTTCCAGCACATGGCGACGCTGCTGAGACGCAGCCGGCCGAGATGGGGGAACCGGTGGCCGTCGAGCACGATGTCGACGCCGGCGATCCTGACCGCGACCTCGGTGAGGCAAGCGACGCAAAGCGCAAGAAAAGCGGCGGCTTCGGGCTTCGCGGCCGCCTGACCCTGGCCTTCGGCGTCGTGGCCGCGGCCGGCCTGATCTCGGCCGGCGTTGCGTGGATGCAGTTCGGCGGGATCAAGTCGAGCATCGACCAGGTGACCCGGACGAACCTGCCGGCGATCATCTTTGCCGAGGAAATCGCCATTGGAAGCGCCCAACTCGTTGGCGCAGCACCGATCCTCGACGGCGCCCGCGACCACGATGCGCGGCTTGCGACGATGGACAGCCTGAAAGGCCAGTTCGACGGATTGTTCGCCGATATCGAGGCTCTGACAGACCTCGGCGCGGATCAGCAGCAGATCGAGGCGATCGATGTCCAGGCGCGCGACATGCTGTCGGAGACCAACGAGCAGAACGACTTCGTGCGGGACAGGCTCGACGCGGCGGCCACGCGCGAGACGGCCGAAGTTGCCCTGGCGGCGGCGCATAAAGACCTTCTCGAAACGCTCGATCCGCTGATTGCGGAGACGGATTCCCTTTTCTCCATCGCCAGCACCCGGGTTCTCCTGACCGTCGAGGACGGCATAGAGACCCTGGCGGAGGACGGCACCAACCGGCTCATCGAGCTTTATGAGGTGCAGGACGGCGCCACCAAGATCGTCCGCGCGGCGACGACCGCGACCATGGCGGCGACGCTCGAGGAGGTCGACGATGCCTGGCGGGAGTCGGTCGGGCCGACGTCGCGGCTGTCGATCGTCGCCGACAAGTGGGAAAACGACAAGGCGATGGGCGATGTCGTGACCGCGCTGCGGCAGTTGACCGGCATCGTGATCGGCGAAGACAGCGTGTTCGAACGGCGCAAGGGGATTCTCGAGCCCAATGCCGGCAGTCTCGGCAGCCGCGTTCGCGCCAACGCCGAGGTGGACGCGATGATTGAAACAGCGGTTGCCGCCGAAAAGGAGATCCAGAAGCTGCTTCAGTCGCAGATCCAGGCAACGCAGGTCAGCATCAAGGTCGCCGCGATGGATCTGAAGAACGGCACCACGGACAGCATGCAGGACCTGGTGGAGAGCCAGATCCCGGCCTTCAAGGCGTTCCTGCAGATCGCCGCGCGGGCAAACCGCCTGGCCGGCATGACGTTGACGGCTGCCGGCGCGCCAAATCTCGAGGAACTGGCGACGGCGAAGAAGGAGCTCGGCGCGGAAGTCGGGTATCTGAAGATCGTCATGCTCGAACTCGGCAACGAGCGGACCGAACTGGTCGACAAGGTCAACGCCCTGATCGCGTTCGCGGAGGGCGAGGCCAGCCTGCCGGAGATCCGCCAGCGTGAACTGGATGCGATCGCGGCGAGTGCCGACAGCCTCGCCACCGTCCGCGCCAAAGCCGAGGGCCTGCAGGCAATCGTCAACGACCTCGTCGCATCGGCGAAGGCCGCCGGCGACGAGAGCGCCCTGGAGGCCGATCAGGCGCTGGCGCGGATGCAGGTCTGGCTGCTGGTCGCAGCGGGCATCGGTCTGCTGGTCGCGCTGTTCTGCGTGTTCATCTACGTGCCGCGCCAGATCACCAATCGCCTGATGCGCATCGGCACCGCGATGGAGCGGATCGCCGATGGCGATCTGGAGGCCGAGATCCCGACAGGCGGCAAGGACGAGGTGTCCCGCATGGCCGACGCGCTCGTGGTCTTCCGCGACAATGCCCGCGAGGTCGAGGCGGCGAATGCCCGCACCATCGAGGAGCGCCAGCGCGCGTCGGAGGAGCGCCGCGTGGCCCGGCTCGAACTGGCGAATGCCTTCGAGGCAAGCGTCCAGGGCGTCGTCAACAACGTCGCCAACTCCGCCTCCGGCATGCATGACAGCGCCAACCGGATGTCGGGGCTTGCCGGGACGACGAGCGACCAGGTCCGCGAGGTTGCCGGGATCTCCGAGGAGGTGGCGAGCAACGTCCAGGTGGTGGCCTCGACGGCGGAGGAACTGGCCAGCTCCATTTCCGAGATCTCCCGCCAGGTGACCGATTCCTCGACGATCGCCAGCGGCGCGGTCGAGGAGGCCGAGCAGACCAATCAGACGGTGCGCGGCCTGGTCGATGCCTCGGCCAAGATCGGCGAGGTGGTCGGGCTCATCCAGTCGATCGCCGAGCAGACCAACCTGCTGGCGCTGAACGCCACCATCGAAGCGGCACGGGCGGGCGATGCCGGCCGCGGCTTCGCGGTGGTCGCCGGCGAGGTCAAGGAACTGGCCGGTCAGACCGCCAAGGCGACCGACGAGATCAGCGAGCAGATCGCCCGGATGCAGACGGCCACGCAGAATGCCGTCGGCGCGATCGACGGCATCGTCACGACGATCGGCAAGGTCAACGAAATCGCCGGCGCCGTTGCGGCCGCCGTCGAGGAGCAGCGCGCCGCGACATCCGAGATCGCCCGCAGCGCGCAGCATCTGACGACCGGGACCGCGTCTGTCTCGTCGAATGTCAACACGGTCGCCGGCGCGGCGGGCGAGACCGGCGATGTCGCCAAGACGGTGCTCGATTCAGCCGGCGAAATGGCGCGGGAAGCCGAGCATCTGAACGAGGAGGTCAACCGCTTCCTCGATCAGATCCGCGCGGTCTGATGCTGGCTGACTGATCCGGCGGTTGCCGGATCGAAGAGGCGAATAGGACGGGGCGCGGCTTTGGCTGCGCCCCGTTTTGCGTTTGGGTGGGGCTGGGCCTTGCGGCCGACCTGGGTTTTCATGGATACCCGGAATACGTCCGGGCATGAAATCGGGATTTGGGTCGGGCGTTTCGGGGTCTCTCGCTCGTCATCCCGGACGGCCGCAAGGCCGAGCCGGGAGCCGGGAGCCCGTGTCGGTGTTGGTGGGGTTCTGAACCGCCTCGGTTCTCCGATCCCGGATATTCGCTTAAGCGAATTCCGGGATGACGAGCGAGGGGTTCGGGATTCACTGCCACCCAATCTGCGGTCATTGCCGGGCTTGTCCCGGCAATCCATGAACACAGATGCCAGCGAGGTGTTCATGGATGCCCGGAACAAGTCCGGGCATGACAGCCGATTGGATGGATAGGCCGAAAAACATAAGCAAACGCATGAGGTTACCGGATCCCCGCCTGCGCAGGGATGACGTCTGAGGGGGTGGCGAAGCCGAAAAACAAAAGCCCCGTCCCCACTGAACCAGATAGCAGCAGAACGCGCCCGGACAATCGATCAGCCGGCCGGTCAGCCCGCCTCCCGCCGCCCCAGGAAGAACCGCCCGTTGAAGCTGATCACCGTCACGCCGTCCTGGTTGACGCCCTCGGCGTGATAGGTGATCAGGCCCCAGTCGGGCCGGGATTTCGACGCGCGCTTGTCGGTGACGGTCCAGGAATAGGCGATCGTGTCGCCGACATAGACGGGGCGCAGCCACTTCAGGTCGAACAGGCCGGGGGAGGGGCCGATCCTGGGAACCGGCCGGCCAGCCGCCACGGCTTCGCCGATGCGGCGCGCGCCGTCCTCGACATTGAGCCGCATCCAGGTGCAGGCGGTGTGCCAGCCGCTGGCGCACAAGGCGCCGAACTGGCTCGCCTCGGCTGCCTCGTCGTCCAGGTGAAACGGCTGCGGGTCCCAGCGCCTGGCAAAGGCGATGATCTCGTCGCGCGTGAAGGCATGCGTTCCGATGTCGGCGCGTTCGCCGATTTCAACGTCCTCGAAATCCATCACGCGTCCGCTCCGGTTGCCTGCCTGCGCGCGAACATGATCGGCGAGACCATGGTCATGATCACCTCGCCGTCCTGATTGGTCATCGCCAGATGGAACAGGACGATGCCGATATCGGGCCGGCTCGCCGAGGCGCGGGCGCTGAGCACCTCGTAGGACAGCGTCAGCGTATCGCCCGGGCGCAGCGGGCGCTGCCAGTTGAGTTCCTTGACGCCGGGCGAGCCCTGCGACAGGGAGTTGAGCAGGAACCCCTCGCACAGGCCGCGCATCATCAGGCAGGCCATGTGCCAGCCCGAACCGGTCAGCCCGCCGAGCATGCCGGCCTCGCCGGCGGCCTCGTTGAGATGCATCGGCTGGGGATCCCAGTCGGAGGCGAAATCGATGATATCGGCCTTGGAGACGGTGACGGTGTGAAAGTCCCGCTTGTCGCCGGCCTGAAAATCCTCGAACGCGCGCTTGCCCTCCGGCATCGGTCTGTTCCTTATGCCGCGAAGCGGAAATGCATGACGTCGCCATCCTGGACGACGTAGTCCTTGCCTTCCAGCCGCATCCTGCCGGCGTCCTTGGCCGCGGTCTCGCCGCCGAGATCGACGAAATCGGTATAGGAGATCGTTTCGGCGCGGATGAAGCCGCGTTCGAAATCGGTGTGGATGACGCCGGCTGCCTGCGGTGCGCGGGCCCCGCGATTGACGGTCCAGGCGCGCGCCTCCTTCGGACCGGCGGTGAAGAAGGTGACCAGGTCGAGCAGCCCGTAGCCGGCCCGGATCAGCCGGTTGAGGCCCGGCTCGGCCAGTTCCAGCGTCTCCAGGAAGTCGGCGCGCTCGTCACTCGGCAAAAGCGCGATCTCCGCCTCGATCTTGGCCGAGATCACCACCGATGCGGCCCCTTCGGCGGCGGCCCGCTCGGCGACCTTGTCCGACCAGGCATTGCCGGTCGCGGCCGAGCCCTCGTCGACATTGCAGACATAGAGGACCGGCTTGGAGGTCAACAGGTTCAGGCCCTCGAAGGCCTTGCGCTCGTCGTCGGCGACCTCGATCATCCGCGCGGGCCGGCCCTCGCGCAGGACGCCAAGCGCCCGCTCGACCAGGGCATTGGCGAGCTTTGCCTCCTTGTCGCCGCCGCGGATGCGCTTTTCCAGGCCGGGCAAGCGCTTTTCCAGGCTCTCCATGTCGGCGAGCATCAGTTCGGTCTCGATCGTCTCGGCATCGGCGAGCGGATCGATGCGGCCCTCGACATGGGTGACGTCGTCATCGGCGAAGCAGCGCACCACGAAGGCGATCGCGTCGACCTCGCGGACATGGCCGAGGAACTGGTTGCCCAGGCCTTCGCCCTTGGAGGCGCCGCGCACCAGGCCGGCGATGTCGACGAAGGTCAGCCGCGTCGGGATGACTTCCGCCGACTTGGCGATGCCGGCAAGGGCTAAGAGGCGCGGATCGGGCACGGCGACCTCGCCGACATTCGGCTCGATCGTGCAGAAGGGATAGTTCTCCGCCTGCGCCGCCGCGGTCTGGGTGAGCGCGTTGAACAGGGTCGACTTGCCGACATTGGGCAGTCCGACGATGCCGCATTTGAATCCCATCGACGTCAGGTCTCCAGCTTTCGGGATTGGCGTTTCGCGTTTGCTTTTTCCTGGCTGCCGAGCGCCAGGGCGGTCCGGTTCATGAAGCCGGCATCATCGCCGGCGGCCAGCATCGCCGCGTTGTCGGCGACGGCGACCAGCAGCGGTCCGAGCCAGTCGTGATCCGATTTGGCGAAATCGGACAGGACGTAGCGGTGCACCCGGTCGCGATGGCCGGGATGGCCGATGCCCAGCCGCACCCGCTTGAAGTCGGGGCCGATATGCGAGGCAATGGAGCGGATGCCGTTGTGACCCGCCGCGCCACCGCCGATCTTGATGCGGACCTTGCCCGGCGCCAGGTCGAGTTCGTCGTAGAACACCACCACGTCCGCCGGCTTCAGCTTCAGCCAGCGCATCGCCTCGCCGACTGAGCGGCCGGACTCGTTCATGAAGGTCGCGGGTTTTAAAAGGACGGCCCGGGTCTCGCCGAGCCGGCCCTCGCTGGCGTGGCCCTGGAAGCGATTGCGCCAGGACGGGAAACGGTGCAGATCGGCGATGGCGTCGATCGCCATGAAGCCGATATTGTGCCGGTTTCCGGCATATTTCGAGCCGGGATTGCCGAGGCCGACCAAGAGCTGCATGGGATTTTATCCTCCCGTCGCGCCGTTCTCCCGGCGTGCCGGGCGGTCCTCCGGCTTCGCCGCCGGACGTGCTTGCCGGCGGCGAAACGGGGGGTGCCCGATGATTGGGCGGTCGTCCCAGGGGCTGCGGTCCGTCAGGACTCCTCGCCGCTCTCCTCGGGCTCGGCCGTGGTCTCGACCTCTTCGCCCTCCGCCTCGTCTTCCTCGCTCTTGAGGCCGGCCGGGGCGGCGATCGTGGCGACGGTGAAGTCGCGGTCGGTAATCGTCGGCGTCACGCCTTCGGGCAGGGTGATCGCGGAAATGTGCAGCGAATCGCCGATATCGAGGCCGGTCAGGTCGGCTTCGATCCCCTCGGGGATCGCATCGGCCGGTGCCATCACCTCGATTTCGTGGCGCACGACGTTGAGCACGCCGCCGCGCTTGATGCCCGGGCTGTCGTCCTCGTTGAGGAAGCTGACCGGAATGTTGACGGCGATCTCCGCGCCGCGCGTCAGGCGCAGGAAGTCGACATGGATCGGGAAATCGCGGACCGGGTCGGTCTGCACGTCGCGCGGCAGGGCGCGCACCTTCTTGCCGCCGACGACGATCTCGAACACCGTGGTCAGGAAGTTGCCGCCCTTGAGCTGCATGTCGAGCTCGTGGCGGTCGATCGAAATGGGGGTGGCGGTTTCCTTGCCGCCGTAGATCACGGCGGGAATTCGTCCAGCGCGGCGCTCGGCACGGGCAGCCCCCTTGCCGACCCGTTCGCGCGCCGTCGCCTGAAGCGATACGGTCGCACTCATCTTCAAAGTCTCCTCAAGAAATGAAAGCGCCGACCCAGCCGGCCGGCACATCTTAAGCCCGTCTCCTCCAGGGGTGCGGACGGGCACGCAGCCGGGCTTATAGCGCCGGATGGCCGTCAAGACAAGGTTTTGCGTGATGACAGGGCGGACAGGATATGCTGGCCTTCATGCATCGAACCCGCGACTCGCACATCATCAGGAGCAAGCGATGACCGACGCCAACCCGGCCAAGACCTTTCTGATCACCGGCGCCTCCACCGGCATCGGCGCGGCAACGGCGCGGGCCGCCGCCGCGGCGGGCTACCGGGTCGTGCTGGCGGCGCGATCGGCCGACAAGCTTGCCGCGCTCGTCGAAGAGCTCGGCGGCGCGGACAAAGCGCTGGCGGTGACCTGCGACGTCCAGGACCTTGGCCAGCAGCGAGCGATGGTCGATGCCGCGCTTGCCACCTTTAAGCGGATCGACGCGGTGCTCGCCAATGCCGGGCTCGGATCGACGGCGGCGGGCGTTGAGGGCGGCGACCCGGACAATTGGCGCGAGATGATCCTGACCAATATCTACGGCGTCGCGCTGACGGCGAAGCTCTGCCTGCCCGAACTGCGCCGCACGCGTGGCCACATCCTGCTGCTCGGCTCGCGGGCGGGGCGGCGCATCGCCAAGGGCTCGGTCTACGGGGCGACCAAATGGGCGGTGACGGGTCTCGGTTACAATCTGACCGAGGAACTCGTCGGCACCGGCGTCCGCTCGACGCTGATCGAGCCGGGCATGGTCGACACGCCGTTCTTCGACAATCCGGTGACGGGCGCGCTTGCCGCGGAGGATATTGCGAACGCGGTGATGTACGCGGTGTCGCAGCCGGCGCATGTCGACGTGTCGGAGATATTGGTGCGGCCGGTGGCGCGGTGAGGGGAAATTTGACCGCCGTTCGCCCATATAAATCTATCAAGCGAGACGGCAGTTCGACGGGGCCTTTCGGTCCGCCGCTATCGTTCCTGTCCAATGTCCAATCGGAATTCTGACTTCATGCGCCCAGTCACCGGCGGTTCGGAGGGCTTCAATACGACCCGGTCGTTTCGCATCGATCTGCCTTGTAAATTCGGTGATACATCACTGGTTGCGCGCGACAGAATTCTCGCGCGATCCAGCGGGCTCGCGAGACCGGTTTGTTCCGGCAAGGACGAGACGTGGAAGAAAACTGACCATTTTCATCAGTCGGCTCAGGCGAAGCAGCCGTAGCCTGATAGCGGCTAAGGTCCGGAACCGGCCGTATCGAACCGCCATTTCCGCTACGATTTCTTCGTTTCGATCGATGATGTTTTCGATAGCTTCGAAGCTGGAAGAGGCCGTGCTCAACCAGATGCCCTGGCGGCCTTGAATATCCTGAATCCGCGTGGCGATATTGGCTCGTATGGCGGGCTGGTCATAGGTCTGCATGTAATCGAAAGACCGGCGGAGCAATACAGCCTCGACATGGCCGCCGAGCCATTTGATGTCCTCCCGCAGATAGGATTCCAGATCATCGAGACTGTGTGTGCCCTGAAGATGATAGCTTACATAGATGCGATCGTTGTCGCTTTCATTGCAGGCTGCGTGCGGGGTCTTTGCCGCCGTTCGCCGGATAGCGAGGGTTTTACCGAGGGTTTCGGAGCCGAGGTGTTTTTCCAATCCGACGGATTCGTGATGACTGGCAAAGATCGGCCGGTCCGTTCGAAACAGAAGGGTGGCATACTTGTGAGACCGCATCGAAGCTGCGAATTGCGCCAGCCCGACATCAGGGCCCAGTAGTTTCGCGCTCTGACTGAGCGGCACCGCGATGATGACGTCGTCGCACGCAAATGCCTTTCCGCACCGTGTCGTAACGACCGGGCCGTCGGGCATTGTTTCGATACGTGCGACCTCATGATTCAATCGGACGTCGAGATCGAGCGCGAGCGCGTTCCAGAGATTTCCGATCCCGCCCACCACTTCGTAGACCTGCGTCGCCAGTCCGGCAAAGAGGATCGACGGCTTCAGCCATCGCAGACAGTGCAGGGTGGGTAGCGCTTCGAGATAGCCGTAGCCCGCTGTCACGAGAGCCCGTGCTCCAACGCGTTCGATGACCGGCAAACGCTTCAGGCGGCACCAGTCGCTGAACGGCATTGCCAGATCGACGGCGGCGCGCGCCGAGGTGGAATTGTTTGCTTCTGCGATTGCAAAGCGAAACCAAAGGAAGATGTATCGGACCGCCTGTGGAAGCGCGCGCATCTTCGACGCGATGCCGACGCCGGATGCATAGTCGCTCAGGGAGACGATGCGGCGATCGTCACCCTTCAACAAGACGACCGGCCGCTGAATGCGACCGACACGCATTCCCTTTTCACGCAGCCAGCGAAAGGCAGTGCCATAACCCCAGGCGAGATAGCAGGTTGCAAGGTCATGCGCGGTGCCGTCGTGCCAATACGTCTCGGCTTTGCCGCCGAGACGATCGCCGGCTTCCAGGACGGTGACCCGGTAAACGCGACGTTCCGCCAACAACTTGGCCGCGCTTATGCCCGAGCAGCCGCCTCCGACGATAATTATCCGGCGCTCCTTGAAGGGGGTGGCACCGGTCTCCGCGCTGATGCCGGTACCAGATAGATCGGTATCGGAAACCGGTTTTGACATCGTCGCTCGGTAACGGTTCCAATCGGACGCCGCAATCAATGGCTGTCGCCAGCACGCTCCGTCGTCTGAGCCAGCTTGTCAAGAATGGTGCCGTATAGGGGCCGGCGGCATTGATATGGCCAGCGACCGCTTGAATTTGGTCGTCGGTGATGTTTCGGACCTCGAATTGACACAGGTCCGTCACTCTTGTTTGGCCTATCTTCTCCGATGCAAAAGTGACCCGCCGCGTTCAGCCTCCAAAATCCTCAATCAAACAGGTTCGACACCGATTCCTCGCTCGCGGTGGGCCCGATCGCCTCGCCGATCACCGCGCCTTCTTCACCGCCGCGCGAACATACTTCGACGCAGACCGAAAATGGCTCGGCCCCGCTGCCTCGGCCCATCGGCCGGGCGTCCATTTGTTGTTCGCGCCCTTCATCGGGCCGCCGTAGAGCGCGGCCTCGGAGTGGTCTTCGATGAAGGCCTTCAGTTTGCCGTAGCCCTCGTGCAGCGCCGTGACGGCCTCGGGCCAGGTCAGGTCGGCCTGCCGTGCCCGTAATTCGGCATTGTAGCGCTTGAGGTCGTTCCACTTGTAGCCTTCGGCCGGGAAATACACGGTCTTTCCCGCCTGTCCGTCGGCATACCAGCCCAGAAACAGGTCGATCCAATGGGCGCGGTGGGCGATGACGTCCTTGATCGACGTGTCGTCCTCGTCCTTGCGCAGGGCGAGGCCCGCGTCGATCGGGTCGATCAGCTTTATGAGCTTGTCGAATTCCTTACTCGTGATGTCGAGCAGGTCCGCCTTGCTGGTCGCCGCCATGATGCCGCTCCGTTCCGCCCGAGGCGTATGGACCCCCCCGGATGCCCCGGGGGGAGAGGATGAGCCTCTGCCCGCCTTAATCGAACAGGCTCGACACCGATTCCTCGCTCGCGGTGCGCCCGATCGCCTCGCCGATCAGCGGGGCGATCGACAGGACGCGGATGTTGTGGGCGACGCGGACGGCCTCGGTGGCCTGGATGGAATCCGTGATCACCAGCTCCGACAGCCGCGAGGCGGAGACGCGGGCGACCGCGCCGCCGGACAACACGCCGTGGGTGATATAGGCATAGACGCCGGTGGCACCCTTGGCGAGCAGGGCGTCGGCGGCGTTGCACAGGGTGCCGCCGGAATCGACGATGTCGTCGAGCAGGATGCAGGTCATGCCCTCGACATTGCCGATGATGTTCATGACCTCCGATTCGCCGGGCCGCTCGCGGCGCTTGTCGACGATCGCCAGCGGCGCGTCGATGCGCTTGGCAAGGCCGCGGGCGCGCACCACGCCGCCGACATCGGGCGAGACGACCATCAGCTTCGACACATCGAAGCGCTCGCGAATGTCGCGGACCATCACCGGCGAGGCATAGAGATTGTCGGTCGGGATATCGAAGAAGCCCTGGATCTGGCCGGCATGCAGGTCCATCGTCAGCACCCGGTCGGCGCCGGCCCGGGTGATCAGGTTGGCCACCAGCTTGGCCGAGATCGGCGTGCGCGGGCCGGGCTTTCGGTCCTGCCGGGCATAGCCGTAATAGGGGATGACCGCCGTGATGCGTTTTGCCGAGGACCGGCGCAGCGCGTCGATCAGGATCAGCAGTTCCATCAGGTTGTCGTTGGCCGGAAACGAGGTCGACTGGACGACGAAGACGTCCTCGCCGCGGACGTTTTCCTGGATTTCGACGAACACTTCCATGTCGGCGAAGCGCCGGACGAGGCAGCGGGTCAGGGGGGTGTTCAGATAGGCGGCAATGGCTTCGGCAAGGGCCCGGTTCGAGTTGCCTGCGACAAGTTTCATGGAGCTTCCGAGCTTGTGGCCGGGCCGGTCGGGTGAGGTCGGCCGGTCCATGCTGAACCGTGGGACGCGGGCTAAATAGCAAGGCACCGGTGGCTGCGCAAACGGGAATCGCGGGAAAATGCGATCCATGCCGGGATTTTTATCGATCGGGACGAACCGGCTCGAAGCAACCGGGACTACAAGCCGAACTGATCGGTCAACCGGGCCGGTAGCTATTCGGGAATAAGCGCGAGCACACCGGGAGCGGCGGAGGCTGCGGCGGTATGGGCCGACGCCCCCCACCTCTTCTTCAACTGCCCTTCCGAAACGCGGGCGATCTGGCGGACGCTGCCGAGTTCCGCGCCGGACCGGTCGGCGACCGCCCAGATGATCGCGACGATCTGCCGGCCCTTGACCGGCGGGGCGATCGTCGCCTCGCCGGTGATCGTGTAGTCGGCCTTTGCCCGGTCCGATATCCGGGCGCCGCCGGCAAGGCGCAGCTGATCCGACAGCGATGTGGCGAGCGCATGCGGCCCGTCGCCGGTGGCGCCGGTGACGGCGTCCAGATAGTAGGTGAAGCGGGCCGCGGGTCGCCGTGGCGCCTCTTGTGTGCGGACAACGGCGGTCTCGCGCATGGAGGCTGCGGCGTCATCCGGGATCCGGCCGGCCCGGCCGGTCGCGATCAGGCGGGTGTCGGTGATGCCGGCGCGGGTTCCTGCCGCTCCGCTCTCGCCGATCGGGTTCTGGTTCAGCTGGTTCTGGTTCAGGGGGGCGAGCGCGGTCACGGCACCGGCCGGCATCGGGTCGCTAGCGACCGCCGTGGTCGGGGCACCCTGGTCGATCCAGTCGCGCAGGCCCGTGATGGTCTTGCGGGCGATGTGCTTAAGTGTCTCGTCGGGAACGGCCGACCAGGGATCGGGCAGGGCGGCGGGGATCGTCTCGTTGCCGGTGATCCGGTGGACGCGGGCGCCGTCCTCGGCGAACAGGTCCCAGATATAATTGACCCGCGTCGACGCGCCTTCCCGCATCGCGCTGAAATAGCCCTTGATGCGGTATTCGACGCCGGGCTGGTTGCGGCCGATGATCGGCAGCTTCGCCTGCGCCGCGCCGACGCCGAGTTCGGTCGCCAGTACGGTTGCCCGGTCGGCGGGGATGCCGACCACGGGTTCGAAGGCGAGCGCCAGCTCGGTCTGTTCGGCCGGCGGCGGCGTCAGCGCTGCATTCGGCGCGGCCGTCACCGTGCCCGCCGTGTTCGTCTGGCAGCCGGCAAGGGCCCAGCCGACAAGGCAGGCGACCGCGACGAAAACCGCCCGGCTTCTTGGCAAGACCAGCTCAGACCCCATTCGTTTCACAATTCGCGTCGCAAGCCCCGTGTGTAAGGTCTCGTAGCCAGTATTTGTGGCGAGGTCTAGCCGGACGTGCTCTTAATCGGAGCCGCCGGACATGCGTCATGCCGATTCGGCGCAGGAGGAGAGCCTCCGGTTTCGCCGGGATCGTGAGCCGGGATCGTGAAACGACAAAGCGCCGAGGTAACGACGCCATGAATTCCATCATTCTGCTGATCGCCCGGGTTCTGCTGGCCCTCATCTTCGTTCTGGCCGGTTTTCAGAAATTCGGCGCGATCGGCGGCACCGCGGGCTATATCGAGTCGGTCGGCCTGCCCATGCCGACGATCCTGGCGTGGCTTGCCGCGATCTTCGAAGCGGTTGCCGGACTGGCGATCCTCGTCGGCTTCCGCACGACGATCGTCGCCTGGCTGCTGGCCCTGTTCTGCGTGTTCACCGGCGTCGTGTTCCACTTCGATCCGGCCGACCAGATGCAGATGATCAGCCTGATGAAGAACCTTGCGATCGCCGGCGGCTTCCTGGCGCTCGCGGTGGCCGGGCCGGGGGCGATCTCGGTCGATCGGGTCCGCCGGTAGTCACAGCTTGCTCTAGCGTACGACCAGGTCGAGCGAGGCTCGGGACAGCGGTTCCGAGCCCGTCTCGGTGACGAGCGAGGTGCGGCCGAGGCACATCGCCGTGCCGGTTTCGGAATCCATGATGATCATGTGGGCGAACATCACCATGCCCGGCTCCAGCACCCAGGGGTTGCCCGCATAGAACATCGGCCAGTCCATCCAGGACGGCGTGAAGGCGGCGCCGAGCGAATAGCCGCAGGCATTGAGCTTGGCGTCGCTGAGCCCGTGCGCGTCGAGGACCCGGGCATGGGCGTCGAACACGTCGCCTGCCGTGCGGCCCGGCGCGATCGCCTCCTCGACGGCGACGAGCGCCTGGCTTGCCGCTCCATGCAGTTCGACGTGGCGGTCGCTTGCCTTGCCGGTGCAGGCGGTGCGCATCAGGGCTGCGTGATAGTGCCGGTAGACGCCGGCCCATTCCAGCGTGATCTGGTCGACCGCATCCAGTTTGCGCCGGCCGGCTTTGTAGCGGCACAGCAGCGCGTCGCGGCCGGAGCCGATGATGAACTCGTTGGCGGGATAGTCGCCGCCGCCGGAAAAGACCGCGCCCTGCATGGCCGCCAGGATATCGGCCTCGTCGGCGCCGGCACCGATCGCTTCCATGCCGGCGTCATAGGCCGCATCGCCGAGTTCTGCCGCCTTGCGGACATAGGCGATCTCGGCTGCCGATTTCACCGCGCGCAGGCGGGTGACGATGCCGGAGGCATCGGTCAGGGTGCAGAAGCCGGCAAGCGCTGCGTCGAGGGCGCGGCCGTTCGAGGCGACCAGGCCGTGCGATTCGTATTCGACGCCGAGGCGTTTTCCTGCTGCGCCGAGGTCGTCGAGCATTGCCTTCAGTTGCAGGACCGGCGAGGCGCCCGCTGAATCGGTCCAGACGCGGATATCGGCGATGTTGGAGGTGTGCTGCGCCTGGCGCAGGTCGGCGGAGCGGGTGAGCAACGCCGCCTTGCCGTCGCAGCCGACATAAAGGCACTGGAAGAAACAGAAGCCGAACGTGTCGAAGCCGGTCAGCCAGTACATCGATTCCTGGGAAAACAGCAGGATGCCGTCGAGTTCGGCGTCGGCGAGGGCTTTATCGAGTGCGGCGCGGCGGCGGGCGAATTCGGGTTCGTCGAAATGCAGGGCCATCTGTTAGTCCAGGGCTATCGCGGAAATGAGCCGGCCGTAATCCGGCTCTTCGCGGTGGGTGGTGCGGCGGAAGGAGAAGAACAGGTCCTCCTCGCCATAGGTGCAGCGCTGAAGATCGGCGACGGTCCCGGTGCCCGCGGCCTCGAGCCGGTGCGCGGCATAGCCCGGCAGGTCGAAATGGGCCTTCTGCCGGCCTTCGGGAACCGTGAACCAGCGTGCGTTGCCGGGATCGGCGTCGAGGAACTGCTGCTCGAAGTCCGGGCCGACCTCGTAATTCACCTGCGAGATCGTCGGGCCGATCACCGCGATAATCCGCGACCGTTTGGCGCCGAGGCGCTCCATTGCGTCGAGCGTTGCCTCCAGCACGCCGCCGATTGCGCCGCGCCAGCCGGCATGGGTCGCGCCGATGACTCGTGCCTGCGGATCGGCGAACAGGACCGGCGTGCAGTCGGCCGTCGAGATGCCGAGCGCCAGCCCCGGCGTCGCGGTGACGACGGCATCGGCCTCGGGCCGGTCGTCGGCGGCCCACGGTCTTTCGACCGCAAGGGCGACACCTGAGTGATACTGCCAGGGCGTGACCAGGTTTTCCCGGGGCACGCCGAGGGTGTCGGCGACGCGGCCGCGGTTCTCGATCACACGGTCCGGGTTGTCCTTTGAGCCCAGGCCGATATTGAGGCTGCCATAGAGCCCCTCCGAGACGCCGCCATTGCGGGTGAAGAAGCCGTGGCGGAGGCCGGGCAGGGTAAGCGGATCGGCGGTCAGCATCATAACGGGATGGTGCGGGTCTGGCGATGAATCGGGCGGAGCGTCGCGCGTCGTGTCGGGCTTGTCAAACATGCGAGGCATGCTGCCTCAAAACGGGTTCAAAACGGTGGGGGCGCCGGCAGGCCGGGCGTGGTCAGCGCCAGCACCTTGAACAGGGTCCCCATGCCGCCCGCGCCGGTCAGCCGCTCCAGCGCCAGCGTCAGGTCCTCGGCGTTTGCACCGGCGGCCCGCAGACGTTCGGCGCGCAAGCCGATGCCGAGCGCGGTCAGGTAGCTGCCTTGCGTGATCGGCCCGTGGACCGCGGCGCCGGCGGCGCGGGCGGCTTCGGCGATCGCCTGGAAATCCACATGGGCGGTCAGGTCGGCCTCGCCGGGGCGGACCAGCGGGTCGGCGAAGCGCTTGCCGCGCAGCGCCTGCAGGCTGTCGCCATGGGCGGGTTCGCGGTAGCCGTAGTCGATCGCAAGCGCGAAGCCGGCCGCGTTCGCAAGCCTTGCACCGATCGTCGCGGCGATCTCACGGGCAAGCGGTGCGGTCTCGATGATCGCGCCATCGTCTGCTTCGATAAGACCGGCGGGAAGCGCGGTTTCGGGGACCGGATCTCCGTCGACGAAGACAAGCGCGTCGACGTCGATGCCGATGCAGACGGTTCGCCATTGCCCGCCGCGCATCACCGCCTGGCGGATCGGCAGGGCATCGAAGAACTCGTTGGCGACGATGAGTGTCGGGCCATCGGGGACCGTGTCGATCCTGTCGTGCCACGCGGGCTCATGACCGTCCTCTTTCAGCCGGTAGGCTTGCGCCTTGCGCAGGCGCGGGCTGGTCTCGACAAGATGGATGTCGGTCGCCGCGGCGAGGCCGGGCACCAGCCGGAAGACCCGCAGGATGTCGCGCATCAGCGTCGCCCGGCCGGGACCGAGCTCGATCAGCCGGATCGAATCCGGACTGCCCATCTGCTGCCAGGCATGGGCAAGGCTTGCTCCGAGGATCTCGCCGAACATCTGGCTTGTCTCCGGCGCGGTGGTGAAATCGCCGGCCGCGCCGATCGCCGGCCTTGCCATGTAGTAGCCGTGTTCGGGATGGCCGAGGCACAGCGCCATATAGCGCTCCAACGGCATCGGCCCGGTGGCGGCGATCTCGGCGCGGATGAGGGTCTCCAGCGGGGTCACCCCGCCGTCTCCGTCTGCTGCACCTCCACCTGCCGCATCGGCCGCTTCAGCGCGACCACGACAACGAGGGCGCCGATTACGACCATCGGGATCGACAGCGCCATGCCCATCGTCAGCCCGCCCCACAGGAAGCCGATATGGGCGTCGGGCATGCGGAACTGCTCGCCGATGATGCGGGCAAGGCCGTAGCCGACCAGGAAGGCGCCGGTGGTCATCCAGGGGCGGCGCAGCGCCTCGAAGCGGTGGGTTAAAAGGCGCAGGACAAGGAACAGGATCAGGCCTTCCATCGCCGCCTGATAGAGCTGGCTCGGATGGCGCGGCTCGGGGCCGGCGCCGGGAAACACCATCGCCCAATAGACCTCGGAGGGGCGGCCCCAGAGTTCGCCGTTGATGAAATTGGCGAGCCGCCCGAGCATCAGGCCGATCGGCGTGGCGGCGGCGGCGACGTCGGCCATCGCCGAGACCGGCCGGCCGCGCAGGCGGGCGAAGATCAGGACGGCGACGACGACGCCGAGAAAGCCGCCGTGAAAGGCCATGCCGCCCTGCCAGAGCTGCAGGATCTCGCCTGGATGGGCGGCGAAATAGGCGGGCTTGTAGAACAGCACATAGCCGAGCCGGCCGCCGAGCACGATGCCGAGCGTCGCCCACAGCACGAGATCGTCGGCGTCGCGTTTTTCCAGCGGGCTTTGGCCACCCCACAGCCGTGCATTGCCGACAAGCCTGAGCGCGTACCACCAGGCGAACAGGATGCCGAGCACATAGGCAAGCGCATACCAGCGCACCGCAAAGGGACCGATCGAAACGGCGACGGGGTCGATGACCGGAAAGGGCAGGACGAAGAGGGACATGGTTCCCGTTGAGCGGTTTTGCGACGCGTCGCGGTTTGACGGACCCGGACCGTCCGCGCGGGTCGAGCAATAGGCGGGCGGCCCCCGAAGCACAAGAGGGTCAAGGCACAGGGGGGCGGCCATGCCCACGGTGGAAAACGCCGGCGCGGCCGAAAGGTTCCGTTACGGCGGATTTCGCCATAGACTGTGGAGCGGATCCTGAGGGGCTGGCGATCGCGATGACGCTGCAGTGCTTTTCTGCCGCCGATGTGCCGCTGAAAGACCGTGTCGCGGTCTTTCTGGAGGTCTATGCGGCGATTGAGAATGTCGAGGTCGAACTGACCAGCGATATGCCGCTCATCGGCGATGCGGCGATCCGCAGCCTGCCGAATGTGACGATCGTCCAGGCGAACTGCGTGCCGTGCATTTCGCGGCGCACGCGCAGGCATGTCGTCGACGGCAAGAGCGATCTCGTCCTGTCGGTCTTCACCAACGGCAAGGCGTCCTACAGCCGCAATGGCGGCGAACCGGAATTCTACGAACCGGGCGAGGCCTATCTCGGCCGCAACGACCGGCCCTGTGAGCATGCGCTTTCGGGAAAGCCGGGCTTCATCGACATCGCCATTCCGCGCGCGCTGATGGGGCCGGGCATCGCCGATCTCGACCGGGCGACGGGGGCGAAGCTGCCGCCGACGCCGGAACTGGTGCTGCTGACCAACTATGTGGCGACGCTGACCCGGGAGATCGGCGCGCTGTCGCCGGATGCCGCCGCGCGCTGTTCGAGCCACATCCTGGACTTGGCGACGATGGCCGTCGGCGCGACGCGGGACGCGCAGGAAGTCGCCGAGGCGCGCGGGGTGCGGGCCGTACGGCTGCGCGCGGTCAAGGGTGACATCGCCGCCAATCTGCTCAGGCCCGACCTGTCGGTCGCAACCGTTGCCCGGCGGCAGGGCGTGTCGCCGCAATATGTGCGCGCCCTGTTCAACGGCGAGGGCACGACCTTCGCCGATCATGTCCGCGCCGAGCGGCTGACGCTCGCCCATGAGATCCTGTGCGATCCGGCCCGGCAGGGCCGGCGCATTTCGGATATCGCCTTCGAGGCCGGTTTCGGCGACCTGAGCTATTTCAACCGCTCCTTCCGGCAACGCTACGGCATGACGCCGTCGGATGTGCGCGGCACCGCGTCCGACTGCGAGGAGGAAGACGGCAAGCCGTGATCGGTAGCGCTGTGTCCAAGCGCTCAGCCCAAGCCCCGCTTTGATGCGTCCACTAGACTAGCTCCCGGTTCCGTCTGGTTCGAAAAAGGGAGCGTCGTCATGCGGCGACTGTCGGCAAGTGTTCGGTTCAATCGCGTGTTGCCTGCGTGCGGCGTGGCTATGGGCCTGTGCGTATTGGCGGGGCCGGCTGCTTCCCTGACCGTCGAGACGGCGGCGATCGAGGGCGGCGCGCTGATGGTCGAGGGCCGCACGACCAAGAAGAACAAGACCGTGACGCTGGACGGCGATTTCACGACGAGATCCGGCGGCGACAAGCGGTTCGCCTTCTCGATCCTCTATCATCCGGGCGATTGCATCGTCCGCCTGAGGCAGGGAGCGAAACGGGCCGACGCCCTCGTCGCGAATTGCGGGCTCGAGGGGCCGAAAGGCAAGAAGGGTGCAAGGGGCAATACCGGTCCGCAAGGCGTGCAGGGCGATCGGGGGCTGAAGGGAAACACGGGCGACACCGGCGCCAAGGGAGATCAGGGCGAACCCGGCCCGCAGGGAAGCCAGGGCGTAAAAGGGGAGAAGGGCGACAAAGGCGACCAGGGTGAACAGGGCGAGGCAGGCATAGGCGCCGGTCATTTCTGGATGCAGTATGGCGACATACCGGCGGGCGGGTCCGTTGCTCTTGTCGATGGGGACGGTCAGCCGATCTCCCGTTACCGTGGTATCATTTCCTGTATCGCGACTGGTACGACGCAGAGTACGAACAGGCAGCTTTCAAGCTGGTTCGTTGGCAGAGCCTCGGCATCCGTCGGGCATATCGATGAACTTTCACCAGCGTCGCCACCGGATGAATACTATCCGATTGTCTTCAATGATGCCGGTGTCCTGAGCGTAAAACTGAACGTGGACTCGGGAAATGCAGAATCGTTCCGCTGCAGGATGGATGCGATGTAGCGATAGCTGATGCCGGGCCATCGGGTCGCCGCGTGCATCTACCCGGCGGATCGACACGGGGTGTCCGACCGCCGGGGCACAAGATGTTCGCGATCGCGGTATTGATCGGCCGAGAGCCCGCGATTTTCCGGCTGCAATGGTTCATGAATGCACTTAGGGGCGGTTTTGTCGACGCTCGATTTCGAGGTCGCTCACGAACCCAACCCGGCTTCCGCGTCTGATTGCCTCAATTGCCCCACGCGCCTATGTTGGCCTCGCGTATCGAGAGCAATCGGTGAGCCGGAATCGCTAGATGAGTAGCACAGTCGCTGTTGGCGGTTTGTCCGTCAGGGGCCTTTGGTCAAGGCGGTTTGTGGCCATGTTCGGTCTGCTCTTGTCCGTTATGGCTGTTTCACCTCCGGCCGCGCATGCGCTCAAGATCACCAAGGCGTCGATCGAAGAGGGCAGGCTCGTCGTCGAGGGCACAACGCGAAAACCGCGCGTGTTGATAACGCTCGACCGGCGCTTCAATACCCGCTCGGACGCCGACAACAGGTTCCGCTTTTCTCTCACCTATCTGCCGGCCGACTGCATCGTCGATATCCGCCGCCGGACGATCGGTCGGCGGGCGGTCGTCGCCAATTGCGGGCCGCGCGGCAAGGCGGGCCCGCGCGGACCGCGCGGCGCGGTCGGCCGTCAGGGGGAGCGGGGCGAGCCGGGGCCGGCGGGCGAACCGGGCGCGGGCGCCGGGCGCTGGTGGCATCGCGAATTGCTGGCAAGCGCGGATAAGCCCGCGGAGATCCTCACCGACAGCGGCCATCGGTTGCCGATCCCCTTCGTCGGATCCGTTTTCTGCGCAGCGAAGATCGACGGCAGCGCGGTGCTGCCTGTCGCGGCCGCCTATTTCGTCCAGCTCGACGGCACGGGCGTGCGCTGGGTCATCCACCGCACCACGCCCGACAGCGAAGACGACCGGCTGCCGATCGTCTTCAGCGAGGATGACGTCCTGAAAGTCCGCAACAGCAGCGACGGCGAGCCGGCGCTCTATCGCTGCCGGATCGAGCGGCTCTATCCCTGATCGCCGCGCCCGGGTGCTACCGCTCAAGCAGTTCCGCGATCGCCTGGTCGATCACGGCGGTATCGGCCTCCGACTGCCCGGCGCCGCACATATGGCCCCAGTCGGTGTCGATGTCGCGGTAGTCGGCATTCGTGATCATCGCCGCGTCGGCGGCGCAGTCGGCGGGGGTGAAATAGAGGTCCGTCTTCGCCGTCATCACCAGCGTCTTCGCGGTGATCCGGCCGAGCGCGGTGGCGAGATCTCCGCCATCGGCGACGTCGTTGCCGATCCAGGTGCGCGCCATCGCGGTGATGACGCCGGCATCGCGGGCCATGAACAGGGCGTCCCAGTAGCGCTCAAGCCACGCGTCCAGCGTCTCGTAACCCATTGCGCGAAACGCCTCGCGTTTCAGCCAGGGCTGCGAATAGGCCCAGCCGGCATAGATGCGGCCAACGGCGCGCAGGCCCGCGACGGGCGGGTCGGTCTCGAAGCGGTCTGCCGCGTAGCGCGGATCGGCCTCGAGCGCCGCGATCAGGCTTTCCAGGAACACCCGGTTGTGCGGCGTCGTGCGGGCGGTGCCGCAGACGGTCAGGAGCCGTTCGACCCGGTCCGGCTCCTCGACGGCCCAGCGATAGGCCTGTTGCGCGCCCATCGACCAGCCGACGGCGAGCTTGAACGGCGCGCCGCCGAACTGGTCGGCGAACATGCGCCGCTGCAGTTCGATATTGTCGGCATGGGTGATCCGGGGAAAGCGCAGGTCGCGCTGCTCGGGGTTCGCGTTGTTCGGCGAGGTCGAGACGCCGTTGCCGAGCATGTTGGGCACGACGATGCAGTAGCGCTCCGGGTCGAGCGCCATGCCCGGCCCGATCAGGAAGGCGTTCTGCTCATGCGTGCCGCCGAAGCGGGTCGGATGGACGATGAGGTTGTCGCCGGCATCGTTCAGTTTTCCCCAGACCGCGTAGACGAGGCTGGCGCCGCGGAGGGCGCCGCCGCCGGCGAGATCGAGGTCGGTGGTGAAGGTGCGGATGTCCATTCGTTCGGATCTCCAGGATAGCGGTTCGGTGTGAAGCGAGACTGTGACTGTGCAATTCAACCCGAAGCACAGGTCGCTACTGGAACCCAAAGCAGTCTCGGGCACAGCCGGGTTGTACTCTGCGTCCCCCTCGCACTCAGTGTTCCCCTCGCACTCAGCGTCATTGCCGGGCTTGTCCCGGCAATCCATGAACACCTCCGCTAGCGCCCATTCCAACGGCGGTGTTCATGGATCCCCGGAACAAGTCCGGGGATGACCTCCGAGTGGGTGGTCAAGCTGAAAGCAAAAGCCCTGTTCGCACTGAAGCCCTGTTCCCACTGAATCGGACACCACTGGAACACCTCCGGGCATGACAGGGGTGTGGTAGGCTCACGGTTGAGCCGAAAGCGCGATAGGCCCCGCCGCCTCAGAAGAACCTGAGATAGCGCTGCATCTCCCAGTCCGAGACATGGTTCAGGTAGCTCAGCCACTCCTGCTCCTTGAACTCCACCCAGGATTTGAACATCGCCTCGCCGAACACCTGTTTCGACAGCGGATCGGCCTTGAAGGCGGTGACCGCCTCGTCGAGGGTGCGCGGCAGCATCTCGATGCCGCGGCGGGCGCGCTCTTCATCGGAGACGAGATACATGTTGTCGGTGTTCGGATCGCCGGGGTCGAGATCCTCGGCGATGCCCTCAAGGCCCGCAGCGAGGCACAGGGCGGCGCCAAGATAGGGGTTGCAGGCGGAATCGGCGGCGCGCAATTCGACGCGGCCGCCGCCCTTGGGGATGCGCATCGCGTTGGTGCGGTTGTTGTCGCCGTAGCAGGCGAAGACCGGGGCCCAGGTGAAGCCCGACATCGAGCCCTGCTTGACCAGCCGCTTGTAGCTGTTCACCTGCGGGGCGACGACGGCCATGATCGCCGGCAGGTGCTTCAGGATGCCGGCCAGGAACTGGTAGCCGAGCCGCGACAGGCCGCAGCCGCGCGGATCGTCCGAGGACTTGAACAGGTTCTCGCCCGTCGCCTTGTCGGCCAGCGACATGTTGAAATGGGCACCCGAACCGGTGCGGTCGCCATAGGGCTTCGGCATGAAGCAGGCGAAGGCGCCGTGCTTGCGGGCGATCGCGTTGGCCATCATGCGCAGGAAGACATAGCGGTCGGCCATCGTGCGCACGTCGGCATAGGCGAAGTCGATCTCGACCTGGCCGATGCCGTCCTCGTGGTCGAAGGAATAGACGTCCCAGCCGAGCGCATCCATGGCCGCGACCAGTTCGCCGAGCCAGTGGATGTTGTCGAGCAGGCGGGTGGTGTCATAGGCCGGCTTGTCGAGATCGTGCAGGGGGGACACCGGCTTCGGCGTGCCCGGCTCGTCGCGGAAGACGAAGAACTCCGCCTCCATGCCGAGATTCATCGTGAAGCCGAGCTCCGCGGCGCGTTCGATCTGGCGGCCGAGAATGACGCGCGAGCAGGCCTCGAACGGCTTGCCCTCGGTCCACAGGTCGCAGGAGAAATAGGCGATTTCGGGCTGCCAGGGCAGGATCGTCGCAGACGCGGGATCCGGCATGCAGGCGACTTCCTCGTCGTTGATCTCCTGGGGCACGCCGTCAAGCGCTGCCCCGGTGAACATCTCCGAGCCGCCCATCATGTTGTCGAAATGCGTGATCGGCGCGAATTTCGATTTCGACACCCCGTGCATGTCGACATAGGACGCAATGCAGGTGGTGACGTTCTTGTCCTCCAGCGACGTCTTCAGCGCGGCCAGATCTGTCATTCCAATTTCCCCCAAGGTCTTCCGTTCACATGGGGACGGGCCGCGAAAACGCGGCCCGTCCCGTTTCCCTAACGTCGGCAACCTAGCACGGTTGCGCGGCGATTGCCGATATGCCCGGCGCGATCAATCGTCCCTGTGCGCCCGGTAGGCTTCTTCCTCGTGGCGCATGCCGTAGACGATGCAGCCGACGCAGACGATCACCGAGAGGATCAGGATGATGACGGGAGACGCTCCCCCGGCGCCGGTGAAATAGGCGCCCGCGCCCTCCCAGGTGGTGATTGGCGAACCCATGATGCGTGTTCCTTTCCAGTGTCTGGTGTTGCGTGGGGGGGGGCGCCTTCGCCCCCCTTGGCGTCGTTTGATTACTCGGCGGGTGCCGCCGCGGTGCCGATGCCGCCGGTATGCATGCCTTCCGGATAGGCCGCGATCGGCACCTTGGCCTTGTCCATGCCCATGATCTCGACCTTCTCGGGGATGCGCAGCAGGCCGAACATCTTGAGGATGTAGGAGGCGACATAACCGGGGATGAAGCCGAGCAGCAGCATGGTGATGGCGCCGACGAGCTGGCCGAAGAAGTTGGTCGGCGGATAGTCGCCATTGGGATAGCCGGCCGCGACGATGCCGAAGGCCAGCACGCCGAAGGCACCCGCGATGCCGTGCACGGAGACCGCGCCGACCGCGTCGTCGATCTTGAAGGTGCGCTCCAGGAAGCGGGCGCCCAGCGGCGCGATGATGCCGCCGCACAGGCCGAGCAGGAAGGCGAGCGGCGGCCAGTAGACATCGAGGCCCGATGCGGCCGCGAAGATGCCGGCAAGCGCGCCCGACATCATCCAGAACGGATCGCGCGTCGTCACCCAGCCGCCGATGATGCCGCCGGAGAAGCACATCAGCGTGTTGAAGGCGACGGCCGACAGGGTCGCCGGGTTGCCGAAGATCGTCGTCCACTGGGCGGTGCCGTTATAGATGATGCAGCCGCCGAGGAAGCCGAAGAAGCCGACGATCAGCACCATCAGGCCGAACACGGCCATCGGTACGTTGTGCGGGGCGATCTCGTTGGCGGTGCCGTCGGCGTTGAACTTGCCGATGCGCGGCCCGAGATTGATCAGCACGCCGAGCGCGAAGAACGCCGCGACCATGTGAACGCAGCCGGCCGCGCCGAAATCGTGCCAGCCGAATTGCGTCAGCAGCCAGCCGTCGCCGTGCCAGGCCCAGGAGGCGCCGATGATCCAGACGCAGGAGCCGAGCAGGATCGCCAGGATGATGAAGCCGCCGACCTTGATGCGCTCGATGACGGCGCCGGAGAAGATCGAGGCGGTGGTCGCGGCAAACAGCGTGAAGGCGGCCCAGAAGATGCCGGTGGCGTTGTCCTCCAGGTTCGGTCCCATCGCCTGTGACCAGGGCGCACCGCCGGTTTCCATCGAAAAATCGGGCAGCCCGCCGGGCGAGGCGAGATAGAACCACCAGCCGAAGAAGAAGAAGGTCGGGATCATGAAGGCGAAGGCGAGAATGTTCTTCACGCCCGAGGCCAGCACGTTCTTGATCCGCGAGGCCCCCATCTCATAGCCGAGAAAGCCCGCGTGGATGATGAACATCAGCGCGGTACACCACCAGTAGAACACCTCCATGTTGACCGTGGTCGCCCAGGTCAACCCCTCCTGGATCGCAGCCAAATCGTCCATTTCTGTCCCTCCAAACACGATGCAAGTCCACGGACGGCAACACTCTCAGAGAAGAAATGTGATTCATAGGAAAAATTGCATGAAATAGCGGCAGTCAATAGATATGCCTATAATATCAGCAAATGCCTTGCCGGTTTGAACGGGAAACGGGCGGCGCGGGGTGGCGGCGCTGCTCGCATTCCTTAGCGGAAGGCCAGGAAAAGGAAGGCGAACCGCCGCCCGGTGCCCGGCTGCCTGCCGTCTTGGGCCTGTTGGACCTGTTGGGGCTGTTCAGGGCTGCGGCGTGGCGCTTGTTCGCCAATCGGGCGAATTGCTTCGCTATCCGCAAGACTTCGGCAAGAGTTTGCCAAGTTGCATCTTGTCGTGAACGGACGGGCCTGCGATAAAGCGGTCGCCGGTGCGGGCCAAGGTGGCGCGCACCCTCAGGATTTCGGTTATCACGGTGCTGCCGCCCAAATAGGGTTGCCTTGGGGCACATTCGCCACATCCCGAACATCCGAGAACGTTGGGCCGTCCGTCGCGGCCCAGGCTTTGGTTTGACATCGACGGACTTCGGGACAGGAGCTTCCCCTATGCGCCAAAACGGCACGATCAAGTTTTTCAACCATTCGCGTGGCTTCGGCTTCATCACGCCGGAGGCCGGCGGCAAGGATGTGTTCGTTCACATAACCGCGCTCGAGCGGTCGGGCCTGCCGGCGCTCGACGAGGGCACCAAGGTGTCCTACGAGGTCGAGGATGACCGTCGCGGTCGCGGCCCGCAGGCCGTCGGCATCGAGCTTGCTTGATCGGTTTACCGGTAATTCCGCACTTTATGGCGCCGCCGGCTTGTCCGGCGGCGTTTTTTCGTTGTCTGGGGCCGGTCGACGTCCCGACCGTTGCCTTGAATATCGCAGCCGCGGCCCCCATTGTCTTGGCGAGGTCCAATCCGGCCTTGCGGGACGGCGTGTGTGACGTGCGGCCCGGTCGTTACCAACAGGGAGCAGGCGGTCGGACGCCGCCCGAACCGACATGACGCAGACCAGCAACCGTATCCTCGACGAGTTCGCCCGCCTGATGACCGATGCCGCCGGCGTTGCCAAGGGGGTGCGCAGCGAGGCCGAGACGGTGTTTCGCACCCAGGCCGAGAAGGTTCTGCGCGATCTCGACGTCGTCCAGCGCGAGGAGTTCGAGGCCGTCAAGGAGATGGCCGCCAATGCGCGGGCGGAGGCCGACGACCTGAAGGCGCGGGTCGAGGCGCTGGAGGCAGCCGCTGCCAAGAAAAAGCCGGCATCGCCCAGGAAGACGACCGCCTCGGCGGCGAAAACCTCCGAAAGCAAGTCCTGAGCGCCTGACGGCGCCCGGTCTTAAGGCACCGCGATCGAAATCGGTTGGGTCTTTCCAGACCGGCCGGCGGCCCGTGCCAAATTCGTGACATCATCGTTAACAGGACGTTAAGGGAAAACCTCCATACGATGTAGCGCACGTCGTTTTGGCCACGATATATTGGCGTTATGTCGCGATTCGACTCCGCGCAACGACGATCTGAAAACGGGCATTGGGCCCGATCCCACGCTATCGCGCAAATTCCCGGGCCGGCCTGCGCCGGCCTGATTTCGTTTTCGCTCCGGCCTTGCCTGGCGATTGTCCATGGCGGCGCCGGATCTCTCACTCAGCATGGAGGTTGAGGCCATGACCCTTGTCGTCGAACACGAGATGGAACGCCTGATCAATCCCGTCGACACGATCGAGCAGATCGCCGCGTTCAATGACTGGGCCTTCGACCGCTCCGGCGAGAACGAGATCACGATTTCGGTGTCGGGAAGCTGGACCGACTATCACATCTCCTTCACCTGGATGGACGACCTGGAGGCGCTGCACCTGGCCTGCGCCTTCGACCTCAAGGTTCCCGACGCCCGCCGCCGCGAGGTGGTCGAGCTGATGGCGCGGATCAACGAACAGCTATGGATCGGCCATTTCGACCTGTGGGCGCAGGAGGGCGTGGTGATCTTCCGGCATGCCCTGCCGCTTGCCGGCACGGAGACCAGCCCGCGCCAGTGCGAGGCGCTGCTGGATGCCGCCGTGGAGACCTGCGAGCGCTATTTCCAGGCCTATCAGTTCGTCGTCTGGGCGGGAAAGACGGCCGACGAGGCGATCGAATCGGCGCTGTTCGAAACGGCGGGCCAGGCATGAGCCTGACGGAGCGTGTCGGCTCTGTCCTGCTGGTGGGGGCCGGCAAGATGGGCGGGGCGATGCTCGACGGCTGGATCGAGCGCGGCCTTACCGCCGAGAGCGTGGCCGTCCTCGACCCGGCGCCGGGAGAGGCCCTGGCGGCGCTTGCCGACAGCGGCGCGGTCCGGCTCAATCCGCCGCTGCCCGAGGACCGCGCGGCAAAGGTCGTCGTGCTGGCGGTGAAGCCGCAGATCGTCGATCGGGTCCTGCCGGACGTCGTTCCCCATGTCGGTGAGCATGCCGTCGTCGTGTCGGTCGCCGCCGGCAAGACGATCGACAATCTGGCGCGCCACTTTCCGCCCGGCCAGCCAATCATCCGGACGATGCCGAACACGCCCGCCGCGATCGGCCGGGGCATCACCGTGTGCGTCGCCAACGACTTCGTCAGCGCCGCGCAGCGCGACGCGGCAACCGCGCTTCTGGAAGCCTCCGGTGAGGTCGCCTGGGTGGAGGACGAGCACCTGATGGATGCGGTCACGGCCGTCTCCGGATCGGGGCCCGCCTATGTCTTCCTGCTCGCCGAATGCCTGGCGGAGGCCGGCGTCAGGGCGGGGCTGGCGCCGGAGCTTGCCGCCAGGCTTGCCCGGGTCACGGTGTCGGGCGCCGGCGAACTGATGCGGCGGTCCGATCTCGATCCGTCGGTGCTGCGCAAGAACGTCACCTCGCCCGGCGGCACGACCGAGGCGGCGCTCGGCATCCTGATGGACGAAAACGGTGTCCACGCGCTGATGGCCGAAGCGGTCGCAGCCGCCACGCAGCGCGGCAAGGACCTTGCGGGCTGACGGGCACCCGATCGCGGCGGATCGCCACGTTGCCGTGCGGGCCGCGGACCCTAATATGACGTTTGGAGGTGCCGCATGACCACCGAACCCGCGCCGAAGCCGCGCAAGACCCCCGCCGGCAAGACGTCTGCCCGCAAGCCGGCCGCGAGCAAGCTGCCCGATACCATTCTCGACGCCGCGCTGGCGCTGGCCGCCGAGCAGCCCTGGGAGCGTGTGCGCTTGAGCGATATCGCCGAGCGGGCCGGTGTCACGCTGTCCGACCTGCGCGGGGTCTATGACGGCAAGACCGATATTCTCGCCTCCTTCTCGCGGCGGATCGACCGGGCGGTGCTCGACAATCTCGATCCGGAGGTTGCCGGCGAGCCGGCGCGCGAACGGCTGTTCGACGTGCTGATGACGCGGTTCGACATGCTGATGCCCTATCGCGAGGCGGTGCGCTCGATCATCAAGTCGGTCGAGGCGCGGCCGGGCGACCTGATCGCCTGGAACCCGGTCGCCGTGCGCTCGATGACCTGGATGCTGGAGGCCGCCGGCGGGCGCACCGACGGGCGGATCGGCGCGATCGCCGCGCAGGGGCTCGCGATCGCCTTCGGCCGGACGCTGCGCGTCTGGCTGCGCGACGAGGACGAGGGCATGGCGCGGACCATGGTCGCGCTCGACCGGGCCTTGAGCGATGGCGAGCGCTGGCTGCGCCGTCTCGACAGCCTCGGCAACATCGCCACCGGCCTGCGGCGCATGCGCCAGATGCGCCGGAGCAGGCGGCGTTACAGGGACCGGTATCGGGAGCGCTATGACGAGCGGCGCTACGATGACGACGAGCGCTACGGCGACTGGCGGGAGGATGGCGGCTATCCCCCCGATGGCCATCCCGACGACGGGGCCGACGCCCGCTGAGGGCTGATCGAAGCGGTGTCGGATTGAGAGCGGCTTGCCGCCCGGCCACCTTGCGTGCTACCCGCCGCATCCAAGATAGATGTGGGAGGGTGCGATGAGCGGCGGGCTGAGCGAGCAGATCGTCTTCGATGATTTCCTCAAGGTCGATATCCGGGTCGGGACGGTGATCGAGGCCGAGCCCTATCCGGAAGCGCGCAAGCCGGCCTTCAAGCTGCGCATCGATTTCGGGCCGGAGATCGGGGTGAAGAAGACCTCCGCGCAGGTAACGAAGCACTACACCTGCGAGGGCCTCGTTGGAAAACAGGTCGCAGCCGTCGTCAATTTCCCGCCGCGCCAGATCGGCAAGTTCATGTCGGAAGTGCTGACGCTCGGCTTTCCCGACGAAGGCGGCGAGGTGGTGCTGATCGAACCGGGCAAGCCGGTGCCGAATGGCGGCAGGCTCTACTGAGCGCGCCTCACGGATTGACCGCCTGTGGCGTTGCCGTGGCCCTGCGGGCCCGGCCGGGCAGGAACCAGGACAGCACGAAGACGACGCTCATCGCAGCCGACATCACCATCAACAGGCTCGCCGTCGATCCGGTGCGCTCGTAGAGTACCGAGATGATCGGCACGATCGCCGAACTGACGCCGAGCGTCAGCAGGAACTGGATCGAATAGACCCGGCCGCGCCATTCCGGCGCGACATAGCGGCCGATCAGCCAGGCGCCGACCGGGATTTCGCCGAACACCGCGAGCATCAGCGGAATGGCGACCAGCACGGCGAGGAAGCCGTCGATCTGGCTCAACACCAGGAACAGCACCGCCTGCAGCCCGGTCATGGTGAACATGATCGGCTTGGCGCCGATCCGGTCGAGCAGGCGGCCGACGGGGATCTGTGTGAAGGCGGCGACCGCGAAGACCAGCGAGGCATAGGCGCCGATCGCGGCGATCTGGTCGGGGCCGAGCGCGATCTTCTCCTCGAACACCTTGGGCAGCGCGACCGTTATGCCGTTGAACGAGATGCCGCCGAACAGGGCGGCGGTGAGCACGATCGCCAGAACGCGCATCCGCTCGGCCCGCGAGGCATCGATCGTCTTGCTATGGCCTGCCTCCGCGCCCTCGGCTCGGACATCCTCGTTGATCCTAAGGAAAGCGAGGCCGAGCCCGGTGGTGATCACGCCCGGGATGATGAAGGCGTAGCGCCAGCCCAGGTAGCCGGTGATCAGGCCCGTCGCGCCGGCCGCCGCCGCGACGCCGAGATTGCCATAGACGCCGTTGACCCCGAGCGCCCGGCCGGTCTGCTTTGCGACCCGCACCACCATCGCGGTGCCGACAGGATGGTAGATCGCCGCGAAGATGCCGATGCCGGTGAGCCCGAGCGCCAGCGTCACCGGACCGGTCGCAAGCCCCGTCAGGATCGCGGCAAGGCCGATGCCGATGAAGAAGGCCGCCATCAGCGGCCGCTCGCCATAGCGATCCGACAGCCAGCCCGCCAGCGGCGTGCACAGCGCGAAGGCGACGAAGCCCGGCGTGCCCAGCGCCAGCGCCGCGCCGTAGCTTAAGTCCCAGGCCGGGTGGATCGCCAGCACCGCTGTCGGAAAGATCAGCAGGAAATAGTGGTCGAGCGCGTGGGCGATATTGACGAAATGCAGTGTCCGGCGCATGGCGGTTTATCGGGCGGGTCCATTCAGTTGCGTTCAGGCCGACTATAGCGTGTCCGCGATCGGCCTGCTTGCGCAGAAAAGCCAACTAGTGTCGAGTAAGTGCCAGATAGGCAGTACCGGGATCGCAGCCGATGGACCCGAAAGACCCCCGGGAACCGGAGACGGTCGCGCCGCTTGCCCGGAATTACCCGCGCGGCGCCGAGATCGGGCGGCATGCGCATGACAGCGGCCAGCTTATCTTCGCGCGCAGCGGGGTGATGCGGGTGACGGCCGATCGCGGCCTGTTCCTGGTGCCGCCGGCGCGCGCGCTGTGGATGCCGGCGCAGATGGTGCACGCCATCGACTGCCGCACCGATGTGGCGATGCGCACGGTCTATGTGGCGCGCGATGTCGCCGATCCGTTCGCCGGACGATGCGCGGTGATCGATGTCAGCCCGCTCCTGCGCGAGATCGTCCTGCGCCTGGTCGAGGGGGCAGCGGATGGTTCGGCGGAAACGCCGGCCTATCGGGCGGCGCGGCCGCATCTTGTCGCGCTGTTGCTTCAGGAGCTTGAGGCGGGGAGGGTCGAGCCGCTGCATCTGCCCGAGCCTGCCGATGCCCGGCTTAAGCGCGTCACCGCCGCCCTGCGCGCCGATCCGGCGAGCCGGGATGGTCAGGCGCATTGGGCGGCGCTGGCGGGTATGGCGGACCGCAGCTTCGTCCGCCGCTTTACCGCCGAGACCGGGCTTCCTTTAAGCGCCTGGCGGCGGCGGGCGCGCATGCTGTTTGCCATCGAGCGGCTCGCCGCCGGGGCGCCGGTGACGGAGGTGGCTCTGGATACGGGCTATGACAGCCTGAGTGCCTTCATTCATGCGTTCCGGCGGGAGTTTGGCCGGACACCGGGGCGGTATTTTGGGGGAGGGGAAGGGATGAGTTGGTGACGGGGGACTGCGGCATATACCCATTTGCTTGGAGTGAGCCGAAGCTTCCCCTCCGGCCGTTGCAGATGCGGATCCAAATGCGTGGCAGGCATTCCCATGAGTTTCTCAGTAATACTATTTTATATAGTAGTTCAGTTTAATAATATTTGAATGCAAAAAAAGAAAATTGCAATATTAAAATTAAAAATTACTGTTGAATTAACATGTAATATGATTTCCATCTTAATTTGAATTTTATGGAATTTTAAACGCGCCCCTTATTTGCCGACAAATTAAAAAAGGGGAAATTACATTAAACCTCTAATTTTAGGTCAGGTGTTGCGCTATATTCTTCAATAAAATGCTTCAACAAACTGAGTCAAATATGCTATAGTGTAATCTACGTGCCACTTGATCCTAAATCAAGGGGGCCAAAATGCACTTCAATTCCGTTTCTCACTGGAGTTGATAATGTTTGATTTAGGCAAGAGTTTTTCAGATTTTATTGGATTCCATATTCGATTTCAGTTTTTAATACTTTCAAGTTTGTTTGTTGTGTCGCCTGTAATAATAAGCCTCAATGAATCTCTCAGACAAAAATCAGATTTTACAAATGATACATCATGGGTTGAAATATTAGTTGTATTATTTTTGCTTTTTTATGCAGCAATTATGCTCTTCTATATATTGTCCACGGGAATAGTTTTTATCGGTCATTTATTATTGGAAAACCTGAGCTTCATCAATTTATGGCTTCAGGCTATCATAATAATTTTCGCTATTGTTTCCTTCATTTTATTGGAGTTAATTGCTAATGGTGCAGTGGCTTGGTTCGGGTTTGGAAGATTAATGGACAGTTTTGGTATAGATATATCTGAAGTTTCAGTTTTTAATGAGCGCCTCTGGGATCGCGGCTGTTACATATGGAAGCCGGACTGTCAATAGTTCGTTCTCGGCCGGGGGCTGCCTTGTTTGGGAATGCTACCTTTGAGCCTCCTGACAACCCTCCCCCTAAACAGGCATCCTGACCGTCGCCCTTAAGCCCCCCAGCGCGCTTTCGCCCAACGTAATATCGCCGCCATGGCCGCGGGCGACGTCGCGGGCGATCGCCAGGCCCAGGCCTGTCCCGCCGCTGTCGCGGTTGCGGGAGTGGTCGAGGCGGTGGAAGGGCTTGAACACCTCCTCGCGCTGCGCCTCCGGGATGCCGGGCCCGTCATCGTCGATGACGATGGTCAGGAAGGCGCCGCCGCGCGAGCCGGAGATGCTGACGGTGTCGCCGAAGCGGCAGGCATTGCTGACCAGGTTCGACAGGCAGCGCTTGAAGGCTTGCGGGCGCACCGTGATGTTGGGATCGCCGGAGAAGGTGACCGAGGCTGCGTGGCCGGAGCGCTCGGCGTCGGATTTCAGCGTCTCCAGCAGGTCATGGATGTCGATCGGCTCGGGCTGTTCGGCGGAGTCGCCGCGGGCGAACGCCATGTATTCCTCGAGCATCTGCTGCATCTCGTCGACATCGGCGGCGAGCATCTCGATCTCGGGCGAATCGCCGAGTAGCGCCAGTTCGAGCTTGAAGCGGGTCAGGATGGTGCGCAGGTCGTGGCTGACGCCGGCCAGCATCGTCGTGCGCTGCTCGATCTGGCGCTCGATGCGCCGCTTCATCTCCAGGAAGGCAAGCGAGGCCTGGCGCACCTCGCGGGCGCCGCGCGGGCGGAATTCCTCGACATTGCGACCCTTGCCGAAGCTGTCGGCGGCTTCGGCAAGGCGCAGGATCGGCCGGATCTGGTTGCGCAGGAAGGCGACCGCGACGGCGAGCAGGACGAGCGAGGTGCCGATCATCCAGACGATGAAGATGTGCGAGTTCGACGCATAGGCCTGGCTGCGCCGGGCAAAGACGCGTAGCACCGCGTCGTCGAGCTGGATGCGGATCTCGACCAGGTTCGACTTGCCGACGGTGTCGATCCAGAAGGGCCGGCCGATCTGGCGGGTGATCTCCTGGCTGAGCGTGCGGTCGAGCAGCGAGAAGAACGGCTTCGGCCCCGCCGGCGGCAGCGGCCCTTCGGGCAGGAAGGTGATGCCGAGGCCGAAATCCTTCGCCGCGATCTGGGTCAAAAGCTCGTTGTCGGGGTCCTGCGGGTAAGCCTCGTAGATCGAGATGATCGAGGCGATCTCCTGGGTGACGGCCTCCGACAGGCGCGCGGTGACGCGCTCCCAGTGGCGCTCCATGAAGACGAAGGCGACGACGGCCTGGAGCAGCACCACGGGCAGGATGATGATTAAAAGCGAGCGGGCGAACAGGCCCTTCGGCATCCAGTTCGCCACCTGGCGCCAGAACCAGCGCCAGGCGCTGCGGCCGGCGCGGGCGGGGAAACCGAAATCCGCGATCGATGCCACCGTGCCGTTCTCCCGGTCCTGGGCCTAGTTGATCTGCAGCCGGTAGCCGATGCCGCGCACGGTCTGCAGGTGGACCGGATTGCCCGGATCGGTCTCGATCTTGCGGCGCAGGCGGTTGATCTGCACGTCCACGGCGCGCTCGCTGCCATTGGCGCCGGCGGCGAGATCGAGCCTGGCGACCGTCTCACCCGGCTGGGTTGCGAAGGTGCGCATCAGTTCGCGTTCGCGCTCGGTCAGGCGGATCACCTCCTCGCCGCATTTCAACTCGCCGCGACCCAGATGGAAGGTGAAGGTGCCGAAGGCGACCGCCTCCTCGGCCGGCTGGGCGCGCGATTGGCGGCGCAGGATCGAGGAAATGCGCAACAGCAGTTCGCGCGGCTCGAAGGGCTTGGGCAGATAGTCGTCGACGCCGGTCTCAAGGCCGGCGATGCGGTGTTCGGGCTCCGACAGGGCGGTCAGCATCAGGATCGGGACATCCGAGGAGCGGCGCAGGTCGGTCGCGAAATCGGTGCCGGATTCGCCGGGCATCATGACGTCGAGCACGATCAGGTCGAAGGCGAGGCCGGCGAGATGACGGCGCGCCTCGGCGGCGGTCTCGGCGGTGGTGACCCGGTAGCCGTTTTCCATCAGATAGCGCGACAGCAGGGTGCGGATGCGCCGGTCGTCGTCGACCACCAGCAGATGGGAGGCGCCGTCGTCGGGCGGCTTGCGGTCGGGTGCCGTCCTGTCGGGTGCGGGCCTGTCGGTCGAGTGCGTCGGTGTCGTCATCATGGTCCCCGCCGGATTATGGCCTTTCTTGTCGATCGGCCATCCGGCCGTTCAGCAGTTCGGCGACCCGGGCGCGGTCGCGCGGATTGACCATCGCCATCAGAAACCGCCGCGCGGCCGCCGCGTCGGCCTCGCTGGTTTCGGCGATTGCCGCCTCGAACCGGGCGAATTGCGGCGAGGCGAGCCTGAGCGCCAGCGCGCTGCCGCGATCGGTGGCATAAAGCAGGCGCTGGCGCCGGTCGGAGGGGCCTTCGCGCTGGGCGATGAAGCCCTCGTCGACCAGTTGCTTGAGGACGCGGCCAAGGCTCTGCTTGGTGATCTTGAGAATGTCGAGCAGGTCGGCGACCCGCAGGCCGGGATTGCGGTTGACGAAATGCAGCACGCGGTGGTGGGCCCGGCCGAAGCCGTATTCGGACAGGATTGCGTCCGGGTCGGAAATGAAATCGCGATAGGCGAAATAGAGCAGCTCGACGAGCCGGAACAGATCGGCATCGGATTTCGGCGGCGCCGACGGCGCGCCCCGTGTCCCGGCGGGCGCGGGGCGAATCGCGGCGGATCCGGTCGCCTTGTCGATCCCGTGGCCGGACGGGTCGCTTTCCATCGCAGCAGATTCCATAGCAGTGGGGCCAGAATTTACGTCAGCCATATTGACATATTTTTTTGCGATTGTTACGGATGAGCCATCCTTCGCGAAATAAATGAAAGCGAGGGATTGCTCGAACGATGCTTTTCCATAATGCGGCCGGGAGGCGAACCGGTTATGGCACTGCATTTGAAGCGAAAGATAGCGATTGTCGTATCAACACGCAAAGCCCACGCATCGGTTCCCTTGAAGATAAACCGTGCGGGGCAGGGCCTTTCCAAGGAGTAGACTATGTCGTCCCTGCCTTTCGATCAGCATGATGGCGTCATCTGGTATGACGGCCAAATGGTTCCCTGGTCGGACGCCAAGCTGCACGTACTCAGCCACGGCCTGCATTACGCGCGTGCGGTATTCGAGGGCGAACGGGCCTATGGCGGCGTCGTCTACAAGCTCGACGAGCATACCGAGCGCCTGCATGAGTCGGCCCGGCTGCTCGGCTTCGAGATTCCTTACTCCACCGCCGAGATCAATGATGCCTGCAACGCGCTGTTGCGCGAGCACAATCTGAAAGACGCCTATGTCCGGCCGATCGCCTGGGCGGGATCGGAGATGATGGGCGTCTCGGCGCAGCAGAACACGATCCACCTGGCGATCGCGGTGTGGGAATGGCCGTCCTATTTCGACCCGGCCGAGCGGGCGAAGGGGATCCGGCTCGACATCGCCGAATACCACCGGCCCGACCCGCGCACCGCGCCGTGCAAGTCGAAGGCCGCCGGCCTCTACATGATCTGCACGATCTCCAAGCATGCCGCCGAGGCCAAGGGCTATGCCGACGCGCTGATGTATGACTGGCGCGGCTATGTCGCCGAGGCGACCGGCGCCAATATCTTCTTCATCAAGGACGGCGTGCTGCACACCCCGACGCCGGACTGCTTCCTGGACGGGATCACCCGGCGCACCGTGATCGAGCTTGCTGGTAAGCGTGGCATCGAGCTCATCGAGCGGCATATCAAGCCCGAGGAGATGAGCGATTTCGAGGAATGCTTCATCTGCGGCACGGCCGCCGAGGTGACCCCGGTGTCCGAGATCGGGCCCTATCGGTTCACGCCCGGCGAGATCACGCTGACGCTGATGACCGATTACACCGAGGAAGTGCAGCCGAAGACGGCGCCGCTGCAGATGGCGGCGGCGGCGAGTTGAGGCGAGCCGAACTGACTTAATCTTTTGGCGCGGCCTGGAAACGGGCCGCGCCCATCTGTCTTTAAAGGCTAGCCTTCGGCGGCGGGCAGCGGCTCGTGGTGGGGGGCGAACAGGCGGCCGCGTTCGGTGATCGCGACGACGACGAGCCCGATCAGGCCGCAGATCAGATAGCCGGCGAGCAACGGCACGTAGCTGCCGTCATAGAGGCCGCCGATATACCAGCCGATAATCGCACCGCCGGCCGTTGTCACCGCGCCGATGAAGGAGGCGGCGGTGCCGGCGATCTCGCCGAGCGGCTCCATCGCCATGGCGTTGAAATTCGGCATGATGACGCCGAAGAAGAACATCTGGACCGAGAGGAAGCCGCAGAAGACCCAGACGGAATGGGATTCGTCGCTCATGCCGAGGACGAGGTGGAGCGCGGAGGTGGCGATGAAGCCGATCACCGCGCCATGCGACAGGCGCCGCATGCCCATCGCGCCGACCAGCCGGCCGTTCAGGAACCCGGCGGCGGCCAGCGCGATCGCGACGAGGGCGAAGAACAGCGGAAACAGCTCGTTCTGGTCGAACACCTCGGCGAAAATCTGTTGGGCGGAGTTGATGTAGCCGATGATCGGTCCGAACACGAAGGTGGTGGCGATGGTGTAGCCGAGCGTTTCGCGGGTGTTCACCGTCGTCTTCAGCGATTTGCCCAGCCAGCGGATCGACAGTGGCTGGCGCATCGGCGGCGGCCGGGTTTCCGGCAGGCGGCCTTGCGTCCAGACCGCGATGCCGACGCCGGTGAGCAGCAGGGCCAGGAACACCGTCTGCCACTCGCCGAACAGGAGGATGCCGCTGCCGATCGCCGGCGCCATCACCGGCAGGAGAACGAAGATCATCATGACGAAGGACATCACCTGGGCCATCTCGCGGCCGGCGAAGCGGTCGCGGACGACGGCGATCGAGACGATGCGCGGCGAGGCGCAGCCGATGCCCTGGACGAAGCGCATGAAAAGCAGGGTCGAATAGTCCTCGGCCAGCATCGTGCCGGCCGTTGCCACCACATAGATCAGAAGGCCGAAGGCCAGCACCGGCTTGCGGCCGAAGCGGTCCGACAGCGGGCCGAAGAACGGCATGCCGACAGCGAAGCCGAGCATGTAGGCGGTGATGATCAGCTGCCGGTCATTGGCGTCGGCGATGCCGAAATAGTCGTCGATGGCGGGAAGGGCCGGCAGCATGATGTCGACCGACAGGGCCGTCAGCGCCATCAGCAACGCGATGATCAGAACGAATTCGAGAAAGGAAATCCGTGGCGACAGGTCTTCGCCGGCGGGGCGTGACATCATGGATGTGCTTTCGGTGCATTGATCGCGCTTGCGCGCGCAGGGGCGAAGGATCGGCAAACACGGCCCCACGCCCAATCAACGACGGATGGGATCTTTTCGCAATTGGCGAAGTTGCATGGCTGCCCTGCCCGAGGTCGGTTCGGGGCAGGGCCGGGCCCTGGTTTGCGGCTTGGCTACGCGCTCGAGCGTTATCATTCAGTTTTCCTCGATGGAAGCCGGTATCTTGGTCTCGTCCGCCATTTCCCCGCAGTGGGACAAGTCGGTGGATGACCTCGGAGGGAGACGAGGGTCCATAAGCCTCTGTCTCGTCATCCCGGACGGCCGTCAGGCCGAGCCGGGATCGGGGCGCCCCTGTCGGTGCTTGTGGGACTCCGAACCGCCTCGGTTCCCCGATCCCGGATATTCGCTTAAGCGAATTCCGGGATGACGAGGGACGGGCTTTTGGTTTTCAGCCTGACCACCCCCTCGGATGTCATGCCCGGACGTGTTCCACTGCTGTCCGGTTTAATATCCACTCTGGGGTTTAAATCCCCCGTCTTCAGACGGGCTGCCTTGAGCGTGAAGA
>JANQKY010000052.1 GCA_028280885.1 Tepidamorphus sp.
TGTACAATTGGCACAGACCACACGGCAGCCTGAACTCAAAACCACCTATCAGTCGCCTCAACCTGAACAAGGACAACCTCTTGAGGCTCCACAGCTAGAGCATGTCTTTGGATGGCTTCTGCGAGAAAGCCTCGCGGCACCGTCCGATCGGTTCCATCGTCGCAAACCCTTGGTTGATGTTCAGGACCGCGGCTGCGGCAGGGTAATGAAAAATGTCGTCCCCCTGTCGGTTTGCGTTTCGAAGCGGATCTCTCCGCCATGGGCTTCGACGATGCCCTTCGCCAGCGCCATGCCCAGACCCGTGCCCTGTTCCTTGCCGAAGGTGACGAACGGGTCGAACAAATGATCGCGAATTGACTCAGGGATCCCGGGGCCGTCGTCGGCGAGCTCGAACGTCACTGCCGGCCCGTCCCGCCGGGCGCGGATGGTGAAGGTGCCGTCGGGGGCCAGGACGTCCGATGCGTTGCCGGCGATGTTGACGAAGACCCGGATCATCCGGGCGCTGTCGACGCTGATCGTCTCCTCCGCCTCGTCGACGATCTCGAACCGGAGGCCTTTGAGCCCGAAAGCGGGACGAATGGCGGTTTCCACCAGTGCGAGGAAGTCGTCGGTGGTGATGTCTTCGCGATCGAGGCGCATGCCGCCCTGGGCATAGTCCAGGATCTCATAGGCCATGGCGTTGATGCGCTCGGCCTCCGATGTGATCGTCGAGGCAAAGCCGGTCATTTCCCGGTCCTTGTCGCCGCTCTCCTCGGCGATCATCTCCGCATAGCCGCGGATCACGTTGATCGAGTTCTTGAAGTCGTGGACGATGCCCGTCGCCACCTGGCCGATCGTTGCGAGCTTCTCCTTCTGGATCATCTGCGCCTGGATCCGCAGAAGCTTCAAGTGCGTGGCGACGCGGGTCAGCAGTTCGGGCCCGGCCACCGGCTTGGGCACATAGTCGTTGGCCCCGCTCTTAAAGCCGGTGACGAGGTCCTCCGTGCGGTCCCTGGCCGACAGGAAGATGATCGGCAGGTTGGATTCGTCGCGCTCGGTGCGGATCTGGCGGCACACCTCGTAGCCGTTCATCCGCGGCATCATGATGTCGAGCAGGACCAGATCGGGCGGCGTATCGCGCATCATTGCCAGTGCCGCCTCGCCGTTTTCGGCCTCCAGCACGTTGTAGGCCTCCAGGCCCAGGAAGTTGGCCACCACATGCCGGTTGATCTCGTCGTCGTCGACCACGAGAACGGAGGGATGCGAGCCATTGCCGTTGCCGGACGGAGCGTCCGCTGCCTGCCCATCTGGGGGCTGTCCGGCGGGGGACTGCCCGTTGGGCGGCTGTCCCTCCCCGTTGGCCGCGGCCGTCAGGGGCGTTGTCGGCAGCACGATCGGACGGGGCGGCGTCTGGCCGGGCTTGCCCTCCTTGTCCGGCGCCAGTGCCGGGACGTCCGCGCGTCCGGCCCCGGCCTTCGTCAGGGTGCCAGCTTTCTTAAGGGTGAAAGTGAAGCGGCTGCCCTTGCCGAGCTCCGACGTCACCGTGATCGTGCCGCCATGCAGTTCGACCAGCCGCCTGGTGATCGCGAGACCAAGACCGGTGCCGCCATATTCGCGCTCCGTCGAGGCGTCGACCTGCTCGAAGGAGCGGAAAATGGCATCGAACTTGTCCTCGGGGATGCCGATGCCGGTGTCCTCCACCCAGATCTCGACCGCCTCGCCGTCATCGCGCGCACCGACGGACACGCTGCCGGCCTGGGTGAACTTGATGGCGTTGCCGACCAGGTTCTGCAGGATCTGCTGCAGCCGGTTCTCGTCGGCGTCGACATAGGCGAGATCCGTCGGCACGTCGTTGCGCAGCACCACATCCTGATTGCCGCCGCCGATCGACTGCGACAGTTGCAGAACCACCTCGGCGGCCTCGTGCAGGTCGACGGCGCGGCGCGACAGGGTGATGTCGCGGTTGCGCAGCTTTTCGGCGTCGAGAATATCGTTGACAAGCGTCGCAAGCCGCCTTCCGCTGGCCGCGATCATCGACAGCGACTGGTCGACACCCGCGCTCACCGGCCCCTTGGAGCCGGCGCGCAGGGCTTCGGTCATCCCGATGATGCCATTCAGCGGCGTGCGCAGTTCGTGCGAGGTATTGGCCAGGAACTGGTTCTTCAACTCGTCGAGCCGCTGAAGGCGCTCGTTATTGGCGGTCAGCTGCTCGGACAACGTCTCCACCCGGCTGAACGACCGGGAAAACCGGCGCGACAGAAGCAGCGCTTGCATCACGACGAACAACAGGAGGCCGTATTGCCCGAGATCCCCCGTCTCGACCAGGTCGAGCAGGTTCAGCACCGTAAGGCCAAGCAGGGGCATGCATCCGAACCAGCCGATCGCAAAGAGCGTGCTCTCGTCGCGGCGGCGGATGACCACCATGACGGCGACATAGGTGACATGCAGCAGGATCACCAGCCATAGAAGCGCCATCCCATTGGCGATAAGCGGATACGACCAGATGTCTCCGGGCAGGAAGATGAACAGCGTCATCGCGGTGCCGAAGATCACCTCGAACTTGTAGAGGTACCCGGACATGTCATGCGGGAAAAGGCTGGCCGTATACAGAACCAGCAGAACGCAGCCGATAAACGAGGTGAAAGCCGTCACCCTGTGGACCAGCCAGAACAATTCCTGGCCGGCAAGCTCCGGGAAGAAGCCGTACCACAGGGTGAAGGCGCGCTCGAACAGCGCCAGGCAGAACAGCCCGAACCACAGCGCCGACCGGTCGGACGGGCGCATGGCGAACAGGCCGAGATGATAGAGCCCGAAAATGACCATGATGCCGCCGACGAACCAGGCCAGTTTCAGGTTGTTGGTATCGGCCGCGCTGAGATAGGGTTTCGATCCGAATTCGATCGGATCGCGCCAGCCGCCGCCGCGCCGTTCGGCGTAGTTGGACAGGCGGATCGTCAGCCTGACGCGCTCCAATCCGTCGGGCACGTCGAACAGGGTCTGGCCGATCAGGCCATAGGTGGTGTCGCGCGTCGTTCCCACCGTCCCCAGCCCACCGGCGTGTTCGGCGCCGATATCCAGCTCGAAGGCCGTCATCATGTTGCCGAAGCTCAGCGCCAGGTCCTTGGACGGTGAGGGCAAAATCAGTTCGAGCGCGAGCGTGCCGTAGCCCCAGGCCGGCATCGGCCCGTCCGGTGTCGGCAGTCCGGTCCATCGGCCCGGAGCCTGCAGGTAGGCGTCGGACCGCGGCGGATCGGCGCCTTCGAAATCGGCGCCGCTCAGAAGCTGGTTGCCGAAGAATTCCCAGGTGTCGAGAACGATCGGGCCATCCCGGTCCGCATCCCATCCGCGCAGGTCGAGAACGCCGTTGACGACGTCGGGCTCGGAGAACGGTGTCTGCGCCGTCAACAGGGACGGCCAGAGCAGCGCTGCCACCAGAGCGAGGGATCGGAGGTGAGTTGAAGTTCTGTTCAGGCCAATACAGAAGGTCCCAATCATCGAATTAACAGCCCCGAATGAAGTCGAGTGATCTCAATCTCATCGCCGAGCGAAAATGCCGGGCGGAAATAAAGTCAGCCCCGGATGAAATGCGTACCGGAACGCTGATTTTACTATGGAAACGATCTCGCGCCGATGTTTTTTTGCCGCCGTATCGCTCCTGACCGATTGCAGCATCGATCCGGCCCCCTGCCTTAATGCGTTGCCAAGGGCCGTGGCGGTTGGCTGCGCCGCCGTCGCAAACCCCTGGCCTTCACAGCCGGGCGCCTGTCCGCTATGTGGAGGCTTCAGGAGAAGGCAAGTCCCTTAATCGAGGGCGGATCGGGAGGCCTTGTGATGGCGACCGGATATGTGAAGAGCGATCTGGTGACGATTTTCGGCGGGTCCGGCTTTGTCGGCCGCAACGTCGTGCGGGCGCTGGCGAAGCGCGGCTACAGGGTGCGGGTCGCGGTCAGGCGGCCGGATCTCGCCGGCTTCCTGCAGCCGCTCGGCGCCGTCGGCCAGATCCACGCCGTCCAGGCCAATATCCGCAACCGCGCCTCGATTGACCGGGCCGTCGCCGGATCGGATGCGGTCGTCAACCTGGTCGGCATTCTCTATGAGGCCGGCAAGCAGTCCTTCGATGCGGTCCAGGCCGCTGGTCCCGCCGCGATCGCCGCCGCGGCCAAGGCTGCGGGAGCGGGGCGCTTCGTGCAGGTCTCCTCGATCGGCGCGGATCCTGGCTCGCCCTCCCACTATGCCCGCTCCAAGGCGGCCGGCGAGGCGGGGGTGCTCAAGGCGTTTCCCGAGGCCGTCATCCTGCGACCGTCGATCATCTTCGGACCGGAGGACGATTTCTTCAACCGCTTCGCCGCGATGGCGCGGATCTCCCCGGCGCTGCCGCTGATCGGCGGCGGGCACACGCGGTTCCAGCCGGTCTTCGTCGGTGACGTCGCCGAGGCCGTCGCGCTTGGCGTCGACGGCAAGGCGAAGCCGGGCACGATCTACGAACTCGGCGGTCCGGAGATCGAAACCTTCAAGGCGCTGCTGGAGCGCACCCTGGCCGAAACCGGCCGCAAGCGCATCCTGGCGCCGCTGCCCTTCGGGCTCGCCCGCATCAAGGCCTCGTTCCTGCAGCTTCTGCCGAAACCGCCGCTGACGGTCGACCAGCTTCGCCAGCTTGCCCGCGACAACGTGGTGTCGGAGGCGGCGATCGCCGAGCACCGGACGCTCGCCGATCTCGGCATCGAGCCGCAGGCGATGGGGGTCATCCTGCCGACCTATCTTGGCCGCTATCGCAAGGCCGGACAGTTCTCGACGCCGAACGGCACGGCGCCGGAGGCATAGAACAGGCAAGGGCGCCTCGAAGGGCGCAATCTCGAACCCGCCAGGGTTCGCAAGCGCGCCCGCGCGCCGGCCGGAATTGGCCGCCCAAAGAAGAGATCGGGCCGGAAGCTATCAAAAAGGGCCTCTTCAGGCGTAGGCGAACCACAGCAGCACGACGCCGAGCACCAGCCGGTAGACCACGAAGGGCAGCATGCTGGTGTGGCGCAGAAGCGCCATCATGAACCAGATCGAGACGAAGGCGGTGACCGCCGACAGGCCGGCGGCGGCAAGCGCGTCATTGGCGATGATCGCCGCCTGATTACCGCCCAGGTCGAGCGCCGTTCCCGCCCCGGTCACCAGGATCGCCGGGATCGCCACCAGCATCGCGAAGCGCGCAGCCTCCGTGCGCTCGAAGCCGAGCGCCCTTGCCGCCGACATCGTCACGCCCGACCGGCTCGCGCCGGGGATCAGCGCCAGGCATTGGGCAAGGCCGATCCAGACCGCGTCCGGCACGCCGATCTGCGTAAACAGCCGGTTGCGACGGCCGATCGCGTCGGCTGCCCATAGAACGAGGCCGAACAGGATCGTCGACCAGGCGATCACCTCGAGCGTGCGGACGGCCTCGACGAGGCCGGTCTTCAGCATGATGAAGCCGACGATCGACAGCGGTATCGTGGCCAGGATCAGGAGCAGCACGAGCCGACGCTCGGGCGTCGACCGGAACAGCACCAGATCGCGCGTGCCGGCGATGAGCGTAAACGTGTCGCGCCAGAAATACACAAGCACCGCCACAAGACTGCCAACATGTATGGCGACGTCTATCGCGGGTCCCTCGTCGGGATAGGCGGTGAGAAGATGCAGGAGGTTGAGATGACCGGACGAACTGACCGGGAGGAATTCCGTCAGCCCCTGGATGACGGCCAGCGCGATGAGGTGGTCTGCGGTCACGGGCGGTCCTTGTGGTGAAATCGATGGCGAGCCTGTCCGCGGCGGCATGCGGCCACGGCTTGCCGAGCGGGAGCGGCGTCTCTATATCGTTACAGTCTGCTAGCGCAAATCGCCAATAAACCGTTTTGTATCGTAATAATAGCCGTCCTGGCGGTTTCGCGGTCGATCGGAAATGTTCAATCTTTATCATCACCCCTTCTCTCCAGCCTCCCGCAGCGTCCGTCTGGCGCTTGGCGAATACGGCCTTGCCGCCGAGTTCATCGAGGAGCGCACCTGGGAGCGGCGGCGCGAGTTCCTCGTCGTCAATCCGGCCGGAACGCTGCCCGTCCTGCTCGACGGTGGCGGCACGGCGATCTGCGGACCGCGCCCGGTGCTCGAATATCTCGACGAGACGCGCGGCGCCGAACTTGGCGGCAAGCGGCTTCTGCCCGCCGACCCGCGCGGCCGCGCCGAGGTGCGGCGCCTGCTCGACTGGTTCGACACCCGCTTTCATGGCGAGGTGTCCGACTACCTGCTGACCGAGCGCATCTACAAGCGCTTCATGACGGCGGAGCAAGGCGGCGGCGCGCCGGATTCCTCGGCGATCCGGGCGGCCCGCTCCAACATCAAACATCACCTGCACTATATCGGCTGGCTCGCCGGCCGGCGGAACTGGCTTGCCGGCGAGGACCTGTCGTTCGCCGACCTGACGGCGGCGGCACACCTGTCCTGCATCGACTATCTGGGCGAGGTGCCCTGGGAGGCGTTCGAACACGCCAAGGCCTGGTATGCCCGGGTGAAGTCGCGCCCCTCCTTCCGGCCGCTGCTCCTGGAACAGCTTCCCGGCGTGCCGCCCTCGTCGACCTATGTCGACCTCGACTTCTGAACGCGTAGCGTCTCGGCAGGCCCTGAAGGACCGGGTGATTGCGCGCGCGCTCGAGGAGGGCTTCGACGTCGCCCGCGTGACGCGCCCCGAACGCGTCCGCGACAATGCCGACCGGCTGGCAGCCTTCCTTAAAGACGGCTTCCACGGCACCATGCACTGGATGGAAACGACGGCGGATCGCCGCGCCCATCCGCGATCGCTGTGGACCGATGTCCGGTCGATCCTCGTGCTCGGCCTGAATTACGGACCCGACCACGATCCCCTCGACGATCTCGCCAGGACCGATCGGGGCATGATCTCGGTCTATGCCCGCGGCGACGACTATCACGACGTCGTCAAGAAGAAGCTGAAGGCGGTCGCCCGCGATTTCGCCGCGCGTGCCGGCGCCGACGTCAAGGTGTTCGTCGATACCGCGCCGGTGATGGAGAAGCCGGTCGCCGAGGCCGCCGGCCTCGGCTGGCAGGGCAAGCACACCAATCTGGTCTCGCGGGATCTCGGCTCCTGGCTGTTCCTCGGCGCGATCTTCACCACGGCCGACCTGCCGGCCGACGAGCCCGAGAGCGACCATTGCGGCTCCTGCCGCGCCTGTCTCGACATCTGTCCGACCGACGCCTTTCCCGCCCCCTACCGGCTCGATGCGCGTCGCTGCATCTCCTATCTGACGATCGAGCACCCCGGATCGATCCCGCGCGACCTGCGGCCGCTGATGGGCAACCGCATCTACGGCTGCGACGACTGCCTGGCCGTCTGCCCCTGGAACAAGTTCGCGCAGGCCGGCCGCGAGGCGAAACTGGCCGCACAGCCGGACCGTACACTGCCCGAACTGGCCGGCCTTGCCCGGCTCGACGATCAGGCGTTCCGCGCCCTGTTCCGCAAGTCGCCGGTCAAGCGCACCGGCCGGGACCGGTTCCTGCGCAACGTCCTGATCGCGATCGGCAACAGCGACGATGACCGCCTCGCGACGTCCGCCGTTGAGTGTTTGCGGGATTCCGCGCCGCTGGTGCGCGGCACGGCCGTCTGGGCGGTCTCGCGCCTGATCGCGCCGGACGCCTTTCTCGATCTTGCCGATCGGTCGGAGCCCGCCGAGCGCGATCGCGGCGTGCTGGCCGAATGGCGCTTGGCGCGCGACGAGATCGCCTCTTGACCGACACCCGCAAATCCGCTTCGCAGGAGGCATGACAAACACACTCTTCGTTTTCGGTCTCGGCCTGTCCGCAACGACGCTCGCCCGCCGGCTTCTGGCGCAGGGTTGGACGGTGGCGGGCACGGTGCGCACGCCGGAAAAAGCCGAACGGCTTGCCGATCAGGGCATCGCGGCCGTGATCTTCGACGGCACCGGCCCTGGCGACGACGTCGCCGCCGCGCTTGATGGCGCCACCCATGTGCTGCAGTCGATCAAGCCCGGCGAGGGCGGCGATCCGGTGCTCCTCCATCATGGCGCCGACCTCGCCGCCCGCGCCGATACGATCCGCTGGCTCGGCTATCTGTCGACCGTCGGCGTCTATGGCGACCACGGCGGCGACTGGATCGACGAGACCGCGCCGACCGCGCCCGTCAGCAAACGGAATGCCCTGAGGGTCGAGGCCGAGCGCGACTGGCTGGCATTCGGCGAGGAGACCGGCATCCCCGTGATGCTGTTCCGCATCGCCGGCATCTACGGGCCCGGCCGCAACGCGCTCAAGACCCTGAAAGCCGGCAAGGCGCGGCGGCTCGTCAAGCCCGGACAGGTGTTCAACCGCATCCACGCCAACGATATCGCCCGCGTGCTGGAAGCCTCGATCGCCAGGCCGCGGGCCGGCGGCATCTACAATCTCGCCGACGACGAACCGGCCCCGCCGCAGGACGTCATCGCCTATGCGGCGCAGAAGCTCGGCGTCGCGCCGCCGCCGGAAGTGGATTTCGAGACCGCCGACATCACGCCGATGGCGCGCAGCTTCTATTCCGCCAACCGGCGCGTGCGCAACGACCGGATCAAGGACGAACTGGGCGTCGAACTGGAATTCCCGGACTACCGGGCCGGCATCGACGCGCTGCATGCCGCCGGCGAGGGGACCTGACGACGTTCTCGATCGCCGGCCGTCGATCTACGCCTGCCTTGATTTCAGTCCCACAGGCTTTCCGGGGACTGAAGCAGCGTGCCTTCGTATTTCGGCAGGTCGTCGTCGATCCGAAGCCAGGCGAGCCTGCTTTCGTAGTTGACGTGGAATGTCGGCTGGAAGTCCTGCGGATTGTCCAGGGACGCGGCGTAGAGGTGCATGCCGCCGGGATAGTGATCGGCTTCAAAGCCCATCGGCGACCCGCAGGTCGCGCAGAAATGCCGCCGCACGCCCTTGGAACTTTCCAGCGTCTTCGGCGGTTCGCCTGTCCACTGAAAGTTTTCGACGGGAACGCCGAGCCAGGCGACCACGGGGGCCGCGCAATTGCGGCGGCAATCGTCGCAATGGCAGTAGCACGACCATGTCGCCCCGCCTTGATAGCGCCAGCGGGTCCTTCCGCACAGGCAATGGCCGCGCGTCGTCATTCAGTGCCCTTTTTGCGCAGCGACGGCGGCGTGGTACTTCTTGCGGATCTCGGCGATATCGACCGTCGGCTCGGGCGCCTTCATGTGCATGCCTTCCATCGTCTCGCGCAGGATCGCCGAGACGGCGAGGTTGCGGAACCACTTGTGGTTGGAGGGAATGACGAACCAGGGCGCGTGCTCGGTCGAACACTTCGACAGCATCGCTTCATAGGCCTCGATATAGGCGTCCCAATACTGACGCTCGGCATAATCGGAGGCGCTGATCTTCCACTGCCGGTCCTTGTCGTCGAGCCGGCGCGCGAAGCGTTCGAGCTGCTCATCCTTGGAGATGTAGAGGAAGAATTTGACGATCGTGACGCCGTTTTCGGCAAGCAGGCTCTCGAAATCGTTGATCGCCTTGTAGCGCTTCGACCAGACCGATTTCGGCGCGAGATCATGGACGCGCACGACCAGCACGTCCTCGTAATGCGACCGGTTGAAGACCGCGACCTGGCCGAGCGCGGGGGCATGGGGATGGACGCGCCAGAGGAAGTCGTGCGCCCGTTCCTCGGACGAGGGCTGCTTGAAGCCGGTCACCTTGCAGCCCTGCGGGTTCATCGCGGTGATCACATGCCAGCACACGCCGTCCTTGCCGGCCGCATCGATGCCCTGCAGCACGATCAGCAGCGCGTGCTTCTTTTCCGCATAAAGCAGTTCCTGCAGATCGCTGATCCGGGCAAGATTGTCGGCGATCTCCGGCGTCGCCTCCTCATGGCTCTTGTGATGGCCGTGGAAGCCCGGATCGATATCGGCGAGCGTCACCCTGGTGTCGGGCTTGACGATCAGTTTCCCGCGATAGCTCATGGCGTTTTCCTTACGCGATCTTGTGCTGCACCAGTGCCGTGTGCTTCGCCCGTTCGCCCATCCGGTGGTCGAGGAAGCGCTCCAGCAGGATGCGGATGATGCCCATCACGCCGAGCCACAACAGCAGGTAGAGCCAGATCCAGCCGATCAGGGTCCAGGCGATCGGCTCGACGATCCAGCCGAAGCCGCACATCAGCACCGCGAAGACCTGCGTGCCGATGATCGCGGCGAGCAGGATCGGCGCGGGATAGGGCGGCTGGAAGAACCATTTTTCCGTCCGCGTCACCAGCAGCATCAGATGCCCGCCGGCGGCAAGCTGCAGGAACATCACCGTTTGCAGATGCGACTGGTCATGCAGCCCGAACATCGCCTGCGCCGCCGGGTCCGCCATCACCGCCATGCCGATCAGCAAAAGCCCGAAGGACTGGACCACAGAAGCGAAGCCCAGCACGGCGGATACGCTCAACAGCCGCGGCATGCGCCAGCGGATCGGCTCGCGCGACACCGCTGTGTTGTCATAGGCAAGCGTCATGACGGGCAGGTCGTCGAGCAGCGACAGGATGACGATCATGATCGCCGAGAGCGGCTGGAAGTTCAGGAAGATGGTCGACAGGACGACGAGGAACATGATGTCCATCGTCAGCGCCACCCGGTAGATCGTGTAGGAGGTGATGCGTCCGAAGATGCGCCGCGCCTCGTCGATCGCGTTGGTGATCACCGACAGGCCCGGCGCCGTCAGGATGAGCGCGGCAGCGCCCCGCGCCGCATCGGTGGCGCCGGAGACCGCCGTGCCGCAATCGGCCTGTTTCAGGGCGGGCGCGTCATTGACCCCGTCGCCGGTCATCGCCACCAGATGGCCGCGCGCCTGCAGCGCCTTGACGATGGCGTATTTGTGCTCCGGGAAGACCCGGGCGAAGCCGTCGGCGGTCTCGATGGAATCGGCGATTGTCTCCGGCACATGGTCGGGATCCATGTCCTTGGGGAAGGCGTCGGCAGCGGCGATGATGTTGGTGCCCAGACCCAGTTGCCGGGCCGTCTCGATGGCGATCGCGGTGTCGTCGCCGGTCACCATCTTCACTTCGACGCCCTTTTCGCGGACGGCTGCGATCGTTTGCGCCGAATCGTCGCGCGGCGGGTCGAACATCGGCAACAGGCCGAGCAAATGCCAGGTCTTGCCGGCATCCTCGGAGCGGGCAACGGCGAGCGCCCGGTAGCCCTTACCGGCGAGTTCGGCGACCGACGCACTCACCTTGTCGGCGATATCCTTGGCGGGTTTGGCCAGGTCGACGATCGCCTGCGGCGCGCCTTTCGTCACGACAACGGTCTTGCCGTCCTTCGTCGTCACCGTCGCCTCGGTCCGCTTCGAAACGGGATCGAAGGGGACGAACTTGCCGGGCGTATAGGCCTTCAGCGCCTCCGCATCCTTCAGCGCGGCGATCACCGCGGTATCGATCGCGTCCTTGTCCTCGATCTTGGAGGCGAGCGCGCCGGCGAGAATGACGGCCTGCGGATCCTTGGCGTCGAACAGGATCGGATCGTCGAGCTTCAATTCGTTCTTGGTGAGCGTGCCGGTCTTGTCGGAGCACAGGATATCGACGCCGGCCATCTCCTCGATCGAGGCGAGCCGCGAGACGATCGCCTTTTCCTTCGACAGCGCCAGCGCGCCGAGCGCCATGGTGATCGAGAACACCGCCGGCATGGCCACGGGGATCGAGGCGACCAGCAGGATCAGCACGAATTGCAGGATGTCGAGCGCGTCCGTCAGCCCCCAGTTCTCGGTGATGACGATATCGCGATAGACCTGCACCGCGACCATCACCAGGGCGAGCGCGACGGCGACCGCGATCAGGAAGTTGCCGATCTGGAACATCGCCTGCTGGGCATGGCTGACGGCGCCGGCGCCGGCGACCAGCTTGGCGGTGCGGCCGAAAAAGGTGTTGGCGCCGGTGGCGATCACCACGCCGGTCATCTCGCCCTGCTTGACGACGCTTCCCGAATAGGCCTCGTCGCCGGGTTTCTTGGCGACCGGAAGGGATTCGCCGGTGAGCGCGGCCTGATCGATCGAGGCATAGTCGCCGGCAACCAGCCTGAGATCGGCAGGCACGATCACCCCGAGCCGGATCTTGACGATATCGCCGGGAACGAGCGTCGCCGCTTCGACGGTCTGAAAGGCGCCGTCGCGCAGCGCGGTCGCCTGCGGGGCAAGCCCCTTCTTCAGCGCGGCAAGCGCGTTCGAGGCCTTCATGTCCTGCCAGAATTCGAGGCCGGCATTGAAGATCAAAAGGCCGAAGATGATGGTGAAATCGTCCCAGCGGCCAAGCAGCGCCGAGACGATCGCGGCGGCCTCGATCATGAAGGCGATCGGCCCGATGAAATAGTGCGCGATGCGCTCCGCCAGCCCCACATGCTTTTCGGGCAGCGCGTTCGGGCCGTAGGTCTTCAGCCGCTTGTCGACCTCGGCCGTCGCCAGGCCCTTGTCCGGATCGACATCCAGGGTCTTCAGGACCTGGTCGAGCGGGATCTTCTCAAGGTCCGCGCTGCCGCTGGACGCATCTGCGGGCGTTTCCGGCGCGGGCGAACTGGCGGTGGACATGCTCTGCGCTCCAAATCGGGCCGGCCCGGGCGAAATTCGACGATAACAACCGATCCGGGCAGCGTTTCGACCATGAAACACCGACGCGCAGGCGTCAATCGCCGTGCTTCACTTAGAGGCCTGGCCGGAAATTGGCGAACTGCCAGGGATCGTCCGGCGCGGCGGGCGCATCCAGGAACGAGCGCTGCCCAAGCGGCGTCCAGTCGGTCTCGACACACATCATCCGGCCGAGATAGGGCCGTGCCGCCGCCAGCACGAAGTCATGCGGCAGGTCCTCGGGCTCGCAATAGCCGCGGGCGGGGTTCTCGGCCGCCCACAGGCTTGCCGAGACGACGCCGGCTGCGACCTGCAGCGCCGTCGGGTTGGAATGGGGCACGATCGCCCGCGCCGTATCGATGTCCAGATGCGAGCCGTACCAGAGGCCTGTACGGCCCCGGCCCGCGCTGTCATGACCGAGCAGCAAAACGCCCAGTTCATCGTGGCCCGCCGAGATATCCTCTTTAAGAACGCGCTCGCGGACAGGCTCCCGCCAGCCGCCCATCATCGTTTCGTGCAGGCTGGCAAGGGCCGCGTCGCAGGGCAGGTAGACGAAGGACACGGTCGGCCGATAGACCGCGACGCCGTCCTCGATAACGGTGAGATAGTCGCTCAGCGTCACCATCTCGCTATGCGGTATGGCGAGCCCGAGGATCTGGCCGTGCGAGGGCACCCAGGAATAGAGCAGGTAGCGGGCGGCGGCCTGATCGAGATAGATCGTGTTGCCGGGACCTTCGCTGTGACGAAGGGCGCCTGGCGGCAGGGTCCGCTCGTGACTGCCCCAGCCGAATTCGACGGGCATCATCGCCTCTTCGATGAAGCCCGGGATGCTCCAGGTGTTGACGAACTCGCCCGGCTGCCTGGGCACCGGCGAGACCTGCGTGTCGCGTTCGGAGATATGGATCACCTTGGTGCCCGTGCGCCGGGCAAGCCGCGCCCAGCCCTCGCGGCTGTCCGGCGTGTCCGTCTCGATCCCCATCCGGCCGGCGACCTCGACGAGGGCTGCCTTGGCGAAGTGATTGACCATGCCGGGATTGGCGCCATGGGTGACGATCGCGGTCGGCCCGTCGCGGCGCCAATGCGTCTCGGCGTGCCGGCGGGCGCGCTGATGCAGGGCGTATTCGGTCCGCTCCGCGACCGGCTGATCGGCATCGGCGACGAAGCCGTCCCACGGCTCGAGCGCGGTGTCGACATAGGCGATGCCGTGGGCGTGGCACCAGTCGGCGAGTTCGAGCGAGTCGATGCCGATCGTCAGGTTGATCAGGAGGTCGCCGGCCCGCGCGATCCCGGCCATCACCGCCGCGAAGGTCTCCCGATTGAGGTCAGACTGCAGATAGGTGAGGCCCGCCTGCCGGAACGGCGCCAGCATCGCCGGTTCGGCGATCCGGTCGATGACGACAAACTGCCCGGCGGGGCGGTCCATCCGGTCGATCAGCAGGGGCAGCGCGCACTGGCCGATCGTGCCGTAGCCGATGATGATAATCCGTCCGGTCGCCATATGCTTCGCCGCCCTCGCTATCGGGAATACACCGTCCCGCTGCCGTAATAGTCAACCGGTATTCAGTTGTCCGGTCGTTTGCAAGGTCGATCGAAAGCCGAATTATCGGCGTGCATCCGCTACGATGACATGCCAATCTCTGACCAACCGGTAAAAGCCGAAATCGGCGACAGGCCGGACCAATGACGAAGAGGTGGAGCAATGCGTCTTACAGGTCTTGCCGCAATCGCGGCGCTCGGGTTTGCATTTGTCGGCGTTACGGGCGATGTCCGGGCCGACGACGTTCAGCCGGCGGTCGTCTATGATGCCGGGGGCAAGTTCGACAAATCGTTCAACGAGGCCGCCTATAACGGCGCCGAGCGGTTCAAGCAGGATACCGGCATCGAATATCGCGACTTCGAGATCCAGAACGATTCACAGCGCGAACAGGCGATCCGCAATTTCGCCCGGCGCGGCTACAACCCGGTCATCGTGATAGGCTTCTCCCACGCCCCGGCGCTGGAAAAGGTCGCTCCGGAGTTTCCCGACACGCAATTCGCCATCATCGACATGGTGGTCGATCAGCCGAATGTCCGCTCGGTGCTGTTCAAGGAGGAGGAAGGCTCCTATCTCGTCGGCATGCTCGCGGCGATGGCGTCTGAGACCGGCAAGATCGGCTTCGTCGGCGGCATGGACGTTCCGCTGATCCGCAAGTTCGCCTGCGGCTACGTCCAGGGCGCGCGCGCCGTCAATCCCGATATAGAGGTGTTCCAGAACATGACCGGCACCACCGGGGCTGCGTGGAACGATCCGGTGCGCGGCGGCGAACTGGCGAAGTCCCAGTTCGACAAGGGCGCCGACGTCGTCTACCAGGCTGCCGGCGGCACCGGGCTCGGCGTCCTGCAGGCCGCCGCCGACGAGGGCAAGTACTCGATCGGGGTCGATTCCAACCAGAACCACATCCATCCCGGCTCCGTCCTGACCTCGATGCTCAAGCGCGTCGACAATGCGGTCTACGAGGCCGCCGAGGACGTCAAGAACGGCACCTGGGACACCGGCGTCAAGGTGCTCGGTCTTGCCCAGAACGGTGTCGGCTGGGCGCTCGACGACAACAACAAGCCGCTGATCACCGACGACATGAAGTCGAAGGTCGGCGCGGCGAGGGATGGTATCGTCTCCGGCGACATCAAGGTCCATGACTATACGTCGGATTCAAGCTGTCCGGTGTCCTGACGCCACTACACCTCCGGTTTGAGGTGCCGGCTTGAAACGGACGGGTGGTATTCAGCACCCCGACCTGTATAGTTGTTGAGCGAACTATTATGCGTTCCATGGTTTTGAACCGTTCTTTTTCTGATGGTGGCATTGATGGCAATGGGATTGCGTGCCAGCGCGGCGGTCGTCGCCGCGCTGGTTGTGGTTTTGATTTCCGCGCCCGCAACTGAAACCAAAGCCCAGAACCTGTCCGCAGTGCCGGTCAATTCCGGCGCGATGGCCCGTGCGATCAGCGGCTATCGTCTCTCGCACGGGCGCCCGCCGGTCGTCGTCAGTCCGCGGTTGAATGCGCTCGCGCAGCAACAGGCGATGGCGATGGCTAGGGTCGACCGGCTCAGCCACAATGTCGCCGGTCCGCTCGGCACGCGCTTGCGGGCGGGCGGCTATGTCTGGCGCGCGGCGGCCGAAAACGTCGCCGCCGGACAGAAGAGCGCGGAGGCCGCGCTGGCCGCCTGGAAGGCCTCCTCCGGCCACCGCCAGAACCTGCTCCGCTCGGGCGTCACGCAGATCGGCATCGCCGCGGTCCGCAACGGCAATTCCCGCTACGGCGTCTATTGGACCCTGATCCTCGCCCGCCCGCGATAGCGGTCAAGGCGACGACGGGGAAACCCTTGCCGGGCGGCGAAATGTGGTTAAACATTTCGTATGCAGGGCGAAGACTTAAAGGGCGAACATACCGAGGCGGCCGATCGGCCGCCTGCCATCGACCTCACCGGCATCGACAAGAGCTTCGGCGCGGTGCATGCCAACCGGGCGATCGACCTGCGGGTCGCCAAGGGCACGATCCATGGCATCGTCGGCGAGAACGGCGCGGGCAAGTCGACCCTGATGTCGATCCTCTACGGTTACTACCAGGCCGACAGCGGCGAGATCCGCGTCGACGGGCGGGTCGTCGACATCCAGTCGCCGGACGATGCGATCGCCGCCGGCATCGGCATGGTGTTCCAGCATTTCATGCTGGTCGAACCGTTCACCGTGCTGGAAAACGTCATGCTCGGCGTCGAGGGCGGCATGCGGCTGGCCCAGGGTGCCGCGCAGGCGCGCAGGGAATTGCAGCGGCTGGAACGCGACTACGCGCTGGAGGTCGATCCGGACGCCGTCGTCGGTGACCTGCCGGTCGGGCTGCAGCAGCGCGTCGAGATCCTCAAGGCGCTCTATCGCGGCGCCGAGACGCTGATCCTCGACGAGCCGACCGGGGTACTGACCCCGGCCGAGGCCGATCATCTGTTTCGCATCCTCCGGCAGCTCCGGGACCAGGGCAAGACCGTCATCCTGATCACCCACAAGCTGCGCGAGATCATGGCCGTCACCGACACGGTCTCGGTGATGCGGCGCGGCGAGATGACGGCGACCGTGAAGACGGCCGGGACATCGCCGGAACAGCTCGCCGAACTGATGGTCGGCCGCCGTGTGCTCCTGCGCCTCGACAAGGCGCCGGCCCGCACCGGCGACCCGATGCTCGAACTGAACGGCGTCTCGCTCACCGACGAGCGCGGGGTCACCATGCTCGACGACGTCTCGTTCACCCTTCAGGCCGGCGAGATCGTCGGCATCGCGGGTGTTGCCGGAAACGGTCAGTCGGAGCTTCTCGAAGTCATTTCCGGTATCCGCCGCGCGTCGGCCGGAACGATGCGGATCGACGGCAGACCCGTCGATATCCTGCACTCAGCCGATGCCGCCCGTCAGCGCCGCATCCGGCTTGCGCATGTGCCGGAGGACCGCCACCGGATGGGCCTCGTCACCGCCTTCGAGGCCAACGAGAACACGATCCTCGGCTATCACGACGATCCCGCCTTCGCCAACGGCCTGCTGCTCGACCGCGCCGGGATCCGCGGCCATGCGGTCGAGCGGATGGAGCAATATGACGTCCGGCCGCCCGACAGCAGGCTGAAGACCGAGAATTTCTCCGGCGGCAACCAGCAGAAGATCGTGCTTGCCCGCGAGATGGAGCGCGCGCCGAAGGTGCTGCTGGTCGGCCAGCCGACGCGCGGCGTCGATATCGGCGCGATCGAGTTCATCCACCGGCAGTTGATCGCCATGCGCGATGCCGGCGCCGCGATCCTCGTCGTCTCGGTCGAGCTCGACGAGATCCGCTCGCTGTCCGACCGCATCCTGGTGATGTGCGATGGCCGGATCATCGGCGAACGCGGGCCCGAGGCAAGCGAACAGGAACTCGGCCTGCTGATGACCGGGATCGCCGAATGACGGGAACGACCCCCGCCCCCCAGACGCCCACAAAGGCCAGGCGCAGCGCCCGGCGGCGCGGCAGGCTGCCGGCCTGGATCGATTTCGGGCTGATCCCGCTCCTCAATCTGGCCGCAGCCCTGCTGGTCGCCGGCCTGGTCGTGCTGTTCATCGGCGAGAACCCGCTCGACGCGGTTCAGATCCTCGTCTGGGGCGCGCTCGGCTATGGCGAGGGCATCGGCTTCACCCTGTTCTACGCCACCAATTTCATGATGACCGGCCTGGCCGTGGCGGTCGCCTTCCATGCCGGGCTGTTCAATATCGGCGGCGAGGGCCAGGCCTATGTCGGCGGGCTTGGCGTTGGCCTCGCGGCGCTGGCGCTCGACCGCTTCGTGCCCTGGTGGGTGACCTTCCCCGTCGTGATCGCCGGCGGCGCGCTGTTTGGCGCGGCCTGGGCCTTCATCCCCGCCTGGCTGCAGGCAAGGCGCGGCAGCCACATCGTCATCACCACCATCATGTTCAACTTCATCGCCTCGGCGCTGATGGTCTATGTGCTGGTCGAACTGCTGACCCCGCAGGGCGCGATGCAGCCGGAGACGCGGACCTTCGAGACCGGCGGGCAATTGCCCGAGCTTGGCTGGCTGTTTGCCGCCTTCGGCCTCGATATCGGCGGCGCGCCGCTCAACATCACCCTGTTCGTCGCGCTTGCCGCCTGCGCCCTCGTCTATGTCCTGATCTGGCGGACGCGGCTCGGCTACGAGATCCGCGCGGTCGGCTTCAATCCGACCGCGGCCGTCTATGCCGGCATTTCGACGGTCAAGATCACCGTCATCGCCATGCTCGTTTCCGGCGCGCTTGCCGGCCTCATGGCGCTCAACCCGGTGATGGGCGAGCAGCACCGCCTGCAGATCGATTTTGTCACCGGCGCGGGCTTCATCGGCATCGCGGTTGCGCTGATGGGCCGCGCCCATCCCGTCGGCGTCGTGTTCGCGGCGATCCTGTTCGGCATCCTCTACCAGGGCGGTGCCGAGCTTGCCTTCGAGATGCCGGCGATCTCGCGCGACATGATCATCGTGATCCAGGGCCTCGTCATCCTGTTCGCCGGCGCGCTGGAAAACATGTTCCGGCCCGGCGTCACGCGGATCTACAACGTCTTGACGGGCCCCGGACGGGCGCCCGGTGAAGCGAAAGCGGGCGCGTGATGGATTTCCTCGATGTGATCCTGGTCCTCGATTCGACCGTCCGCCTGTCGATCCCGCTCATCCTGGCAGCGCTCGCCGGCCTGTTTTCCGAACGCTCCGGCGTCTTCGACATCGGCCTTGAGGGCAAGATGCTGGCCGGTGCCTTCGCGGCCGGCGCGGTCGGCGCGGTGACGGCGTCCGCCTGGCTGGGGCTTGGTGCCGCGATCCTCGCCTCGATCGCGCTGGCGCTGGTGCACGGCTTCGCCTCGATCACCCAGCGCGGCAACCAGATCGTGTCGGGCGTCGCGATCAACTTCCTTGCAGCCGGCCTCACCGCCTTTCTGGGCTTTGCCTGGTTCCACCGCGGCGGCCAGACGCCGCAGCTTCCCGCCTCCGGCCGGTTCCAGGGACTGGTGCTGCCGGGCGCCGAGACGGTGCGCGACGTGCCGATCCTCGGGCCGATCTATTCCGAGCTGATCTCCGAGCACAATCTGATCGTCTATCTCGGCTTCCTGGCCGTGCCGCTGACCTGGTGGATCGTCTACAGGACCCGCTTCGGCCTGAGATTGCGAGCCGTCGGCGAGAACCCGGCCGCCGTCGATACCGCGGGCATCTCGGTGACCTGGCTGCGCTATCAGGCGGTGGTCATCTGCGGCCTTTTGTGTGGCGTCGCCGGGGCCTATCTGTCGATCGCCCAGTCGGCCGGTTTCGTGCGCGACATGACGGCGGGCAAGGGCTTCATCGCGCTCGCCGCCCTGATCTTCGCCAAATGGCGGCCCTGGCCGGTGCTCGGCGCCTGTCTCCTGTTCGGCCTGCTGGACGCCATCGCGATCCGCCTTCAGGGCGTCGCCCTGCCGGGCATCGGCGAGGTTCCCGTCCAGTTCATGCAGGCGCTGCCCTATGTGCTGACCGTCGTTCTGCTGGCCGGCTTCATCGGCAAGGCGATCCCGCCGCGCGCCGGCGGCGTACCCTATGTCAAGGAGCGTTAGGCGGACGCAATGAGTAATCCAACCGCACAGGCCCTGTTCGAAGCCGCCCGGGCGGCGATGGCAAACTCCTATTCGCCCTATTCGAATTTCCCGGTGGGAGCGGCGATCCTGACGCCGGACGGGGCGATCCATTCCGGCTGTAACGTCGAAAACGCCGCCTATCCGCAGAGCTGGTGCGCCGAGACGACGGCGCTTGCCCATATGGTCGCGGCCGGGGACCGGCGCGTCGTCGCAGTCGCGGTCATCGCGGAGAAGGCGGACCGGGTGACGCCGTGCGGCGGCTGTCGGCAGAAGCTGATGGAATTCGGCACGGCGGACACGAAGATCCATCTGTGCGACCAGACCGGGGTCGTCGAAACGGTGACGCTCGGCGCCCTCCTGCCGATGGCCTTCGACCTGGACACGCCATGACCGGATCGACGCAAGCCGTTGAGCGGATCCGGGCGCAATCGGCGGTTCAGCCCAAAACGGCCCTCGTCCTCGGATCGGGGCTCGGCGGTGTCGTCGACGCCGTTTGCGACGGCATTGCGATTTCCTATTCCGACCTGCCCGGCTTCCCCGTTTCCACCGTGACCGGCCATTCCGGCACGCTTGTCACCGGCACGATCTCCGGCACGCCGGTCGCCGTCCTGTCGGGGCGCAGCCACTACTACGAGCACGGCCGGGCCGATGCGATGCGGCCGGTGCTGGAAACGCTGAAGGCGCTCGGCGTTGACACCGTCATCCTGACCAACTCCGCCGGCAGCGTGCGGGCGGACATGACGCCCGGATCGGTCATGCTGATCACCGATCACATCAATTTTTCCGGCCTCAACCCGCTGATCGGCGAGCCCTCCGATGCCCGCTTCGTCAGCATGACGGCGGCCTATGATCCCGATCTCGCAGCCCGCGCGCGGGCGGCCGCCGAAACCGAGGTCCTGCATCTTCATGAAGGCGTCTATGCCTGGTTTCCCGGCCCCTCCTTCGAAACGCCGGCGGAGATCCGCGCCGCCCGCGTGCTCGGCGCCGATGCTGTCGGCATGTCGACGGTGCCGGAGGTCATTCTGGCGCGGTTTTTCGGCATCCGCGTCCTGGCCTTCTCCGTCATAACCAACATGGCCGCCGGCATGACGGGCGCCGACCTCTCGCATACCGAGACCAAGGAAATGGCGCCGGTCGGCGGGGCCAAGCTGACTTCACTGTTGAAGCGGCTCCTGACCGACATTGTGACCTAGGGCCTGTTGCGTATCATGACTGCGGTGTCGGTTTGGCCAGTTTTGCTCGATTTCGTGTTCTGAGGAGGCAGGACATGCCGGGCATATTCCCAGGAAAGTTCGGGGACGAAGAGCGCGAAAGCGGGCGAAACTGGCCAAATCCCCCATTCTATAGGGAAAACGGGGGGACGAGGCCCATTTCACCGCTGGACAGCGTTGCGAACCGCTTGAAGTGGCCTGCACTGCGGCGCGCTTCGCGCCTTGCCAGCAGCAAAATGGGCCACGCCGACGCCACAGTCATGATACGCAACAGGCCCTAG
>JANQKY010000119.1 GCA_028280885.1 Tepidamorphus sp.
CGGCAAACGACGGTAGCGGGACGCGGACTCGCTAAATCACCAGCTCGGACGTCATCAACTCTGTTTGCGTCAACGAAGGCGGTGTCTGGCATCGCTCGCAATTCACCCTCCGGTGTCATTGCCGGGCTTGTCCCGGCAATGACACCGGAGGGGGAATGGCAGGACACCACCCTCTCCCTCGTCATCCCGGAATTCGCGCCAGCGAATATCCGGGATCGGAGAACCCGGGTGGTTCGGGGTTCCCTCGCTCGTGAAACCGGCACCGACAGGGGCTCCCCGATCCCGGCTCTCGCTACGCTCGGCCGGGATGACGATTGAGAGGAGGGTGTACTCTCTCTTAGGATGTTATGCCCGGACGTGTTCCGGGCATCCATGAACACCGCCGTCAGAATGAGCGCAAGCGACTGTGTTCATGGATTACCGGGACAAGCCCGGCAATGACATCAGAATGGATGACGTTAGGACACCACCCTCTCCCTCGTCATCCCGGAATTCGCGTCAGCGAATATCCGGGATCGGAGAGCCCGGGTGGTTCGGGGTTCCCTCGGTCGTGAAACCGGCACCGACACGGGCTCCCCGATCCCGGAGCAGCCTGTGACACGGAAGAGACTCCCGCCCTACCCCAGCACCGAGAAACTGCTCTCGGCATTGATTTCCCGCTTGCGCGAATAGAACCCCACATCGATCGTCCGGCCAATCTGCGGCAGCGTGTAGTGCAGTGGGTCTGCGTCGTGGTCGTTGCCGGCCTCGCAATAGTCGACGAGCCTGGCCATCATCATCCCGGCGATCGGCGCGTTCTTGAACTGATTGCCGCTCGAACCGATCGCCATGTAATAGCCCGGGATCATCGACTTGTCGTAGATCGGGATCCAGTCGTCGGAGACGTCATAGAGATCGACGACCCCCCTGGTCTGGTTCGGAATGCCGATCGAGGGCACGCGCTGGGCATAGCGATGGGCCTGCGTCGTCCACTGGTCGGTGAAATTGGTGTCGTAGTCATCCGGATCGACCCACTCGCGCGGATCGCAGTCGGGATCCTCGCTGCCGACCAGGATGAAATTGCCCTTCTCCGGCCGGCAGTAGCAGGCGATGTCCGAGTCGGAGATAACGGGCCCGTCGCGGAAGAAATCGAAGCCCTCCGGCGAGGGCATGTGCACCACCTCCTGTTTCAGCGCCCGCGTCGTGATCGTCATGTCGGACAGCGCGCCGGCCATCTCGTTGACCTTGGCCGCATGCGGCCCGGCGACGTTGATGACGACCGGCGCGTCGATCGTGCTGCCGTCGTCGAGCGTCACGCCGCAAATCCGGCCGTTCGCGGTGCGGATTGCCGTCACGGTGCGATTGAACAGGAACGTTCCGCCGGCGGCCTCGGCTGCCCGTTGCAGGTTGTGGGTGGAGAGCTGCGGATCGGTGATGTAACCGGCGGTCGGAAAGTGGATCGCGCCCGGAACGGTCCCCGTACCCGCTTCGCCGAAGCCGGCCTCCTCCATCCGCTTGGGCGGAAAGAAGCTCTTCATGTCGTAGATCGGCAGCTTTTCAACGACCTGCTCGGCGCTCCAGCGCTGATAGGGGATGTCGAGCTGATCGCAGATCTCGGTGTGCTTGCGCATCATGTTGTTCTGCGCGGTGCACATGACGAGGCAGCCGGTCTCGCGGAATTCGGCAAGGCCGCGCTCGTCGGCGACGCCCAGATAGTCGGCCCAGTCGCGCCAATAGTGATAGCCCTCATAGGCGAAGGCGGTGCCTTCGAGCGTCGAATAGTGGACGCGGATGATGGCGCAGGAGCCGCTCGTCGAGCCGTAGCCGGCGGCCGGGTTCTTGTCGACGGAGACCGTCTTCAGGCCGATCCGGTTGAGTTCCAACGCGATCGCAGCGCCGATCACGCCGGCCCCGATCACCACTGCATCCGCGCTTTGCGCCATCTGTCCGTCCTTTCGATTTCCGATATCCGCCCCGCACCGCTCAGTCGACCGGATGCGCGCCGCCTTCCGCGCATCGCCGTTCAACGAAGTCCAAAAGCGCCTCGCGTCTGTCTTCCGGCAGTCCGTCGGCAACGAAGCCGTCGAGGATGGCGCGCCAATGGGCCTGGGCCCGGTCGACCGTCTCGACGGCGCCGGCCTCCTGCCACTGGCCGAAATTGCGCCAGTCGCTGATCAGCGGCGTGTAGAACTGGTCGGCATAGCGCGCCATCGTCTGTTCGGTCGCGAAGAAATGCCCGCCCGGCGCCACTTCGGCGATCGTCTCGAAGCTGATCGCTTCCGGCGTCGCCTCGACCGGCTGCATGGCGGCCGTGATGGTCCGGCAGGCTTCAAGGTCCATGATGAATTTCTCATAGGACAACGTCAGCCCGCCTTCCAACCAACCGGCGGCATGAACGATCAGATTTGCGCCACCCAGCACCGCGCCCCACAGGCCAAGCTGCGTTTCCGTCGCGCTCTGGAAATCGGGCGCGTTGGCCGCCGTGCCGGTCGCCGACCGCCAGGGAATGCCGATATGGCGGGCAAGCTGGCCGGCGCCGAAATTGGTCCGGATATGTTCCGGCGTGCCGAACACCGGCGCGCCGGAGCGCATGTCGACATTCGACGAAAACGCGCCATACATCACCGGCGCGCCGGGGTTGGTGACCTGGGCAAGCGTGATGCCCGCGAGCGCCTCGGCGTGGCTCAGCGTCAGCGATCCGGCCTCGGTGATCGGCGCCATCGCGCCAGACAGGCAGAACGGCGTGATGATCGACACCTGGCCCGCCCGGGCGAAATCCATGATGCCCTGCGCCATCGGCACATCGATCTGGCGCGGCGAATTGGTGTTGATGATCGTGTAGGTCCAGATCCGCTCCTTGAACGCCGCCTCGTCGAGGCCGCGAGCGATGCGGATCATCTCGAAACAGTCCTCGACCTGGCCGCTGCCACGCGCGAAGATCCAGGGCACCTTGCCGGCCGTCTCGAGCTGGATCCGCGTCGTCTGGAGATGCCGCTCGTTGACCGCCACATCCTGCGGCTCGATCGACGGGGACAGGGCTGGAAGCGTGTCGAAATGCGCCTGCAGGCGGGTGAGATCGACGAAATCGGCAAGCGTGCCCGGACGCCGGCCGCGATCGATATCGGTGATGTTCGGACAGCCGCCGCCGGCCATGAAATGCAGCGAGCGCATGTCGAATTCCACGCGGTAGCCATCACCGCCATGCCAGACCATCTCGCGCGGCGCCTGCGCGACACGGTCGCTGACGAGATCGCGCGGGAAATGCACCATCATGTCGTCGCGCAGCACGCAGCCCGCCGCGACCAGAATGTCCCGCGCCTCCGCGTTGAGAACGCGAACGCCGAGTTCCTCAAGGACGCGCAGCGCGGTTGCGTGAATATCCTCGACCGCATCCTCTGAGAAGACCTCCGGAGAGGTGAGCGTGTTGCGGACGGTGTGATAGGCCGGCCCGGCCAGCCCGGCCGACATTACCTTCGCCGCACCCTGCCCCCTGCGTCCACGCCGCCGCGTCGAGGTGCGCTCCTGCGCCATCACAGCCTCGTCCTTAAGCTATCCCGATCGGCATCAGCCCCATCGGCGCGGCCATCCCGGTGGCGCCACGTTCCACCCCGATGCGATGGATTGTCAATTCCCGATGCGAACCGCAGACTCAGCCGGCTTGGAAATCCACCACTATCCCAACTCGCCGATTGTCAGGGTTAACCGGGCTTGCTAAGGAGGAGTCGTACGAGTGTTCAAGGTTGCCTTTGCGTTACATGCACCGATCATGAAATCGGGCGGGACGCGCTGCACCGGGGGGTCAATACCGCATGGAGTACTTCCTCCAGCAGTTGATCAATGGCGTAACGCTCGGCTCGATCTACGGGCTGATCGCCATTGGCTACACGATGGTCTACGGGATCATCGGCATGATCAACTTCGCCCATGGCGATATTTTCATGATCGGCGCCTTCATGGCGCTGATTTTCATTATACTGCTTGGTTTGACCATCTCGACCTCGGTCGCGATCCTGATGCTGGCGCTGATCCTGGTGCTGGTCATCGCGATGGCGCTGACCTCGGTCTATGGCTGGACGGTGGAACGGCTCGCCTACCGGCCGCTCAGGACCTCGTTCCGGCTGGCCCCGCTGATCACGGCGATCGGCATGTCGATCGTCCTGCAGAACTACGTCCAGATCGTCCAGGGCGCCCGCGTCAAGCCGCTGCAGCCGCTGATCTCCGGGGGCTTCACGCTGATGGAGGTGACGAGCGAGGAAGGCACCTTCGCGGTCAACCTGTCCTATATCCAGATCCTGATCATCGTCACCACGCTGATCCTGATGACGGTGTTCTCCCTGCTGATCGCCCGCACCTCGCTCGGCCGCTCGCAGCGCGCCTGCGAGCAGGACCGCAAGATGGCCGCCCTGATCGGCGTCAATGTCGACCGGACCATCTCGCTGACCTTCGTGATGGGTGCGGCTCTCGCCGCCGTCGCCGGCATGATGTACCTGCTCTATTACGGCGTCATCGACTTCTATATCGGCTTCGTCGCCGGCGTTAAGGCCTTCACGGCGGCGGTCCTTGGTGGCATCGGGTCGCTGCCCGGCGCCATGCTGGGCGGCATGCTGATCGGTCTGATCGAAACCTTCTGGTCGGCCTATTTCACGATTGAATACAAGGACGTGGCGGCCTTCTCGATCCTCGCGATCGTGTTGATCTTCCTGCCGTCGGGCATCCTTGGCCGGCCGGAGGTGGAGAAGGTATGACGAGCGAAACCGCCCCCGATAGTGCACCCGAAAACGCCGCCAAACACAAACCCGCCCCGCCGCAGACCCGCGACCTCGCCGCCTCGCTGAAAGACGCGGGCCTCGCCGCCCTGATCACCTTCGCGCTCGCCGCCCCGATCATGGGCCTGCACACGATGTCGCTGCCCGGCGGCGGCGGCCTTGCCATCGTACCGAACTGGGCGTCGGTCTTCATCTCGGTCGTCGTCGTCTTCGTCGGCCGGCTGCTGCTCGACCTGTTCGTCTGGCGGCGCGTCGTGCAGATCCCGATCGGCGACAAGTGGTTCCGGCGCCCCGGCGGCATGCCGTTCGCCCGCCACGCCCATCGCCTCGGCGGCGTTGCCGGCCCGCTGCTGCTCGGCTTCACCATCATCATGCCGTTCCTGCCCTTTTCCGACCGCTACATCATGGACCTGTCGATCCTGGTCCTGACCTATGTGATGCTCGGTTGGGGCCTCAACATCGTCGTCGGCCTCGCCGGCCTGCTCGATCTCGGCTATGTCGCCTTCTACGCGGTCGGCGCCTATTCCTACGCGCTGCTGGCCCAGTATTTCGATCTGGGCTTCTGGGTCTGCCTGCCGCTCGCCGGCATTCTCGCCGCGTTCTGGGGCCTGCTGCTCGGCTTCCCCGTCCTGCGCCTGCGCGGCGACTATCTCGCCATCGTAACGCTCGCCTTCGGCGAGATCATCCGCATCGTGCTCCTGAACTGGTATCAGTTCACCGGCGGCCCGGACGGCATTTCCGGCATCCCCCGCCCCTCCTTCTTCGGGCTGGAATTCTCGCGCGGCGATGACGGCTTCGCCGCCTTCTTCGGGCTCGACTACTCGCCGATGCACCGGATCATCTTCCTCTACTATCTGATCCTGATCCTGGCGCTGATCACCAATTTCGTCACCATGCGCCTGCGCCGCCTGCCCGTCGGCCGCGCCTGGGAGGCCTTGCGCGAGGACGAGATCGCCTGCCGGTCGCTGGGCATCAACACCACCAACACCAAGCTCACCGCCTTTGCCATCGGCGCCATGTTCGGCGGCTTCGCCGGCTCCTTCTTCGCCACGCGCCAGGGCTTCATCTCGCCGGAATCCTTCACCTTCATCGAATCCGCCCTGATCCTGGCGATCGTCGTGCTCGGTGGCCTCGGCAGCCAGATCGGCGTCGTCATCGCCGCCGTCGTGATGATCGGCGGCTTCGAGTATTTCCGCGAGTTCGAGCAGTACCGCATGCTGATCTTCGGGCTGGCCATGGTCGTCATCATGGTCTGGCGGCCGCGCGGCCTGATCGCCACGCGCGAACCCTCGATCGCGCTGGGCAAACGAAAGGCGATATCCGGCGACCTCGTCGGGGAGGGCCACGGATGAGCCTCTCCCAATCGCAAACGGCTGCGACTCCTGAGGCGGCGACCTCTGAGATCGTCGCCCAGCCCGGCCCCTGGGACGACGACCCGGTCCTCAAGGTCGAGCACCTGACCATGCGCTTCGGCGGCCTGGTCGCCGTCGACGATCTCGGGTTTTGCGTCGGCCGCGGCGACATTTCCGCGATCATCGGGCCCAACGGCGCCGGCAAGACGACCGTGTTCAACTGCCTGACCGGCTTCTACAAGCCGACCGAGGGCATGCTGACGATGACCCAGGCCGGCGGCGGGCAGTATCTGCTCGAACGCATGCCGGATTTCCAGATTTCCGCCCATGCCAAGGTCGCCCGGACCTTCCAGAACATCCGCCTGTTCGGCGGCATGACGGTTTTGGAAAACCTGATGGTCGCCCAGCACAACCCGCTGATGCTCGCCTCCTATTTCACCTTCGGCGGCATCCTCGGGCTCAAGCATTTCCGCACCGCCGAGAACGGCGCCGTCGACCGGGCGAAATACTGGCTCGAACGCATCCGCCTGCTCGAGCGCGCCGACGACCCGGCCGCCGACCTGCCCTATGGCGCCCAGCGGCGGCTCGAGATCGCCCGGGCCATGTGCACCGAGCCCGAACTGCTCTGCCTCGACGAGCCGGCCGCCGGCCTCAACCCGCGCGAGACCGCCGAGCTCAACGAGTTGCTGCGCTTCATCCGCGACGAGCACGGCACCTCGGTGCTCTTGATCGAACACGATATGACGGTCGTCATGGAGATTTCCGACCACATCATCGTCCTCGACTACGGCCAGAAGATCTCGGACGGGACGCCCGATCACGTGCGCAACGATCCGCACGTGATCGCCGCCTATCTCGGCGTCGAGGACGAGGAAGTCGACGAGGTCGAGCGCGAAGTGGAGACCGGCGAGGCATGAGCGACACCACCGCCGCACCCTCTTTGAATGGCGCCCCCCCTTCGAACGGCGCCGGCCAGGCGCAATCGGGCGAACCAATGCTGATCGTCAGCGGCGTCGAGACCTATTACGGCAAGATCGTCGCCCTGCGCGGCGTCGACATGCAGGTCAATATCGGCGAGATCGTCACCCTGATCGGCGCCAACGGCGCCGGCAAGTCGACCCTGATGATGACGATCTGCGGCGATCCGCGCGCCCGTGCCGGCGCGATCAGCTTTGAAGGCGAGGACATCACCCGCGTGCCGACCCACGAAATCATGCGGCGCGGCATCGCGCACGCGCCGGAGGGCCGGCGGATCTTCCCGCGCATGACGGTCCTGGAAAATCTCCAGATGGGCGCGACGACGACCGACCTCACGCATTTCGACGCCGACCTGGAAAATGCCTACACCCTGTTCCCGGTGCTGAAGCGCCGGATGAACCAGCGCGGCGGCACGCTGTCGGGCGGCGAGCAGCAGATGCTGGCGATCGCGCGGGCGCTGATGAGCCGCCCGCGCCTCTTGCTGCTCGACGAGCCTTCGCTCGGCCTTGCCCCGCTGATCGTCAAGCAGATCTTCGAGGTGATCGGCGAGTTGAACAGGAGCCAGGGCCTCACCGTGTTCCTGGTCGAGCAGAACGCCTATCACGCGCTCAAGCTCGCCCATCGCGGCTATGTGATGGTCAACGGCGAAATCACCATGAGCGGCACCGGCCAGGACCTGCTGGCCCGCGAGGAAGTGCGCGCCGCCTATCTGGAAGGCGGCCGGCACTAGGCGCCAACGGCACGGGGACGGATTTATGGGTCTTCTCTGGGAAAACTCCTTCGGCGTCTTTCTGCTGCTGACCGTCTTTCTCGGCGGCGGCGCGGGCTGGCTTTCGGGCCGGGCGATCGCGCTGACCTGGCGGCCGGTCTGGCAGATCGTCATCTATATGGTGCTTTTGTCCGGTGCCGTCCGCTTCCTGGCCTACGGCCTGTTCGACGAGACGCTTGTGTCGCTGCATTACTATGTCGTCACGCTGATCATCCTGCTGGTCATTTCGGGCCTCGGCTACCGTGTCACGCGGGTCGGCCAGATGGTCACGCAATATCGCTGGCTGTACGAGCGCGCCGGCCCCTTCGCCTGGCGCGAGCGGACAGGCTGAAACGCCATAAACCAACCCGCGACGAATTGGACGGAACTACTTGGTTGTTCTTGTAAAACTGTGCAATAAAATTACCAATCGGGCAGACTTGTCCGGGCCAACCGTTGGGTCGTTCGGACCCATATCCCAGAGGGAGAAAAAGCCAATGAAGAAGCATCTTTTGACCGGTGTCGCATTGTGCGTGAGCGTCGCGTTTTCGAGCGCGGCCTATGCCGATATCACGATTGCGACCGCCGGTCCGATGACCGGTCAGTACGCTTCGTTCGGCGCGCAGATGAAGGCCGGCGCCGAACAGGCCGTCGAGGACATCAACGCCGCCGGCGGCGTGCTCGGCGAAAAGCTGGTGCTTGAGATCGGCGATGACGCCTGCGACCCCAAGCAGGCCGTCGCGGTTGCCAACCAGATGGTCGGCAAGGACGTCAAGCTGATGGCCGGCCACTTCTGCTCGGGCTCGTCGATCCCGGCAAGCCAGGTCTATGCCGAGGAAGGCATCATCCAGATCACGCCGGCCTCGACCAATCCGAAATACACCGACGAGCGCCCCGGACCGGGTACCTACCGGGTCTGCGGCCGTGACGACCAGCAGGGCCAGACCGCCGGCGCGTTCCTGGCCGAGAAGTTCGGCGACAAGAACATCGCCATCGTCCACGACAAGACCGCCTACGGCAAGGGTCTCGCCGACCAGACCAAGAAGTTCATGAACGAGGCCGGCAAGCAGGAAACCCTGTACGAGGCCTATACCGCCGGTGAAAAGGACTACACCGCGCTGGTCTCCAAGCTGAAGGCGGAGAATATCGGCGTTCTCTATGTCGGCGGCTACCACACCGAGGCCGGCCTGATGGCCCGCCAGATGCGCGACCAGGGCATGGACACCGTGCTGGTCTCCGGCGACGCGCTGGTCACCGACGAGTACTGGCAGATCACCGGTGACGCCGGCCAGGGCACGCTGATGACCTTCTCGCCCGATCCGCGCAAGAACCCGGTCGCCAAGCCGGTCGTCGAGGCGCTCGAGAAGGCCGGCAAGACCGCCGAGGGCTACGCGCTCTACACCTATGCCGCCATCCAGGCCTGGGCGCAGGCCGCCGAGGCAGCCGGCACCACCAATTTCGACGAAGTCGTCGCCGAGCTTGACGCGCGCGATTTCGAGACGGTGCTGGGCGGCCTGTCCTTCGACGACAAGGGCGACGTCAGCCTGCCGGGCTACGTCTTCTACGAGTGGAAGGACGGCAAGTACGACTACCTGCAGTGATCGGCCTGGCCGGAAAACCGGCCTGATCGAAACAGTCTGACGGACAAGACGGAAAGCCCGGCCCCGCGCCGGGCTTTCTTTTTGACGGCGCGCGCGACGACGAATACTCGAAAATGCCGCAACGACTCCGCGTTGATGAGGAACTTTGAATCACCGCGTGAGCCGCGTTAAGATTTTCCACCAACCGCCTGACACGACTCGTATCCCTTCCAAGAGGACCCCGATGACGCCCGGACCGAGAAACCTGCTGAGCGACGTCGCCGGCCTCAAGGTCGGCCATGCCGATGACGACGATCTGATGTCCGGAACGACGGTCATTCTGTTCGACGAGGCGACACCCGCCTCCGTCGACGTGCGCGGCGGCGGGCCGGGCACGCGGGACACCGAGCTCCTGTCGCCGGAAATGGCGGTGCAGGCCGTCGACGCGGTGGTGATCTCCGGCGGTTCGGCCTATGGGCTCGATGCCGCCTCAGGCGTCCAGGCCTGGCTCCGGCAGCAGGGACGCGGCTTCGCGATCGGTTCGGTCACCGTGCCGATCGTGCCCCAGGCGATCCTGTTCGACCTGATCAATGGCGGGAATAAGGACTGGGGCCGCTTTCCGCCCTATCGCGATTTCGGCTGGGCGGCCTGCGAGGCGGCGGCCGAGGACTTCGCGCTCGGCTCGGTCGGCGCGGGGCTCGGAGCGACGACGGCGCGCCATCGCGGCGGCCTCGGATCGGCCTCGATGGTAACCGAGGACGGCTTCACGGTCGGCGCCATCGTCGCGGTCAATTGCGTCGGCCGGGTGGTGGTCGGCGAGGGCCCGCATTTCTGGGCCGGCGGCTGGGAGATCGGCGACGAATTCGGCGGCCACGGCTGGCCCGGCAAGGTCGACGCGGCCGCGCTCAGGCCCTATTCCAAGCTCGACGCCCTGTCGGCAACGACGCCGGCGCTGGTTGCGACCGACGCGGTCCTTACGAAATCCGACGCAAGGCGGCTGGCGATCATGGCGCAGGACGGCATGTCGCGCGCCATCCATCCCGTCCACACGCCGCTCGACGGCGACACGGTCTTCGCCGCGGCGACGGGGAAGAAGGAATTAACCGATCCGGTGATCCAGCTTTTGCGCATCGGCTCGGCGGCAGCCCACTGCCTCTCGCGCGCGATTGCCCGGGCAATCTACGAGGCGGGCCAGGACGGCCGCGGGCCGAAGGACTGGCCGGCTTATCGGGATAAGTTTCCGCGTTGACGGGTCGGTTGGGTGGCCCGGACTAAAAGCACTATTCCTTAAAACCGCCGTCCCCATCCAAACAATCGGATTTGACAGCACGAAAAATAGAACATAAAGTGAACATTAATGCTACCCGCCGAGCATGCCTCAGACAACGAGACGAAATCGCATGTATGTCATTCTGCTCCGGTTTTCCGAAAACAAGTCCGCCGCGCCCGAGCATATGCAGGGGCATAACGCCTGGATAAAACGCGGCCTCGATGACGGTGTCTTCCTGCTCGTCGGCAGCCTGAAGCCGGGCCTCGGCGGCGCCATCCTGGCGCATGGTGAGGCGCCGGACGCGCTTGCGGCCAGGGTGGACGCGGACCCGTTCGTGGCGGAAAATGTGGTTGCCGCCGAAATCCTGGAGATCGCGGCGGCAAGGTCGGACCCGCGGCTCGACTTCCTCCTCAATTGAGGGGCCGGGGCTTGGATCCGGTCCGCCCGCTACTCCGCCGCCTCCAGGAACGGCGCCGGCGTGCCGCTGTCCTCAGGCGTTTTCCCCGGCGCCTTCCACTGCTTGAGCAGGGCCGCATTGCGCCGTGCCGCCTTCTCCATGTTCGCCGCCTTGACCGGGCCGTAGCCGCGGATCATGTCGGGCACCCTGGCAATCTCGATCGCCAGCCCGAGCGACGTCTTGTCGAGGCTCGCGGCAATCCTGTCGAGCGTTGCCTCGAAATCGGAGATCAGCCGCCGCTCGGCGCGGCGCTCGTGCGTGTAGCCGAACGGATCGGCCCAACTGCCGCGCAGGCCTTTAAGCCGCGCCAGCAGGCGGAAGGCAGAGAAGATCCACGGCCCGAAGGTCCGCTTGGCGGGGCGGCCGGTCTTCGGATCGGTGCGCGACAGAAGCGGCGGGGCAAGCTGGACCGAGACCTTGCCGCCCGCCTCGAACTGCCGGCCGAGCGCTGCCTTGAACGCGGGATCGGAATAGAGCCGGGCGACCTCGTACTCGTCCTTGTAGGCCATCAGCCGATAGAGCGAGTCCGCAGCCGTTCGGGTAAGCCGCATCGACGGATCACCGAGCACTTCTTCGGCTGCCCGCACCTTGGCGACCGCCGCGCGGAACCGGTCCGCATAGGCCCGGTCCTGATACCGGGCGAGTTCGGCGGCGAGAAACGCGATCCGCTCCTCAAGCGGCATGTCGGCCCCCGTCTTCGGCGCCGACAACAGCCCCTCGAAGACGTCGGCACGCGCAGCCATCAACCGGCCGGCGGCGAACGCCTTGATATTCGCCTCGATCGCCGCGCCGTTCAGGCGGATCGCCTGTTCGATCGCGCGGCGGCGGATCGGGATCAGGCCGGCCTGCCAGGCAAAGCCGATCACCATCATGTTGGCAAAGATCGTATCGCCGAGCACGGCCTCGGCAAGCCGGGCGAAGGCGGCTTCGTCGGCGCCCCGGACGGCCTCGCGAATGGTCCGCGACAGCCGGAAGGGGTTGTGGCTCTGGGTCTGGTGCAGGACGAACTCGGCCGTCGGCGCGACGTCGGCATTGAGGATCGCGCGGGTGCGGTCCGGCGCGCACATCGACAGCGCCTCGGCCGCGCCGGCGACCAGCATGTCGGTGGCAAGCAGCACATCGAGCGCGCCGACGGGAATGCGCGGCCCCTCGATCGGGGTGCCCCTGGCGGCAAGCCGCACATGCGAGGTGACGGGCCCGTTCTTCTGGGCAAGCCCGGTCATGTCGAGCGTCGAGGCATTCAGATGGTCAAGATGCGCAGCCGTCGCCAGCACCGCCGCCGTGGTCGTCACGCCGAGCCCGCCGATGCCCGTCAGCAGGATGTTGACCGGCGCCTCGCCAATCGCGATCTCGGGCTGATCGAGCTCGGCGGCAAGCGCCGCGATATCGAAATCGGCGCCCGACGCCTTGCGCGGCTCGGCGCCCTCGACCGTCACGAAGCTCGGGCAGAAGCCCTTCTGGCAGGAGAAGTCCTTGTTGCAGCTCGACTGGTTGATCCGGCGCTTTTCGCCGAATTCGGTTTTCAGCGGCTCGACCGAGATGCAGTTCGACTGCACGGAGCAATCGCCGCAGCCCTCGCAGACGCGCGGGTTGATGAACAGCCGCTTGTCCGGGTTCTCATAGGCCTGTTTCTTCCGCCGCCGGCGCTTCTCCGCCGCGCAGGTCTGGTCGAAGACCAGAACGGACACGCCGGGATAGCGCGCGAGGTCCTCCTGGACCGTCAGGATATCGTCGCGATGCAGCACAGGCACGCCGGCCGGCAGGCTCTGGCCGGCATAAAGATGCGGCTGCTCCGACAGGAGCACGATGCGCTCGACGCCCTCGGCCGCCACCTGGGCAATCAGGGTCGGCACGTCGAGCGGCCCGTCATGAGTCTGGCCGCCGGTCATGGCGACCGCATCGTTATAGAGGATCTTGTAGGTCACCGGCGCCTTGGCGGCGACCGCCGCGCGGATCGCCAGGATGCCGGAGTGGTAGTAGGTGCCGTCGCCGAGATTGACGAACATGTGCTTCGTCTTCGCGAACGGATACTGGCCGAGCCAGTGCGCGCCCTCGCCGCCCATGGCAACGAGGCCCTCGGTGGTGCGGCCGGCCATCTCGGTCATCACGTGGCAGCCGATGCCAGGGCTCGATTTCGCCCCCTCCGGTGTCACGGTGGAGGAACTGTGCGGGCAGCCCGAGCAGAAATAGGCCGACCGTTTCGCGTCGGTGGCGTTTTCGCCGGCCCAGGCCTTGCGGGTGTCGAGCCGGATGACGGCGTCGTCCATCGCCGCGCGGCGCTCGGCCTTGGGCAGGAAGGCGACGAGGGCCGGCGCGATATCGGGCGCGCTGCATTCGAGGATCTCCGGCAGAAGCGTCCGGCCGCCGGGCGTCATCTTGCCGAAGACCTGCGGCCGGTCTTCGGCGGGCCAGTGATACATCAGGTCCTTGAGCTGCGGCTCGATCACGGCGCGCTTGTGCTCGACGACGAGCAACCGCTCCAGGCCGCGCGCGAATTCGGAAATCGCCTCCGGCTCCAGCGGCCAGGGCATCGCCACCTTGAACACCGCAAGGCCGATCTCCTTGGCGATCGCTTCGGTGATGCCGACGAGATCGAGCGCCTGGCGCAGGTCGCGATAGGCCTTGCCGGTCGTGACGATGCCGAAGCGCGGGTTCTTCGCGCCGAAGGCGACGCGGTCGAGCCGGTTCGCGCGGACATAGGCCTTGGCCGCCGGCAGTCTCAGCTCGCGGGTCAGCACCTCGGTCTCCATGCGGATGCCGAGGCCGAGATTCTGGTTGAGGTCGCGGTTCCCGCGCGGATCGGGATGATCGAGCGGCCGGCGGATCGACAGCCGGTCGGGATCGACATTGACGATGCCGGAGGAATCCATCGCGTCGGCAACCGCGATCAGCCCGACCCAGAGGCCTGAGTAGCGCGACATGGCGATGCCGTGCAGGCCGAAATCGAGCACGTCCTGTAGGTCGGACGGGTTAAGGAACGGGATTTCGGAATGAATGAACGCCGTTTCGCTCTGGTTGGGAAAACTCGAGGATTTCGCCAGATGATCGTCACCGGCGATCGCCAGCGCCCCGCCGGCCGCCGCCGTGCCGGTGAGATTGGCGTGATGCAGCGCATCGCCGGCCCGGTCGACGCCCGGCGCCTTGCCGTACCAGATGCCGAACACGCCATCCTTGTCGGTGTCCTCAAGCTTCTGGCTGCCCCACACGGCCGTGGCGGACAATTCCTCGTTCAGGCCCGGCTGGAAGACGATATCGTGCTGGTCAAGAAACCGGCCGGCCCTTTCAAGCTGTTGGTCGTAGCCCGACAGGGGCGAGCCGCGATAGCCGGAAATGAAGCCGGCCGTGTTCAGGCCGGCGATCCGGTCGCGCCGGATCTGATCGAGCGGCAGCCGGACCAGCGCCTGGATCCCGGTCATGAAAACGGACCCGCGCTCGGCGATATACTTGTCGTCCAGTGAAACCTCGCGAACGATGGCGTTCATCCGATCCTCTCTTGCTCCCGGCCTTCCGCCTTGCATATCCGTGCCCGGCGGACTTTATATGTGGGGATGATTATGGCCGGATGGGCCGGAAGAACCGTGCTATCGCTGCGTCAATCATCAAGGGGGCTGAAAGGATATTCCTGGAAATGAGCTCTAGCGAAAAAATTTCCCTCGACCCCGGAGACGTGCGAATCCTTCGCGAATTGCAGCGTGACGCCTCCCGCCCGGTGGCCGAGATCGCCAAGGCCGTGTCGATGTCGCAGACGCCCTGCTGGCGGCGCATCAAGCGGCTGAAGGATCTCGGCGTGATCAAGCAGACCGTCGCGCTGATCGACCGCGAGGCGCTCGGCCTCCATTTCGTCTCCTATGCCTTCGTCAAGCTCGCCCTGCCGAGCCGCGAGAACATGGAAGCCTTCGACCGGATGATGATGGACTGGCCGGAAGTGGTGTTCTGCGAACGGATTACCGGCGCCGTCGACTACATGATCAAGGTCGTCGCCGAGGACATGCGCGCCTATGACGAGTTCCTGCGCTTCCGCCTGCTCAATTCCCAACTGGTCTCGGACGTGCAGTCGCGCATCGTCGTCTCGACGGTCAAGGATTCGACGCAACTGCCGATCCGCGAGGATTAGGGAGAAAGGGCCGGGGTGATGGCTGTACGGGTTGCAGCGGGGCGCATCCCTCTCCCTCGTCATCCCGGATAGTCGCTTAAGCGACTATCCGGGATCGGGGAACCCGGGCGCACGCTGGTGTTTTCCATCGTCGGATCGGTGGCTCCCCGATCCCGGCTCGGCCTGCCGGCCGGCCGTCCGGGATGACGATTGAGAGGCAGCGACCTGCTCTCCCACCGAGGTGTTTGTCTGCCCTGTCACGGCAATCCCTGAACACAATTGCCCGGAACACGTCCACTGCTGTCCGGTTTAACTTCGGCGATGTCGATTAACCGATTGCCTGGCATGACGTTTTCGGCAAACGACGGTCTCGGGAGACACACTCGCCATACGCCAACTGGGCCGTCATCAACTCTGTTTTCCTCGACGGAAGCGGCGTCTGATGTCGCCCGCCATTTCCCTCAGTGTCATTGCCGGGCTTGTCCCGGCAATCCATGAACACAGTCGCCAGCGATTATTCTGACGGCGGTGTTCATGGGTCCCCGGAACAAGTCCGGGGATGACCTCCGAGGGGGTGGTCAGGCCGAAAACCAAAGCACATCCCCGCTGAACCGGACAGGAGTGGAACACGTCTGGGGATGACCGTAGAGGGAGACGAGACTCCACATACCGATCAATCGTCATCCCGGAATCTGCGCCAGCAAATATCCGGGATCGGGGAACCGGGCGCATTGTGGTCGTTTCCGCCGCAAGGTGGAGCTCCCGATCTCGGCTCTCCGGCCGGGATGATGCCCGAGTGTGGGGCCAGGCTGAAAACCAAAGCCACATCCCCGCCGAACCGGACAGCAATGGGCCTAGTCCCGCCAGCCCGGGTCGCAGACGACGGCCGCCGCGATTCGCCAGCCGACAGGCTCCCGGCGCACCACGTAATGCGCGTCGATCACCTCCAGCGCCGTGCCGTCGCCGCGCAGGCGCTTGACGTCACGCGCGTCCATGATCGCCAGCCCATCGGCGCATGGGCGCACGCTTACCGGGCCGATCGTCGAATGGCTGAAGCCCTCGGCGATCATCCGGTCGAAAAGCTGCTCCAGCATCGCGATCGTCGCCTTTCGGTCCGGCAGCGCGATCGTGGCGGCGGGAAGGACGAACTGGGCCGGTTCGGCGAAGCAATCGGCGACACCAGCGAAGTCGCGAGCGTTCCAGGCGGTCAGGTACCGGTCATACATCGCAAGCACCTCATCGACGATGGTATCGGCCATCCTTTTGCCTCCTGCCTGTTCGCTCACGGGGACACCGGTCTATCCTGTCCCTATCAAGACGTCGAAGCGGTCCGGGATCAAGGCATCGAAGCCGAAACGCCGCTTTCCCGTGAGCGGTGAGTCGCATAGTCAGGGCCCATGAGGCTTCGCCCGGACAACCCCGCCCCGCCGATCCGCCACCGTCTGCGCACGTCGTTCAGGCCCGCGATCGGCTTTGCCCTCATTTGCGCGATCCTGTTCGGACTTGCCGGCGCGATCGGGCTCTCCTTCAAGGGGTTCGCCCTGTTTTCCCGCAGCCTGATCGCGCTTGCCATCCTGACGCTGCCGCCGGCCGTGGTTGCCGGTCTCCTCGCCTATGCGATCAATGTCCTGCTGCCGCGGCGGGGCGCCTGGCGGCGCGGATCGGTGATGCTGGCGGGCCTGGCGCTTTTCGGCCCGCTCGCCAGCGCCGGCGTCTTTCTGCTGCAATACCGCTATGCCTACCCGATCGCCCATGAGCCGTTGTGGACGGAAACGGGCTTCCATCAGCTCGCCTGGACGGGCATCGCCTCGCTCGTGCTGTTCGGATTGCATGGCATGCCGCTCTACTGGCCCTGGGCGGTTCCCGCGGTGCTCATCGCCACCATCTGGTTTGCCCGCCGACGCGTCGCCGCCCGCGTTCCGCCCGCCACGGCGTCGCATTGAGCCGGCGCGGGGCTTCTGCTAGAGAGCCCCTGAACTGCCAGGATAATCTTCAAAATCGCATCGGTACCCCATGATTCCGCGCTATTCACGGCCTCAGATGACCGCCATCTGGGCGCCGGAGACGAAATTCCGCATCTGGTTCGACATCGAGGCCGCCGCCGCCGAGGCGATGGCCGAGATCGGCCTGATCCCTGAAGACTCGGCTAGGACGATCCGCGAGAGGGGCGACGCGGCCCAATTCGACGTCGCGCGGATCGACGAGATCGAGCGCGAGGTCAAGCACGACGTCATCGCCTTCCTGACCCATCTGGCCGAGTTCATCGGACCCGATTCGCGCTTCGTCCATCTCGGCATGACCTCCTCGGACGTGCTCGACACCTGTCTGTCGGTGCAACTCAGCCGCGCCGCCGACCTGCTGCTCGCCGATCTCGATGATCTGCTCGCCGCGCTGAAGCGCCGGGCGATCGAACACAGGCTGACGCCGACGATCGGCCGCAGCCACGGCATCCACGCCGAGCCGACGACCTTCGGCGTCAAGCTCGCCGGATTTTACGCCGAGTTCGAGCGCAACAGGGCCCGCCTTACGGCCGCCCGCGCCGAAATCGCCACCTGCGCGCTGTCCGGCGCCGTCGGCACGTTTGCCAATATCGATCCGCGCATCGAGGCGAGCGTCGCCGCAAAACTCGGCCTTCAACCCGAACCGGTCTCCACCCAGGTGATCCCGCGCGATCGCCATGCCGCCTTCTTTGCGACGCTGGGCGTGATCGCCTCCTCGGTGGAACGACTTGCCACCGAGATCCGCCACCTCCAGCGCACCGAGGTGCTGGAGGCGGAGGAGTATTTCTCGCCGGGCCAGAAGGGCTCCTCGGCGATGCCGCACAAGCGCAACCCGGTGCTGACGGAAAACCTGACCGGCCTTGCCCGCATGGTGCGCGCCTATGTGACGCCGGCGCTGGAAAACGTCGCGCTGTGGCACGAGCGCGATATCTCGCACTCGTCGGTGGAGCGGATGATCGGTCCGGACGCCACCGTGACGCTCGATTTCGCGCTGGCCCGGCTGACCGGCGTCATCGACAAGCTGGTCGTCTATCCCGACGCCATGCAGGCCAATATCGACCGCCTCGGCGGCCTCGTCCATTCCCAGCGCGTGCTGCTGGCGCTCGCCCAGGCGGGCATGAGCCGCGAGGACGCCTACACGACCGTTCAGCGCAACGCCATGCGGGTCTGGAACGGCGAAGGCCGGTTTCTCGATTTTCTGAAGGCGGATCCTGACGTGACCGAAAAGCTGTCGGAAGCGCAACTCGAAGCGTTGTTCGACCTCGGCTATCACTTCGAGAACGTCGATACGATCTTCGAACGCGTTTTCGGCCGGACGCAGGATCGGGACTGAAGGATCGGCACGCCCGGCGCGAACGTGGATTGGCCGCAAACGCGGAAAGGGAGACGATGACCGCAGCCAGCCTGACCTATTTTCGCGGGCGCGGCCGGGCCGAAACCACCCGGTGGATGCTGGCCGCCACGGGCGTGGATTTCGTCAACGTGCCGATCGACACGGCGGACGAACTGGCCGCGCTCAGGGCCAGCGGGAAGCTTCCGTTCGACCAGATGCCGCTGCTGGAAATCGACGGGCTGAATTTAAGCCAGTCCTCGGCGATGATCCGTTATCTCGCCCGCCGTGGCGATCTTTACGGCGACACCGATACCGACGCGATGTGGTGCGACATGGTCGCCGGCGTCACCGCCGATTTCGCCGAAACCGCCTTGCAGGCCCCGTTCAAGCCGAGTGCCGAGATCGCGATAGCCGACCTGCGGGCCCGGTTCGCCAAGTTCGGCACGCTGTTCGAGGCGCGGATCAAGGCCCAGGGGTCCGGATTTTGCGCAGCCGCCCGGATGACCTTCGCCGACGTCGTCCTGGCCGAGGCACTCAGTTCCTATGTCGAGTGGTGCCCCGACATCCTGCACGCCACGCCGCGCCTGACCGCCTTGTCCGAGACGGTGACCGGCGCGGCCAGGATCGCGGCCTACCTGGCATCGGACCTGCGCTATCCCAAGCCCGGCGACGACTACGTCATCGCCACCGGCCGGGTGCTGCAGCGCGCCCTGCCCGCCCACATGCCGGACGCTGACCGCTTCGTCGTCTGAGCCCTATCTGCGCGCCGCGAGACGTCCAGGGAGCATCCCAATGGGCGTCCGGTGCGGGCGTCCGCTTCAGCCCTCGGTCTGAAGCTGCTCCATCGCGGTCGCCAGCAGTTCTTCCATGGTCCGGCGGATCTGGTGATCGGACTGGTCGACGCCGGCGGCATCGAAATCGCCGCGAACCTTGCGGAACACGTCCTCATGGCCGGCTTCCTCGAAGTCGGAGGCGACCACCTCCTTGGCATAGGCGTCGGCGTCGTCGCCGGTCTTGCCGAGCTTTTCCGCCGCCCAAAGGCCGAGCAGCTTGTTGCGGCGCGCATTGGCCTTGAAGGCCATTTCCTCATCATGCGCGAACTTGTCCTCAAAGCCCTTCTTGCGCTTGTCGAATTCAGACATCGGCCTCTCCAGATCGTCGGGCGCGTCCAGCCGCCCCATTCGTGTGTCGCGCTTTGCATATAAGCGCCCGCACCGCAAATCAACAGGACCCGAAGCAAGGGGAATCTACCGGTCCGCCCTCCGTCATACCCACGGCCCTCAGATGCGTTGTAACGCTGCATGTTCTCGGATAATGTGCGCCGCGAATTCGCAGGCCGAATCCGTGTCCGGACCCGTGCTTGCCTGAGCTAAAGCTTACCGGAACGGGAACGCTTTCGACTTCCCGGAGCGCCGCTTGACCGACAGTCCGGCGCCCGGCATCCCCTTGATGACAGGTCCAACCCATATGAACCGCCGCCGCAGAGTCTACGAAGGCAAGGCCAAGATCCTCTATGAAGGCCCCGAACCGGGCACGCTCGTCCAGCACTTCAAGGACGACGCAACCGCCTTCAACAAGAAGAAACACGCCCAGATCGAGGGCAAGGGTGTGCTCAACAACCGCATTTCCGAGCACATCTTCCACCATCTCAACGAGATCGGCGTGCCGACGCATTTCCTCAAGCGTCTCAACATGCGCGAGCAGCTGATCCGCGAGGTCGAGATCATCCCGCTCGAGGTGGTCGTGCGCAACGTCGCCGCCGGCTCCCTGTCGAAGCGGCTGGGCATCGACGAGGGCACGCAGCTGCCCCGCTCCATCATCGAGTTCTATTACAAGGCCGACGAGCTCGACGACCCGATGGTCACCGAGGAGCACATCACCGCCTTCGGCTGGGCCAATCCCCAGGAAATCGACGACATGATGGCGCTTGCCCTGCGCGTCAACGACTTCCTGACCGGCCTGTTCCTCGGCGTCGGCATCCGCCTCGTCGACTTCAAGGTCGAGTTCGGCCGGCTCTACGAGGGCGAGATGATGCGCATCGTGCTGGCCGACGAGATCAGCCCCGATTCCTGCCGCCTGTGGGACATCGCCTCGGGCGACAAGCTCGACAAGGACCGCTTCCGCCGCGACATGGGCGGCCTCGTCGAGGCCTATCAGGAAGTCGCCCGCCGTCTCGGCATCATGGTCGGCGCCGACCAGAACGCCCCGCGCGGGCCCGTTCTGGTGAAGTAAGGCGCTGCGAATCACACGCAAGGACACGACATGAAGGCCCGCGTCACCGTCACCTTGAAGACCGGCGTCCTCGATCCGCAGGGCAAGGCGATCCAGCACGCCCTGTCGGCGCTCGGCTTTTCCGGCGTAAACGATGTCCGCCAGGGCAAGCTGATCGAGCTTGACCTGTCCGGCACCGACGCGGACACGGCCCGCGCCGACCTTGAGGCGATGTGCGAGAAGCTGCTCGCCAATACGGTCATCGAGAATTACGCGATCGAACTCGCCGACTGAGGGCGGCCCCTCAGCGTGACCCGAACGAGCGGATAGCCGCTAGGCGGCCCCCTTCGCGATCATCGCCTCGACCTCTCCGGGCGCCGGATAGCGGTCCGGTCCGCCCCGCGAGACCATGACCGCCGCGGCCGCGTTGGCATAGGCGACCGCCTCTCGTTCCGATCGCCCGGACGCAAGCTGCAGCGCGAAGGCGCCGTGCCAGACATCGCCCGCGCCGAGCGTGTCGACGGCGTCGACCGCAAGGGCCGGCGCCTCGCGGACCGTGGTTTCATCAAGATGGATCACCGGCCGCGCGCCGCGCGTCACCGCGGTCCATGCCTTGAACCGTGTCGCAGCCGCCCGAATCGCCTCGGCTGCCGGTGTCGCGCTGAAATCCGCCAGCCCCTGCTCCGAAAAGACGATATGCGTCGCAAGATCGAGGGCATCGCCGACCGCCGAAAGCGGCGCCTCGGCATCGACGATCGCGGGCTTTCCCGCACACGCCGCTGCCCCCAGCAGGGCCGTCGCCCCTCTTTCCCAGCGCGTATCAGTGAGAACCACGTCACAGTCCGATACCGCGCGCTGGTCCGGGGAATGGCCGAACAGCCGGGCGTCGCGATGGTTGACGATGGTCCGTTCGCCCCGTTCGGTGACGATAATCGCTGACCGCGACGTCTCGACCCCACCGACGCTTTCGACCAGCCGGTCGTCGATCGACAGCCTGCGCAGTTCGGTGCGCAGGAAATCTCCGAGCGCATCCGCGCCGATCGCGCCGGCCAGCATCGCATGCCCGCCCAGACGCGCGACCGCGGCCGCTGCGATCAGCGCACCGCCGCCGGCCACCATGCGCGACGCCGACGCCCGGTTCTTGGATCCTTCGGGCGGAAACGCGGGCAGGTCGTAGACGAAGTCGACCGTGATCATACCCGCGCAGATGACCGTCGCCACGATGCTCTTCCCCCGTTCTAACCGCCGGAACCTGGCGGACTCGGTATATTCAATGACCAGCACACCGGCCTAACATGTCAGTTGCAACACACCGTCGTCACCGATAACATGTTTATCCCGTATCGCAATGTCGCATCCCGTTTGCGATGGAGAAGCACATGCCAGAGTTCGGCGTCTCGGTCGCCCTTTTGACCCCCTTCGACGGGGAGAACGCGATCGATGCCGGCCGCCTCTCCGCCCATGCGATCGATGTGCTCGAACGCGGCGCGGACAGCGTGACCCTGTTCGGCACGACCGGCGAAAGCGCCTCGATCGGCCGGCTCGAACGCGGCACGGGCCTTGAGGCGCTGCGCGCCGCCGATATTCCGCCTGAGCGGATCATCCTCGGCCTCTGCGCCCCGGCCCTCGCCGATGCCGTCGCGCAGGTCGGCGAGGGCATCGCACTGGGCGTCCGCGACTTTCTTGTCGCCCCGCCGTTCTATTTCCCGGCCCCCGATGACGATGGCCTGTTCGACTGGCACGCCGGCCTACTCCGCCAGACACCGGAAGAGACCCGGTTCATCCTCTATCATATCCCCGAGGTGACCGGCGTTCCGCTGTCTCCCGCCCTGGTCTCCCGGCTCGCGGCCGCGTTCCCCGGCCGGATCAGGGCGATCAAGGACAGTTCCGGCGACTGGCAGAACGCCGAAGCGCTTCTTGAGGCAAAGGCGCTGCCCGTCCTGATCGGCGACGAGCGCCTGCTGCACCGGGCCGTCCGGCGCGGCGGGGCCGGCGCGATTACCGGGATGGCGAACGTCTATCCGGAGCGGATGGCGCGGATCGTCGCGCAGGGCGAGGAAGATACGGCCCTGACCGAAACGGTCGACGCGCTGGTCTCCGTCCCCGTCGTTCCGGGTTTGAAGGTCCTGCTGGCCGATGCCCGGCAGGATGCGGCCTGGGAACGGATGCGTCCGCCGCTGACGGCGCTCGACTCCGCGCAACGCGGCCTCGTGCTCGCTGCGGCCGAGCGGGAACGCGCCGATGCCTAGCGCCGAACGCAGGCTGCGCGACGACGCCTATTCGAGCTTCACCGAGAAGCTGCTCGCCCGCGACATCCAGCCCGGCCAGTTCGTCTCCCAGCGCGAACTGGTCGAATTGACCGGCATGCCGCTCGGCGCCATTCGCGAGATGGTGCCGCGGCTGGAGGCCGACGGCCTCATTCGCGCGGTGCCGCAGCGCGGCCTGCAGGTTCTGACCATCGACCTGGAACTGATCCGCAACGCCTTTCAGCTGCGCCGCATGATCGAGACGGAGGCCTTCGCCGTGTTCTGCGCCTCGGCAAGCGACGACGACATCGCCCGGATCGCCCGCGAACACCGCGCGACACTCGAAGAGGCGCGCCGCGGCGTGACGCCGGACCTGCTCGACCGCGCCCAAAGGATGGACTGGGCCCTGCACGACCATGTGGTCGACCAGATGGGCAACCGGATCATCTCCGACATCCACCGCGTCAACGCGATCAAGATCAGGCTCATTCGCAACGCCGATACCCGCATGCTGCCGGAACTGGTGGTCTCGGTGATGGGCGAGCACCTGGCCGTCATCGAAGCGCTCGAAGCGCGCGACGGCGCGGCTACGGTTAAGGCGATTGTCGCGCATATCGACAGCGCCAAACGACGGGCGCTCGGCGTCTGAACAGGGGTTCGGGAGGCTCCCGAAACAAACCGGCGGGAGAAACCCGCCAAGGCACAGGAGGAATGGAGATGACGATTCCCACGACACATTTCACACGCAGGGGCCTGACCGCCCTTGCCGCGCTGGCGATCGCGGCGCCGGCCTTCGCGGGCGCGGCACTCGCCGAGGACAAGGTCAAGCTGCGGATGTCGACGCCGGCGTCCGAGACCGACCAGCGCTCGGTCGCGCTTGCCGAGGTGTTCGCACCGGCGGTCGCCGATTTCGCCGTCTACGAGCCGCACTACAACGCCTCGCTGATCAAGCAGAATTCCGAACTGGAGGCGATCGCCTCCGGCGACCTGGAAATGTCGATCGCATCGGCCCAGGAGCTTGCCCAGTACTTCCCGGAATTCTCGATCTTCGCCACCGGCTACGTCCATCAGGACGCCGACCATCAGGTCAAGGTCTTCAACGATCCGCTGATGGAGCCGTTCAAGCAGAAGGTCGAGGACGAACTCGGCGTCAAGCTGCTCTCGGTCATGTATCTCGGCCGCCGGCACGTCAATCTGCGCCAGCCCAAGGACGAGCTGACCGTTATGACGCCTGACGACCTGGCCGGCGTCAACCTGCGCATGCCCGGCACGGATGCCTGGCAGTTCCTCGGGAAGGCGCTCGGCGCCAACCCGACGCCGATGGCCTTCACCGAGGTCTATACCGCCCTGCAGACCGGCTCGGTCGATGGCCAGGACAACCCGCTGCCGACCGTCGTCGACGCCAAGTTCTACGAGGTCACCAACCAGATCGCCCTGACCTCGCATCTCGTTGACCTCAACTACGTCGCCTTCTCCAAGGAGGTCTGGGACAGCCTGACGCCGGAGCAGCAGGAGGCGGTGCAGAAAGCCGCCGACGCGGCTGCCGAGAGCGGCCGCCAGAAGCAGCTCCAGAAGGAAGCCGATCTCGTCTCCTTCCTGAAGGAACAGGGCCTTGAAATCTACGAGCCCGACCTGAAGGCCTTCCGCGATCACGTCCAGTCGCAATATGTCGGCTCCGAGTTCGCCGCCTCCTGGCCGGACGGCGTTCTGGAAAAGATCAACGCGCTCGGAAACTGATGCCCTATCGGCCGGGCGTCCAGCGCCCGGCCATCTTCTCCCCCAAGCGAAGGCCCTTTCCGTGGCGGACCGACACAGTGACCGGCTCGCGATCGTCACCGGCGGCGCACGCGGCATCGGCGCCGGGATCGCGGCCCGGCTCGCAGGGGACGGCGCCCGGATCATCGTCTGGGATGTCGATCTGGCGCCCCTCTCCGCGGCCCCCTTCGAGCCGGTCGAGGCCCTTTCGGTCGATGTCGGCGACCTGGCGGCCGTCGCCGATGCCTTCGCTGCGGCCGAATCCACACACGGTCCCGTCGACATCCTCGTCAACAATGCCGGCATAAACGGCCCGGTCGGCCCCGCCTGGGAGATCGCCGAGGCGGACTGGACCCGCGTCCTGAAGACCAATCTCAGCGGCGTCTGGCACGGCTGCCGCGCCGCCGTCCCGGCGATGGTCGCGCGCGGCTATGGCCGGATCGTCAACGTCGCCTCGATCGCCGGCAAGGAGGGCGTGCCCTTCATCGCCGGTTATTCGGCGGCCAAGGGCGGTGTCATCGCGCTGACCAAGGCGGTCGCGCGCGAAATCGCCGATACCGGCGTCACGGTCAACTGCATCGCCCCGGCATTGACCGAAACGCCGCTCTTTGCCCAGATGACGCGGGACCACATCGACGCCATGACCGCGAAGATCCCGATGGGACGGACAGCGCGGATTGCCGAGATCGCCGACATGGTCGCCTGGATCGCCAGCGAGGAGTGCAGCTTCACCACCGGCTTCACCTTCGATCTGAGCGGCGGCCGCGCCACCTATTGAGGAGGAGACGACGATCCGCACGCCCCTCACCCTGCTGCGCCGGATCGCCGAGGCCTTCGCCGCCGCGTTGATGGCGACGATGTTCCTGACCTTCGTCCTGCAGATCTTCATCCGCTATTCGGCCCGCATCCAGTGGCTTCCCGACGTCGCGCCGTTCCTGGAGCCGACGCTCTACGGCTGGACGCTGGAATTCTGCCTGCTGCTCTGGGTGTGGCTGGTATTCTGGGGCAATGCCTTCGTCGTGCGCGACCGCGATCATGTCACCTTCGACATCGTCTATAACCGCGTCCGCCCCGGCCTGCGCCGCTGGTTCGTCATCATCGCCGGCCTTGCGATTGCGACCGGCTTGTTGCTGTCGATCGATCCAACGCTCGGCAAGTTCCACATCCTGCGCCTGAAGAAGACGGCGACGCTGTCCTCCCTGTTCGGCGACGGCATCCGGATGCGCGACATCTATTCGATCTACATCCTGTTCCTTGCCGTCGTCGCGCTGCGCTATCTCTGGTCGGTCTACCAGGCCTTCCGCTTCGGCGTCCCGGACCCACACGAAAACGTCGCTGGCCGGCTCGACGAATGACGATCGAATTCCTCCTCTGCCTTGCAACCCTGTTCCTGCTCGCCGGCATCGGCGCGCCGATCGCCTATGCGATCCTGATCGCGGCCCTTGTCTATCTCGCCGCCGGAGGGAACGACATCGGCATTGCCGGCAAGGTGCTGCTCGACGGGCTTTATTCGAGCTTCGTGCTGCTCGCCGTGCCGCTGTTCATCGTCGCAGCCAACATCATGAATGCCGGCACGATCAGCGACCGGCTCCTGCGCTTCTGCGTGGCGCTGGTCGGCCGCTTCCGGGGCGGGCTCGGCCATGTCAACGTCGTCGCCTCGCTGATCTTTTCCGGCATGTCCGGCTCCGCCGTCGCCGATGCCGCGGGGATCGGCAAGATCATCATCGAGATGATGACCAAGAGCGGCCATTTTACCCGTGGCTACGCGGCCGCGATCACGGCGGCGTCGGCAACCATCGGCCCGATCATCCCGCCGTCGATCCCGATGGTGCTCTACGCCCTCGTCTCCAACAGCTCGATCGGCTACCTGTTTCTCGGCGGCATCATCCCGGGGCTTTTGATGGGCGCCGTGCTGATGGGTCTCAACACCTGGCTGTCGCACCGGCGCGGCTTCGCGATCGAGGAGGCGGTGCCGCTGGCCGAACTGCCGCGCCTGACGGTCAACGCCTTCCCCGCCCTTCTGATGCCGGCGATCCTGCTCTACGGCATCTATGGCGGCGTCACCACGCCGACGGAGGCCGCGGCGGTTGCCGCCTTCTACGCACTGATCCTGGCAACCCTGTTCTACCGGGCCCTGTCGCTCGGCAATCTCTACCGCATCCTCGTCGACAGCGCCCGCTCCTCGGCCGCCGTCGGCATCGTCATCGGCGGCGCGCTGATCCTCAACTACGTCGTCGCCTCGGAGAACATTCCGAATATCCTCGCCCAGCAGCTTGTCGGGCTCGACGTCCACCCCCTGGTCTTCCTGCTCGGCGTCAACATCCTGCTCCTGCTGCTCGGCTGCGTGCTCGACGCCTCGACGATCATCCTGGTGATCATTCCGCTGTTCATCCCGACCTGCCGCGAACTGGGCATCGATCTCGTTCATTTCGGCGTCGTCGCGGTGGTCAACTGCATGATCGGCCTGATCACGCCGCCCTACGGCATCCTGCTCTTCGTCATCAACGCGGTGACCGGCATCCCGCTGGAAGAGATCATCCGCGAGATCTGGCTGTTCCTGGTCGTGCTGCTCGCTGCCCTCCTCGCGCTGATCCTGTTTCCCGGCCTGGTGCTCTGGCTGCCGCGCCTGTTCGGCTATGCGGGGTGAGCAGCGCGGATCGTCGCGCACTATCTCGTCAACCGGAAACTACCGATTGGCACCTTCGCGAACGGGGACACCTCTGCTATAGGCTCAGGCGAAAATCCGGACTGATTGTCCGGACCAGCCGACAAGCGAGCTTGCCTTGAGATCCGCGATCATCCTCTTCCCCGGCATCAACCGCGAGCGCGACATGGCGCGCGCGCTGACCCGCGCCACCGGCACGGCGCCGGCGATCGTCTGGCATAAGGAAACGAGCCTGCCGCCCGTCGATCTGATCGTCATCCCCGGCGGCTTTTCCTATGGCGACTACCTGCGCTGCGGGGCGATTGCCGCGCGATCGCCAATCATGCCGGACCTGATCGCCAGGGCCGAAGCCGGCGTTACCGTCTTCGGCGTCTGCAACGGCTTTCAGGTACTCACCGAAACCGGACTGCTGCCCGGCGCGCTGATGCGCAACGCCGATCTGAAATTCGTCTGCCGCGACGTCCATCTGCGCGTCGAGACCGCCGGCACCCGCTTCACCAACCGCTATACGCAGGGTCAGGTGATCCGCACCCCGGTCGCCCATGGCGACGGCAACTATTTCGCCGATCCCGAGACGCTGGCCCGCCTCAAGGGCGAGGACCAGATCGTCTTCCGCTATGTCGGCCCCAACGGCAAGCCGGCCGAAAACGCCAATCCGAACGGCTCGATCGACGACATCGCCGGCATCCGCAACGCCCGCGGCAACGTGCTCGGCATGATGCCACACCCGGAAGACTACATTGAACCCGCGCAGGGCTGCAGCGACGGCCTCGGCATCTTCGAAAGCATGGCTGCCGCGCTGGAGCAGGCCTGAGGATGCCCGCAAGGCAAAGCAGGATCGAGATAGAAGGCCGATGATCCCCAACGATATCCCCATCACGCCCGAACTGGTGGCCGACCACGGTCTCAAGCCGGACGAATATCAGCGCATCCTCGATCTGATCGGGCGCGAGCCGACCTTCACCGAGCTCGGCATCTTCTCGGCCATGTGGAACGAGCACTGCTCCTACAAGTCCTCGCGGCTGTGGCTGAAAAAGCTGCCGACCACCGGCCCGCGGGTGATCCAGGGGCCCGGCGAGAATGCCGGTGTCGTCGATATCGGCGATGGCCAGGCGGTCGTCTTCAAGATGGAAAGCCACAACCACCCCTCCTTCATCGAGCCCTATCAGGGCGCGGCGACCGGGGTCGGCGGCATCCTGCGCGACGTCTTCACCATGGGGGCGCGGCCGGTCGCGGCGCTGAACACCCTGCGCTTCGGCGATCCCGATCACCCGAAAACCCGCCACCTGGTCTCGGGCGTCGTCGCCGGCATCGGCGGCTACGGCAATTCCTTCGGCGTGCCGACGGTCGGCGGCGAGGTGAATTTCCACCCCCGCTACAACGGCAACATCCTGGTCAACGCCTTTGCCGCCGGCATCGCCAGCACCGACGGGATCTTCTATGCGGCGGCCGCCGGCATCGGCAATCCGATCGTCTATCTCGGCTCCAAGACCGGTCGCGACGGCATCCACGGCGCGACGATGGCATCTGCCGAATTCGGCGAGGACGCCGAGGAGAAGCGTCCGACCGTACAGGTCGGCGACCCCTTCTCCGAAAAGCTTCTCCTGGAAGCCTGTCTGGAACTGATGCAGACCGACGCCGTCATCGCCATTCAGGACATGGGGGCTGCGGGACTGACCTGCTCGGCCGTCGAGATGGGCGCCAAGGGCGGGCTCGGCGTCGAACTCGACCTCGACCACGTGCCCTGCCGCGAAACCGGCATGACCGCCTATGAGATGATGCTGTCGGAAAGCCAGGAGCGCATGCTGATGGTGCTGCGTCCGGGCAAGGAGGATGTCGCGCGGGCGATCTTCGAGAAATGGGATCTCGACTTCGCGGTGATCGGCAAAACCACCGACACGCGCCGCTTCGTGATCCGGCGGCACGGCGACGTCGTCGCCGACCTGCCGATCATGGAACTGGGCGACGAGGCGCCGGTCTATGACCGCCCGTGGGTCGAAACAGAGCCCGCCGCGCCGGTCGATCCGCACGCCGTTCCCGCCACCGCCTCGATCGGCGAGGCGCTGATCAAACTGATGGGCTCGCCGGACCTGTGCTCGCGCCGCTGGATCTGGGAACAATACGATCACCTGATCCTCGGCAACACCATCCAGCGTCCCGGCGGCGACGCAGCGGTGGTGCGCATCGAGGACGGGCCGAAGGCCCTGGCGCTCACCCTCGACGTCACGCCGCGCTATTGCGAGGCCGACCCGGTCGAGGGCGGCAAGCAGGCGGTTGCCGAGGCCTGGCGCAACCTGACCGCCGTCGGCGCCGCGCCGCTCGCCGTCACCGACTGCCTCAATTTCGGCTCGCCCGAGCGCCCGGAGATCATGGGTCAGTTGGTCGGCGCGATCGAGGGCATGGCGGCGGCCTGCGAGGCGCTCGCCTTCCCGGTCGTCTCCGGCAATGTCTCGCTCTACAACGAGACCTCGGGCGAGGCGATCCTGCCGACGCCGGCGATCGGCGGGGTCGGCCTGCTGCCGGACTTCGACCGGTCCGCCACCCTCGCCTTCAAGGCGGAGGGCGAGACGATCCTGATGATCGGCGCGACCGGCGGGCATCTCGGCCAATCGCTCTATCTTCGCGAGATGCTGGGTCGCGAGGACGGTCCGCCGCCCCCCGTCGACCTGGAGGCGGAAAAGCGCAACGGCGACTTCGTCCGCGCCCTGATCGGCGAGAAGCGGGTCAGCGCCGTGCATGACTGCGCCGATGGCGGCCTGATCGTCGCGATCGCGGAAATGGCACTTGCCGGCGATATCGGCGCAACCCTGTCGAGAACGCCGCACTCGCTGCCGCCGCATGCCTATCTGTTCGCCGAGGACCAGGCCCGCTACGTCCTGACCGCGCCTGCCGACGAGGCCGAGCGCATCGTCCGGGAGGCCGCCGCCGCGAGCCTCAATGTCAGCGTCATCGGCACGACCGGCGGCAAGGCATTGACGCTCGACGGCGAAGACCCAATCTATCTGTCGACGCTTAGAGCTTGCCACGAGGGCTGGTTGCCGGACTATATGGAGCGGTGAGTCGGCCGCCGTGCTCGAGCGGCGGCGTTGTTGGGGATCAGGCGGAAAAGGGCGGCACAATGCCGATGGATGCGCGCGAAATCGAGAGTTTGATCAAGAGCCACATTCCGGACGCGACGGTGACGATCCGCGATCTGGCCGGCGACGGCGACCACTATGCCGCGACCGTCATCTCGGAGCGCTTCCGCGGCAAGACGCGCGTCCAGCAGCACCAGATGGTCTACGAGGCGCTGCGCGGCGAAATGGGCGGCGCGCTGCACGCGCTGGCGTTGCAGACGAACGCGCCCGACACCTGATATGTAAGTCGACAGACCAGGGCCGCTTCAGATAGGAGCCAAAACGATGCCTGTACTTGCCCTGATCCTGCTGGCGGTCGTAATAGCCCTGCTGATCGTCATGGATTTTCGGATCCTGCGCACCATCTATCGCTTGATCAGAGGCAGCCGCAGCACCCCGACGTTAACGGAAAGGACGGACTGAAATGACCACGGCGCACGACCGGATCGAAACGGAAGTGAAAGACAACGACGTTCTGCTCTTCATGAAGGGAACGCCGACCTTTCCGCAATGCGGATTTTCCGGCCAGGTTGTTCAGATCCTCGACTACATCGGCGTGCCCTACAAGGGCGTCAACGTTCTCGATGACGCCGAGATCCGCCAGGGCGTGAAGGATTACGCCAACTGGCCGACCATTCCGCAGCTCTATGTGAAGGGCGAATTCGTCGGCGGCTGCGATATCATCCGCGAGATGTTCCAGGCCGGCGAACTCCAGCAGATGTTCTCCGACAACGGCATCAAGACCGGCCAGCACACCGCAAGCTGACCGGCTCCGGCCGCGCATCCGACACAGATACCAGCGGGGTCCGGCCCCGCCCGCCTATGACGCGGTAGCGTCCGTGCCCGTGTCGGATGTCTCCTTGCCGGACAGCCCGCCGTAGCGCGACCGGTATTCCTCCAGGAAGGCGTCAAGCGTGTCGGCGGCGGCGACCCGCCCGATCAGTTCCCTGAACTCGTCGGCCGTCTCGGGAAGCGGCATGGTGACGACGTCGAAGGCGCGGGCATCCGCGCTTTCCGCCATCTTGGCCAGGAACTTCACCCGCACCCGGTTGAGGCCGAGCGGGTCTTCGGCAAGCGCATAGGAAATCGCGCTGCGCAGGACCTGCAGGCGCTGATCGTCATTGAGCGCCGAGGTGCCGTCCCAGGTCTCATCGAGCCCGTGCTCGAAGGATTCGCCGGCCGCCTGCCATTGCTCGCCGCGCCACAGAACGTCCGACATCACGCTGTTGATATTCGCCCCGTCCGCCGACATCAAAAGGTCGCGGGCAAGCTCGATCCGACCCGTCTCGGCAAGCGCGCGTGCCTCGAGCACCAGGCGCTGTTCCGATAATTCGCGCGGCAGCACCGCCTGCCGGGTGCGCGACAGGATGACGATCGCCTCGCTCGGCTTGCGGTTCTTCAGGTAGATCCAGGCGAGTTTCGCGGCAACCTGCGCCCGCCCCGCCCCCTTCAGCCGATGATCGACCTGATGGCGCAGCAGCTTGGCGGCCTGGTCGAGAAGGTCCAGTTCGACGAGCCGGTCGGCGAGCACGCGGATGATCTGGTCGCCCTTGCGGCCGATCGGCGTCAATTCGCGGAAATCGTAGTAGAGCGCCAGGGCATCGACGGAGGACAGCTTGTTGGCCTCGCCGGACAGGAACAGCCGCTCGAACTCGGCGTTCATGTCATCCTGCAGCGCCCGGGTGATCGGCGACCGCGAATCGGCGATCGTCGCCGACTTCATCACGTTGAAGGCGCGGAAATAGTCGCCCTGCTCGATATAGAGGTCGGCGAGCAGGCGCAGGCCCTGGAGCTCGATATCGTCACCGCGCCACGAGATGGCGAGCCGCTCGAGCCGCTCGATCATCTCCTGGCGTCCGCCGTCATCAAGCTCCGCGCGCAAGAGCTCGGCGCGGCGCAATTCCGCTTCGGCCGACAGCCGGCGATCATCGGAGGCGATCAGGCTGTCGAATGCCAGGATGGCATCGCCGCGGCGGCCGAGCGCTGCCATCAGCCGGGCATTCAGAAGATCGCGCTCCGGATCCTCCGCCGGTCCGGCTTCGTTCAGTTCGGCGAGCCGGACGGAGGCGGTCGAGATATCGTTCGCCTCGATCGCGGCTTCGGCGGCGGCCAGCCGGAACTGCCGCTGCCGCCCCCTCATGTAGCTCGAGATCGCCGGCTGCCCCTGTTCGAGCGCGTTGAGCGCGGCACGCCAGTGCCCGCGCTGCAATTCGGCAATACCCCGCCACAAGGCCACATCGGTGTTCTGTTCCAGGCCGAAGGAATTGAATTCGCGGATCGCCTCGTCCGGCCGCTGCATCATCACCATCGCGATGCCGCGCTGGGCGCGCGTGTCGGGCATCCGCATCGCGGCGGGATCCTCCAGTTCGACCAGCTTGAGCTGCGCCAGCGCCTCGGGACCGAGATCGGTCGCAAGCAGCGCGCGGGTAAGCTGCAGGCGTGCCCGGGTCTTCTCCGCCGCCCCCGCATTCGCGACCTTGCGCACATGCATCGCCAGCAGCCGGTAGACGGCACCGGGATCGAGCGCGGAATCATCGAACTGGTCGACAAAGCCGGGCCGGGCCGCGTCGGAGGCCGATATGGCGCCGGCGACATAGGCCCCGTGCACCTGCGACAGGGCAAGGCCCGCCTCGCGCGCGATGCGGACGAAGGACCCGTCGAAACGGACATCCAGATCATCGGCGACCGGATTGATGGCGATGCCGTGGATCGTCTGCGGGATCACGAAATCGACGAAGCGGTGCGGCTTGGGGACCGGCCGGTGCGGCCCAAGCGCGGTCACCACCATGATCTGCGAACCGGTCCGGGGATCGAGGATCTCGTGGATCGCGTCGCCTGTGGGAAAGGCGGCGACGACCTGAAGCTGCCCGTCCGATCCGATTTCCCGCACGAAACCGATCGGTTCGCCGCTTTCGAGGGACACATCGCCGATCGTGATGATCCAGGCCGTGTTGTCGCCATGCAGCGACGACAGCGTGGGTTTGATCAACCCGATGCGCAGGATGGTGACCGCCCCCGACCGCCAGGTATCGACCGTGCCGAATTCCGATCCGAGCGTCTCCGACAGCAACCGGATGTCGATGGCATGCGGCGATTCGAACACCGCCCACAGCGCGCCGGCCCGCTCGAACAGGGCCGCCGGCGTCGGCCGGTCGAATGGCAGCGTCAGCTTGACGACATCGCCGAAGCGCCGCGCCTCCGGCCGGATCGCCATCTCCGTCGCAGTGGTATCCGCGGTAACGTCCTCGGCGACATCCTCTGCGGGCGTCGCGGCCGCGACGTCTGGATCAGGCGCAACCGCTTCGGCAACCGGTGGATCGGGGTCGGGGGCGGGCTCGGATACCGCCTCGGCGGGGGTCTCCGCGGGCGCGACCGCCTGCGCGATCGGGTCGGGCTGACTATCACGCGCGTCCGCCTCTACCGGCTCCGCCCCGCCTCTCTCGGCATCGCCCTGCTCCACCTCGGCGTCCGAACTGGCCGGATCGGCATGTCCGCCGGATGCCCTTGTCGCCGCCTGGCGGATCGAGCGCATGTCGCTGACGGTATCATGCAGCCCCGCCGCATCGGTCTCCACGCCCGGCGGCACCGAGACGTCGACGACATAGGTGTCTTCCTCGCGAAATCCCCGCACCGGCGCGGCCGGATCGACCGCCAGGACGATTTCCAGCCCGGTATCGCCGAGCCGTGACGAGATGCTCTCCACGTAGTCGGGCAGCCGCGACTTGATGCCCGACAGGTCGATCCGCGCCGGACGGTCGAACAGGATCTGCGCCTGCTTGAGCGAGCGCTCGAGCGTCGCCTGCGGCGGCCTGTCCCAGACGAACACGAAGCGGGTGAAGGTCGGCAGGCTGGTCATCCGCAGCTCGATCGGCTTGGAGCGCAGGAATTCCTCGAGCATCTCCTGCTGCCGGCGCCGCTCCTCCGCCTCCTTGGCCCGCTGCGCCAGTTCGGCGACCACGTCGGCCGGCAGTCCCGGCGGCACGCCCACCCAGTCCATCGGCAACAGATCGATGAACAGCTTCTCGCCGGCCTCCATCGTGTTGACGGTGACCGGCTGCTGCAGCGCCAGGCGCAGCGCGCCCCCGTCCGGATCGCGACGGGCGGCGGCGACGAATTTCGGGATCGTCGCGGCAAGCCGCTTCACGTCGGGCGCTTCGGCGCTGCCCAGCGACAGGATGACGACGCCGGTCGCCGTCGTCACGGTATAGTCGGGCAGGTCGTCCTCGAAGGTCAGGACGATGCGGCCGTGGCCATTGGCCTGGCGGGCATCGATCTTGGTCTCGGCCCGCAGCTCCGGCGGCGCCGTGAGGGCGAGGCCGATCGCGATACCGATCAGGGCGCGCCGCACCGGCCTGAGCAGCCGCTGCGCCGTCACGACCCGCCGCCGCGATCCGCCGGTCAATCTCATCATTCCCCCGCTCGGGCGCCCCAATCAGGCGCCCCCGATCAGGCACCGTTGCCGGACCGGCGCAAGCACCGGGCCGATCTCTCCGGGCGGAGTCTAGGGTCTGCGGGGTAAATGTCTGCTTAAGCGGACAAAACCGGGAACGGCCTAATTGGCCGGTTGCGTTCCGACGATCTGGGGCAACTCGCCGCCCTCGTCCTGCTGCATCAGCGGGTCGACAGGTTCGGCCGACAGGGCAACGGTCAGGCGCTGGGCGACGTCTGAGTCCATCTCGGCGAGCACGGCGGACATCTGGCGGGCCTTCATCAGGCTGGCGACCTTGACCACCACGGCAAGATCGAGATCGTTGAAGATGCGCGCGGCATCCTTCGGCTTCATCGCTTCATACATCGTCACGAGACCGGCAAAGCGCGCATCCTCCTTGGCGTGGCGCTCCTTCTCGGCGGCGGTCACGCGCTCCTCCAGCAGCTTCAACTCGGCGATCCGCTCCTCGACCCGCTGCTCGGCGGCCTTCAGCAGGTTTTCCCTGAGATCGAGTTCGGCACTGCGCGCCTCCAGGACCTTACGGCGTTCGGCCAGGCTTTCGAGGATCGCGTCGCGCGACGTCGTCTGCCCGCCGAGCACGCGCTCGATCATCGACGGGTTGCCGCCCTCCTCGCCGCCCTCCTCGCCGCCGTCTCCAGCCTCCGCGACCCCGGCCTCATCCTGCGCGCCCTCATCCTGCGCCGCCATCGCCTGATCGCCGGCCTCGTCATCAGCCTCCTGGGCAACGGCTACGCCGGCCCCGCCGAGGATCGGGCCGCGATCGAAGACGAGCCCGATCCCCTTCAGGGCCAACAGGGCACTGATCGCGACAATGACCAGCGGCAGCAGCCGGACATCCCTCATGCCGCCCGGCCCGGAACTTGCTGGCCCGGAACTTGCTGGCCCGGAACCTGCCGGCCCGGAACTTGGACGCCCATCTGAACACCGGGCTGGACGCCTGTCTGAACACCGGGCTGGACGGCTTGCTGCACCGGGTGCGGCGCGGCCTGGGCCACGGTCCGGGCAACCGCCTGAGGCGCGGCTTGCGGGGCAGTTCGGGGGGCAGCCGGCGCTGTCGCTTGCGGCTGAGCGACGGGCGCGGCCGGCTGCCTGCCGGCGGGCGCGGCCTCGCGCTCGACGAGACCACGGCCGCGTGCCAGTTCGGAAATGCGCGCCAGCCGGTTCAGCACCTTGCCGCCGGCATCCACCTGCTTCTCGATCGTGCGGCAGAACAGATCGGCCTGCCGCAGCTTGGTCGTCAGGTCGTGGTCGCATTCGGCCGCGCTCTGCCGCAGGCCCTCGATCGCCCGTTCGGCGATCTCGGTCGCCCTGACCAGTTCGACGATCGTCTCGCGCAGCGCCGATTCGTCGGCCCTCAGCCGCTTCAGCCGCTGGTTCAGCAGCACGCAATACCCGATCGTCACGATCAGCAGTACGGCCACGAGGCCTTCAATCATCAATCCCATCATGGATCCGCTCATGGTCCTTCCACCGCCATTTGTGCCGCCTGTTCGAAGGCCGCATAGGTCATCTTCGGACGCCGCAGGCGGCTTGCCACGCGCACCGCGACCTTGTCGCCGGCCCGTCCCGCCTTGCCGTCCGTCAAAAGCGTGTCGCCGCATCTCAGCAGCACCGGATCGTCCGGCCGCCGGTCGAAGACGATCGTGTCGCCGACCTTGAAGTCGAGCACCCGTTCGAGCGGCATCTCCTCCTCGAACAGAACCGCGTTCAGTTCGACCGCCGAATTCCACACCTCGGTCGCCAGATGCCCCTCCCAGATCGGATCGCGGCCGAACTTCTCGCCCATGAACATCTGCAGGAGCAGGTCGCGGATCGGTTCGATCGTCGCATAGGGCAGCAGGATCTCGATCGTGCCGCCGCGATCCTCCATGTCGATGCGCAGCTTGACGACGATCGCCGCATTGGCCGGCCGGGCGATCGCGGCAAAGCGCGGATTGGTCTCCAGCCGCTCGATGTTGAAATGCACCGGCGACAGCGGCGCGAAGGCCTGGTCGGCATCCTCCAGCACGACCTCGATCATGCGGCGGATCAGGTTCATCTCGATCGTCGTGTAGGGCCGCCCCTCGATGCGCAGTTGCATCGAGCTGCGGCCGCCGCCGAGCAGCACGTCGACCATCGAATAGATCAGGTTGGAACCGACGGTCACCAGCCCGTAATTGTCCCACTCCTCGGCCTTGAAGACCGACAGGATGGCCGGCAGCGGGATCGAGTTCAGATAGTCGCCGAAGCGCACCGAGGAGAGCGAATCGAGCGCCACCTCGACATTGTCGGAGGTGAAGTTGCGCAGGCTCGTCGTCATCAGCCGGACCAGCCGGTCGAAGACGATCTCCAGCATCGGCAGGCGTTCATAGGAGACGATCGTCGAATTGATGATCGAGCGGATGCCGCTCTTGTCGCCGCCATTCAGCCCGTCGGCGTTGAAGCCAAGCAGGCTGTCGATCTCTTCCTGGTTCAGGACCCGCTCGGTCGAGGAGGCATCGGCGTCGGCCTCGTCCTCGTCCTCGTCGACCATCTGCGACCATTCGGACGCCATTTCATCGGCGTCCGGCGTCTCGCCCTCGCCCAGGTCGACGCCCCAGTCGGCAGCCAGCGCGTCCTGATCGATGTCTTCTTCATCCCCCATGGCGGCGCCTATTGCACGATGATTTCCTTGAAGACGACACTGTCGATCTCGGCTGGATGGATCGCCAGATTGACCCGGCGGACGAGTTCCTCCTTGAGCCGGTAGATGCCGGCCGATCCCTCAAGATCGCTGGCGCGCAGCTCGCGGAGATAGACCTGGAAGGCATCGAGCACGCGCGGCAGCACCTCCTCGACGGCGGCAAGCGTCTTCTTGTCGTGCATTTCCAGCGCGATCCGGGCGCGCAGATATTGCGGCCGCTGATCGATGGTGCTGAGATTGACCGTCATTTCCGGCAGGTCGAAGAAGATCGGCGGCGCCTGTTCGACGACCGCGGTCTCGGAATTGAACACGCCGAAGAAACTGGCCGCCCCGTAACCGCCCCCGCCCAGAACCAACAGGGCGACGGCGGCGATGATCATCAGCTTCAGCCGGCCGGGACGCTTGCCGGCCTTTTCGGCTGACGCTTCGGCATCGATATTGTCGAAATCAGGCTGTGCGACGTCTGTCGGCATGGGTGACGCGATCCGTTTCTTTAAGCGGAAGCATCGCGCCGAACCGCGCTCGACCGGCCCCCGCCCCGTGTCGTGATCGAGACTAGGAAGGCGATGGTTAACGAAAGGTTTCCACGCCCCTTAACCTGGGCAAAATTTGCCGGGCATTCCTGCCTGGCGGCGCGATTTGCCGGGCCCGATTGCTGCTGATTTATATGTAAATCTTTGTTTTTATTGGATTTCCCATTTTGGCACGCACCATGCTTAAGGAAGGCTGAACGTGCTGCGGCACCGCGGTCGTTCGCTCGGGGGAGCAAGCACAAGGTGCAGACATGATGGACAATGCGATTCTCGTTGCCCTGTCGCGGCAGAGCGCTCTGCGTCGACAGATGGATATCGTCGCCAACAATCTGGCGAACATGGAGACCGGAGGCTTCAAGGCCTCCAACGTCAAGTTCGAGGAGTATTTGATGCCCGTCGCCGAGGCCAGCGCCGCTGCGCCCGCCGACCGGGACATTTCCTTTGTCATGGACACGGCCACGATGGTCGACTTCTCGGAAGGGCCGATGCAGCGCACCGGCAATCCGCTCGATGTCGCCGTCGACGGGCCGGGCTGGTTCGTTATCGATACCGCCGAGGGCGAGCGCTACACCCGCAACGGGTCCTTCCACATCGACAATACCGGCCAGTTGGTAACCAATGCCGGCGATCCGGTGCTGGGCGACGGCGGAGCGATCCTGTTCAGCGAGGAGGACGGCGCCGTCACGATCGCCGCCGACGGCACGATCTCCACCGAGGCCGGCGACAAGGGCCGCATCCGCGTGGTCGCCTTCGAGAGCGAAGCGGTTCTCTACAATTCAGGCGACAACCTGTTTAAGGCCGACGGCCAGCCCGAAGACGCCGAAGGCGCCGTCGTCCGCCAGGGCATGCTGGAAGGCTCGAATGTCCGGCCGATCGTCGAGATGACGCGGATGATCGAGGTGACGCGCGCCTATACCTCGCTGTCGTCGATGCTGGAGCGCATCAACGACCTGCGCACCGACGCTATCGGCGCGCTTGCCCGGGTCCAGTAGCCAATTCGCGCAGCCAGGCAGGATGCCGCCGCGCAAGACTTGAAGGACGACACCGATGAAAGCCCTCCAGATCGCCGCCTCGGGAATGATGGCGCAGGAGCTGAACGTCGAGATCATCTCCAACAACATCGCCAACATGCGCACCACCGGCTTCAAGCGCCAGCGCGCCGATTTCCAGGACCTGCTCTACCAGAGCCTGCGCCAGCCCGGCGCCAGCACGTCGGACACCGGCACCATCGTGCCGACCGGCATCGAGATCGGCGGCGGCGTCAAGACCGCCGCGACGCCGCGCGTCATGAGCCAGGGCAACATCGTCATGACCGAGACCGATCTCGACGTGGCGATCCGCGGCGACGGCTTCTTCCGCATCCAACTGCCGGACGGCCGCACCGCCTATACCCGCGACGGCTCCTTCCAGCGCGACGCGCTCGGCCAGATGGTGACGGTCGACGGCTATGTGCTCGAGCCCGGCATCACGATCCCGGACGATGTCCGGGCGATCGCGATCAATGCGGAGGGCCTCGTCCAGGCCTTCTCGGGCACCGATGCGGAAGCCACCGATCTCGGCCAGATTGACCTCGCCCGTTTCGTCAACCCGGCCGGCCTGGAGGCGGTCGGCGATAATCTGTTCCTGGAAACGCCCTCGAGCGGCGCCGAACAGGTCGGCACGGCCGGGTCGGAAGGCTTCGGGCTCCTCGAACAGGGCTATCTGGAGCAGTCGAACGTCAATTCGGTCTCCGAGATTTCCGATCTGATCGCCGCCCAGCGGGCCTACGAAATGAACTCGCGCGTCATCTCCGCTGCCGACGAGATGATGCAGTCGACGTCGAGCATCCGGTGAGGGGAGACGGGATGATGCGCATTCGCAGCCTTTTCATCGGGTCCTTCCTCGCGCTGTCGGCGCTTACGACAGCCGCATCCGGCGACCAGGGTCCGACCCTGAAGCCTGTGGTCACCGTGCATGCCGGGCTGGTGACGCTCGGCGACCTGATCGACAATCCCGGCGCGGCGGCGAAGATCGCCGTGTTCCGCGCCCCCGATCTCGGCACCGCCGGCACCGTCCGCGCCGACCGCATCGTCGAGGCCGCGCTGGCAAACGGCATTTCCGGCCTCAAGACGAACGGCATCGCCTCCGTCTCGGTGCGCCGGCTCGGCCGGAGCATCGGTTCCGACGAAATGACCGGCGCGATCGCCCGCCGCATGGTCGAGGGCGGACAGGCAAGCGACATCGGCACGCTCGATATCGCCCTCGACCGGGCCGCAAAGCCGATCGTGATCGAATCGACGGCCATCGCGCCGCTGTCCATCGAGACCTTCGACTACGATCCGCGCAACGGCCGGTTCGCGGCAACGCTCTCGGTCCGCGACAGCGCCGCGATCGCAAGCGGCCTCCGGGTGACCGGCCGGGCGATCGAGATGGTCGACGTCCCGGTTCTCGTCCGGGTCGTTCCGCGCGGCGAGCGCATCGCCGCAAGCGACGTCGCGATCGAGCGCATCGCCCGCACCGCCCTGCCCCGGACATCGCACCAGGGCGGCGTCATCGCGGATTTCGCCGATATCGTCGGCAAGTCGGCACGCCGCCAGCTACGGCCGGGCGAGCCGCTCACCCGCGACCATCTGATGGAGCCGATCCTGGTCCAGCGCGGCGATCTCGTGACGATCGTCTTCCGCTCGCCGGGGATCGTGCTGACGACGCGCGGCCGGGCGCTCGGCTCGGGTATCGAGAACGATGTGGTCGCGGTCTTCAACATCCAGTCGAAGCGGACCATCGAGGCGATCGTGACCGGTACCGGTCAGGTCGCGGTGATGCCGCAGCACGTGCCGGTCGCCTCGCTCGCAGCCGCGGCGACGCAGTGAAGATGGCGACGCAGTGAAGACACGGGCGCAATCGGGGAGCTTTTGGGGAGCATTATGAAGAGTTCACAGAACACGCGCAGCCTGGACCGTCGCAGGCTTGTCCTGGCCACCGCCGTCAGCGTGATGGCGCTTGCCGCCGCCGGCTGTTCATCGACCGCCGACAAGATCGCGCAGATCGGCAAGCCGCCCTACTTGAGCGCGATCGAGAACCCGACCGCGGTCGCCGGCTACCGGCCGGTCTCCATGCCGATGCCCGATCCGGAACCGGCGGTCTACAGCTCCAACTCGCTGTGGCGGTCGGGCGCCCGGGCCTTCTTCAAGGACCAGCGCGCCAAGGCGGTCGGCGACATCCTGACCGTCCATGTGCTGATCTCCGACAAGGCGACGCTCGACAACAAGACGGAGCGCAGCCGGGTCGCGACGGAGAACCGCGCGGCCGCCGGCGCGGCCGGCAACGCCGTCATCCAATTGCTGCCGCAGGACATCACCGCGGGGGAGATCCTGGTCGACCTGAGCGGCAACACCGCCACCTCCGGCGAAGGCTCCGTCGACCGCAAGGAGGAATTGCGCACCAATGTCGCCGCCGTCGTCACCCAGGTGCTGCCGAACGGCAACATGGTGATCGAGGGGCGCCAGGAGATCCGGGTCAATTTCGAGATACGCGAACTGATCGTCGCCGGCGTCATCCGGCCGGAGGACATCTCCGCCAACAACACCATCCTGTCGACCAAGATCGCCGAGGCCCGCATCTCCTATGGCGGCCGTGGCCAGATTACCGATGTCCAGCAGCCGCCCTACGGGCAGCAATTCATGGATATCGTCCTGCCGTTCTGACGCTCCCCACCTTTTCAGAACGGCAAACAAAGGGCGCGGTCCCAAGCTCCCCCGGGACCGCGCCCGTTTTCTTTTGCGCGGCACGACTATGCTGAAAAGACAAAGGGAGGCCAGCCGTCGTCGATACGCAGAACGACGGTTCCCCCCGAACAACGGACATCATCGCCGAATTACAGACCCGCTTCGGGGCGCTCGCCGGCGATCGGTCCGGTCAGTCGTCGCGATACACCCGCTCGCGACGTTCGTGCTGCTCCTGCGCCTCGATCGACAACGTGGCGATCGGCCGGGCATCGAGCCGCTTCAGACTGATCGGCTCGCCGGTCTCTTCGCAATAACCGTAGGTGCCGTCATCGATGCGCTTCAACGCCGCATCGATTTTCGCGATCAGTTTGCGCTGCCGGTCGCGGGCCCTGAGTTCAATGGCCCTGTCCGTCTCCGACGAGGCCCTGTCGGCCAGATCGGGATGGTTCTGATTATCGACCTGCAGCTGATTGAGCGTCTCGCGACTCTCGCGCAGGATATCCTCTTTCCACGCCGTCAACTTGGCGCGGAAATAATCTCTTTGCCGGTCATTCATGAACGGCTCACTATCTTTGGGACGATACTTTTCTTTAACGCCAACCATCGGCGATTCCTGTTGGATCCGTCGACAACGGGCGCCCTTATAGCGTCAGGCCGGGCTGTATACAACAACCTGAATATGACAAGATGGTAATAGGATGGGGAAACCGCCGGAAACAGCCGGCGAACCGCGTTTTCCCTTCCAGATCATAAGTTTGTTATCTGCTTACGCGGCTTCCCGGCCAAGCTTTGCGAGCTCGACCCGGGCCCGCAGCTCAATTTCGTCAAGGACGGATTCGACCGCCTCGCCGGCATTTCGCTGCGGCCGGCGCGCCACCGCCGAAACGAGTCGCTCCAGCCTGTCGGGCGACGGGGCGCCGGACAGGAGGTCCAGTTTCATCTCGTCGAGAAGGTCGAGCAGCGCAAAACCGTGGCGCACCCGCTCGCCGCGCCCGCCGACCTCGCCAACCGACTGCAGCGCCAGAAGCGCGTCGACGCCGCCGATCGCGGCCGGTGTCGATGCCGCCGCCGCAGCGCTGGGCGCCGTGCCGTTCGCTACGGAAAACCCCGATGTCGGCTGCGCTGTGCCCGAACCATTGCGAACCCGTCCGGACCCGCCCGGCCGACGAGGACCATCGATACGCATCCCAGCTTTCCCCCAACCTGATTGCAGCGCCACAAGCGTGAACAGCGATGGTTAACGATCCCTTAAGCCATCGGCAACAATTGCCGGGCGGTGGAAAATTCTTACCACCACCTTAATGACCCCCTGTTTTTCGCCAAGGCGATATTCTTCCATTATTTCAGATGATTACGAAATTTTCTTGAAAGAGAAAAACTGGCACGGAATTCGCTTTAACACGGAGTGATTGCGCATAAGGGGAGCATTTGCCGTGATCGATTTCGTTAACGTTTCGGGCCGTCCGGTGGCGCGGCTTGCGGGTTTGAGCCGGATCTGCCTGGCAATCACCTGCCTGGCGATTCTGGCGGTGACCGCCACGCCCGCCCTGTCGACATCCCGCATCAAGGATCTCGTCGATATCGAGGGCGTGCGCGAGAACCAGCTGATCGGCTACGGCCTCGTGGTCGGCCTGAACGGATCGGGTGATTCGCTGAACAATTCGCCCTTCACCCGCCAGAGCCTGCAGGCGATGCTCGAACGGCTCGGCATGAACACGCGCGAGGCGACGCTGCGCACCAAGAATGTCGCCGCCGTCATGGTCACAGCCAACCTGCCGGCCTTCGCCACCAACGGCACGCGGATCGACGTCACGGTCTCGACGCTCGGCGATTCGACCAGCTTGCAGGGCGGCACCCTGCTGGTGACGCCGCTGCTCGGCGCCGACGGCGAGGTCTATGCGGTCGCCCAGGGGCCCGTCGCGGTCGCCGGCTTCGACGTTTCGGGCGAGGCCGCCGAGATCATCCGCGGCGTGCCGACCAGCGGACGGATCTCCAACGGCGCCCTGATCGAGCGGGAGATCGCCTTCGAACTCACCCAGCTCGGCAGCCTGCGGCTGTCGCTGCGCAACCCGGACCTGACGACCGCGACACGCATCGCCGACAGCATCAACTCCTATATCGGCCCGGAGACGGCTGCCGCCATCGACCCGGCGACGGTGCGCATCCGGCTTGCCGGCAAATACGCCGAGGACATCGTCGCGCTTTTAACCGATATCGAGCAGCTCCGCGTCGAGCCCGATCAGCCCGCCCGGGTCGTCATCGACGAGCATTCCGGCATCATCGTGATGGGCCAGGATGTCCGCGTCTCGACGGTGGCGGTGGCCCAGGGCAGCCTGACGGTAACCATCACCGAGACGCCGGAGGTGAGCCAGCCGGCGCCGTTCGCCAACCGCAACGCCCAGACCGTCGTGGTGCCGCGCACGCAGGTGACCGTCGACGACCAGTCCGACAACCGGCTGGCCATCGTCAATGGCGGCGTCAGCCTGCAACAGCTCGTCGACGGCCTGAACGCGCTGGGCGTCGGGCCGCGCGACCTGATCTCGATCATCCAGGCAATCAAGTCGGCCGGCGCGCTGCAGGCCGACGTGGCGGTGATGTGATGATGACGACACCGGCCTACCCCCTGCCCCACATCGGCGCGAACGCGGGCGCAACCATGCCCCCCAGCGGAGCGCAAACCCCGGACGGCGCCCGCCAGGCCGCGTCCGAATTCGAGGCGGTGTTCCTGTCGGTGATGCTCAACCAGATGTTCGCGGGCGTCAAAACCGACGGGCCCTTCGGCGGCGGCCAGGGCGAGGAAATGTTCCGCTCGCTGCTGATCGAGCAGTATGGCCAGGAAATCGCGGCCGGCGGCGGCATCGGACTGGCCGACGACGTGGCCCGCGAACTGATTTCCCTGCAGGAGACGACAGATGCAAGCTGATTACCCCGCGCCACAAGCAGTCGGTGCCGATTTCTGTGCCGACCTGATCGAAACGGTCGACGCGCTGATCGCCGTTTTGAACGAGGAGACGCGGCTTGTCCGGGCCGCCAAGCTGTCGGATGCCGCCGACCTGTCCGGGGAGAAGTCGCTCGCTTCGGAGCGCTATATCAAGGCGCATGGCGTGCTGCGCGGCGCCGACAGTCCGCTGGAGACGCTCGCCTCCGACGAGGTCGGCCATCTGCGCGAACGCCATCAGGCGCTCGAAACCGCCATCTCCCAGAACCTCGCCGTTCTGGCCACGGCCCGAACGGTGTCCGAGACCCTCATTCACAGCGTTTCCGATATCGTCGCCCGCAAGCGCGGCCGGACCAATGTCTACGGCGCCAATGGACGGCAGTCGGTGCAGCAGTCGCAACCGGGACCGATCAGCTGCAACGTCGCTCTGTAAAGGTTTCCTGACGTAAATCGCTAAACAGCAATCGGAAAAACCAACAGAACGACAAGTGTTTTTGCGTAGTCTGCCGGGCCCAACACGTAATCTGTTCGGTGGCCTGACCGGCGCAAAGGGCGAAACGGTCAGGCCTCCGTTTGGAGGAAGCCTTGGACCTTCGCGGGACAGACGGGCCACGCCTTGCCCGACCCACACCGGCGGCCGCCGGCGACAGGACCGTGTCCGGCACGGCACGGGTCGCTCCGCCCGGCCGCGCGCGCCGCGACCGCTGGCAGAAGGGCGACGAGGAAACCCCTGACGCCGGTCCGAAAACGGCCCAGCCCGATACTGGCCCCTCAGACCAAGCGCCCACCGACAACACGCCGCCTGAAACCACGTTGGCCGAAACCCCACCGGCCGCCGTCTATCTCCAAGCCGTCGACCCGGCCACCGGATCGGTGATCTGGCAGGCGCCGCTGCCGCGCGATCCCGTCGAAGCGCTCCCGGCACAATCACCGGACAGTCCGGCACCCGACCCCGATCAACGGTCGATCGGCGCGATCGCCCGGCAGGCCTATGCCGCGCAGGACGAGGAAAGCGATATCCCGCACATCGTCCGGACGGCGTAAAACCTTTTGAATATCAGCAGGTTGCGCCCGCGAGCCGGACGCTCCGCCCACGCGGATTGAGGATCTCGGGGCGACGCCGTCCGGACCGCGGAAAATTCACCAAATTTCGAGTGGTTAACCTCCCTTTAGGACGCCGCCGCTATTGATCGATCAAGGCACCCAGGAGGGATGCTGTTTAACCGCACCGATCCAGAAGAGGATTGCATAATGTCTGATATTACCCTTTCGGCCGGCGTTCGGCAGAACCTGCTGTCGCTGCAGCAGACCGCCGACCTGATGTCCCAGACGCAGAACCGTCTGGCCACCGGCAAGGAGGTCAACTCCGCCCTCGACAATCCGACCAACTTCTTCACCTCCTCGTCGCTGCAGACGCGGGCGTCGGACCTGTCGTCGCTGCTCGATTCGATGTCGAACGGCATCAAGACGCTGGAAGCCGCCGACAACGGCCTTTCGGCGATCACCAACAACCTGGAATCGATGCAGTCCACCCTGCGCCAGGCCCGCCAGGACAAGTCCTTCAAGACCACGTCCTACGAGGTCAGTCTCGGATCGACCCCGACCGGTACAGAAGATCTCTCCTTCAGTGGCGGCGCAGTCGGAACGACGGCCGTAGGAGTCGACCTGACGACGTCCCAGTCGCAGATTACGGCCGGCAGCTTTTCCGCCGTCGACTTTACCAATGGCGTCGCGAATGACGGCGCGATCAGCTTCGATATCGCGGTCGATGGCGGTTCCGCGCAGTCGATCTCGGTCGGCTACGCCGATGTCAACGGCACCGCCGCCGACGCCGGCGCTGTGACGGCCGATGAACTGGCCGGCATCATCAACAGCAAGCTGGACGCAGCAAGTGTCAATGCCACGGCGACCGTCAGCAGCGGTAACCTGGTCTTCACCACGGACAACGTCGGCAATTCATCGACATCGTCGCTGGAAATCAGCAACTTCACCGCGACCAACGGCGCCACGGGCTCTGGCATCGCCAACGGCACAGGCTCGGCGACGAATGTTAGCGCCAAGACAGTCGACGCCCTTGTCGCGGAGATCAATTCCAATTCGAGCCTCGACGGTAAGATCCGCGCCTCCAACGACAACGGCAAGCTGCGGATCGAGAACCAGTCGACCCAGGATCTCAATATCGAGGGTATCAGCTCGACCGGCACGGTTGACGGCGGCAGCAGCACGGGCAAGATCGAGGGCAACGATGTCCGCGGTGATCTGGCCACCCAGTTCAACGAACTGAAGGACCAGCTCGACAAGCTGTCCGACGATGCCTCCTTCAACGGCATCAACCTGCTGCGCGGCGACAACCTGCAGATCACCTTCAACGAGACCGGCACCTCCACGCTGGAGATCCAGACCAAGGAAGGTGCGGCGGTCAACGCGGCGGCCCTGAAGCTGGAGACCATCGACGCCGCCAAGCTCGATTCCGATACCGACATCGACGCGCTGATCGGCCAGGTCGGCGATGCGCTCAACACGATCCGCTCGCAGTCCTCGGCCTTCGGTTCGAACCTGTCGATGGTCGAGAACCGCCAGGACTTCACGCAGTCGATGATCAACACGCTGCAGACCGGCGCCGACAACCTGGTGCTCGCCGACACCAACGAGGAAGCGGCCAACATGCTGGCCCTGCAGACCCGCCAGCAGCTCTCCTCGACGGCTCTGTCCCTGGCCTCACAGCAGGACCAGGCGGTGTTGCGTCTGTTCTGATCGAACAAAGCCAACGAAAAATATTGCGGCGGGGCCTCGGCTCCGCCGTTTTCTTTTGGCTATGATGGTTTTCGCCGATTCGTGTGTCCTCGGGTCCTGGCCCCAATCCGCATCGGAATGTCCCATGCCGCTCAAGGTCGAGCTCAAACCGAACGAGAGATTCATCCTCGGCACCGCCGTCATCACCAACGGCACCCAGCGCGCCCGGCTCTATATCGAGGGCGACATCCCGATCCTGCGGGAAAAGGACATCCTGACGAGCGAAACGGCCGACACGCCCGCCAAGCGGATCTACTTAGCCGTACAAATGATGTATCTGTCCGGTGAAGATCAGACCCGGCGGGACCTATATTTCGAATTGGTCAACCAGATCGTCACCGCCGCGCCAAGTACGCTGCCCTACATAGACCGCATCAATAATCAGATATTAACCGGTTTTCACTATAAAGCTCTTCGCGAAGCAAAATCGCTGATCGCCTACGAAGAGGAATTACTTAAGCATGCAGAATTCAGCGGCATTGGCGTACGCCAAGACAGCACAGGCCACGAGCAGTCCGCGTAATCTGGAAGCCGACCTGCTCATGAGGGCAGCCTCGATGTTGCAGGGCGTGTGCGACGACTGGGCGAACCGGAAACCGGACCTGGAGCCGGCCCTCCTCTTCAACAGGCGGTTGTGGACGATCTTCGCCACCTCCGTGACCCGGCCGGAAAATCCGCTTCCCAACCAGGTCAAGCAGAACATCGCCAACATTTCGCTGTTCATCTTCAACCAGACCGTTCAGATCCAAACCGACCCGCAACCCGAAAAGGTACCGACCCTGATCTCGATCAACCGCGAGATCGCAGCCGGCCTGAGGGAAGCAACCTGAAGGCATAATTCCGATGCGGCGACACGGTTTCGACCCGGGCCGGAACGGCCCGGGCAAGCGCAAGTCCAGGGATCTAAACAAGGCGGCCTTCGTGGCCGCCTTTTTTATGCGCGCACGCACATCGACGACCCGCCGGACGCGGCGGCGCGGCCGAACACGCCGATAGGCGCCGAGACCTCGCGGTCGCGGTGAAAAGCGGGCGGCGGGAATAGAGACTTACAGGAAGTTCGTCAGGTTCATCTGCGCCAGGATCGCCGTCACCTGGTAGCTCGCCTCGAGCCGGGTCTGCAACGACAGCAGCGAAACGGCCACCTCGTTGCGGTCAGCGACCTCGACCTCGGCGACGAGATTTTCCGCCATCGTCTTGGTCGTCGTATGGCGGGTATCGGCCTGCTCGCCGACATATTGCACCGTGGCGATCTGCGCATAGATCGCATCGATCTTCTGCCGCCCGTCGGGATAGGAGAAGTTCGCCATCGCCCGTTCCGACATCTCGGAATAGCGCACGCGATCGGCCTCGGACGTGTCGTCGAAGGTTTCCGCGGCCAGCACCGCGAGGTTCTGGACCAGCCAGGTGAAGGCTTCCTCGTTGGCCCGGGCGCCATAGGCGACATTGACCTGATCGTCGACCTTCGCAACCGACGTCGAACGCGCGCTGACCGCGCTGTCGTCGTCGCCGGTATACCAGCGCACGGTGTCGGTCGCCGTCGCATCGCGCAGCGCCGTCGCGCTATCGAAGGGCGGGCCGTCGACCCGCTGCGGCGGATTGGCACCGTCTATGGCGAAGAAATCCTGCGCCGCGGCGAAGCCGGAGGCCGCCGCAAGCTCCGTCGTCGCGGCCCGTTCGATCGACTGCGCCAGCGCTGCCTGGAAATTCGCCGCCGTCGCCGCCGCGTCGGCGCCGATCTCGAAGCTGTTCGGCGCCCCGCCCTCCCCGGCCGCGACCGCCGTCAGGACGACGCTCGTTGCCGTCCCGTCGGGCATCGACAGTTCGATCCGGATATTTTCGCCGGGTTCGGGCAGCGTCGCGCCGAAGGATATCGTGGCGCTTGCCGGGCTGCCAGCCGGTCCGCTCACCGTGGTTCCCGATAGCGTGCTGGTCGCAGCGGAGATCTTGAAGCCGAACGGGCTGCCGGCGGCATCCTCCGCGATCGTCACATCGCCCGCGACCGGCGCGGGAACGGCCAACCGGCCAAGGCCGTCGGCGCCGAGATCGGCCTGCCGCCGCTCGTCAAGATGCTGGCGAAAGCCCGCCTTGCCGCCCTCGCCGTCCATGATCGCCGACAGTCCGGCGACCGGATCGGAGTCGACCTCTCGCCCGGCGAACAGATGGCGCCCGGCCACCTCGGTGCTGAGCAGGCTGAGCATTTCCTCAAGCGAGATCGCGGCGCGCTGCTGCATCGCCGTCTGGCCGTTCTCGACCACCTCGAAGGATTGTGTCGCCGCGTCCGACCGCGACTGATCGAGCAGTTCCAGGCCGCGATCGAACACCAGCGTCATCGCCTGGGTGCGAAGCTGCACCGTCTGGATGGTCGACGAATAGGCGTCGACCTCCGAGATCCGCGCGCGCATGGCAAGCGATATCGTCCGGTCGCCGCCCAGTTCGCCATAGGTCTCGGCTTTCTTGCCGGTACCGAACTGGCGTTGCAGATCGACCATCTGCTCGCGCAGGTCCAGGAGCCCCTGCGTCCAGCCGATCGACGTCGTAAGCGGTCCGATGCTCATGGATTTAGATCCTCAACAACTGGTCCATCATTTCCCGGAAGACGGTGATGACCCGCGTATTGGCCTGATAGGCGGTTTGCAGTTCGATCAGGCGCGCCATTTCCTGGTCGATATTGACGCCGGACTCCGAGGCGAACCGCTCGTTGAGTTGCAGGCTGACGGTCTCCTGCGCGGCCGCGGCCTGGTAGATGTCGCTGGCGACCGCGCCCTGATAGGAAATCGTGCGCTGAATGAAACCGGAGATCGTCCCCTCATAGGGGGTGACGCCGGCAACGCGCGTGTCCGGCGAGAACTGGTAGTCGACCTCGCTCAACCGCCGCAGCAGCTCTTCCGGACGCGACTGATCCCCGGTCAGGACTCCGCTGTCGTAGACGACCAGCAGCGAATTGTCGGCCAGCAGAGCGGGATTGATCGAGATACGCCCGGCAAAGCCGATCTGCTGATCGTTCCCGTCGAGGCTGCCGGTATAGGGCAGCACGCCATCGACGAAGAGCGGCAGGCCGAGGCCCTGCCCGGCCGCAGCCGTCGCGGTGACGTCGGCGCGCACGGCGGTGAGCGACGACGTGTTGTGGCTTGCCGCGGCAAGTCCGGTCGCGGTGCCGACGGAGGGATCGGAGAAGGCGATCGAAAAGCCGGTATCGGCCGTGTCGCCGGCAATGGAGAGATCGCCGGCGACGATGGAGGCGCTCAGGCCCGGCACCGAATCGATGAAGGCCTGCAGGTCCTGGCCGGTCGTCGCCGCGCCGAAGGTGAAGGTGAAATCGCTGCCGCCGGTCGACACCGTCAGGCTCTCGCCGTTCAGGGCGGACAGATCCAGCGTCGACCCGTCGGCGCCATAGGCGATGCCGCTCGAGGCCGCCTGGCTGCCACCATCATCGAGCAGCCGCAGCACGCTGCCGCCCGGCGCCGATGCGGCGATCTCGGGTCCCAGCGCCGCCGACACCTGGGCGGCGATCGCCGCGGGGCTGCCCGACAGGTCGATCCCGACGACGCGATCACCCGCATCCGGCGTGACGTCGCCGCCAAGCGGCAGGGTCGACGCATTCTCGACGCCAATGAGCGTGACGCGCTGCTCGACGCCGTCAACGAGCATCGTGATCGACACACTGTCGCCGGGCTGCATCGCACCCAGATCGACGTCGAACCCCACCTGTGCGCCGCTGGTAACCGCTGTGCCGTCGACCGAAACGGTCGACAGCGCCTTGGCCAGCGTATGGGCAATCGAATCGAGCTGCGCCTGCGCATCGACGAGATGGCGGTCGCGCATCTCCAGAAGCCCGGCAAGCTTGCCGGAACGGATCTGCTGATCCTGGATCAGATCGATCTCGCCGCCGTTCGGCGTGATGATCCGGACCGAGCCGACACCGCTTTCGGAGGAATCAGGATCGTAGCGCGACAACGCCGAGACCGTGCCGCGCTCATCGAATTGCAGCCTGCCGGGGGTCGGATCGAGCAGCGAGAAGCCCGAGCCGGTCCGCACATGCACGATGCCGCGATCGGCCTCGGTAATGTTGATGTCGATCAGCTCGGACAGTTCGGCGAGATAGCCGTCGCGCTGATCGAGAAGCGCCGGCGGCGGAAGCTCTGTCTGCACACTGCCGGCAAGCTCGACATTGACGTTGCCGAGCTTCGTCAGGAGATCGTTGATCTGCCCGACCGTGTCGCCGATCTCGGATTCCGCCTGCGCGCGCAGCGCCTGGATGTCGTCGCTCATCTGGTTGAGCTTGGCGGCGAAGACCTGCGCCTCGCGCAACACCTGTTCGCGCGCGATATAGTCCTCCGGGCGCGAGACGAGCGCCTCCATGGCGCTCTGGAAGCTGTTGTAGAGCGTGTCGATGGCCGTCGCCGCGCCGGGCTCGCCATACATGTAGTCGACCTGGCCGTAATAGGATTCCAGGATCTTGACGTAGCCGAGGCCCGAGTTCTCCTGCCGGATCTTTTGAACCAGCAGGCTGTCGACCTCGCGCCGCACGTCGCCGGCAAGCACACCATTGGTGACCCCGCCGACGGTGACGCTCGTCGGCGTGAGGGACTTGCGCGTGTAGCCGGGCGTGTCGGCGTTCGCGACGTTGCGCGACACGACCTCGAGCGCCCGGCTCGTGACGTCCAGCCCCTGAAGCGCGGAGCCCAGTGCGGCGGAGATGCCCATGACGGTCTACCGTAGGTCCACTGCTAGCGGACCATGTTCAGCACTTCCTGGAGCATCTCGTCGCTTGTCGTGACGATCCGGGTGGCCGCCGAATAGGCCTGCTGGGTGACGATCAGCTTGGTGAATTCGTCGGCGATATCGGTGTTCGAGTTCTCGAGCGCCGCGCCGAGCACGGTGCCCTGCGCACCCATGATCGCCTGACCGGAATCCTGGGTGACGACGAAGGCGCCGCCGTCGATCTTCTGCAACCGGTTCGCCGCGTTGAAGCTGGCCAGTTGCACCTCGTAGAGATCGACCGTGCGGCCGTTGGTGTAATTGGCGACGATCCGGCCGGAATCCGAGATCGACACGCCGACGAGCTCGCCGGCGGCATAGCCGTCCTGCGACAGGTCGGTGACCTGCACGCTGCCGCCGGAATCGGCGTATTGGGTGATGCCGTTGACGCCGTGATTGAGCGTGATGTCACCCACCGACTGCCCGTTTACTGTGAGGTTCGTCAGGGTGACGGTGGAAATTTCGGGATCGAGTTTGCCGGTTTCGTCGAATATGTAGTTCACGCCGGCATTCACCCACGCCGGGTCGCCAGGTTGGTCGGGGTTCGAATCTGTCTGGTAGAACAGGTTCCAGGTATCATCATTGGGATCGTTGTCGATCTTCGCCCAGCGCATCTGGACGTTCACCTCCGCGCCATCGGCGTCGTACAGCGTAATAGCGCCGCCCGAGATCGAGGAATCCAGAAAGACCTCGACATCCCGTGCTTGCACGAAGCCGTTGCCGGTTGCGGGGGGATTGTTGGTATCGGTCGGATCATTGGTGAAATTCGCTGGATTGAGCAATTCGCTGTCATTTTCCTCCGGATCGGCATTGGCCGTCAGCGGATAGGACGCCAGGTTGGCGCGCAGATCGATCGTCGTCGACTTGCGCGCCGGCAGGAAGTCGTTTGTGATCTGCACCGGCTCCGGCACGCTGCCGACCACGTTGCTGGTCTGCGGATCGACCCTGATCGCCTTGAGATAGTAGCCGGCGCCGTTGACGAGATAGCCCTCGCTGTCGAACTCGAAATCGCCGCGGCGGGTATAGGCCTCGTTGCCGGCGAAGACCGGCTTGCCGTCGGTGAGGCCTATGCGCGGTTCGACGATGAAGAAGCCGTTGCCGTTGACGCCCATATAGGTGGAGACGGACGCGCTGCTGATGTCGCCCTGGACGCTGTTGGTGGCGCGAGTGAAGGCCTGAACGCCGCCGGCGAGCTGCTTGTAATAGGGAGATTCGGGAACGAGGTCGGAGAAGCTGGTTTCCGTCCGCTTGTAGCCGATCGTCTGTGAGTTGGCGATGTTGCCCGAGACATGCTCCAGCGCGAAGGATTGCGCCTTAAGTCCCGACACCGCCGTTGCCAGTGCCCCATAGATACCCATCTTCGTGATCCCCTTAAAATCAAGCACCCCGGAGCGCGCCGACACGCCGCGCCCCTTTTTCCGAGCGTTAACTAGCAAGCCGCGCGCCAAGACGAAAAAGCCAATTAAATCAATTGATTGAGAATCAGAACACGGTAAAGACGGGGGATCGCGCCGGCAAAAACGCCCGCTTGCGGCAAAAATTGCCGCCTGTTATTTGGCAGCCACGCGAAATCTGCGCTAGGTGAGACCGGATCGACCGCCCCGGCCCGCATCGTCTCCGCCGGCGCGCGTCGCCCATTGACGAGGGAGCCTGTCTGGAATGCGATTCACCGGCACTGAGAGTTACGTCGCCACCGAGGATCTGCGCGTCGCGGTGAATGCCGCGATCACGCTGGAACGGCCGTTGCTGGTCAAGGGCGAGCCCGGCACGGGCAAGACGGTGCTGGCGCAGGAAATGGCGACCAGCCTCGGTGTCCCCCTGCTCCAGTGGCACGTGAAATCGACCACCAAGGCGCAGCAGGGCCTCTACGAATATGACGCGGTCAGCCGCCTGCGCGACAGCCAGCTCGGCGACGAGCGCGTCCACGACATCGCCAACTATATCCGCCGCGGCAAGCTGTGGGAGGCCTTCACCGCCGAGGAGCGGCCGGTGCTGCTGATCGACGAGATCGACAAGGCCGATATCGAGTTCCCCAACGACCTGCTGCAGGAACTCGACCGCATGGAGTTTTACGTCTACGAGACCGGCGAGACGATCACGGCGAGGAACCGGCCGATCGTGGTCATCACCTCCAACAACGAAAAGGAGCTTCCCGACGCCTTCCTGCGCCGCTGCTTCTTCCACTACATCCGCTTTCCCGACGCCGAGACGATGACGTCGATCGTCGACGTGCATTTCCCCGGACTGAAGCAGCAGCTCCTGCGGGAGGCCCTGTCGATCTTTTACGACGTGCGCGACGTGCCGGGCCTGAAGAAGAAGCCGTCGACGTCGGAACTGCTCGACTGGATCAAGCTGCTCCTGGCCGAGGATGTCGATGAACAGGTGCTGCGCGAGCGCGATCCCAAGAAGCTCATTCCGCCGCTGCACGGCGCGCTGCTTAAGAACGAGCAGGACGTCCACCTGTTCGAGCGGCTCGCCTTCATGACCCGGCGCGGCGCCAACTGAGAGGGAACGAAACCGATCACGCGACCGTGATCGAGCGTGATAAGGCCGCTTACAAAAACGCTCCGTAACCCCCGCCATGTCGTCCTTCGACGGCCCCAGACGGAATAGATCAAACGGAATAGATCAAACGGAATAGATCAAACGGAGCGGATCATGACCTATCTTCGCAACTCCTTCTTTGCCGCGGCCTTTGCGGTCGCCTCCTTCGCCGGCGCGCCGGCGATTGCCGGCAGCCAGGGCGGCGCCGACAAGACGATCGTGGAAACCGCTGCGGCGGCACCGGATTTCTCCACGCTGGTCGCAGCCGTCAAGGCCGCCGGCCTCGCCGAGACGCTGTCCGGCGACGGCCCCTTCACGGTCTTCGCGCCGACCAACGCAGCGTTTGAAAAACTCCCCGCCGGCACGGTCGACACCCTGCTGAAGCCCGAAAACAAGGACCAACTCGTCGCCGTCCTGACCTATCACGTCGTTCCCGGCGACGTGATGTCCGGCCAGCTCGTCGACCTGATCAAGAAGGGTGACGGCAAGGCGATGGTCGAGACGGTCCAGGGCGAGACCCTGACCGCGATGGTCGAGGGCGACGCGGTGAAGATCATGGACGGCCAGGGCAATACCGCGACCGTGACCGGTGTTGATCTCGACCAGTCGAACGGCGTCATCCACGTCATCGACACCGTACTGCTGCCCTGAGGCGGCATCGCCGCCCCTCTTTGACACGCGCCTGTTGGACGGCGGCCTCGACGGTCGCCGTCTTTCGTTTGCCGCATGGTCGACAGATGTATCGCCGATTGGTGAGCCCCTTCACGGTCGACAAGCAGAATCGGCGGACCGGGGCCTGTCGGCGATTTGATTGGTCCATAGCCGTCTATGCGCTAGACTTCGACCGGATAGGCTTCCGATGGGAGATGGACTTCCCCGGCGGGATGAAGCTGTGCTAGTTCGATAGCCGCCGGGCGGCGACGCGGACCAGCCCCCTCAAAACGCCATTTTCTTCAGGCACCAGGCGTCTTTTGGGAAACGAGCGGGCAAATCCGCCACGATGCGTGCGAAACCATAGGGATCAGCAGATGAAGACCAGATTAGCGACCGCGGCCGTCGCCGTGATGTTCTCGATCGGCATGGCCGGGTCCGCAGCGGCACAGAATCACGCCTCCTGCGACAATTACGCCAAGAACTACGCCAAGCAGGTCTCCAGCGGCGCCGAAGTGCTTGGCGGCGCGGCGGTCGGCGCGATCGGCGGCGCCATCCTCGGCGGCATCATCAACGGCGGCAAGGGCGCCGGCACCGGCGCGCTGATCGGCGGCGGCGCGGGCGGCGTGGCGGGTGCCGCGACCCACGCCCAGCGCTACCAGGACGCCTATAACTACGCCTACTACAACTGCATGAACCAGGCCTCCGCGAAGCCGGCGGCCGGCGGGAGCGGCGGCAGCGGACTGCAGCCGTGGACCCAGCCCTGGTACCAGTACTGCGCGTCGAAATACAAATCCTTCAACCCGCAGACGGGCTACTACACGGCCTATAGCGGCCAGCAGCGGTTCTGCCAGTAAGGCACGCCGACACCATTCCAACAGCCGCAGCCGGTGGCGCCAAAATCCCACCGGCTGCGTTGTGATGCGCTACCGGGCTTCCAGCCCGACCGCCGCCAGGCTGCCGAACGAGGCGATGTCATACTGGACGCAGTTGCGGCCGCCGCGCTTGGCCTTGTAGAGGGCCTCGTCGGCCCGGGCGATCAGGTCGTCGAAGCCTGAATCCGCTTCCAGAGAGGCTGCGACGCCGAAGCTGGCGGTGACGCGCACCTTGGCGCGCACCGGCCGACAGGCAAGGCCGGCAATGACCTGGCGCAGATGCTCGGCCAGCGCCTGCGCGCCGTCCTTCGTCGTATGTGGCAGGAACACCGCGAATTCCTCGCCGCCGATCCGGCCGAACAGCGCGCCGCTGCCCAGTTCCCGCCCGATCGCCCGGGCAATGGTCTTCAGCACCTGGTCGCCGGCGGGATGCCCGTAGCGGTCGTTGATCGCCTTGAAATCATCGATATCGAACATGATAAGCGCCGGATCGCCATGCCCCGGCTTCGGCGCCGCCAAGCAGACGAGCACGGCATCGACGAAGCCGCGCCGGTTGGCGATACCGGTCAGCGGATCGCTCGCCGCCTCCTTCTTAAGCTCCAGTTCAAGCCGCCGCCGCCGGACCACCTCGGAGCGCAGTTCGGCATTGACCTTGACCAGCGTCGCATGCTGCGTCTCCAGCGTCTGCAAGGCGTGGAGCAGCTCGCTCTGGTCCGCGATCACCAGCGACAGGCCCTGCTTGAGCGGCGTCGCGCAGACCCGGTAGCGGGCCGAAACGCCGGCGACCGGCGCGGCGATGTCGAACACGACGCGCTCGCCGCGGATCAGGCCGGTCTTCAGATGCGGCCATAGCTCCGCCCATGCCGGCGCCGGCAGGCAGGACCTGAGCGACGCGCCGATCAGCCCGCCCGGTCGATTGTCGCTCCCAGCATCGCCCCGGCCAGCCAGCATGTCGGCGCCGACCGCATTGACCGCGTCGATTTTCAAGTCGACAGCGATGCCATCCGCGTCACGGAGCGGGGAGACGGCGATGACGCCGTTCTGGCTGGCGTCGAACAGCGATCGAATCAGGTCGTACCGATTGGCCCTGGGGCGCAGAAACCCGAGAAGCCCGGGACTGCCATCCGGCAACAGGACCGGCAGGCCGAGCCATTCGACCACGCCCGGCACGCCGAGCGCGTTGCTTTCGATCGCCGAAAACCAGGGAACGCCGTCACGAAGCGCTCTAAGTCCGTGCGGGACGAGCATCGGCTCGGGCGAACCGGCCAGGTCGCTCATCAGGCCCCCCACCGGATCACCGCCCAGACAGTCGGCCACCGCGGCGCCGGCCGACTGATAGCGAAAATCGGATCCGGCGCGCTTGAGAACGCATAGGTTCTCGCGGGCCCTGCCGCCAAGAAGGTGGCCGAAATCGGCAAGGCGCGGCAATCCGCCCTGCTGCCCGGCGAGATCCCGCCAGCGGTGCACCAATGCCAGCACATCGGTGAATTCCGTCTCGTTTTCAATTTCCTGGGTAAAAACCCCCATGCCCGGGCAAGCTGCCGGTGTTGACTCTGGCACGCGCCTACGAGCTCCCACAACCCACTGAAATTCGCCCCTTGGGTGCGCACTCTAATACATGCGGCTGAGACGGTCGTGTTAATTTGATCACAATCGCGGGAATAGTGTCGCCGGCTAGGGCCTGTTGAGTATCATGACTGTGGCGTCGGCGTGGCCCATTTTGCTGCTGGCTAGGCGCGAAGCGCGCCGTAGTGCAGGCCACTTCAAGCGGTTCGCAACGCTGTCCAGCGGCGAAATGGGCCTCGTCCCGCAGGGATTTGGCCAGTTTCGTCCGCTTTCGCGCTCTTCGTCGTTGAATATGCCCGGCATGTCCTGCCTCCTCAGAGCACGAAATCGAACAAAACTGGCCAAACCGACACCGCTGTCATGATACTCAACAGGCCCTAGGTTGTGGTGAGGATTTAACCGCTGTGCCGGCGTTCCTGAAGCCGGTCCCGAACCTGCATCGACCAATAGACGGCCTGCGTCGCCAGGCGTCCGATCGCCCCGCCCGCATAGCGCGGCCGAAACGGCGCAAACAGCCGCCAGCGGTCGTCGCCCGCCGCGATCGCCCCGGCGATCAGCCGGCCGCCGACGGCCGTCGTGTTCAGCCCATGGCCGCCAAACGCCGTGCAGGCCCACAAGCCATCGCGCAGCGGACCGATCAGCGGCATCTTGTGGACCGCATAGCCCATCAGTCCGGACCAGGCGTGCTCGATTTCGAGACCGGAAAGCTGTGGATAGATCGCCAGGATATCGCGCTTCAGCATCTGTGCCAGCCGGCGCGGCTCGGAGCGGCGGGTGGTGATGCGGCCGCCCCACAGCAGCCGTCCGCCCTCGACGATCCGGTAATAGTCGCCCGCCCGGCGCGTGTCATGGATGCAGCCCTTAAAGGTGATCGCGTCGGCCAGCCTGTCGGGCATCGGCCGGCTCGCCACCACATAGGTCGCAACCGGTAGAACCGCCCCTTCCAGACCTCCCCAGAGACCGGCCTGATAGGCGCTGCCGGCCAGCACCACGTGGCGGGCATCGACGCTGCCGGCCGGCGTTCCGACCCGCCAGCCGCCTCCGGTCCGCACGATCCGCTCGGCCGGGCTCAGTTCGTGAAGCACCGCGCCGCGTGCCTCGGCATCGCGGGCAAGCGCGGCCGCGTAGTCGAGCGGATGGATGTGAAACGCCTGCGGGTCGAACAGGCCCTGGAAATAGGTTTCCGTCTTCAGAACGGACCGTACCTGCTCGACCGGCCAGACCTCGAGCGGCGCCTCGTAGTGATCGCGCTTCCGCTCCGCTTCGCGGCGGGCGCCGTTGGAATCGTCATAGCGCTGGACCGACAGCCCGCCGGAGCCCAGATGCCCGCCGGGGACGACGAGATCCCGCATCGCGTCGCGGACATAGTCGACGCCGGCGACCGACAGGTCCCAGAGCGCCCTGGCATCGGCCAGGCCGACACGCCGCTCGATCGCCTCGGAGCCGAGCGCATAGCCGGCCGAGACGAAGCCGCCATTGCGCCCGGACGCCGCCCAGCCGATCCGCTGCGCCTCGAGCAGAACAGCGGACAGGCCGGCCTTCGCCAGTTCCCGTGCCGCCGTCAGGCCGGCCAGGCCGCCGCCGACGATGCAGACGTCCGCGTCGGCATCACCGCGCAACACCGGCCGCACATGATCGTCCGTCGCCGTCGCCGCATAGTAGCTGTCGATATGGCCTTCGCCGGAACCCGGCATCTGTTCTCGTCCTGTAACTGACCCGCCTCTGGCGCGATCCGCCATGCTGGCTATGCTATCGCCGAAGGACCGGCAAGCGCGATCGCATGCGGGATTAAGGAGACATCATGAGCGAACATATCGACGTCACGCGGGACGGCCGCGTCATGACCATACGGCTTGCCCGGCCGGAGAAGAAGAACGCCCTGACGGCCGCCATGTATTCGGCCATGGCCGAGGCGCTCGCCGAGGCCGAGGCCGACCGCGGCACCGGCGCCGTCGTCCTGTTCGGCAGCGGCGGGACGTTCTGCGCCGGAAACGATATCGCCGACTTCCTGGCCGCCCCGCCCGACAGCCGCGATACCCCGGTCGGCAACTACCTCTATGGCCTTGCCCGCGCGACGGTTCCCCTGCTTGCCGGTGTCGACGGTGATGCCGTCGGGGTCGGCACGACCACCCTGCTCCATTGCGACATGACGCTGGTGACCGCCCGGGCGCGGCTGCGGCTGCCCTTCGTCAGTCTCGGCATCGTCCCCGAAGCCGGATCGACGCTGCTCCTGCCGCGCATCATGGGGCACGCCCGCGCCGCCGAGCTGATCATGCTCGGCGATGCCTTCGATGGCGCCAGGGCCGTCGAGCTGGGCATCGCCAACCATGTCGTCGAGCCCGACGCCCTGGAGGAGAAGACGCTGGCCCTTGCGACCCGGCTGGCCGATCAGCCGCCGACCGCCATTCGCGAGGCAAAACGCCTGCTCAGGGGCGATCAGAAGGCTTTGGAGGCGCAGATCGAGGAGGAAATGCGGGTCTTCATGGCGCAACTGACGTCGGCCGAGGCGCGCGAGGCCTTCACCGCCTTCATGGAAAAGCGCAAGCCTGACTTTTCCAAGGTGGGATAACCGATGCTGCGCCTCTACCTGCTCCGCCACGCCAAGTCCTCCTGGGCCGATCCGGGCCTTGCCGACTACGACCGGCCACTCAACAGCCGCGGCCGCGAGGCGGCCCCTGCAATGGCCGCCTTCATGGCAGCCCAAGGGCTACTGCCTGAAAAGATCGTCTGCTCCTCGGCGCAAAGGGCCAAGCAGACCCTGTCGCTGATGCTGCCCAGGATCGCGTCCGAGACCACGGTCCTGTTCACCCGCCGGGTCTATGAGGAAGGCGGACCGGGCTATATCGACCTCGCCCGGCAGCACGGCGGCGACGCAGCCTCGCTGATGCTGGTCGGCCACAACCCATCCATGGAAGACGCCGCGACAATGCTGTCGGGCGACGGCGATCCGGACATGACGTTTCGAATGCGCATGAAATTCCCGACCGCCGGCCTGGCAATCATCGACTTCGATCTCGCCGGCTGGCTCGATATCGGGCCCGGCAAGGGCCGTCTGGCGGGGTTTCATACGCCAAGATCGATCGAGGACGAGGCGTGAGCCGGATCGGCCTATTCCGATATCCGGACGCCGTTCCTACATCTACGCCTGCACCCCGGCCTCAATCGCGAATGAGCAGCCCTTGACGATGACATCGATCGCCGACGAAGCCCGCCTTGCCGTCGGCAATATGGTCGATTTCGCGGGCAGCCTCGTCGCGCCGACGCTGAGGCTCGGCGTCACCGGCCTGTCGCGATCGGGCAAGACGGTGTTCATCACCGCCCTCGTCCACAACCTGATCCAGGGCGGTCGCCTGCCCGTCTTCGACGCCTATGCGCAAGGCCGGCTCGCGAATGCCCATCTGCAGCCGCAGCCCGACGATACGGTCCCCCGCTTCGACTATGAGGCCCATGTCGAGGCGCTGATCGGCGAAGAGCGCCGCTGGCCCCGCTCGACCCGCCGGGTCAGCGAATTGCGGGTGACGCTTGCCTACGAGTCCGCCACCTTCTGGGGCCGCACTGTCGGACCCGGCCTGCTCAATCTCGATATCGTCGACTATCCCGGCGAATGGCTGCTCGATCTGCCGCTTCTGTCCCAGAGCTACGCGGAATGGTCCGCAAAGACGGTTGCCCAGTCGCGCAATCCACCGCGCGACGTCCCGGCGGCTCCGTGGCACGAGAGGCTCAAGACCCTCGACCCGGAAGCAGACCAGGACGAGGCAGCCGCCCGCGACGCCGCCGACAGGTTCACCGCCTATCTGCGCGCCTGCCGCGACGAGCGCCTGTCGCTGTCGGCCCTGCCGCCCGGCCGCTTCCTGATGCCCGGCGACCTGGAGGGCTCGCCGGCGCTGACCTTTTCGCCGCTCGATATCTCCGCGCAGACCAGGATCAGGCGCGGCAGCCTCGCCGCGATGATGGAGCGCCGCTTCGAGGCCTATAAATCGGTCGTCGTGAAGCCGTTCTTCCGCGACCATTTCGCCAGGCTCGACCGCCAGATCGTCCTGGTCGACGCGTTGCAAGCACTGAATGCCGGCCCCTCGGCGATCGCCGATCTCGAACAGGCCCTAAGCGAGATCCTCGCCTGCTTCCGGCCCGGCCGGACGAGCTGGCTGTCGCGCATCCTGTCGCGCCGCATCGACCGGATCGTCTTCGCCGCCACCAAGGCCGACCATCTGCACCACCGCAGCCACGACCGGCTCGAGGCGATCCTCGCCCGCATCGTCGAGACGGCGGCGAAACGGGCAGCCTTCGCCGGCGCCAAGACCGATACCGTCGCGCTCGCCTCCGTCCGCGCGACCCGCGAGGCGACCGTCGCCCACGGCCGCGAACAGCTCGACTGCATCGTCGGAACGCCCGAGAAGGGCCAGCGGATCGGCGCCGACACGTTCGACGGCCAGGAGGAAATCGCCATATTTCCCGGCGACTTGCCCGCCGATCCGGACTCAGTCTTCGAACACCCTGAATCGATCTTCGAAGTCCCTGAATCGGTTTCTGAAGACGAGGCCCGCGCCTATCGCTTCGTCCGCTTCCGGCCGCCGCCCCTGCAGCGCACGGCCGAGGGCGTCGCGCTGTCGCTGCCCCATATCCGCCTCGACCGGACATTGCAGTTCCTGCTCGGAGACCGGCTGACATGACCGACAAACCGCAACGCCCGCCGGCCGCCTTCCGGCTCTCCGATCCCAAGGTCGTGGTCGAGGATCGCGCTGCCGGCGCACCGGACCGTCCGGACGCATCGACGCTGATCCAGCCGGAACCGGACGCCTTCGCGCCGGCAGGCGAGGCGACCGATTTCGCCGAAACGACGCCGCCGCCGCGACGCGGCTTTCGCTGGGGCCGACTGTTCTTCGGCGCCCTGAGCGGGCTTGTCGTCTTCGCGCTCGGCATCTGGATTACCGACTTCGTCACGACGCTGTTCCAGCGCAACGACATTCTCGGCTGGATCGCGCTGGCGCTCGCCGGCCTCACCGCGCTCGGGCTGCTGGCGGTGATCATCCGCGAGATCACCGGCCTGATGCGCCTTGCCCGCGTCACCCGCCTGCGCGAACGCGCCGACCGGGCCGCTTCCGAAGACGACCGCGAGGCCGCCCGCGGCGCGGTGCGCGAGGTGCTGGCGCTTTACGCCTCCGATCCGAAGACAGCGCGCGGCCGGGCAGCGGTCAAGGAGCATGTCGGCGAAATCATCGACGGCCGAGATCTTTTACGCCTTGCCGAGCGCAACCTGATGACGGCGATCGACGCAGAAGCCCGCGCGCTGGTCACCAAGGCCGCCGGCCGGGTCTCGGTGGTCACGGCGGTGAGCCCGCGGGCGCTGATCGATATCGGCTACGTGCTGTTCGAGACCGTCCGGCTGGTGCGCCGCATCGGCGGGCTCTATGGCGGCCGGCCCTCGGGCCTTGCCCTGTTCCGCCTGCTGCGCCTGGCCGTCGAACACCTGGCGGTGACCGGTGGCGTCGCCGTCACCGACGGCATGATCCAGCAGCTTGTCGGCCATGGCCTTGCCGCCCGCCTGTCGGCCCGGCTCGGCGAGGGCGTGATCAACGGCATGATGACGGCGCGGATCGGCCTTGCCGCGATCGATGTCTGCCGCCCCCTGCCCTGGATCGAGAACAAGCAGCCGAAAATCGCCGACGTGATGAACGTGCTGGCGGCGGCGAGCGGCGACGGGGCGGACAAATCCCGTCGCGGCGGCAAGGGGGCGAAAGGCGATTGACCTTCCCCGGCGAACGGTCCAAGAAAGCACGCATCTGCCCCGGCTTAATTTCGCCGGTCCCTTCGCCACAAATTCGCCGCGCGCCTCGACGAGATCTGTTGCCATGATCCGATTCGCCAAATCCCTTGCCTTAACCGTCCTCTTCGCGATCGCCGCAGCACCCGCGGCACCGGCTGATAGTGGCTTCGACTATCTCGAAGGCTTCACCGGCACCTGGCGCGGCACCGGCGCGGTGCGCATCAAGGATGACGGCGATCCCGAAAAGATCGTCTGCAAGGTCGACGGCAAGCTGGACAATGCCGGCCAGGGCCTCGAACTGAACGGCCGCTGCGGCGGCGAACGCTTCACCGGAACCTTCAGGATCTCGCTGACCTATAACCGTGTGGCCAAGAGCTATTCGGCGATCTGGCGCGATTCGCTCGGCTCCAAGAGCCCGCCGCTGACGGGCTTGAGAAGTGGCAACAAGCTCGTCTTCCGGGTCAAGCACAACGATTTCGAGACGAAAGGCCGGGCGATTTCGACGCTCGTCGTCGACACCCAGTCCTCCCGCTTCCGCATCACCGGCCGCACCACGCCGGATGCGGCCAAAAGTGATTTCGTGTCCGCCGATCTGGTGTTCGTGAAGGGGTGATCGTTTAGGCTGATCAACTTCCGGTAGCTATTCCGAAAGGTTGCATGTTACGTTTCTTCCCCGGGGAGGCAATCAACAAGGGGGAAGAACATGAAACGGCAAATCCTATACGGCCTGTGCCTCATCACGTCAGTCGCATACGCCGTCCAACAAGGCCCGGCCTTGGCGGACGATGATGACGATGATCGAAAGCGCGTAAAAACCTATCTGCGGGCGGACCTTGACCCAACGGCGCAGGATTCCGGCGCACCCGGCACAATGTGGGCTGGAACCGGCATTCCTTCGACGAATTTCGTTCTGCGGCGATTTGAGAAATCCGGCATCGAACTCGCAATCAAGGCGCACTACCGCCAGGGTTTCGATATTCTGCCGAGCCATATCGGTACCGACGGACTGGTTCACATCGAGGTTCCGGCCGGCCATCAGGTCGTTGATCCGGCAAATGGTGTGCCTGTCGAACGCTTCGACAGGGCCCGATGGAATTTCTCCTATTCCTATAATGTCGCAATCGAACCGGGTAATCCGGATCTGGATGCGTTCCGCGGACTGCTTCTGCTTGATGTCGATCCTTCCAAAAAGACCGACTATCTGAAATTCAGACTGAAGAAGCTCACGGATACGCCAGCCGGTCAGAAATCCGGCTATGGCTGGATACTGCGAAGCGGCGCCGGAATCATGGATGACGAAGGAACACCGCAGGTTACGCAGAACTCGCAAAACCTCGCATTCTATGAGGCGGTCATCGACGCCGACCCCAGCACGCCCGGCCAGCAATCCTACGCTGCGACCGACTATGGACCCGGCGAATTCGACGTCCAACTGCTGCTGAAGGGCAAGAAAGGTCCTGTCGCGCGCCTGCATGTCGTGTTTGACGTCGTCGATCCCTGATAACCCCCAGGAGGTGTTCCGCCATGCCTGCAAACACCGGGCATGGCGGTTCAAATACCGCCTGTAAGTCTGGTTCAGATTTATCTCGGATTCGACGGGTGGCCCGTTTCCTTCGCTCCGTCGATGAACTAGGTTCCCCCCATGTTCGTCACCTTCCTGCATGAATTGAAATCGGCCGGCATTCCCGTGACGCTGCGGGAATACCTGACGCTGATGGAAGCGCTCACAGAGGACCTCGCCGACAAGAAGGTCGAGGACTTCTACTACCTGTCCCGCGCCTGCCTGGTGAAGGACGAGCGCAATCTCGACAAGTTCGACAAGGTGTTCGGCCACGTCTTCAAGGGCCTCGACCTGATGTCGGATGCGGTCGAGGCCGATATCCCCGAGGAATGGCTGAAAAAACTGGCCGAGAAATACCTCTCGGAAGAGGAGAAGGCCGAGATCGAGGCGCTCGGCGGCTGGGACAAGCTGATGGAGACGCTCAAAAAGCGGCTCGAGGAGCAGAAGGGCCGGCACCAGGGCGGCAACAAGTGGATCGGCACCGCCGGCACCTCGCCGTTCGGCGCCTATGGCTACAACCCGGAAGGCATCCGCATCGGCCAGGACGAAAGCCGCCACCAGCGCGCCGTCAAGGTCTGGGACAAGCGCGAGTTCAAGGATCTCGACGATTCCGTCGAACTGGGCACCCGCAACATCAAGATGGCGCTGCGCCGCCTGCGCCGCTTCGCCCGGACGGGGGCCGCCGAGGAACTCGATCTCGACGGCACGATCAGGCAGACCGCCAACAAGGGCTGGCTCGACCTGCAATTCCGGCCCGAGCGCCGCAACGCCATCAAGGTACTGGCCTTTTTCGATGTCGGCGGCTCGATGGACTGGCATGTGAAGATTTCCGAGGAGCTGTTTTCGGCCGCCCGCTCGGAATTCAAGATCATGGAGTATTTCTACTTCCACAACTGCCTGTATGAATCAGTCTGGAAGAACAATCGCCGCCGCTGGCAGGAGCGCACCCCGACCTGGGACGTGCTGCACAAGTTCCCGGCCGACTACAAGGTGATTTTCATCGGCGATGCCTCGATGAGCCCCTACGAAATCACCATGCCGGGCGGCTCGGTCGAGCATTTCAACGAGGAGGCGGGGTCTGCCTGGCTGACGCGGCTCACTGACATCTACGAGAACGCGGTCTGGCTCAATCCGGTGCCCGAAAAGCACTGGGACTACACGCCGTCGATCTCACTGATCAAGCAGCTGTTTTCCGACCGGATGTACCCGCTGACGCTGGAAGGCGTCGACGAGGCCATGCGCGAACTCTCGCGCGGGCATTGAGGCCCACCGCACAACGCCCTGACCTTGCTGGTTCGAGGATACACCCGGCCGAACGGCCGTCAGCTTTCGATCACGATCTTCGGCGCGGGGCGCAGCACCGTGTCCTCGCCCTGATCGAGCTGGGCCCAGACCTGCTGGGCGATATCGCGGAAGATCCGGGCGTGCGGACTGTCCGGTTCGGAGGCGACCACCGGCCGGCCGGCATCCGACGTCTCGCGGATCGCCATGTGCAGCGGCACCGCGCCGAGGAACGGCACGCCGAGCTTTTCCGCCTCCTGCTCCGCGCCGCCATGGCCGAAGATGTCCGACCGCGTCCCGCAGCTGGGGCACAGGAAGAAGCTCATGTTCTCGATGATGCCGAGGATCGGCACGCTGACCCGGGCGAACATGTTGATGCCCTTGCGCGCGTCGATCAGGGCGAGATCCTGCGGCGTCGACACGATCACCGCGCCGGCGAGCGGCACCTGCTGCGCCATCGTCAGTTGCGCGTCGCCCGTGCCCGGCGGCATGTCGACGACCAGCACGTCGAGATCGCCCCAGCGCACCTCGCGCAGCATCTGCGTCAGCGCCGAGATCACCATCGGCCCGCGCCAGATCATCGGCGTCTCCTCCTCGACCAGGAAGCCCATCGACATGACCTTGATCCCGTGCCCTTCCATGGGCACGAGGATACGGCCGTCGGTGGTATCGGGACGGCCCGAGACGCCGAGCAGGCGCGGCTGCGAGGGCCCGTAGATATCGGCGTCGAGAACACCGATCGACAGGCCGAGCGACTTCAGCCCGAGCGCCAGGTTGACCGCTGTCGTCGACTTGCCGACGCCACCCTTGCCCGAGGCGACCGCGATGATGTGTTTGATGCCCGGCACGCCCCGCGCCGGGCCGCCGGGACCGGCCGGGCCGCCCGGACCACCAGCCGGACCACTAGGACCAGCCGGACCGCCGCGGGCGGCTTGCTGCGGCGCACGTCCAGGCGCAGCGGGTGCCCGTGCCGCGGGCGCGGACGCGCCGCCACCACTCTTTTCCGCCGTCAGCGTCACCATTGCCTTGTCGACGCCGTCAATCCGCGAGACGACCACTTCGGCTGCCCGGCGCACCGGCTCCATGTCGCGCGCCCTGGCCGGATCGACCTCGATTGCGAACATCACCTGGCCGTCCTTGACGACGACCTCGGACACCAGCCCCCGCGCGACGATGTCGTCGGCGTGATCCGGCGCCTTGACGCGCCTCAGCGCCTCCAGAACCGCTTCCCTGGTGACCGCCATTGGTTCTTTCTTTCTCCGAAACACCCCGGTTCCCTTTTGTTGACCGTCCGCCCCATCCCGTCGGCCCGAAGCCAGCCCCATGCCGAGCGCCGTCGCCTTTCGGGATTGACCGCGTTATGTAATCCGTTGACCGGCGCCGTCAAACGACGGTGTGCAAATCGGAGAGGTTTAAGTGAGCGATCCCTATATTGTCCGGCCCGATCCGGATGCCGCGGGCCTGACGGCCGCCGTGTCCGGCATCGACCAGACCGGAGCGGCGATTGAGACCCGGGTCGTCGAGGAGCGGCCGCTGACGCTGTTCCTGAATGCCCAGGAGATCGTCACGATGATGACGATCGGCGACCATCCGGACCTGCTCGCCGTCGGTTACCTGCAGAACCAGAACATGCTGCGCGACGACGATAAGATCACCGGCATCGACCATGATGCCGATCTCGGCGTCGTGGTGGTACGCACGGCGCGGCGGACCGACTACGAAGAGAAGATGAAGAAGAAGATCCGCACCTCCGGCTGCGCCCAGGGCACGGTGTTCGGCGACGTGATGGAGGAATTCGAGACCGTCCGCCTGCCCGCGGACGCCGAATTGCGCACGTCCTGGCTGTACCGGCTCGCCAAGACCATCAACACCACCCCGTCGCTTTATCTCGCCGCCGGAGCGATCCATGGCTGCGTGTTGTGCCGGCAGGACCGGCCGCTGGTCTATATGGAGGATGTCGGTCGCCACAACGCCGTCGACAAGATCGCCGGCTGGATGCGGATGAACGGCGAGACGGCCGGCGACAAGATCTTCTACACGACCGGCCGGCTGACGTCGGAGATGGTGATCAAGACGGTGATGATGGGCATCCCGATCCTGGTGTCGCGCTCCGGCTTCACCGCCTGGGGCGTGACGCTTGCCCGCCAGGCCGGCCTCACCCTGATCGGCCGGGCCCGGGGAAAGCGCTTCGTCGCCTTGTCCGGGCCGGATCGCATCGTCTTCGATATCGATCTCGACACGGTTCCCGACGAGGCCGCCAGGCACCAGCGCAAGGGCAGCCTCGCGGAGGCGGGCGAATGACCACCATCACCGGCCACGACGAAACGCTCTTGAACGACCCGACCCGCTGGGCCTCGCTGACCACCGGCTGCGTGCTCGCCGGCGGGCTGTCGCGGCGGATGGGCGGCGATGAGAAGAGCCTCAAAACGCTACGCGGCGAAGCCATGCTCGCCCGCGTGATCCGGCGCCTTGAACCCCAGGTCGGCGCCCTTGTGATCAACGCGAACGGCGATCCGAACCGGTTCGGCGCGTTCGGCCTGCCGGTCGTCGAAGACCCCGTTCCCGGCCATGCCGGACCGCTTGCCGGCGTCCTCGCCGCGCTGCGCTGGACGGCGGAACACCGGCCGGACGCGCGCTGGGCGGTGACGGTCGCGACCGATACGCCGTTCTTTCCCGAAGACCTCGTCGCCCGCCTGGTCGGCGCGGCGGGACATCACGAGGCGATGATCGCGCTCGCCAAATCCGGCGACCGGGTCCACCCGGTGTTCGGGCTGTGGCCGGTGTCGCTCGCCGACGATCTCGAACAGGCGATCCGGGACGATACACGCAAGGTTCTGATGTGGGTCGACCGGCATTCGCGCGTCGATGTGGTGTTCAAGGGGCCGGTCATCGACGGCACCGAGATTGACCCCTTCTTCAACGTCAACACGCCCGACGATCTCGCCCTCGCCGAGGCGCTCGCCGAAGAGCTCGATCCCTGATGGCGGCCAGGGCCCCGGCGGGGACGCCCGCCAAGACGCCCGTCTTCGGCATCACCGGCTGGAAGAATTCCGGCAAGACGACGCTTACGACGCGCCTGATCGGCGAATTCGTCCGGCGCGGCTATCGGGTCGCCACGGTCAAGCACGCCCATCATGCCTTCGATATCGACGTGCCGGGCACCGATTCCTTCCGCCACCGCGAGGCCGGCGCATCTGAGGTCGCGGTCGTCTCCGGCGCCCGCGTCGCCCTGATGCAGGAACTGCGCGGTAGCGAGGAACCAGGTCTCGCCGACATCCTCGACCGGCTCGCGCCCGCCGATCTGGTGCTGATCGAAGGCTACAAGCGCGAGAGACACCTGAAGATTGAATGCCGCCGGGCCGATGGCGCCCCCGGCAAGGCGCTGGCGCCGGCCGATCCGACGATCCTCGCCATCGCAAGCGATATGTCCGTGGACACGCGGCCGCTCCCGCGGTTCGATCTTGACGACATCGCCGCAATCGCCGATTTCATTGCCGACACCCTCGGATTGCCGGTCAAAGATGCAAACACCGAAGCTGATTGACGATTGCTTCCTGCACGACAAGGACCGGCTGCGCCATGACGAGGCCCTGGCGCTGCTGAAGGGCAGGCTCGCCTGCATCGCCGGGACAGAGACCGTGCCGCTCAGCGACGCGAACGGCCGGATCGCCGCCGAGACCGTCTCCGCGCCCCGGCCGGTGCCGGCGGCCGACAATTCCGCCGTCGACGGCTATTGCTTCGCCCATGCCGACTATGCCGCGACCGGCGGCTTCTTCCCGCTTGAGGGCCGGATCGCCGCCGGCCATCCAAGCGCCAAACCTCTGCCGGTCGGCGCGGCCGCGCGCATCTTCACCGGCGCCGTCATGCCGCCCCGCGCCGATACGATCGCCATGCAGGAGGACTGCGAGCGGCACAGCCAGGATGGCCGGGATTTCGTGGTGATCCCGCCGGGCCTGAAACAGGGCGCGAACCGGCGCAAGGCCGGCGAGGACCTGACGGCGGGAAGCGCGCTGGTTGCGCCGGGAACCGTGCTGCGGCCGCAGGATATCGGCGCGGTCGCCTCGACGGGCGCCGGGTCGCTTGGTTGTTATCGAAAGCTCCGCGTCGCGATCCTGTCGACCGGCGACGAGGTTGTCGAGCCCGGCGCGCCGTTCCGCGCCGGGGCCGTCTACGATTCCAACCGGCCGCTGCTGCAGGCGCTGCTGGCGACCCTGCCCGTCGACATCAGCGATCTGGGCATCATTGCCGACACGCCGGCGGCCGTGCGGGCGGCCTTGCGGGAGGCGGCGGACCGCCACGACGCGATCCTCACCACCGGCGGCGCCAGCCGCGGCGAGGAGGACCACGTCATCACGATGCTGGGCGAACTCGGCAAGCGGCATCTGTGGCAGCTCGCGATCAAGCCGGGCCGGCCGATGATGGTCGGCCAGATCGGCGATTGCGCGGTCCTCGGCCTGCCCGGCAATCCGGTGGCGGCCTTCGTCTGCTTCCTCCTCTATGTGCGCCAGGCGCTGCTGGCGCTGGCGGGAAGCACCTGGCAGACGCCGCGGCGCCTCCTGCTGGAAGCCGATTTCGAGATCGCGAAGAAGAAACCCGACCGGCGGGAATTCCTGCGCGGAATGCTGGTCGACGGCGAAGACGGCATCCGGCGCGTTACGAAATTTCCCCGCGACGGCTCCGGCCTGATCACCTCGCTGCGCGAGGCCGATGGCCTGATCGAGATCCCCGAAGACGTGACGAAGCTTGCCAAAGGCGATCCGGTCCGCTTCCTGCCCTTCGGCGCGGTGGGTCTATAGGGCGGTTAGACTTTGGCACCTTTCGACCGGAACGCCGTTGCCAGCAACTCCGGATCGATGGAATCCGGCAGCGGCTTGCCGTCGGCATAGCGGTAGAGCACGGCGGAATAGATCCCGCCGAGCGCCGCCGAAACGACCATCAGCAACAGCACCGTGATGATGGTTGCGAGGATCAGAACGCCCGCGACGATGCCGCTGCCGGCCGCCCCGCCCGCCAGCATCGCCAGGCCGCCGCCGACGACGATGGTCGCGAAGATCATCAGGAAGAAGACGAGCCCGATGCCGGCATTGCCGATCAGGTTCTCGCCGAAGCTGCGGCGCAGCAGGGCCGAACTGCGCTTCACCGCCTCGATCGGCCCGACCCCGGTCGCCACCATCACCGGCACGGCGAGATAGGTCGCGATCGCCCAGCCGAAGCCGAGCAGCCCCTCAACGATCCGGCCGATGGCGCCGAAGCGCTCGCCGATGAAGCGCAGGATGACCCCGACGGTCGCCGAGATAACCGCATAGCCGAAAATCGAGCCGATCCGCCCGGCCGCAAGCGCCAGCGCCGAACCGAGCGTCGGATTGCCGCCGTCGAGCCGCTGCATCGCCGCCCCGACCAGCGCGGTGTTGAAGAAGATGATGACGAAATACTGGATGACGTAGAACACGAACAGGCCGGCATAGCCGGCGACCGACATCGCGCTGTCCGGATCCGCCGAGGTCTCGACATCGTGAACGGCGGCCTCGAACACCCCCGTCATCGCCGCCGGCACCAGCAGCACGGCCGCGACCAGGATCACGGCGATGCCTGAAAGCACCGGCAGCATCACCAGTTCCCGATCCTGCCGCAGGATCGCCGCGCTCGCCTTCACCAGCGCCCAGCTTCTCGAAAAGCGTGCAAACATTCGCGGGCCTCCCCTGCGACAAGGCCGGCACACCGGTCCGGCCCTCATCTCGGGCGGCACTGTCGCGCAACAATGCTAAGGAAGATTTACAACTGATAGGACCAGTCGACCGGGACGAAGCGGAAGCCGTTCCGCTTGACGACATAGCCGATGCCGGGAAACGGCAGATGCATGCCGGCGACCATCAGACGCTCCTTCGCCGCCATTTCGAAGATCCGGCGACGGGTGGCGACGGCCTGTTCGGGAAAGATGTCGAAGGAGATCGACCAGTTGGGATGGGGAAACTGGAACACCGCCGAATGGACGATGTCACCCCAGATCAGCAGCCGATCATGCTTCTTGCCGATCATGTAGCCGGTATGCCCGGGCGTATGACCCGGCAGCGCCAGGGCGGAAATCTCGGGCACGATCTCGCCGTCGGCCTCGATCAGCCGGACGCGCTTGGCATAGGGCGTGCCGGCCGACTGGGCGGCATCGAAGAAGGGCTGGGCGGAATCCGGCGTCTTGGCGGCGACTTCCGGGCTCATCCAGAAGTCCCAATCGGCCTTGTGCACGACCAGTTCGGCATTGGGAAACACCGCCGCCCCGTTCTCGGTGACGAGGCCGCCGACATGGTCGGGATGCATATGGGTGAGCGCGACGATATCGACGGCGGCCGGATCGATGCCGGCGGCCGTCAGATGCAGCGGCAATTGTCCAAGCGTCGGCCCGAGAAAATCCCGTCCGCCGGCGTCGATCACCATCAGCTTGTCGCTGGTATTGACGACATAGGCGTTGACGGCACCGCGCACGGTCGGCCCGACCGGTACGAAGGCGGCCTTCTGCAGCTTTGCGGCCGATTCCGGCGTGGCATTGGCGAACAGCTCGATGCCGAGATCCAGATACCCGTCGAGGATCGCGGTGACCTCGCAGTCACCGACGCCGATGCGGTATATTCCGGGCACCTGCCGGCCGGCCTTCGGCTGCGCGGCGACCAGCTTGCTGGTCCCTGCAATCGATCCTGCCAGCGACAATCCGGCAAGCGCGCCTGCGCCGAGCACCCTGCGACGGCACAACTCCATAACCTAACTCCCCAAAAGCGCATTTGGTCCGCGCCCCGCCGGCGGCAATCTATCACGGTCGGCGGGAATACCGAAACCACCCCGTCGGCCTATATCCGCCAGGCCCACACTGGACAGTCACGTCTGCGTTATTCGACCGCGAGACAGGCATAGCGACCGGAAAAATGCCCGACCGTCTCGACATTTGCGCCGTTTTGCGGACAATCGCCAACACTCTTGCCATTCAACGAGGCCAGCATGCCCTTGCCCTTCTCCGTGGTTGCCGCCGCGTTCGCGCTGTTTCTGACGTCTTCCGCCGTCGCCGACGAGGCCGATCCGATCCGAATCGCGACGGAGGGCGCCTACCCGCCATTCAGCTATGTCGACGACGCCGGCACCCTCAAGGGCTTCGATGTGGATATCGCCGGGGCCTTGTGCAAGGCGATGGAGGCAAAATGTGAAATCGTCGCCGAGGACTGGGAAGATATCATCCCGGCCCTGCTGCACGACGAGGTCGACGCCGTCATCGCCTCGATGGCGATAACACCGCAACGCAAGCGCTTCGTCGATTTCGCCGGCCCCTACTACCGCTCCGGTGCGATGTTCGGGACCCGCACCGATTCCGGCATCACCGACAGCACGCCGGAAGCCCTCGCCGGCAAGAGCCTGGGCGCCCAGAAGGACACGACCCACGCCCGCTATCTGCAGGAAACCTATCCCGGCTCCGACATCCGGCTCTATCCGGACTACCGGCAGGTGGCCGACGATCTCGCCGCGGGCACGCTTGACGCAGCGCTTGCCGACACGATCGTGCTGCACGCCTGGCTGGAAAACAGCGAGGCCGGCGCCTGCTGCCACGCGATCGGCGAGAAACTGACGGACGAGGCCTTTTTCGGCACCGGGGCGGGCATCGCCATCCGCCACGGCGACGAGGCACTGAAGGCGAAACTGGACAAGGCGCTTGCGCAAATCCTCGCCGACGGCACCTATGAGGAGATCAACGCGAAATACTTCGCCTTCCCGATCCGCTGATGGCAGTCAGGGGCAAGGCCGGTTTGGACCCGCTGCTGTCCGGTTCAGCCGAGAGGGGGTTTTTGTCTTCAGCTTGGCCACCCCCTCGGATGTCATGCCCGGACGTGTTCCGGGCATCCATGAACACCGCCGTCAGAAGGGGCGCAAGCGACTGTGTTCATGGATTGTCGGGACCAGCCCGGCAATGACACGGAGAGTAGGTGACGGCGGGACACGACCCTCTCCCTCGTCATCCCGGAAATCGCGATAGCGATTATCCGGATCGGAGAACCCGGGCGGTTCGGAGTTCTCTCGGCCTCGATATCCAACACCGACACGGGCTCCCCGATCCCGGCTCGGCCTGACGGCCGTCCGGGATGACGAACGAAAGGGGATATCGTAACGCAACCGCTGACGGGCCCTCACCCGGCTCGCTTTCGCTCGCCACCCTCTCCCGCTAAGGGGAGAGGGTCCGTGCCATACGGCCCGATTCCTGCAAGTGGGGAAGGGGCGTGCCAATTGGACTCTTACCCTCTCCCCTCGCGGGAGAGGGCGGCCCAAAGGGCCGGGTAAGGGCGCGTCAGCGCCTGCTGACGAGCCACCGGCCGCAAATCAGAGCCCCGTCCGAGCCGAACCGGACCGTAGTGGTTCAGACCAGCCGGACCACGTCGATCGGGTTCTCCATGCCGCGCAGCAGGTGTTCGCCGATGAACGCGCCGGGGCCGTCGCCATCATGGGCAGCCTCAGCAAGCGTCCCGCCGGCCAGCGCGATGACGTCCGCCTGCGGGTCGACCGACTTGCCGAGCTGTTCGAGCCGCGAGGCGATGTTCACCGGCTCGCCGATCACCGTGTAGTTCGTGCGCTGCGGCGAGCCGATCGTGCCGACGATGACCGGCCCGCTATAGACGCCGATGCGCAGCCTGACGGGAAGGCGTCTCGACCGGTTGTTCTCGCGGATCGCCGCGGCGATGGCGACTGCCGCCCGGCCGGCGCGGGCGGCATGGTCGGGCTGCGCGTCCGGCGCGCCCCAGAAGGCCATGACGGAATCGCCGATGAACTTGTCGATCGTGCCGCCCTCTCGTTCGACGCAGGCCCCGATCAGGCTGAAATGCTCGTTCAGAAAGGCCGCCGTCTCCTCCGGTGCCATGCCCTCGGTCGTCGCCGTGTAGCCGACGATATCGGTGAACAGCACGCTGATATCGCGGATTTCCGGATTGACCTTACCGCCCGCGGCAAGCTGCATCAGCCGCTGCACGAGCGCCCGGGGCACGAAGCGCGAGAAGGCCGACAGGCCGGCGATCGCCGCGTTCAGGGCGCCATTGGCCTCGTCGATTTCCCGCAGGAAGGATCGCGGCAGACGCTCGGCGGTGTTCAGGTCCAGCGATTTCAACCGCCCGGCGGCATCACTCAACCGATGCACCGGACGGGCGATCAGACGTCCCAGCAGCACCGCGAAAATCAGCGAGGCGACCAGCACGCCGGCGGCAACGAGGATCGCGGTGAACAGATGATCCAACTGGCTGCCGAAATAGCGTGCCGGCATGAAAACCCCGGCGATGAACGGCGTCTGGGCCTTGGCATCAAGCTGCTTGTAAAGGAATACGGTGCGCTCCGCCGACCCCGGCATCTGGCTTATATGCCCCGACAGCGGCGGCGGCAGGTCTGAATAGCCGGGCAGTTTCGTCCAGATCGAGGCAAACCGCTCGTCGCCGACCGTCTCGATGGTCGAGACCTCTCCACTGGTGACCGACGCGGCGCTGTAGGCGACGACGTCGTCCTTGCCAGACAGCACGAAGGCGGCCACCGGCGGCACGATCCCGTCGCTGATCTGGCGCGACAGGGCCGCGGCGGCAAAATCGATCCGCACCGCGACCGTTTCGTTCTCCGTTCCCGAGAACCGGTCGACATAGCTGAGCACGATCTGCCCGCTCTCGGCATCCGTGCGCGGTGGGAGCCATCCGGTAGCGCCGCCATCGGTCTTCGGCGCTTCACTGAGCGGCACTGGCGCGACGAGGATCTGGCCGTTCACGTGTCGCCGCGCCTGCAACGCGGCTTCGCCATCGGACACGACCAGTTCAACGGCATCGGGCAAAGAGGCGAGCGCCCCCTTCAGCGCGACCCGCGGCATCGTCTCGGTGTCGAAATCGCCCGTGTTGTTGCGGATCGCCGATTCCAGGGCATGGGTCGTGCGCGGCCCCTGGGCCAGGAACTGAGCCGCCTCCTGGGACGTCCGGCTGAGGAACAACACGCCTTGCTCGCCCATCGATCGCCGCACCGCGTCCTCGGAGGCGCGCACCAGCAGCAGCATCACGCTTCCCGCGCTGACCAGGACGAACGCGCCGAGGACCAGCACCAGAAACACCGTGATCGGGATCCCCGGCGATCGCTTCGATGTCTTGCGCGTTTCCGTCACGATGGCATCCGCCGGCTACCCCGTCCGATCCGCTGGCCAATTCACGATACGACCGGTCACGATACGATCAACTCCGTCATCCTGAACGCCGTCACGTCGACGAGCCCCATGTCCGAGATCCGCAATTCCGGGATCACCACCAGCGCCAGCAGCGAATGCTGCATGAAGGCGTTGTTGAGGGTGCAGCCGCAGGCCCGCATCGCCGCCCCCATCGCCTCCGCCTTTTCCGCCACGATCTCGGCATGTTCATTCGACATCAGCCCGGCGATCGGCAGTTCGACGACCGCCAGTTCCTTCCCGCCCGAAAAGACCGCGATGCCGCCGCCCATCTCAGCCACCCGGTTCGCCGCCCGCGCCATGTCGGCCTTGTCCGTGCCCACCACGATCATGTGATGGCTGTCATGGGCAACGGTGCTCGCGACCGCGCAGGGCACGGTATAGCCGAAGCCCGACACCAGGCCGTTCACCACGTCGCCGGTCGCCCGGTGCCGCTCCACCAGCGCGATCTGGCAGACATCCTGCGCCCGGTCGCCTTCAACCAGACCATCACGGACGGCCACCGTCCGTTCGAGCGCCCTGGTCGGGGCCTGGTTCTCGACGACGCCGATAACGCGTGCGGTGACCCGTTCGGCGCCGGCGGGCGCTGGAATGTCGAAATCCTCAGGCCTGAGCGCGTGGCCGAGCTTCACCGTATCGGTGGCGAAGTCGGGATAGGCATAGGGCGCGATATCGATCGAAAGACGGCCCGCCTCGGCGACCACGTCGCCGCGGGCGATCACCATGTCGATGGGCAGGCTCGGCAGATCGGTCGTCAGAATGACATCGGCGCGCCGGCCCGGCGCGATCGAGCCCAGTTCCCGTTCCAGGCCAAAATGCGTTGCCGTGTTGATCGTCGCCATCTGGAGCGCCACCAGCGGATTGAGCCCCTGGGCGATCGCGTGCCGCACCACCCGGTTCATATGCCCCTCGCCGACGATCGTGCCGGAATGGCTGTCGTCGGTGCACAGGATGAAATTGCGCGGATCGAGCCCCAGCTCGGTGACCGCCCTCACCTGCTCGGCAACGTCATACCAGGCCGAGCCGAGCCGCAGCATCGCGCGCATGCCCTGGCGGACGCGGGCAACGGCGTCCTCCAGCCGCGTGCCCTCGTGGTCGTCGGCCGGGCCGCCGGCGACATAGCCGTGGAACAGGGCGCCGAGATCGGGCGAGGCGAAATGGCCGCCGACGGTCTTGTGGACGGCCATCGTCTCGGCGATCTCGCCGAGCATCTTCGCATCGCCCGTGGCGACGCCCGGAAAGTTCATCACCTCGCCAAGCCCGACGATTCCCGGCCACTGCATCGCCTCGGCGACGTCTTCCGGGCCGATTTCCGCGCCCGCCCGCTCCAGCCCCGGCGCGCTCGGTACGCAACTCGGCATCTGGACGAACACGTTGGCGGGCGCCTCCATCGCCTCGTCATGCATCAGCCGGACGCCCTCCAGGCCGAGCACGTTGGCGATCTCGTGCGGATCGATGAACATCGTCGTCGTGCCGTGCGGCAGCACCGCGCGGACGAATTCGGTGACGGTGATCATGCCGCTTTCCACATGCATGTGTCCGTCGCACAGGCCGGGAACCAGATAGGCGCCGTCGGCCTCGATCACGCGTGTCGCCTCGCCGATTGCGTGACCAGCATTGTCGCCGACATAGGCGAAGCGGCCGGCCGCAATGGCGATGTCGGTCGATGGCAGGATCTCCCGCGAGTGCACGTTAACGAGCCGCCCGCCGCGAATGACGGTATCGGCGGGCGACCGGCCCGTCGCGACATCGATCAGCCGCGGCGCGACCTGGCTCCAGGAGGGAAATGCCGGCATCGGCCTGTCTCCATTGATCTCAAAGGCCCGGGAAGGGTCCCGACGATCTTAGTAAGGTCGGGAAGGGTCCCGATGATCTTAGTAAGGTCGGGAAGGGTCCCGACCGGGGGACAGATTACAGCCATTCCGGCTTAAGAAAAGCGAAGCCTGACAAGCCCGGTGGGATCGTCTAGATAGGGTTCGACCCAAACGGGGCTTCTATCCTCACGCAAGAATTCAGGAGAGCACGGATATGGCGAAGGTGGCATTCATCGGTCTTGGGGTGATGGGATATCCGATGGCCGGGCACCTGAAGAGCCGCGGCGGCCATGACGTCACGGTCTACAACCGGACCGCGGCCAAGGCCGAACAGTGGGTCTCCGAATTCGGCGGCCGGTCGGCGCCGACGCCGAGGGCGGCGGCCGAGGGCGGCGACTTCGTCTTTACCTGCGTCGGCAATGACGACGACCTGCGCGCCGTGACGACCGGCGACGATGGCGCTTTCGGCGGCCTGAAGCCCGGCGCCGTCTTCGTCGACAACACCACCGCCTCGGCGAATGTCGCCCGGGAGCTTTACGAGGCCGGAAAGGCGAACGGCATCGGCGTCCTCGACGCCCCCGTCTCCGGCGGCCAGGCCGGCGCCGAGAACGGCCAGCTGACGGTCATGGTCGGCGGCGACGCGGACACCTACGCCCGGGCCGAGCCGGTCATTCAGAGCTATGCCAAGATGGTCGGCCACATGGGCGAGGCCGGCGCGGGCCAACTGACCAAGATGGTCAACCAGATCTGCATCGCGGGCCTCGTCCAGGGCCTGTCGGAGGGCATTCACATGGCCAAGATCTCCGGCCTCGATGTTGCCAGGGTGATCGACGTGATCTCCAAGGGTGCGGCCCAGTCCTGGCAGATGGAGAACCGCTGGGAGACGATGGCCAAGGGCGAGTTCGAGTTCGGCTTCGCGGTCGACTGGATGCGCAAGGACCTGGCGATCTGCCTCGACGAGGCGCGCAACAACGGCGCCCACCTGCCGGTCGCGGCCCTGGTCGACCAGTTCTATTCGCAGGTCCAGTCGATGGGCGGCAAGCGCTGGGACACCTCGAGCCTGATCGCCCTGCTCGACCGGTAGAGCATGGCCGCGCGGGACACGGCATCGACGGCGGAAGCGATCCTTGCCCGGCTGGAGGCGCTGGGCAGTGAACGCGACCGCGCCGGCATGGCCCGGTTCGGCATCAACACCGAGACCGCCTACGGCGTCTCGGTGCCGACCTTGCGGCAGATCGCCCGCGACCACCGGCGCGACACGCCGCTTGCCCGAACGCTCTGGACGAGCGGCCGCCACGAAGCGCGGATCCTGTCCGCCCTGATCGCCGATCCGAAGGAGCTGACGCGCGCCGACTGCGATGCCTGGGTCGCCGGCGTCAATTCCTGGGATCTCTGCGACCAGCTTGCAACGCTGTTCCAGAAGACGCCGTTTCGCGACGATCTGATCACCGACTGGACGGCGGATGAGCGCGAATTCGTCCGGCGCGAGGGCTTCGTGCTGATCGTCGCCCGCGCAGTGCACGACAAGAAGGCGCCGCATTCGGCCTTCCCGCCCTATTTCGACCTGATTGAGCGCCACGCCCGGGACGAGCGGAACTTCGTGAAGAAAGCGGTCAACTGGGCGCTGCGCCAGATCGGCAAACGCGCCCCGGAATTGCACGGCCCGGCGCTGGAGCTCGCCGAGAAACTCGGCGCCTCGGATAATCGCAACGAGCGCTGGATCGGCCGCGACGCGCTACGCGACCTGCGCAAGCACGCCGCCCGGCGCAACTGGGCGCAGGTCTGACGCCGCATTTGGTGACGGGGGGCAGAGCATTTTTCGCTCCGCCGCCTGACGGTAGCCGGTTGCCTCTCGCCGGGAAAAAGGGGAACCTTTGCATATTGCCCCAAGCTGGTCCGGACGAACGCTCTTGCTGACCGTAACTCGCAACGAACTGGCGCTGGTTTTCGCAGCTTTCACCGCCCTGATCCTCTACACGGTCGGCGCGGACTGGGACGCCGATATCAGCGATCCCGTCCTGTTCGCCGGGAAATTCGTCTGGCTGTTCGGCGCGATGATCTGGGCGGCCTTCGCCGCGGTGCGCCATGCCGACAGCCTCGCCGAGATCTTCGGCGAGCCCTACGGAACCCTGATCCTGACCATCTCGGTCATCTCGATCGAGATCTCCGTCATCGCCGCGGTGATGTTCGCCGGCGAGGCCGAGCCGACCCTGCCGCGCGACACGATGCTGGCCATCCTGATGATCGTGCTCAACCTGATGGTCGGCATCTCGCTGTTGATCGGCGGGGTGCGCTACCGCGAGCAGAGCTACAGCCTGGAAGGCGCCCGCACCTATCTCGCCGTCATCATCACCCTGTCGACGATGACGCTGATCGTGCCGCGCTACACCATCTCCACCAGCGACCCGACGCTGACCACCGCCCAGGCCATCGCGTTTTCCGTCGTCACCCTGATCCTCTACGGCACGTTCCTGGCGATGCAGACCGTCCGGCACCAGAACTACTTCCGCCAGCCCAAGCGCAAGGGCACCATGCTCATTCCCGAATACGGCAAGTATCCGGAAGGCATCGACACCAAGACCGTCCCCTATCACGCCGGCACGCTGGTCTTCGTCCTGGTGATGATCGTGCTGATGTCGAAGGAGTTCGGCCCGCTGGTCGACGACGCAACCGTGACGCTGGGCGCACCCAGCGCGCTCGGCGGCATCCTGATCGCCGTCCTGGTGCTGGCGCCGGAGGGGCTTGCCGCCTTCAACGCGGCGGCCTCCAACCACCTGCAGCGCGCCGTCAATATCTGCATGGGTTCGGCGCTGGCGACGATCAGCCTGACCGTCCCCGCCGTCGTCGCCGTCAGCTTCATCACCGGGACCCACCTGATCCTCGGACTGGCTCAGGTGGAAATGATCCTGCTCGGCCTGTCGCTGATCCTGTGCATGATGACCTTCGGCGGCACGCGCACCAACATGCTGCAGGGCGTCGTGCACCTGATCGTGTTCGTCGTCTTCGTGGTGCTGATCTTCGACCCGTGAGCGGGCCGCCGCCGCCCCCGCGCCTCAGTCTCCGGCGAAATCGAGCGGCAGCGCGGTGGAGAACTTGATCTGCTCCATGGCGAATGTCGAGGAGACGTCGCTCAGCGCGACCCGCGCGATCAGTTTCTTGTAGAACACGTCATAGTGCTCGATATCGGGAACGACGACGCGTAGCAGATAGTCGACCTCGCCGCTCATCCGGTAGAACTCGACCACTTCCGGCAGATCGTTGACGGCGTCGGCGAATTGCTTGAGCCAGTCCTCTGCGTGCTCGCTGGTCTTGATCGCGACGAACACGGTGACGCCGGCATTGACCTTCTTGGGGTCGAGCAGCGCCACCCGCCCCCGGATGACGCCCTCCTCCTCCAGCTTCTGGATGCGCCGCCAGCACGGCGTCGTCGACAGCCCCACCCGCTTGCCGATCTCGGCGACCGGAATGGTCGAATCCGCCTGGAGAATGGCCAGGATCTTGCGGTCGATACGGTCGAGCATGTGCCGGGTCCCTTAGAACAAAATTCTATGAGCCCTGTATCTACCGCAGTTTGGCGCGAAATCCATCCGAATTTCGCCACTATCCGGATTCAGTTGCCAAGTGGCGGTCCGGCCGAAGACCAGCCGAACCGCCCGGGTCTCAGATCAATCGAACGGCCGTGGCGTGCCGATCAATGGTGTCTTGACCGGCGTTGCCGCGCCGACCACGACGATGATCGAGTTGCCGCCCGGATTGACGGCCGGATCGACGATCTTCTTCCAGTTCGTGGTGATGAAGATATTGCCCGACCGGTCGATCTTGCCCGCCGTGATCCGCTCGAACACGTCGGAAGTATAGCCGGTGTCCGGCGAAATCGGATCGCCGGTCGACAGGATGCCGTCCGTCCGGCTCTGCGGACACCTGTCGGCGCTTGCCCCGCAGAAGCGGGAAATCGGCGTATCCGGGATCACCTCGTCGCCCGAATAGGGCGGGTTGAACTCGGCGCCGAAATTGAACACCCAGACGGTATCGGACCCGTCGACGATGATCCCCCACGGCACTGTGAGCCCGCCGCCGCGATAGACTTCGCCTTCGAACGTGTCGGGGTCAAACAGCGTCACCGAAGGATCCTCGCCATCGGCGAAATTGCCGATCGGCGGCGGACAGGGCACGTCGATCTTGTCGGAGTTCGCGACCCAGATATTGCCCATCGAATCGGCCGCGTTGCCCATCGGCCGCTTCAGGATCTTTGCACCGTCCTTGGGGTTCTTGATGGTCTTGATCAGCGTCCCGTCGGTATCGATCACCGATAGCGTCTCGCCCAGATTGCCGACCACCCAGGCCCTGTTATAGCCGTCGACCGCCAAGCCGAACGGCTTGATCCTGGCCGGATCGTCGGTGCTCGGCGGCACCGTGTCGCCGGGATAGGGGAATTCCGCGACCCCGCCCTTCAAGCGTGTGTTGATCGCGGCCGTGTGATCGCCGCCGGGCACCAGCGTGGCGGAATCGTTGCGGCAATTGCCCATCCAGACATTGCCGTTCGCATCACTCATGATGCCCTGCGGCCAGTAGACGAACCCGTTGCGGTAGCCCCTGTCCGGCGAGACCGGCTTGCCGGTCTTGCGGAAGACGGAAAAGCTCTTGTGGTTCGCCGCCGTCTCCGGGTCTTCCGAGCATGCCTGCGATTCGAAACCGAAATTGCTGGCCCAGATCTTGCCGTTGCGATCCATCGTGATGCCATAGCCGGACCCGTTGAGGCCGCCGCCGAAGAAGATGTCCTGCAGGTGCCCCGCCGGGCTGAACTTCAGCAGCCGCTTGCCGGTGCAGGCCGGCGTTCTCCGGTTTTCCGGCACGTAGTTGTTGTTGACCCAGACGGTGCCCTTCCTGCCGATGGCGAAATTACCCGGACCGTTCATCGCGTTGTCGGCATTCTGGACCTGATACTCACCGCCGGTGATCTTCAGATAGAGCAACCAGTTGGTCGGCCGGGACTTGAGCACGTCGGCATAGACGCTGCCCTTCTTCGTCAGGCGGAACAGCGGATCCTTTGGCGAATTGCCGTCATAGCCGGGATAGGAGGGATATTTGGCGATATTGGCGACCGCCTCCAGCACCGAGGCCGGCTTCGTTCCGCCGGGCGGCGTCGTTGCCGAAAACAGCTGGTCGCAGCGCCGTTGCGATGCGACGCAGGCCGCCACCGCGTTGGCGATCGAATGGAAGGTCTTGAACGTGTCGCGCTTGGGGCCGTTGGGAATGCGGGCGATCATATCGCCGGCCAGGCCGGTCTTCGGGTTGGCGAGGTTTTCCGCCATCATCGCGGCGTTGATGACGCCGTACTTGTTGCCCAGAACTGCGGGGTATTTTTCGCCGAAGGCGGGCGAACCGATGATGAATTGCGCATTGGCCGTGCCGGCGGCGACCGTCGTCAACTCGTTGACGGTCACCCGCTTCGATGGGCTGCCGGCCGGCTGGACGACGGCGAGCATCGACTTGCCTTTCGAGGCAAGCACGAACAGCACCGGTTTACCGTCATAGCCATCGCCCTTAGGGGCCGCATAACGGATCCGGAACTTGCCTTCCGCGCGCGACTTGCCGTTCCCCAGCAACACCCATTTCGGTGTCTTGTTGTGGGGATAGGCGGCGTAGAGCGCAACGGAATACCCTTTCAGCGGCTCGGCCTCGGTGCTGCCGGTCTGCACGGTGCCGCGCAGGACCTTCATCTCGGCTGCATCGGCACCCGCCGGCGCGGCAAGGCCAAGCGCCAGGCAGGCTGCAAACACGCCACCACCTGCCAGGCCGAACAAGCGGCGCGGCTTTCGAACTTTCAACGTCATGCAATTTCCTCCAGCGGAACCGGCACTATCATCACAAACGGCAACACGAACTGTACCGGATACATCATGTTATCCGTGTAACAACCGGGCAGCACGCGGTGCGTGCGGCTTGGTAGCGGTCATTTCTTGGGATTTTATTGCCGGCTTGGAAACACCGCAATCGGTTTGATGTCGCAGCGGTAGGGAAGGGGCTGGAGAGGGGGCTCGAAGGTTATTTTTTGGGTGGTGATCGGTGGCAACCGCTGACGGGCCCTCACCCGGCTCGCTTGCGCTCGCCACCCTCTCCCGCGGAGGGGAGAGGGTCCGTGCCACACGGCCGCTTTCCCGCAAACTTGACCTCTTTCCGAAAAGGAGAGGGGGGAGAACGAAGGTGCCGGGAAGCTCTTACCCTCTCCCCCTTGGCGGGAGAGGGCGGCCCGAAGGGCCGGGTGAGGGCCAGTCAGCCGTGCCAGCAAGCACAGCCGATCGGACGTCAAACCGGACACCAGTGTGTCATCACCCGAGTAACACGACAGGCGGCCCTCCAGCCCCGCCGAAACAGCCCAGCGACGCCGGCAGATCTCAGCTCACACCGAGCTTCTTCTGCAGGCTGGTCGACGAGGTCGTGTACTGGAACACCAGCCGCTTGTCGGGATAGACGATGCGGTGGGCGGCCTGCGCCATCAGCGCGCCCTCGTGGAAGCCCGACAGGATCAGCTTCAGCTTGCCGGGGTACCAGTTGATGTCGCCGATGGCGAAGATGCCCGGCTCCGAGGTCTCGAACTTCTCCGTGTCGACCGGGATCAGGTTCTCATGCAGGTTGATGCCCCAATTGGCGACCGGCCCGAGCTTCATGGTGAGGCCGAAGAAGGGCAGCATCCGGTCACAGGCGATCCGGTGCTCGGCCTTGTTAAGATCGGTGACGGTGATCTCTCTCAAGGTCCCGTCATCGCCATGCAGCCCGGTCACCTGGCCGAGCAGCAGGTCCATCTCGCCGGCCTCGACGAGCGCCCGCATCTTGTTGACGGAATCGGGCGCTGCCCGGAACGCGTCGCGGCGGTGGATCAGCGTCACACGCTTGGCGATCGGCTGCAGGTTGAGCGTCCAGTCAAGCGCGGAATCACCACCGCCGACGATGACCAGGTCCATGTCGCGGAACGCCTCCATCTTGCGCACCGCGTATTGCACCGAGACGCCCTCGTATTCCTCGATACCCTTGATCGGCGGGCGCTTGGGCTGGAAGCTGCCGCCACCGGCGGCGATCACCACGACCTTCGCCTCGATCACCAGGCCCTGATCGGTGCCGACCCGGAAGTCCCCATCGGGCAGGCGCTCCAGCGTCTCGACCATGTGGCCGTAATGGAATTCCGGATTGAACGGCGCGATCTGCTCCATCAGCTTTTCCGTCAGCTCCTGGCCGGAAATGATCGGCCAGGCCGGAATGTCGTAGATCGGCTTCTCCGGATAGAGCTCCGCGCACTGCCCGCCGGGCTTGTCGAGGATGTCGATCAGGTGGCACTGCATGTCGAGCAGGCCGAGCTCGAACACGGCGAACAGGCCAACCGGCCCGGCACCGATGATGGCGACGTCGGTACGAATGGGATCAGACATGAAGCTCTTTCGGTCCTGCTCAGCTGCGGGAGCGCATCCACGGCCGGTTGCCGAAGGGCGCCTCGTTGCTGCTGCCGGTCGGCTGCATGTAGATCGGCACCTCCGGAATATGCCCGTCCGCGAGCGCGCGGCGTGTGGCTTCATCCCTTATGGCAAAGGAGGAAAAACCGCAACGCAGCATATAGGGGATCTGGTCGAGCAGAACGTCGCCCTCGGCCCGGATCTCGCCCTCATAGCCATGCCGCTCGCGCAACAGCCGCGCCGAGGAATAGGCCCGCCCGTCGGTGAAGGCGGGAAACGACAGCGACACCATGGCGATGCGGTCGAGATCGGGAATGAGGTCCTCGATCGGATCGCCCTCGCCGACGGCAACGCCCACATCCCAGTCATCGAGCGTATTGCGGCCGCGCAGGCCCGACCAGCGTTCGGCCGATACCACGATCGCGCCGTCTTCCGGCAGCGCCTCCTCGTCGTCGAGCCGCTGCCAGGGATCGGCTTGAAAGCCCTCTTTCGTCCAGATTTCAGATCGTTCCGTCATGGTCATTCCATTCGTCGGGCCATTCGTCCGGCCATTCGTCGGGGGATCTTCGCCCGGCATCGCGTTGCGGGTGATGACGCGGACCGTCTCGCCGTTGCGGGCGATGTGGATGCCGCATTCCGTCTTGTCCGATCCGCGCCAGCGGCCGGCGCGGGCATCCTCGCCGTTGGCGACCGGGCTAGTGCATGGCGCGCAGCCGATCGAGGGATAGCCGCGCGCGACAAGCGGATGGGCGGGAAGTTCGTGGATCGTCCTATAGGCGCTGATGTCGCCGCTGTCCCAATCGGCCAGCGGATTGACCTTGAGACGGCCATCGACCCGTTCCACCAGCGGCATCGACGCCCGGCTCGCCGCCTGGCCGCGCCGCCGGCCACTGAGCCAGACGTCGAAGCCCGCCAGCGCCTGCTTCAGCGGCTTTTCCTTGCGCAGCGCGCAGCACAGATCGGCGTCGCGCTTGTTGAGATCGCCATTCGGGTCGACCGCCGCGATGCGCCCGGCATCGGGCGCAACCGAGCGGACATCGGTCAGCCCGAGCTGCTTCACCAGCTGATCGCGATAGGCCAGCGTCTCGTCGAAATGCTTGCCCGTCTCCAGGAAGATCACCGGGGTGTCCGGCGCGATCGCCGCGACATGATGCAGGAGCACGGCGGAATCCGCCCCGAAGGAGGAGACCACCGCGGCCCGGCCCGGCGCCAGTTCGTTAAGCGCATAGGCGATCAGATCGCGCGCGGGCGCGCCGGTAAACAGCCGGTCGAGCACACCCGGGTCAGGCCACGCCGCAGCCGAGCAGACAACTTCGTTGCCGGGACCGGGCACGCCCGCCAGGAGCCGTTCAGGCACCATAAAGCGCCTCCTGGAACGGCGCCTTGCCGACCCGGCGATAGGCCGTCAGGAACGTCTCATCGGCGTCCTGCCGCACCCCCAGATAGGTATCGACGATCGTCTCGACCGCATCGACCACCTGATCGGTCGAGAAGCCCCGGCCGACGATCTCGCCGATCGCCGCGTCCCCGCCCGGCGCGCCGCCGAGCGTGATCTGGTAGAACTCCTCGCCCTTCCGGTCTACGCCGAGAATGCCGATATGCCCGACATGGTGATGGCCGCAGGCATTGATGCAGCCGGAGATCTTCAGCGACAGGTCGCCGATTTCCGCCTGCCGGTCGTGATCGGCGAGCCGCTCGCTGATGCGCTGGGCGATCGGAATCGACCGCGCATTGGCAAGCGCGCAGTAGTCGAGCCCCGGGCAGGCAATAATGTCCGTCACCAGCCCGGCATTGGCCGCCTCCAGCCCGGCATCGACCAGGGCCTTGTGCAGCGCCGGCAGGTCGTCCTTGCGGACATGCGGCAGGATCAGGTTCTGCTCGTGGCTCACCCGGATTTCGGAGAAGCTGTAACGATCGGCGAGATCGGCGACCGCATCCATCTGCGCCGAGCGCGCATCGCCGGGCACGCCGCCAGTCGGCTTCAACGAGATCGTCACCGACACATAGCCCGGTGTTTTATGGGGATGGGTGTTGCGCGCCATCCACTGGCCGAACACCGGATTGGACGTCCAGGCAGCCTCGAGCGTCTCGCTTTTCGCCGGCAGGACCTCGAAATCGGGTGCCGCGAAATAGGCTGAGATCTGCTCGCGCGCCTCCAGCGGAATGTCGAGGACGCCGCCGCGCAGGGCCTCGAACTCGGCCTCGACGGCCTCGCGGATCTCGTCGATGCCGCGCTCGTGCACGAGGATCTTGATGCGCGCCTTGTACTTGTTGTCGCGCCGGCCGAAGCGGTTATAGACCCGCATGATCGCCTCCAGATAGGCGAGCAGGTCGCGTTCGGGCACGAAATCGCGGATTTCCTTGGCGACCATCGGCGTGCGCCCCTGCCCGCCGCCGACGAAGATGCGGAAGCCCAGCCCGGTTTCACCCTTCGCGCCCTCGCCAAAGTCCTTTGGCGCGTGGCGCAGTTCCAGGCCGATATCGTGGAAGCGGATCGCCGCGCGGTCGCGCGCGGCCCCGGTCACCGCCACCTTGAACTTGCGCGGCAGATAGGAGAATTCCGGGTGCAGTGATGACCACTGCCGGATGATCTCGGCCCAGGGCCTGGGATCGCCCGCCTCGTCGGCGGCGGCACCGGCGAAGTGATCGGTCGTCACGTTGCGGATGCAGTTGCCGGACGTCTGGATCGCGTGCATCTCGACATCGGCGAGTTCGTCGAGGATCGCCGGCAGGTCTTCAAGCCGCGGCCAGTTGAACTGGATGTTCTGGCGCGTGGTGAAGTGACCGTAATCCTTGTCGTAGGTGCGCGCGATATGGGCAAGCTTGCGCATCTGCCGGGCGGACAGCGTGCCATAGGGGATCGCGACCCGCAGCATATAGGCATGAAGCTGCAGATAGACGCCGTTCATCAGCCGCAGTGGCTTGAACTGCTCCTCGGTCAGGTCGCCGGCAATCCGCCGCTTGACCTGGTCGCGGAACTGGGTGACCCGGTCGCGGACAAAGGCGTGGTCGAATTCGTCGTAGCGATACATCTCAATCGTCCTCAGGCGGCAACCGAACTGCCGGTGGTGGGGCCGCCGCTGGCGCGGATGCGCTCGCGCAGGCGTACCGGCTCGATCCGCTCGGCTTCCTCGTCGACATCGATCAGATAGGGCTCGACGATCGCCCGGTCGGCGACCGCGGCCTTGGCGACCTCTTCGGCGAGCGCCTGGCTGTCGGCATCGGGCAACAGCCGCGCGTCGGCGAGATCGGTGGTCCAGTCCTCGTTGCCCAGATAGACGACACGTCCGTCGCCGAGGCGGTTCGCGGTCATCACCTGCGTTTTCGGGGGTTTCGGCATCGCTCCTGCTCCTTCAGGCCGCAAGCGTTTCGGACGTGGCGAAGGGTTCGGCATTGGCCCAGTCGCCCTCGGCGACGGCGCGGCCGACGAAGATCACGACGGGTCCGGCAAGATCGCCGCGCCCGCTGAGCCGTGGCAGATCGGCGAGCGTGCCGAAGAAGCGGCGCTGCACCGGCCGGCAGGCATTCTCCACCGCGCCGACGGGCGTATCGGCGGTAAGCCCGTGCGCCATCAATGATCCGGCGACCTGATCGGCGACGGTCTTGGCCATGTAGAGGCTGACGGTCGCGTCACTGCGGGCGAGTGCCGCCCAGTCGATGCTCTCTTCGCCGGGGGCTGCATGGCCCGTCGCGAAGATCAGCGAGGAGGCATGTTCGCGATGGGTGAGCGGCGTCGCGGTCTCAGCCGCCGCGCCAAGCGCAGCCGTGATGCCGGGAACGACCGCATGCGCAATCCCTGCGTCCCGCAAGGCGGCGATCTCCTCACCGGCCCGGCCATAGACCATCGGATCGCCGGCCTTGAGGCGAACGACCGCGTGGCCGGCCTGTGCCTCGGCAACAAGGATCGCGTTGATCTTAGCCTGCGAAACCGGCGCCCTGCCCTTGCGCTTGCCGACGTCGATACGCCGCGCGTCACGCCGCACGACCTCCATCACGCCCTGGTCGACAAGGCTGTCGAAGACCACGACATCGGCCTCGGCGAGCACGTTGCGGGCCCGAAGCGTCAAGAGATCCGCCGCCCCCGGCCCCGCGCCGACGAGCCAGACGAAGCCGGCCTTCTCCTCGCCGTTGCGCTCGGCTTCCAGCAGCCTGACGGCGGCGCGGCGCACATCCGCCTCGCCGCGCGCGACCGCGCCGGCGGTCTCCGCACCGGAGAAATAGGCCCGCCAGAAGGACAGCCGCTTCGCGCCGGGCGGCAAAAGCGCGGCCACCTGGGCGCGCAGGTCACCGGCAAGCCTGGCCAGCGTGCCGAGCCCCGGCGTCAGGATCTCCTCGATCCGCGCCCGCAGGATGCCGGCCAGAACGGGAGCGGACCCTTCCGTCGAGATCGCGATCGTCACCGGCGCCCGGTCGACGATCGCCGGCGTCAGCACGTCGCACAGGTCGGGCCGGTCGACGACATTGACCGTGACGCCGGCCGCCCGCGCGCGCTCGGCCAGGGCGATATCGGTCGCCTCGTCTTCCGTTCCGATGAAGGCGAGCGCGGCGCCGGCGAAGTCGGCTTCCTCCGGATCACGCCGATGAACCGGATAGCCGGCCCCCTCGGCGCGGGCCGTGAGAACGGCCTCCGGCGCCGGCGAATAGATCTCGACCGCCGCGCTTGTCTTGGCGAGCAGCCGCAGCTTCGCGTCGGCCGCCTCGCCGCCGCCGGCGACGATGACACGCCTGCCGTCGACGACGGTTGAAACGGGAAATGTCCTGAGTGCGCCCATGCCGGACCCCGATGATGGAGGACCGAAACGCTGCCGGACCTCGCGATTGACCTGGCCCCGTATATGGCGCGCCGAGACCCCGGCAGGCAACAGGGTCACCGAAGAAAAGCAAGCGAATTCATATGGTTATAGATATGTAGAACAGGATGCTAAGGTGCCGGAGGGTCGAGGGAATGGGATTTTCCGGAACGCGGGATTGGCAGAAACGAGCCGTGGTTTCCGGGCTGAATTCGGCCATAAGACAGTCGCGTAGAGCGTGCGATTCGGGGGTGTTTGTGCGCTAGGGACTCGCCTACGGGTTACGCCAGCGGGCACCCTGAGAGCTTCAACGGCCTGCGGCAGGCGCCCAACCTCGCTTGTCGTCATCCCGGCCGAGCCTAAGCGAGAGCCGGGATCGGGGAACCGGGGCGCTTCGGGAATTCTCCCTGCTCCGCCTTCGCACGAACAACACCCAGACGGCCGGCCGGCGACGGAACCCAACCGCCCCCTACGCCGCCTCGGGAACATCCGCCTCCGGCGCCTCCGCGCCGTCGACGGCATCGTCGGTCAGCGTTACCCGCAGCCCGTCGAGCGCATCGCTCATCAGGAGCTGGCAGGACAGCCGCGATGTCTCGTCGGCATCATCGAGCTTGTCGAGTTGATCAAGCTCGTCGTCGGTCGGCTCGGGCAGCAGGTGCCCAAAGGCCGGATCGACGCGGACGTGGCAGGTGCCGCAAATGCCGGCGCCGCCGCATTCCGCCTTCATCGGAACGCCCCAGTCGCGGATCACTTCCATGACCCGCCAGCCCTCGAGGGCCTCAAGCGTATGATCGCGACCGGTGCGGTCGGTGACGGTGACTTTCATGTCGTCTCCCCTGTCAGGGTGTCCTCGGAACGGTCAATCGCGAGGCCGACAGGCAGACGAATAGGCGCGGCTTGCTATCGCACGCCATGCGCTGTGTCAAAGCGAAAGGCGCGTGCACCGCGCACGAAACCTTGGGTCGCCGATGAAAATGGCAAGGGACAGCCTCGCATTTTTCGACATCCCCGGCGCCCGGAGTCGCCACTTCCGCGCGGTCATGCTACCCTTTGACGCATCATCAGGTTGCTCGACCCAGCCCCTCGACCCAGCGATGTATGACCCGCCGCCGGACGTCAAATCGGAACTGACCCGCGTCGCCGAAACGGCCTTGCGGGCCTCGGGCATGGATTCGGTCGGCCTCTACCGGTTTACCCCCGAACGCCGGTTCGAATACGGCGTGATCATTGGCATGCCGGAAGCCTTCACCCGCCGCTACGAGATCACCGGCATGCGCATCGACCCGGTTCTCAGACGCATGCGCGAGACGGAGTGGCCCTGCTCCACCGAGACGCTGCTCGGCGACCGCTGGACCTCCTGCCAGCTCTATAACCGCGTGTCCGGCCATTTCGGCCTGCACGGCTTCGCGGCCCTCCCCCTGTTCCGGGAAGAGGAACTTGCCGGCATCCTCTATCTGGGCGCGCTGACGGCGGAAAACGCCCGGCGGCTGACGACCGAAGGCATCTGCCGGATGTCGCCTTATGCGACCCGCACCTCGACGGCACTGCTGCGGATGCGCCGCCGCCACCCCCGCCTGACGCCGCGCCAGGACGACGTCGCCCGCCTTGCCGCCGACGGGCTCAGCAACCGAGACATCGCCGAGGAGCTCAGCACCGGCGAGGCCGCCGTCCGCAAACACCTGAAGGCGCTCAACCAGCTGTTCGGCACCCGCAACCGGACCGCGATGGCGGCCGCCTGGCGCAACGGCAGCCGCCCGGACTGACGCGGCGCGGCATGCCGAGTTCGTCGGGCGATCGTGTTCGCGAAGAACCGGAACACGTCCGGGCGGACCTCTCTTTGCGGTGCTTGCGCTACCGTAAAACCTCTCGATCGTCATCCCGGACGGCTGACAAGCCGAGCCGGGATCGGGGCGCCCGTGTCCGGGCCAGTTCGCGGCCGAGGGAACCCCGAAACGCCCGGGCTCTCCGATCCCGGATAATCGCTGACGCGATTTCCGGGATGACGAGGGAGAGGTTGGTATCCCGCCGCCGCCCATTCTGATGTCCCCCTCCGCTGTCATTGCCGGGCTTGTCCCGGCAATCCATGAACACCGTCGCCGGCCATCGTGGTCATGGATGCCCGGAACACGTCCGGGCATGACTCCCGAGGAGGAAATGCACCTTCCTCAGAGGCTATTTTTGACTTGGCCGAAGTTCTAGTAACCTACTGCGTTATCTCATGCTTTCCACCCCCAAACCGGACACAGGGAGCACAGGCCCGTCCGGTCGCGCCGGACAGCCACAAAAGTGATCCGGGGGTCCCCGAACGGGGACTGTCATGGCCACTGAAAACCGTCCTAGCCTGCTGCTCAAACCACAGCAGGAGAGGAGAACGCCATGGTCAAAGTCGCCGCCGTACAGGCCGCCCCCGTCTGGATGGACGCCCAGGGCACGCTGGAGAAGACGATTTCGATCATCGAGGATGCCGGCCGCCAGGACGTCAGGCTCGTCGCCTTCGGCGAGGTCTGGCTGCCGGGCTATCCCTTCACGATCTGGCTGCAGCCGCCGATGGTGGCGATGGAGATCGTCATGAAGCACCGGATGAACGCGATCGAACTTGGCGGTCCGGAACTGAAGGCGGTCGGCGAGGCGGCAGCCCGCGCCGGCACCTGGGTGATGATGGGCTTCGCCGAGCGCGACCAGGGCAGCATCTATTGCAGCCAGGCGCTGATCGACGACCGCGGTGAAATCGTCATGTCGCGGCGCAAGCTGAAACCCACCCACATGGAGCGGACCGTCTGGGGCGAAGGTCCGGTCACCGACATCAAGGTCGCCGAAACCCCGCTCGGTCGCGTCGGGGGCCTGTGCTGCTGGGAGAACATCCAGCCGCTCAACCGCCAGGGCATGTATCAGCTCGGCGAACAGATCCATGTCGCCTGCTGGCCCTCCTTCGGCATGTTCAAGGGCGTCCGCGCCGCCTACGCCCTGTCGGCGGAAGCGAACATGGCCGAGAGCAAGAGCTACGCCATGGAAGGAAGCTGCTTCGTGCTCGCCCCGAACTCGATCATCACCGAGGAGAGCCTCGACCAGATCACCATGGGCAACGAGGCGCTGCGCGAGGTGGTGTTCGCCGGCGGCGGCGCGGCCACCGTCTTCGGCCCGGACGGCTACCGGTTGACCGACCCGATCGACGAATTCACCGACGGGTTGGCGATCGCCGATATCGATCTTAGCATGATCGAGGCTGCGAAGATCTTCGCCGATCCCGCCGGTCACTACTATCGCCCGGACGTCGCCCGCCATGTGCTCGATGCCAATGCCGGGCCCGCCTCGGCCAATCCCGCACAGGCCGGCGCGCCGGAGAGCGACGAGGCGGCGTGATGGCCGGGTCAGGCGGGTTTTACACCGAAACGCAGCGCCGTCTTCAAAACGAACACGGCGCTGGGAAACTGGCCGAGACGGTGCGAAACGCCATCGTCTGGGATGTCGTGGAAGGGCCGAACGCCGCATTCATCGAAAGCCGGGACTTCTTCTTCCTGTCGACGGTGGACGGCGACGGCCGGCCCACCGTCAGCTACAAGGGCGGCCCGCCCGGTGTCTGCCGGGTGCTCGACGAGAAGACCCTCGCCTTCCCCGCCTATGACGGCAACGGCATGTTCCTGAGCCTCGGCAACATCGCCGAGACGGCGAAGGTCGGCCTGCTGTTCATCGACCTGGAGACCCCGAACCGGGTCCGCGTGCAGGGCGAGGCGACGCTGTCGCCCGACGATCCTGAGCTTGAGCACTTTCCCGGCGCGATCGGGATCGTGCGCGTCGCGGTGGAAAGCTGTTTCCTCAATTGCGCCCGCTACATCCACAAGCACACGCGGGTCTCGGCAAGCCCCTATGTGCCCGACGCCGACGGCGTTCAACCGCATCCAAGCTGGAAACGCATCGACTTCGTGCAGGGCGCGCTCGGCGACGCCGATCAGGCCCGAACGCGCGATGTCGGCGGCACCATCACGATGGACGACTACGTCGACCATCTGATGAAGGGAGAATCCTGACAGGCGGGCCCCACTGGCTGGCGGCAATCGCCTGCGCAAAGCGAATCCGACTCTCCGGGCGCCTGACCTGTATGCGCGGGCGTCCGGGTAAGTGCCTGTCCCTTAGGATCAGCCCTGCTGTTCGGGAATGTCGACGGTCAGGCCGTCAAGCTCGTCGGAGACCTTGATCTGGCAGGACAGACGGCTGTTCGGCTTCACCTCGAAGGCGAAATCCAGCATGTCCTCTTCCATCTCGGAGGGACCGCCGGTCTTGTCCAGCCAGTCCTGGCGCACATAGACGTGGCAGGTCGCGCAGGCGAGCGCGCCGCCGCATTCGGCCTCGATGCCGGGCACGGCGTTCTTGATCGCCGTTTCCATGACGGTGGAGCCGACCTCCCCGCTGACCTCGTGGACGGTGCCGTTGTGTTCGACATAGGTGATTTTTGGCATGGCGGGGGAATCTAACCAACGTTGCAGGGCCGCGCTGCGACCGGGACACAGCGAATTAGGACACCTTGCCCGCAAGCGTCAAGCCGCCCCTGCCGTCAATAGCGCGGTGTGCCGCCTAATCACCGGCGTGAAACGGCGCAAGCGCGCACTGCCGCACCCGAACCCGCCGGATATCCTCAGTGCTCGACGAACAGCGAGCGGATATAGGCGGTTGCCGCCTCCAGTTCTGTCTCCAGCGCCACGATGGCGTTGCGGCACCGGTCCTCGGCCACGTCATGGCCGAGCAGTTCGGCCTGCTCGGCACATTCGGCCACGGCCCAGGCGCCGATGCCGCGGGCCGACCCCTTGATCGTATGGGCCGCCCGCTGCCATTGCGCCCGGTCGCCGGCTTCCTTCAACCGGTTCAGATAGATGCGCGACTGGGTCACGAACAGCTGCAGCACTTCGCGCTCCAGGTCCTCGTCGCCCAGCGTATGGCGCGCAAGATGCACCAGATCGACCGGCCGGGCTTGCGGCTCGCCGGACGTCGTCTCGCCGATATGGCGTAACAGGAATGATTGGCCCATGGCTCCCACCTCACGCCGAGCCCTGTCCCCCGCGGACAGGCCTTATCGGACGCGACGGGCCGATCTTGCCGGATCAGGCGATAAGAGCGGGTTAACGGGCGCACCGCGACATTAGGGTGTTAACCCAGCGGGATGATTTCGTTGTTAAAATCAGGTTTCACGAATCCTGCGGATTTGTCTCTTCGTCACTCCCCGCACGCGGCGGCTCGGCGCCGAGTGCCCGGTAGCCGTCCCCGGTCAGCCGGCAGACCAGCCAGTCCGGCTTGATCGGATTGCTGAACCACGGCTCGGCCCAGCCCGCGGCGATACAGGCCCTGATCGTCTGGTGATTTATCTGCCGGCCGGTTTCATCGAACAGCGGCAGCTTGCCGCCAGGCTGCCCAAGCCCGCGCCGCAAATAGCGCTTCTGCGCCCTGGTGAGCGGCTTTCGCGCGCGCGATCCATCCTGGTTAATCTCGCCTAAAGCCTTGGCCGACACGGCTTTCCCCCGCCGTTAACGATATTTTAAGAAGCGTTAATACACCGCCTCGCGGGTGTTTTCCCGTCGGGCATTTGGCATTACACTGCCGCCCGCGGCAAGTGCCCCGGGATATGGATGGGGCACGATCCGAGCGGTCTGCATGCGCGCGGTCCCGACGGCAATCGGGAAAACGCGAGTTGGGGTTTGGTGGTTCAGGCATCTCCTCTGACGGTTTGCGGCCGGTCCCGGTACGAGCTTGCAAGCGGCGGGCAACCGGATCGGAATGTAGTGAGTACGGACGCGAGGCGTATTGAAAATGGCGAAACAATCCCAGTCCAAGCATGATGCGGCCGAGGCCGCGTTGTCGGCTGTCGAAGAGGCGTTGTCACTGAACGAGAGCGACCTCCTGGCCGACCTCACGCCCCAGGACTCGAAACCCCGGAAGAGCGCCGAGGAGGCGACGGAATCGGTCAATCGCGCCGTCGAGCGCGTCGTGGAAGCCGCGCGCGATCCCGCCCCCCAGACAACGCCCGACACCGAAACCGTGGTGCCCGTCGAGCCGCGCCGGCGCGGCACGCCCCGCCCCGCGGACATTGCCGCCAACGATCCCAAGCGCCCCGCAAACGACGACCGCCCGACGCTCAGCCATGTCGTCTATTCCATGCAGCGCAGCGCGCCGCGCACGCCCTTCTATGTCGCCTTCCTGATTTCGCTGGTCTGGGTCGGCCTCTGCGCCGCCGCCGGCTATGGCCTTTACGGCACCACCCTCTTCGCCTTCAACAGCCCCGAACTGGTGCGCGCCGAGCCCGGGATCCTGATGATCTGGGCAGCCGCCGCCGTCCCCGTCATCCTGTTCTTCGCCACCGCCGCGATGATGTGGCGCGCCTCCGACCTGAGGCTCGCCGGCCGCTCGCTGACGGAAGCCGCCATCCGCCTGGCCGAGCCGGAGGGCGTCGCCAAGGAAGCCGTGATGAATGTCGGCCAGGCGATCCGCCGCGAGGTCGCCGCCATGGGCGACGGCGTCGAGCGGGCGCTGGCCCGCGCCGGCGAGCTGGAAGCGCTGATCCATTCGGAAGTCTCCTCGCTGGAGCGCGCCTATCATGAAAACGAGATCCGCATCCGTACGCTGATCGACCAGATGGGCAACGAGCGCGACGCGCTTCTGACCAATGCCGATCGCCTGCGCGCGACGATTTCGGGCGCCCACGAGAACCTGTCCGCCGATCTCGCCGAGGCCGGCGACCGGATCACGAATTCGGTGACCAGCGCCGGCGACCGGGTGACCCAGGCCCTGACCAGCCGCGGCGACGAGATGACCGACGCGCTGACCGCCTCCGGCGACAGCCTGATCGGCACCCTGACGACCCATGGCGATGAATTCGTCCGCCGCCTGTCCCATACCGGCCACGAGGTCGCCTCGACGCTGACCGAGGCGAGCGAAATGGTCACCACGACGCTCGACCAGCGCGGCCGCGAGGTCAACGAGGCCTTCGCCCATACCGGCGCGGGAATCGTTCAGGACCTGTCCGAGCGCGGCAATTCGATCAACGAGACGCTCGCCACCACCGGCCATTCGCTGATCCACTCGCTCACCGACCGCAGCGCCGAGGTGACGCAGCGGCTGTCGGATACCGGCAACCAGCTCTCCGAGACGCTGGTCCACCGCGGCTCCGAGGTCACCGACCGGCTGTCGCAGGTCGGCTCGCAGATTTCCGACACGATCTTCTCCAGCGGCAACGCCCTGACGGCCCGCATCGACGAGACCAGCCAGCGCATCGAGGACACGGTCACCAATCGCGGCACCGAGCTCACCGACAAGCTGGCGGCCGCCGGCGCCGGCTTCGCCGAGGACATCGCCGCGCGCGCCGGCGAGTTCACCACGCAGATCACCACGGTCGGCGCCGAGACGACCCAGGCGATCGTCGAGCGCAGCGGCGAGATCACCCGCAGCATCAACGCCACCACCGCCGAGGTTCAGGACACGCTCAACGCGCGTGCCCAGGACGTCGAGGAAGGCCTGCGGCGCACGGTCGCCGATGTCGATCACACGCTGACCGTCAAGGGCGGCGAACTGGTCGACAAGCTGGCCTTCCGCTCGACCGAGGTGGCCGAACTGCTCGATCACCGCTCGGCCGAACTGAACGAGATCCTCGCCAACCGGACCGCCGAACTGACCGAAACCCTGAACGTGCAGGGCGGCGAGATCACCACCGCGCTCGATCACCGCATCGGCGCCTTCACCGACGCCATCGGGTCGCGCGCCGACGCGATCACCGGCGCCCTTGACGAGCGGCTCGACCGCCTGACCGGCTCGCTGGATGAGCGCGGAGCCCAGATCGCGACCGCCATGGACAGCCGCATCGTCCAGCTCACCGATACGCTGAACACCCGCGGCGACGAGATCACCTCCGCGCTCGCCGGCCGGATCGAAACCTTTACCACGGCGATGGAGCATCGCGGCGAGACGCTGACCTCGGCGATGGACGCGCGTCTCAACCGGTTCGACGAGAGCCTGGAGGCGCGTGGCGGCGCGATCGAGGAAACCCTGTCGAAGCGCGCCGATTCCTTCATGCGCAACGTCGCCGAGCGGGCAAGCGAGATCGACACCGTGCTCGGCGGCCGGCTCGACGCCATCTCCTCGACGCTGTCGGAAAAGGGCGAGACGCTCGCCGGCACCCTGTCCGACCGCGCCCAGTCGATCGGCCAGACCCTGGACGAGCGCGCCACCCTGATCGACGAGGCGCTCGGCCGCCGGGTCGGCGAGATCGACGACCGGCTCGCCAGCCGCGCCGACGAGATCGGCCAGGCGCTGGCGGCCCGCTTCGGCGAGGTCGAGGCCTCGCTCGGCCGCAACGTCACGACCATCGAGACGACGCTGGAAGATCGCACGGAGAAGCTCAACGCCGCCCTCATCCACCGCGCCCGCGACATCAACGATACGCTGAGCACCCAGGCCCGCGAGATCAACGAGACGCTCGGCGGGCGGGCCAAGGAGATCGCCGAGACGCTCGGCAGCCGGCTCGGCGAGATCGACGCGACGCTGGGCGCGCGCGGCTCCGAGATCGAGACCAATCTCGGCGAGCGGGCCGCTGCGATCGAAACGATGCTCGGCGAGCGCTCGACGGCGATCGAAGGCATGCTGGGCGACCGCGCCTCGGTGATCGAAACGATCCTCAGCGAGCGGGCGACCGGTATCGAGACCATGCTCGGCGACCGCACCGTGGCGATCGAGACGACGCTTGGCGACCGTGCCACCAACATCGCCGAGACCCTGTCGCTGAAGGCCGGCGAGATCGAGCAGGCGCTCAACCTGCGCAGCGCCGAGATCGAGACGACGCTGGGTGCCCGCCTGCGCGACATGGACGAGACGCTTGGCGCCCGGGCGGCCGAAATCACCGGCACGCTGTCGGAACGCGCCGCGACCATGAACGAGACGCTGGGCACCCGCTCCGGCGAGATCGAGGCGACGCTCGCCGGCAGCCTGAAGGCGATCACGGACGAACTCGGCACCCGCACCGCCGAAGTAACGCAAACGCTCAACGAGCGCGCGGCGACCATGAACGAAACGCTCGGTGCCCGCTCCGGCGAAATCGAGGCAACGCTCACGGGCAGCCTGGCGACGATCACCGAGGCGCTCGGCACCAGGACCGCCGAGATCACCCGCACCCTGTCGGAACGCGCCGCGACCATGAACGAGACGCTGGGCGCCCGCTCCGGCGAGATCGAGGCGACGCTTTCAGGCAGCCTGAACGACATCACCGAAACGCTCGGGACGCGGGCGGCCGAAATCCGCCAGACGCTCGGCGAGCGGGCCGGCGAGATCGATGCAACGCTGGGCAACCGGCTCAAGGATATCGACGAGACCCTGTCGACGCGGTCCGCCGAGATCACCCAGGCGCTCGGCGATCGCACGGCGGAGATCAACTCGGCGCTCGGCACCCGGGCAACCGAGATCGAGCAGGCGCTCAGCGCCCGCTCCAGCGCCATCGAGACGACGCTGGGCAACCGCCTCAACGACATCGACGAGACGCTCGGCAACCGTGCGGCCCAGATCGAACAGACGCTCGGCGACCGGGCCGGCGAGATCAACACGACGCTGGGCGCCCGCACCAACGAGCTCGAACAGCTTCTCTCGCACCGGGCAAGCAGCCTGAACGAGACGCTGAGCGCGCGCGCCGGCGAGATCAGCGAACGGCTGCAGGAGCGCTCGACGGCGCTCGAGGAGACGCTGGTCGTGCGCGGTGGCCGCCTGATCAACGAGATCGCCACCCAGGCCGAGACGATCGACCAGGTCGTCGGCAGCGCGACCGACACGGTGACGCGCGCGATCACCAATCGCGGCGGCGACATCACCAAGGCGATCGCCCAGCAGGGCCTCGAGGTTACCCAGGCCATTTCGGACAGCGGCAAGTCGGCCTTCGACGAGATGGAGACGCGCGGTCGCAAGATCGTCGAGGAAATCGCCGAGACCAACACCTCGGTGACCACCAATATCGAGACGATCCTCGGCCGCCTCAGCGATTCCAACGGCCTGCTGCGGTCGGTCCTGTCGGGCGCCAGCGACAATCTGACGGCGATCGAGACGACGCTGAACGACCGCGTCGGCGAATTCCGCGGCGCCGTCGAGGCCGCGACCGCCGATGCCGGCAAGACCAGCGACCAGATGGGCGATCAGGTCGCCCTCCTCCAGACCATTTCCGACAAGGTGCTGTCGGATATCGGTTCGCTGGCCGGGCGCTTCGACGCCCAGGGCAAGGCGCTCGCCGACACCGCCTCGCAGCTTGACCGCACCAATGCCGAGATGGACGAGGCGATCGAAGCGCGCCGGGCCCGCCTCGACGAGCTCGCCGGCAGCCTGACCGACCGGGCCAAGGAGATCGACGGCCTGATCGATGGCTACACCTCGGCGATCGAGGGCACGCTGGTTGCCGCCGAGAACCGCGCGAACTCGCTCGGCGAGATGCTGCAATCCTCGACCCGTGTCGCCTCCGAGCGGCTGCTGGCCGAGTTCGAACGCCTGAACGGCTCCGTCGAGGAGCTTGCCGGATCGATCGGCCAGCGCGCGGTTGCCTCGACCCAGTCGATCTATCAGCAGCTCGAGGCGGTGCGCCGCGCCGCCGACGAAGTCGCCGCGACCGTGTCCGACCGCACCGCCGGCGCCACCCAGTCGCTGTTGTCGGAGGTCGAGCGCATCCAGGCGACCACCGACGGCATCGCCCGGGCCATGACCGACCGGGCGATCAATGCGACCCGCTCGGTGGCCGAGGAGATCCAGACCATCCAGTCGGCCTCCGACGAGGCGACGGCGGCGATTTCCGACCGCGCCGCGCTCGCCACCCGCTCTGTGGCCGGCGAACTGGAGACGATCAAGGGCGCGGCCGCGACCGTTTCCGACACCATCGCCGGACGCGCCTCCGAGGCGACCCGCTCGGTCGCCGCCGAGCTCAAGGAGATCCAGGACGCCACCGACGGTGTCGCCGCGACGATCACCAACCGGGCGATCAACGCCAGCCGGTCGGTCGCCGAGGAACTGCAGGGCATTCAGGAAGCGACCGACGGCATCACCGGCGCGATCACCGACCGGGCCGTCGGCGCCAGGAGCCTGGTCAACGAGGAACTCAAGGCGATGCAGGAGGCCGCCGACACGGTTGCCTCGGCGATCACCAACCGGGCGATCAACGCGACCCGCTCGGTCGCCGAGGAAATCGAGGGCATCCAGTCGGCCGCCGATCAGGCCAGCGCCGGCATCGCCGATCGCGCCCAGCTGTCGGGCCGCATCGTCTCCGACCAGTTCGACGCTTTGCGCGCCTCCGCCGAGGAGATCCGCCAGCTGCTGGCCGAGACCGCCTCGTCGTCGTCGCAGAGCGTCGCCGAGCAGCTCGAATACATGCGGCTGACGGCGGGCGAGGAAGGCGAGCGGACGGCAGGTGCCGTGCGCGCCGGCTTCGAGACGGCGTCGGAGGAAATCGCCGCCCTGCTCCAGGCCGCGACCACCCGCTTCAACGACGCCTCGACGGAGATGCGGGCAGCCGCGAAGTCGATCTCGCAGGAGCTGGAGGCGACCCGCACCGAATTGAAGCGCGGCGTCTTCGAACTGCCCCGCGAGACGCAGGAGAACGCGGCCGCGATGCGGCGCGCCGTCGCCGACCAGATCAAAGCGCTGAACGAGCTGACCACCATCGTCTCCCGACACGGCAACGCGATCGATGTCGCCGTGCCCGAAACGGCGCAGTCGGCCCGGACGGCGGATGTCGCGGTCGGACAGAACACGCCGCGCCCGGTCGCCGCGGCAAGCGCCCAGGCCCCAACGCCGACACCGGCACCCGCTCCGGCCCCGGCACCTGCCGCGACGCGGCCCGCGCAGCAGGCGCCGGCCGCCGAGGCACCGCGTGAGCAACCCGCTCCCGCCCGCGCCGAAGCGCCCGCCGCGACGCAGGGCGGCGACAACTGGTCGCTGTCGGATGTTCTGGCCCGGGCCGGAACCGAAGAAGCCGCCGCCGGCGCCCGTCAGGCCGAAGCAAACCGGCAGGCCGAGCGGTCTCCGGCGCATATGATGGAATCGCTCAACGCGATCGCGGTCGATATCGTCCGCTCCGTCGACGACAATGCCTTCATGGACCTCTATGACCGCTATCGGCGCGGCGAGCGGGATATCTTCATCCGCCGGCTGTTTGCCCAGCGCGATCGCGGCGTCATCGACGAAATCCGCCGCAAATACCGGCGCGAGCCCGAACTGCGCGATGCGGTCGACCGCTATCTCACCGGCTTCGAGCACCTGATCGAAACCATTTCCCGCGCCGACCGTGACGGCGTGATGCGGCAGATGTATCTGACCTCGGAGCCGAGCAAGGTCTACGCGATCCTAGCGGACGCGACGGGCCGCATGTCCTGATCGCCTCCACTATCCCATGCGAAAAGGCCGCCCTCCGGGGCGGCCTTTTTGCTTTTCGTTACGTGATGTCCGGTCAGCGACCCGGCAGACTGCGCCGCTGACGGGCTCTCACGCGGATCTCAATCCCGCGGATCTCAATCCCAATGCGCGCGTGCGTCGCGGGTGTGGCGATCGCCCCAGGCGACCATCCCCATGAAAAACACGAAAACGGCAAGAATTGCGAAGGCGATAAGCTGTTCGGCTCCGGTCATGGGACATCTCCACCCGCTGTTGGTTCGATTGACGAGCTTCAATCGAGCCGCAGTCCGGGCCGGATGTCATTGATCTGCCTCAACTCCGCTCCCCGGAGCACCCTACCCGTCCCGTCATCCGGGCCTGGGAAGTCCCCAAACCGTCCCCCGAGCCGCTTTGAGTCCCCGGCCTGGACTGAAACACGTCAAACTTTTGTCGTCGCGCGACCGCAACCAATAACGTGCGGGACTTTATATCAACATTGATATAAAGCCGGGTAAAACCGATCTTGATCTTGAAAAAGCCAGCTTATTTTATGCACTGTTAACCATTCCGGTTTCGAATACCTGGACGAAGAAACGACAGAAAGTCGTCTCCCTTCCTCGCTTTCAACAAAAAGAGCTCGAATCGGATGGAAACCCTGACACGCGATAGAGACGTGGACTCCGACACAATCGATCGGGAACAACGCCTTGAATTCATGACCATCGGATCGCAGACCGGCCTCGTCCTCTCCGAATTCTGGAAGATCGTCGAACCGGAATTGCCTGTGATCCTGGAAGCGTTCTACCGGCATATCGGTACGATCCCGGAACTGTCCGAACGCATCGGCGGGCAGGAAGCCCGCCTCAAGCAGGCCCAGACAAGCCATTGGTCGAGACTGTTCGCCGGCCGCTTCGGCGACGACTACATCGAGGGTGTCCGCACCATCGGACGGGTCCACAACAAGATCGGACTGAAGCCGCGCTGGTATATCGGCGGGTACAATTTCATTCTCGCCCGCCTGATTGAGCTCGCGGTCAAGACTTATCGCCGCAAACCCGACAAGCTGCAATCGGTCATTACCGCGCTCAACGCCTCGGTGATGCTCGACATCGACCTTGCCATCTCCGTCTATCAGGAGGCGATGCTGGAAGCGCGCGCGGCCCGCCAGTCCCGTATCGATACCGCAATCGTCGAGTTCGACGAGACGATCCGCGCCACGCTGGAAGCCGTCCGCGGCGCCGCCGACCGGATGAACGGAACGGCAGGCAATCTGGCCGAAGGCGCCGAGCGGACGACCCGGAAGGCGACAACCGTGGCGACGGCAGCCGAACAGGCAACCGATAACGTCCAGACGGTCGCCGCGGCGGCGGAGGAACTGGCCACCTCGATTTCGGAGATCAGCCGGCAGGTGACCCAGTCGACGGACTCGTCGGGCCACGCGGTCGGCGAATCCGAGCAGGCCGCCCGGCAGATCGGCGAATTGACCGAAGCCGCCGAGCGGATCGGCGACGTCGTCAAGCTGATCAACGACATCGCCGCGCAGACCAACCTGCTCGCCCTGAACGCGACGATCGAGGCGGCCCGCGCCGGCGAGGCCGGCCGGGGCTTTGCCGTCGTCGCAGCCGAGGTCAAGACGCTGGCCGGCCAGACCGCCAACGCGACGGAGGAGATCATCGGCCAGATCTCCGGCATCCAGGGCGCGACGCGAAACGCCGAAGCGGCGATCGCCAGGATTCTCTCGACCATCAACGGCGTCAACGAAATCGCCACCGCGATCGCCTCCGCCGTTGAGGAGCAAGGCGTCGCGACGCAGGAAATCGCCCGAAACGTCCAAAACGCCGCATTGGGAACCAGCGCGGTTTGCGATACGATCGGCAGTGTGTCTCAGGCTGCGGGCGAAACGGGCAGCGGCGCCGGTGACGTGCTCGACGCGGCCGGGGACTTGACGTCGCAGGCCGATATTCTGCAAAAGGAAGTGGATCGGTTCATAACCGTCGTCCGCGCGGCCTGAGATACGGGAAGCGACATTCGGCGCCTGGATCCGACCGGTTTGGGCGCCGAGGTCTCCAGTAGATAAATATAGGGGACTAAGTATTCGGCCGGAAAATAAGTAGAACTGGCCTTTACGCTGGGGAAGAAGTATACCTTGAAGCGCCGGTGACACCTGCTCGATAGTGTCCGCTGCCCCAGGGTTCCTTTGCCGAAAAAACCATGGAAAATCGTCGAATACCTGTCCGCCCCCGCACTCTCAAAGGTGGACGCATCGTCTTCAATCAGAACTTCTCAACGGTCAATTGCATCATCCGCAACCTGACCGATGACGGAGCGAAGCTTGAGATCGAAGGAGCGGTCACCATACCCAACCGCTTCCGGCTGGTCTTCGATTCGGGCGGACCGGACAAGAATTGCGAAGTGCGGTGGCGGGACGACAAGTTTCTCGGCGTGATGTTCACCGACTAGAGCATCGGGCGATTAGGCTGAATCTATTTTGGGGATTCCCTTTGGGCCTGATCTGTGATTCACCGTTACAGGAGGTGGATCATGGGCAAACCGTTGTCGGCGGATTTACGCGAACGCATTGTGGCGGAGGTGAACGGGGGCAAGTCGCGGCGTGGAGCGGCGGCCCGG
>JANQKY010000013.1 GCA_028280885.1 Tepidamorphus sp.
TCCCCCCTTGTGGGGGAGGGTCAGGGTGGGGGTGCCGCCCTTAAGGGCGGCTTCGAGGGCGCCGGAGGCGACGTCGAAACAACGAACGTTGCCGACCCGCACTGTCCTCTCCCGGGCCATCCTACGTTCGCCAGCCCAGCAGGCGCCGCTCGATCGCGCCGATCGCGGCGCTGACCAGGATGCCGAGCAGCGACAGGATCACCACGCCGGCGAACAGCCGTTCCAGGTCGTAAAGCGACCCCGCCTCGAGGATATAGGCGCCGATCCCGTATTGCGCGCCGAGCATTTCGGCGGCGACCAGCAGGATGATCGCGATCGCCAGGCTGATGCGCAGGCCCGACAGGATCCCCGGCATCGCGCCGGGCAGCACGATCTTGCGGACGATGGAAAACCACGACAGGCCGAAGCTCTGGCCCATGCGGATCAGCGTCCGGTCGACATTGTCGACGGCGCCATAGGTCGCCACCACCGTCGGGGTGAAGGTGCCGAACGCGATCAGCGCGTATTTCGAGCCCTCGTCGATGCCGAACCAGATGACGAAGAGCGGCAGAAGCGCGATCTTCGGGATCGGAAAGATCGCCGCGACCAGCGGCACCAGACCGGCCCGGATCAGCGAGAACAGCCCGATCTGCACGCCGATCAGGATGCCGAGCCCGGCCCCGATCGCAGCACCCACGACGAGCCGGGTGAGCGAGGGAACGAGATGCTTGAACAGCATGCCGCTCTCCCACAACTCGCCGAAGGTTGAAAGCACGTCGGAGGGCCGCGGCAGGGTGAGCGACGAGATCCAGCCCGCGCCGGTGCCCCATTCGATCAGGCCGATCAGGAAGACGAAGACGAGAAAGCCGATCCAGCGGTGGCTCTTCGGCGCGAAGCCGCCGCCGCGAAACCGCACCTCGACGGCCTGAGGCGGCCCATCCCTTTGGGCGCTACCCTGTATTGGGCCGTCTCCGACGGTCTCAGCCATCGATCAGTTCCTCGTCGGCGGCGCGGGCCTCCTCGCGCATCAGGTCCCACAACAGGTCATGCTTGCGCTGGCAGACCTTGTCGCCCGCCCGCCGTTCGGCGATCGGCGTGTCGATCTCGACGATATCGCGGATGCGGCCCGGCCGCCGCGACAGCACGATGATCCGGTGGCCGAGGCGGACCGCCTCCTGGAGATTGTGGGTGACATAGACCGCGGTGAACGGCTGCCGGGTCCATAGGCCCACTAGGTCGTCCATCAGCAATTCGCGCGTCTGGCTGTCGAGCGCCGACAGCGGCTCGTCCATCAGCATGACGGCCGGATTGACCGCGAGCGCCCGGGCGATCGCGACGCGCTGCTTCATGCCGCCGGACAGCTGCTTGGGCAGGGCGCCGGCGAAATCCGACAGCCGCGTGCGGGCGAGCACGTCGCCGATGATCGCGTCGGCCTTGCGTCCGCGAATGCCGTGATCCTCCAGCACCAGCGAGATGTTGCCGCGCACGCTGCGCCAGGGCAGCAGCGCGAAGTCCTGGAAGATGTAGGTCAGCGGATTGAGGCAGCCCTCAGGCGGCTCGCCGACCTGCAGGATCTTGCCGGTGGTGGGCCGCTCCAGCCCGCCGATGAAGCGCAGGAGGGTCGACTTGCCGCAGCCGGACGGGCCGATCAGGCAGACGATCCGGCCCGACGGCACGTTAAAGGAGATGTCGCGCAGCACCTCCGTCTCGCCATAGGCATGGCTGATCCGGTCGAGCTTGATATCCAAGGGCAGTCTTTCTGTTGTCGGATAGGGCCGGGCCGGGGCGGCGCGCTCGTCTGGACCGTCCGCCCCGAGAGCCCGATACGTTACGCGTCGATCGTCTTGACGTAGCTCGTGTCGAGGAAGGTATCGAGCGTGATCGCCTTGTCGACCAGCCCCTCCGATTGGAACCACTCGAGCTGGTCCTTGACCGAGGCGACGTTGATGGCGGCACCCTCGTTCAGCCACATCGATCCGTTGAGGATCGACGGCGCGGCCTTCTCGTGCGGCCGGTCGGTATAGACGTATTTGTGGATCAGCTTGACCAGTTCGTCGATCGCGTCCTGTCCGTTCGCCTTGTCGACCATCGTCGCGTCATAGTCGGCGACACCCTTGCTGAACCCCTTGATGAAGCTCTCGGTCAGCGGCCGGTCCTCGTCCGCGTTCTTGGTCGAGGTGAACAGCACCGTCACCTGATAGTGCGGCAGGAAGGTCGAGACATCGCCGATGATGTGCACGGCGCCGGAGCCGGCCAGCGGCTTGGCGATATGCGGCACGATCGACCAAGCGTCGATCTGGCCGGACTTCAGCGCGCCGATGATCGCGCCGACCTTCTGCAAGGGAACGAACTGCGGCGTCACGCCCTCCGCCTGGCCGATCTTCGAGCCCATATAGTGGAACGACGAGCCGGCGGTGGTCATGCCGAAGCGCTTGTCGCCGAGGCCCGGCGGCGCGGTGAGGCCGGCCTTGAAGGCGGCATCGGAGGCCAGGATCTTCTGGCCGTCGACGCCGGGCTTTTCCGACAGCGCGCCGCCGATCACCTTGATCGCGCCCTTGTCGGCGAGCGAGATCAGCCCGCCGGAGATGGCGGTGATGCCGAAATCAACGTCGCCGCTGGCGATCGCCACCGCCATCGGCTGCGCGGCCTGGAAGAACTTGAACTCGATATCGAGTCCGGCATCGGCGAAATAGCCCCGCTCATAGGCGATGAAGCTGCCCGAATGGCTGGTGAAGGGCAGGGCGCCGACGACGATCTTGCGGTTCTGGGCGATCGCCGGGGCGGCAAGGCCGCTTGCGGCGGCGGCGCCGATGAGGGCGAGCGCCTTGCGCCGGTTGAGGTTGATCATGGTTTTCTCCCTTGCTTTGGATCGGGTGTTGTCATTCAGTTTGTCTCTACGCTGGCGTCTCGCCGGCCATTTCCGCTCCGATATGCGTTTCAAGCAGGCCGAGCGCCTGATCTGCCCGATGTTCGACCACGGCGGATTGCAGCGCCTCGATCCGCTCGGCGCGGCGCGCAAAGTCGAGACGTCCCTCGCGCAACAGCGCGAGCCGGAAGCGGCGCGACTGGTTGTAGAATTTCTGCTGGCTGTCGATCAGCCGGGCCGAGCCGCAGCCCGACACGAGCGCCTCCGACGCCGCCCGGCAGGCCTCGTCCCATTGCAGCGCCGTCAGGTCGTCCGGGGTCGCTCTGACCTGCTCCTCGGCGCGGCGCATCGCATGGAAGGCGGCGACGACGCGGCCCTCCCAGGCAACCGTCGCGGCCGCGATCGACTTCTCCAGGCCGAGCTGTTCCAGCGTCACGCGCATCATCAGGATGTCGCGCATATCCTCTTCGCTCGCCGAGGTGACCCGGAAACCGCGTTGCGAGGTTGCCTCCACCATGCCCTCGGCGGTCAGCACCCTGAGCGTCTCGCGCATCGAATGGTTGGACCCGCCATAGCGCTGGCGAAGCGCGCCGATCTTCAGCTTCTGATCCGGATTGAGCTGCCCGAACGAAATGTCCCGCCGGATCGCGGCGGCAAGCATCGCGACAACGGTATCGTCCTGACTGGTGCGTTCCCCAAACAGCATATTGTTGGTTATCCGAAAAAATGTTGGACGTTTTTAACGCGCAGGCGCGACGGAGGTAAAGCGGATTTCTTCAAAACAGCGGGTTACGCACCATGGAACATGCGGCTTGACAGCGATTGCTTTAAACCTGAATATATGAAAATTCATATAAATCGAGTCCGCATCACAGAGACCACCGGCCCCCGACGATGACCTCCCCGACGATGACCTCAACGCGATACGAACTTGTCGCCGCAGGCGATGAAACGGCGGATGTCAAGCGGCTGATCTTCCGCTGCTGCTCCGGCCTGGTGCCGGATTGGCGGGCAGGCGCCCATGTGCGTGTCGCGCTGCCGTCGGGCGGCAGCCGGGCCTACTCGCTGATGCGGCTGCCGGACCTCGCCTCCGACACGATCGCGCTCGGGGTCCTGCGCGAAACGGAGAGCACCGGCGGCTCGATCTTCATGCACGGCCTCGATGCCGGCGCGCAGATCGAGATCACCGGGCCGGAGAACCATTTTCCGCTCGGGCCCTATGACGCCCCCGCGCTGCTGATCGCCGGCGGCATCGGGGTGACGCCGATCCTGTCGATGGCAGACGAACTCGCGCGGGACGGTCGCCCCTTCGAGATGCACTATGCCGGCCGCAGCGCGGGCAGGCTCGCCTTTGTCGACGAATTGCGGGCAATCTGCGGCGAGCGTCTGCACCTGCACTATGACGATCAGGACAACGCGCTCGACATCAAGGCGCTGCTCGCCGGCGCCGAAGCCGGGGCGCATGCCTATATCTGCGGCCCGGCCGGCATGATCGAGGCGGTCAGGGCGGAAGCCAAAGCGCAGGGCTGGGCCGACGAGCGCATCCATTTCGAACTGTTCACCGCCGATCAGGACGACACGCAGAACACCGCCTTCGACGTCGAGATCCATTCGACCGGCCAGGTCGTCCACGTGCCGGCCGACAAGACGATCATCGAGGCGCTTGAGGACGCCGGCCTCGATCCGCTCTATGATTGCCAGCGCGGCGATTGCGGCATCTGCCAGTGCGACGTCATCGAGGGCGAGCCCGATCACCGTGACGTCATCCTCACCGATGACGAGAAGGCGTCGAACACGGTCATGCAGATCTGCGTGTCGCGGGCAAAGACGCCCAAGCTGGTGATCGATATCTGACGGGATTTGGCTGAATTTGTTTTTCAGGAGGAGGAAACAATGGAACGCTATCGCGGCAGGCCGGACGCCATAGCCGGTCTGGTTCAGGGGCACAGGGTCCATCGCGACGTCTATATCGACAAGGAAATCTTCGACCTGGAACTGGAGCACCTGTTCCCCAATTCCTGGATCTATGTCGGCCACGCGAGCCAGTTGAAGAAACCCGGCGATTTCATCACCTGCCGGATCGGCAAGCAGCCGATCCTGGCAAGCCGCCATCGCGACGGCACGATCCACGTCTTCTACAACCGCTGCCCGCACAAGGGCGTCAAGATCGCGTCTGAACCCTGCGGCAATACCGGCAAGTTCTTCCGCTGCCCCTATCACGCCTGGTCGTTCAAGACCGACGGCTCGCTTCTGGCGATCCCGCTGAAGAAGGGCTACGAGAACACCGGTTTCGACAATGATCAGGCAGCGCGCGGCCTGACCCCGGTGAAGAACGTCAAGATCTACCGCGATTTCATCTTCGCCCGCCTCGCCGACGAGGGCCTGAGCTTCGAAGACTTCTTCGCCGACTCGCTGTCGACCATCGACAACATGATCGACCGCTCGCCGACGGGCGAACTGGAGATCGTCGGCGCGCCGATCCGCTACATGCACACCTGCAACTGGAAGATGCTGGTCGAGAACCAGACCGACACCTGCCATCCGATGGTCGCGCATGAAAGCTCGGCCGGCACCGCGATCAAGGTCTGGGAGCGCGAGCAGGAACGCACGGGCGCGACCGAGAAGCCGATGGCCGTGCAGCTCTACGCACCGTTCATGAGCTCCTATGAGTTCTTCGAGCAGTCGGGCATCCGGATCTGGCCGAACGGCCATGGCCATACCGGCGTGTCCGGCTCGATCCATCAGGACTATGACGATCTCGACGGCTATTTCTCGATGATGGTGGAGGCCTATGGCGAGGAGCGGGCCAAGGCGATCCTCTCCGACAACCGCCACAACACGGTCTATTTCCCCAACATCATGGTGAAGGGCTCGGTCGCGATCCTGCGCAACTTCATCCCCGTCGCCGTCGACAGGACGCTGGTCGAGAGCTGGGTCTACAGGCTGGTCGGCGCGCCCGACAAGATGTACGAGCGGGCGCTGATGTATAACCGCTTCATCAATGCCCCGACCTCGATCGTCGGCCATGACGACCTGGAAATGTACGAGCGCGCCCAGGAGGGGCTGACCTCGGACGGCAACGAATGGGTCAACATCCAGCGGCTCTACGAGGCCGGCGAGGCGGAGGACGTCACCGAAGTGATCAACGGCACGTCGGAGCGGCAGATGCGCAACCAGTTCTATGCCTGGCGCAAGTTCATGATCCAGGACATGCCGCAGAACGTCGAGGCGGCAGAATGAGCCCCGGAAACGTGACGCCCGACCGCCTGATCGATTTCGTCTATGACGAGGCCGCCACCCTCGACGAGATGCGCTGGGAGGACTGGCTGGCGCTGTTCCACGACGACGGCCGCTACTGGATGCCGCTGGAATGGCAGCAGGAGGACCCGCTTTTGCAGCCCTCGCTGATGTATGAGGACCGGCTGCTGCTCACCGTGCGCGTCGAGCGGCTGTCGGGCGAGCGTACCTTCAGCCAGAAGCCCAAGAGCCGCTGCCATCACCTGCTGGAGCGCCCGCGTGTCATCTCCGATGGAACAGAAGACGGCGTCTGCAGGCTGCGCACGTCGTTCCTCTACACCGAGACGCGCGGCGACCTGCTCGACCGCTATTCGGGCTGGGTCAGCCACGAACTGGTCGAGGTGGACGGGAACCTCAAGATCATGCTCAAGCGCGTCGACCTGATCAATTTCGACGCGCCCTTCGGCAATATCCAACTCTTCATCTGAGGAATACATGACGGGGGAGACATTTCAGCGGCGCTTTGCCGAGACGGCGGCGCGCAAGGGCGCGGCGCCGTTCCTGCACGTTTTGGAGGAGACCGCCGGGATCTACGGCATTCCCGCCGGCGACATCAGCTATGCCGAGATGGCGGCGCGGATCGACGGCTGGGCCGAGCGGCTTGCCGCAGCGGGCTACGGCGCCGGCCACCGGGTCGGCCTGTTGTTGCAGAACCGGCCGGTCTTTATCGAGATCTGGTTCGCGCTCAACAGCCTCGGCGCCTCCGTCGTGCCGATCAATCCGGACCTGCGGCTGGCGGAGCTCGAGTACCTGACCGAACATTCGGAGATGGTGCTGGCGATCGTGCTGCCGGACCGCGTCGGCGACCTTCAGACGGCGGTCGCCAATGCCGGCCTGTCGGTCCCGGTGATATCGCCGGAGGACACCCTGCCGCCGGCGATCCGCCCGGCCGAAACGGGCGCAACGCTTGGCCCCGCCACCGAATGCGCGCTGCTCTATACCTCGGGCACCACCGGCAAGCCGAAGGGCTGCATGCTGTCGAACGAATACTTCCTGCATTGCGGCGACTGGTATGCCGGCGCCGGCGGCTATGCGCAGTTGCGTACCGATGGCGAGCGCATGCTGACGCCGCTGCCGCTGTTTCACATGAACGCCATGGCCGTCTCGGTCGGCGCGATGCTGACGGTCGGCGGCTGCCTGATCTCGCTCGACCGCTTCCACCCGCGTACCTGGTGGGACTCGGTCAGGGAAAGCGGCGCCACCGTCGTCCATTATCTCGGCGTCATGCCGTCGATGCTGATGGGCGCCGAGCCGTCGGAAGGCGACCGCGACCACGCGGTGCGTTTCGGCTATGGCGCCGGCGTCGACGTCAAGCTGCATGCCCACTTCGAGGAACGCTTCGGCTTTCCGCTGATCGAGGGCTGGGCGATGACCGAGACCGGCTGCGGCGGCGTCATCAGCGCGCTTGAGGAGCCGCGCAAGATCGGCACGGCCTGCTTCGGCCGCCCCGACCCGGAGATCGAAATCCGCGTCGTCGATGATCAAGGCGCCGATGTCGGGCCGGACGCGCCGGGCGAATTGCTGGTGCGCCGGGCAGGCGACAACCCGCGCTACGGCTTCTTCTCGGGCTATCTAAAGAACCGCGAGGCGACCGACGAGGCCTGGAAGGGTGGCTATCTCAACACCGGCGACGTCGTGCGCCGCGACGCCGACGGATCGCTGCATTTCGTCGACCGCAAGAAGAACGTGATCCGCCGCTCCGGCGAGAACATCGCAGCCGTCGAGGTCGAGTCGATCCTCAATCGCCATCCGCAGATCCGCATGTCGGCCGCAGCCGCCGCCCCCGACGCGATCCGTGGCGACGAGGTCGCCGTCTTCATCCTGTGCGAGGAAGGGCAGGGCGATAAGGGACAGGGCGATAAAGAACAGGCCGAGGCGATCGTCGCCTGGGCGCTCGACCAGATGGCCTATTACAAGGTGCCCGGCTGGATCGCCTTCGTCGACCAGCTGCCGCTGACGGCGACCCAGAAGATCCTGCGCGGCGAGTTGAAGACCCTGTTGACGAAGACGCTGGAAGCGGATGGATTCATCGACACCCGCCATCTGAAGAAACGCAAGGTGTAATGGATCCGTCCTCCCGCCGACGGGCTTCCTATGACGGCGCGGTCGTCTGCGCGCCGGTGACCGTGCCTTACGTCCGGTTTTCGCCACAGACCGCGCATTGGTGGACCGGCGCTGCGCTGTCGGCGCTTGGGCGGGCGGCCGGGATCGGCCCGAATGATATCGACGGGATCTGCTATTCGAGCTTTTCCGCCCATCCCGATACGGTCGTCGGCATGGTCCAGCATCTGGGCCTTTCGCCGCGCTGGATGGACCATATCCCGACGGGCGGGGCGAGCGGCGTGATGGCGCTACGCCGCGCCGCCCGGGCCGTGCAGGCGGGCGATGCCGATCTCGTCGCCTGCGTCGCCGCCGACACCAACCACATCGATAGCTTCCGCCAGACGCTGACCCAGTTCTCCCGCTTCTCGCAGGACGCGACCTACCCGTATGGCTTCGGCGGGCCGAACGCGACCTTCGCGCTGATTACCGACAATTTCATGCGCGAATACGGGGTCGGCCGCGAGAGTTTTGCAAAGCTTTGCGTCGCCCAGCGCGACAATGCCCTGTCCAACCCGCATGCCTTGATGAAGAAACCGCTGTCAGTCGAACAGTATATGGCCGCGCGGCCGATTTCCGATCCGGTCCATCTGTTCGACTGCGTGATGCCCTGCGCCGGCGCCGAGGCCTTTCTCGTCACCACGCCCGAGCGCGCCGAGGCGCTTGGCCTGTCGGCGGCGCGGATTGCCGCGACGATCGAGCGCCACAACGCCTTCCCGGACGATTCCGTTCAGACGCGCGGCGGCTGGGAATGCGATATCGACGCCCTCTGGTCGGATGCCGGCTGCTGTCCGGCCGACATGGACATGGTTGAGGCCTATGACGACTATCCGGTGATCGTCGCCATGCAACTCGCCGATCTCGGCTTCTGCGCCAAGGCGGACCTTGCCGGTTTCATTGCCAGGACCGATTTCACCGTCGCCGGCGACCTGCCGCTCAACACCAATGGCGGCCAGCTCTCGGCGGGTCAGGCCGGCGCCGCCGGTGGCTATCAGAACGTGACCGAGGCCCTGCGCCAGATCCTGCATTGCCCGCTCGGGCGCCAGGTGCCGGATGCCCGCCGCGCGCTCGTCTCCGGCTTTGGCATGGTCAATTACGATCGGGGCGTCTGCACGGGCGCGGCGGTGCTGGAGCAGGAGGTCGTGCGATGACCGAGCCGCTCGATAAGCCGAAGCGCAAGGACCCGCTGAAGCGCAGCCATGTCGGCCATGTGCCGCCCGCCCCGCGCAGCCGGGCCGCCAAGGCGATGGCGGTGAGGGCAGGGCAGGGCCGTTTCGTCCTGCAGGTCTGTAAGGACTGCGCAGAAACGACCTATCCGCCGCGCGACCGTTGCCCGAAATGCTGGGGCGAGCTCGTCTGGCGCGACCAGCCGGATGGCGCCACGCTGGTCGCCGAAACGACGGTCCGCACCTCGATGGACCTGTTCTTCCGCGACCATCTGCCCTGGCGGATCGGCACCGCTAAGCTCGATGCTGGCCCGGTGGCGATCGTTCACGTGCATGGCGATGTTGCGGATGGTGCCGCTGGTGGTGCTCGCGTCCGGCTGAAACTGTGCCTTGATCGCGGCGGCAATCCGGCGCTCTTCGCGCTGCCTGAGACGGAGACCCCGAACATGCAGGACGATCCGCAACTGCGCACCTTCACCGCCAATCCGAAGCACCGCCGCGTGCTGGTCACCGACGGGCGCGGCCCGGTCGGGCAGGCGGTGGCGGAAGGCCTGATCGAAGCGGGCGCGGCGACCGTGTTCCTCGGCAATGCCGACCCGCTGATGCGCTACCCCGGCCAGGCCTCGATCGAGGCGTGCGAGGGGATCGAGACCGTTCCGCTTGATATCGGCGACACGCGAAGCGTGGCCGAGCTGGCGGGCCAGCTTGGCGGGCGGGTCGATATCCTGGTCAACACCGCCGGCTTCACCCGCGAGGGCGGGGTCGGCTTCGGCGGCAAGATTACCGATCTCCAGGCCGGGCTTGATATCGATGTCACCGGCCTGATGCGCCTTGCCCAGGCCTTTGCCCCGGCGATGAGCGGCCGCTCCGACGACGGGGTGAACGCGGCGGCCGCCTTCGTCGATGTCGCCTCCGTCTACGGGCTCACCGGCCGGTCCGGTTTCGCCGGCATGGCGGCGAGCGCCGCGGCGCGGCTGACGCTGCTCGCCGGCCTCAAGAGCGAGATGCGGCAAACCGGCATCCGCGTGATGAGCGTGCTCACCGGTCCGGTCGATGATGAGTGGCATCAGTCCGTGCTGCCGCCGAAAGTCGCGCCCCGCCAGGTCGCCCGCGCCGTTGTCGACACGCTCGCCAACGGCCACGACCTGACCCCGGTCGGCGACATCGCAAAGGACGTGCTCGCCCGCTGGCAGGCCGATCCGCTTCTGACGATCCGGGAGGAAACCGAATGAGCCAACCGGCTGGCCGGTCCGTTCTAGCCGATTTCGCCGCCGCCCTTGCGGGCGGTTCCCTGAAATGCGTCGACCTGACCAACACGCTGAGCCCGGATTTTCCGGTGATCGTGTTGCCGCCGGAATTCGGCGCCTGCGCCCCGTTCCGCATGGAAGAAGTCTCCCGCTACGACGCGAACGGGCCGGCCTGGTACTGGAACGCCATTTCCATGAACGAACACACCGGCACCCATTTCGACGCGCCGGCCCATTGGGTGACGGGCAGGGACCTGCCCTCGAACACGGTCGATGCGGTGCCGCCGGCCGATTTCCTGGCGCCCGCCGTCGTCATCAATATCACCCGGGAAGCCGCCGCCGATGCCGATTTCGTTCTCACGCGGGATTTTCTGGAGGGGTGGGAACAGGCGAACGGCTTAATCCCGCCGCGCCACTGGATCGCCCTGCGCACCGACTGGTACAAGAAGGTCGGCACGCCGGACTATCTCAACATGCAGGAGGACGGCGCCCATTCGCCGGGGCCGGATGCCGGCGCGATGGACTTCCTCGTCCATGAGCGCGACTGCGTCGGCCTCGCCGTCGAGACGGTCGGCACCGATGCCGGCCAGGCCTCGCATTTCAACCCGCCCTTTCCCGCCCATTCGATCCTGCACGGCAATGGCCGCTACGGCCTGCAATGCCTGCGCAATCTCGATCAACTGCCGACCTTCGGCGCGATCATCGTCGCCTGTCCGCTGAAGATCGAGGGCGGGTCGGGCAGCCCGCTGCGGGTGATCGCGATCATCGAGGAGGATGCGGCATGAGCGGACACACGACGCTGATCACCGGTGGCAATTCCGGCATTGGTGCCGCGATCGCCGATCGCCTGCTGGAGAAGGGCGAGACGGTTATCTCGCTCGGCCTGGAGATGCCCTCGGTCGCGCATGACCGGCTGCACGGCTACACGGTCGACCTGACCGACCCGGCGGCGACCGCCGCGATTGCCCGCGACATCGCGGCCGAGCATGACGTCGACCGGCTCGTCCACAATGCCGGCCTGATCCTGCCCAACCTGCTCGCCGATGCCGATCCCGCCGATATCCTGACCCTTGCCCAGCTTCATCTCGCCGCCCCGATGGCGCTCACCCAGGCGATGCTGCCGGCGATGGAAGCCCGTGGTTTCGGCCGCATCCTGTTCATCGGCTCGCGCGCCTCGATGGGCATGGCGACCCGGTCGGCCTATTCATCGACCAAGGCCGGCGTGCACGGGCTTGCCCGCACCTGGGCGCAGGAACTGGCGCCCAAGGGCATCACCGTCAACGTCATCGCGCCGGGGCCGGTCCTGACCGACAATTTCTGGGGCATCGTCCCGAAAGACGGCGAGTTGCAGCAGAAGATCGCCGACGGCATCCCGGTCCGCCGCATCGGCACGCCCGACGACGTCGCCAATGCGGCGCTGTTCTTCCTGGCCGACGAGGCGGGTTTCGTTACGGGCCAGGTGCTCTATGTCTGCGGCGGCACCAGCCTTGCGGGGCTGGGGACGTAGTAGATTTAAGGGCGGTGGCTGACAGCAACCGCTGACGGGCCCTCACCCGGCCCTTCGGGCCACCCTCTCCCGCCAAGGGGGAGAGGGAAAGTGCCGGTGGCACCCTCGTTCTCCCCCTTCTCCTTTTGGGAAAGAGGTCAAGTTTGCGGGAAAGCGGCCGTGTGGCACGGACCCTCTCCCCTCGCGGGAGAGGGTGGCCCGAAGGGCCGGGTGAGGGGTCGTCAACACCACCGCCTCGGCACCACGTCCCCACCACGACCCGCTTCAGCAGCAACCGCCCCTATTCCGCTAGCTCCACCCGCGTATCGGCCGCAGCCAGCGCCTCGGCGAGACCCGCCGGCGGCGGCTGATCGGTCACCAGCGTATCGGCCCGCTCCGGCCCGCAGATCCGCACGAGGCTCGGCCGGCCGAACTTGGACGCATCGGCCGCGACGATCACCTGCTCGGCCTGGTCGATCACCGCGCGCGAGAAGTCCGCCTCGGCCAGGTGATAGACCATCAGCGAGCCGTCCAGTTCCATCGCGCCGATCGACAGGATGGCGTGGCGGACCCGGAACTGCCGCACGAAGCCGAGCGCCTCGGGCCCCAGCGCCGCCGTATCGTCGGGCCGCAATTCGCCGCCGGCCATGTAGACCCGGTTGGAATCGTTGGTGGCCAGCGTCCGGGCGATCTCGGCGGAATTGGTGACGACGGTGAGGCCGGAATGCTGGCTGAGCGCGCGGGCGACGAAGGCCGTCGTCGAGCCGCAATCGAGCATCAGCGTGTCGCCATTCGAGATCAGCCCCGCCACCCGCTCGGCGATCCGCCGCTTGGCGTCCGCATTGACCAGCATGCGGTTCTGAAACGGCGGCTCGCGGCCGGTATCGGGCAGGGTGATGCCGCCATGCACCTTGGCGAGCAATCCTTCGGAGACCAGCGGCTTGACCGTGCGCCGGATCGTCTCGTCGGACACGTTCAGCCTCTGCGCCAGATCGCCGATCGAACAGGCGCCGCGCAGTTGAATGAGCCGCAGGATCTCGCTCTGCCTTTGTGTGCGAAACAATTCGATCCTCCCACGGGCCGCGCTTAAGCGGAGATACCCTGCGTTTCGGCCCTTGGCAAACTGGAAATTCCAATGATTTAACGGAAGTTCCAACAGAAATTCCACAAAAAATGTGATTTTCTGTTGACCGCCTTGCGGGATTCAGCCGATCATTCCGACGGTGCCGGGATGCGGTCGCCTGGTCATGGCCGATCGCGCCCCGGTCCCTGGGGAAGGACAACCGACGCTCTCATGACAACAACACGGAGGTGAGCGAACATGACACTGCCACGCATCGCAGTTCTGGCCGGAGCGGCCGCGCTGTTTGTCTCAGCCGGCGCGCTGCCCGCGCTTGCCGAGGTGGAATCCAAGGATCCGATCAAGCTGACCCTGCACGACTGGACGGGCCAGCTCCTCACCACCCAGATCATGGGTGAGGTGCTGAAAAAGGCTGGCTACAACGTCGACTACGTGCAGGCCGACTATCTCGCCCAGTTCGCCGGGCTGAAGACGGGCGACCTGCATCTGGCCATGGAGATCTGGGAGACCACGGGCCGCGAGGCGCTCGACGAGGCGGTCGCCACCGGCAATGTCGAAAATCTCGGCGAGACCGGCATGCTGGCGATCGAGGAGTGGTGGTATCCCGCCTACATGAAGGAGAAGTGCCCGGGCCTGCCCGATTGGGAAGCGCTCAAGGACGAGGCCTGCGCGGAAGCCTTCTCGACGCCGGAAACGGCGCCTAACGGCCGCTATCTCGGCGGGCCGGTGACCTGGGGCGGCTTCGACGATGAGCGCGCCGAGGCGCTCGACCTGCCGATCGAAGTGATCCATGCCGGCACCGATGCCGCGCTATTTGCCGAACTGGAATCGGCCTATCAGCGCCAGGCGCCGATCCTCTTGTGGGTCTATGCGCCGCACTGGGCACCGATCAAATACGAGGGCGAGTGGGTCGAGTTCCCGGCTTACGAGGCCGCCTGCTACGACGATCCGTCCTGGGGCATCAACAAGGACATGGCCTACGATTGCGGCAAGCCGCGCGGACCGATCTGGAAGGCCGGCTGGGCCGGCATCAAGGACAAGTGGCCGGGCGCCCATTCGGCCATTCAGGCCTTCAACATTTCCAACGAGGAAATGGGCAAGATGGTCGCCGACGTCGATCTGGAGGGCAAGAAGCTCGACGATGTCGTCGCCGACTGGATGACCAATAACGAAGACCGCTGGAAACAGTGGATCGGCGGCTGACACCGCTTAAGCAGCGTTACCTCCGGCCGGGGGTGGGTTGAAGGCGACCAGGCGCACGTCACTGTCGTCCGCTCCCGGCCAAACTTGTTGAATTAAGGCAATCTGGTTGAATGAAGCGGTCCTGAAACGGGATCGCAGCCGACTTCGTCCGGACGCGTCGCCCGTGACGTTCGGAGCTGAGCCGCCATGTCTGATCCCGTCACCAAATCCGACACCACCGCCAAACCTGACCAGATGGTCAAGCTGTCCTGCCGCGGCGTCTGGAAGCTGTTCGGCCACGGCGCCGAGACGATGCTTGCCGGCGGCAGCCGGCAGCCGACGCTCGACGAGATCAAGTCGGCCGGCCTGATCGGCGCGGTGCGCGACGCCAATCTCGACGTCCGCCAGGGCGAGATCTTCATCATCATGGGCCTGTCGGGCTCGGGCAAGTCGACGCTGGTGCGCTGCCTGTCGCGGTTGATCGAGCCGACGGCCGGCGAGATCCTGTTCGAGGGCGAGGATCTCCTGCGCGCTCGCGATGCTGAGATGATCGAGATCCGCCGCCACCGCATGGGCATGGTGTTCCAGCATTTCGCGTTGCTGCCGCACCTCACCGTGCTCGGCAATGTCGCCTTTCCGCTCGAGGTCCAGGGCGTCGAGCGGAAAGCCCGCGAGGAGCGCGCCCGCCGGGTGATCGAGTTGGTCGGGCTCGAAGGCCGGGAAGGGTACTATCCGCGCGAATTGTCGGGCGGCCAGCAGCAGCGCGTCGGCATTGCCCGCTCGCTCGCCGTCGAGCCGGACCTGTGGTTCCTCGACGAGCCGTTCTCGGCGCTCGATCCGCTGATCCGCCGCGAGATGCAGGACGAGTTCCTGCGCCTGCAGAGCGTTCTGAAGAAGACCATCGTCTTCATCACCCATGATTTCGACGAGGCGATCCGGCTCGCCGACCGCATCGCCATCATGAAGGACGGCGCGATCATCCAGACCGGCACGCCGGAGGACCTGGTGCTGGCGCCGGCGACCGACTATGTCGCCGAGTTCACCCGCCACATTCCGCGCGCCAAGGTGCTGACCGCCGGGTCCGTCATGGCGCCGTGGCGCGACGGAGTCGAGACCGGCGGCGATGTCGGGCTCGCCGACCGCATCGGCGATATCGCCGACCGGGTCGAGGCGGCGGACCGGCCCTTCGCGGTGATCGGCGCGGATGGTGAGCGCGCCGGCCTGCTCGACGGCCGCGCCGTCGTCGACGTGCTGGTCGGCCGCACCGGCGCAGCAACCGGGGCAACGGGAGGGCGCGAGGGATGACGGCCCCGTCCTCCGCGCCGTCCTCGACGGTCTCCCGGCCGCAGCCGCGCCGCGCCCTGATCGGACCGGTCGGCGCGTTTTGGCTGGTGCTCCTTATCGCGTCGCTGTTCCTCGCGCCCCGCGCGGAGGACATGGCCGAGGCGCTCGGCATCGCCTGGGCCTATGAATGGCCGCGCGGCTGGACGGTGCCGCTTGCCGCCTGGATCTCCGCCTTCATGAACTGGCTGGTCAACGATGCCGGTTTCGGGTTGTTCTCCTTTGTCGACCTGACCCGTTTCGTTTCCTGGCTGCTCGACATTCCGCTGACGATCGCGACAAGCCTCCTGTCGTCCGGCTTCCTGCGCGGCCAGGGCTCCGACGCGGTCCAGGTCCTGCCGCCGCTTAGCTGGATCGCCGTCATCGCCGTCGTCGTCGCCATGGGCCATTTTGCCCGCGGCTGGCGGCTTGCCGGTTTCGTCGGCGCCTGCTTCCTCTATCTGGCGATCTTCGGCCAGTGGAACAGCGCCATGGTGACGCTGTCCTCGATCGTCATCGCCGTGCCCTTCGGCGTCGCCGGCGGCCTGCTGCTCGGCATCGCCGGCTATCGCTGGCGCTGGGCGGAGCGGATCCTCGCGCCGATCCTCGACATCATGCAGACCGTGCCGGTCTTCGCCTATCTCGTGCCGATCCTGTTCCTGTTCGGCTTCGGCCCGGTCGCGGCCATGATTGCGACGATCATCTACGCCATGCCGCCAATGGTGCGCGTCACCATGCTGTCGCTTCGCGGCGTGCCCGACGAGATCCGCGATTTCGGCCGGATGGCCGGCTGCACGCCGCGCCAGATGACCTGGAAGGTGATGGTGCCCTCGGCCCGCGACGGGCTGATGGTCGGCGTCAACCAGGTGATCATGCTGTCGCTCAACATGGTGATCATCGCCTCGATGATCGGCGCCGGCGGGCTTGGCTACGACGTGCTGACCTCGCTCCGCCGGCTCGATATCGGCGGCGGCATCGAAGCGGGCGTCGCGATCGTCGTGCTGGCGATTGCGCTCGACCGGTTGAGCCAGGCCTTCGCCAACCGGCCGCCGCCGGTCCATGTCGACCTGCCGGAGAGCTATCTGCACCGTCATCCCTGGACGACGACGGTGCTGGTGGTGATCCTCGGTTCGGCGCTTGCCGGCCTCGTCTTCCCGCCGGCGCAGAGCTACCCGGAAGCGCTCGAAGTCTCCACCGGCGGCTTCTGGGAGGGGCTGGTCAAATACATCAACGTCAACTTCTACGACCAGCTTGAAGCCATCAAGACGGTGATGCTGGTCAACTTCCTCATCCCCGTGAAGCGCTTCCTGACCGGCCTGCCATGGATCTGGCTGGTCGCCATACTCGGTATTGCCGGCTGGCAGCTCGCCGGCTGGCGGCTCGCCCTGGGCGCGATGGCGCTTTCGATGTTCATCGTCGTCACCGGCCAGTGGGAAAAGGCGATGATCACCGTCTATCTGTGCGGCATCTCGGTCATCATCGCTGGCCTGATCGGCATTCCGCTCGGCATCCTTGCCGCCGAGAGCGAGCGGGCCGGCCGTATCCTGAACGGGCTGGTCGACACGCTGCAGACCCTGCCGAGCTTCGTCTATCTGATCCCGGTGGTGATGCTGTTCAGGGTCGGTGATTTCTCCGCGATGATCGCCGTCATCCTCTACGCGCTGGCGCCTGCGATCCGCTACACCGCCCACGGTATCCGCCAGATCGACCCGCAACTCGTCGAGGCCGGCATCGTGTCGGGCTGCACGCCGCGCCAGCTGTTGTCGAAGATCAAGCTGCCGCTGGCGCTGCCGGAAATCATGCTCGGCATCAACCAGACCATCATGCTGGCGATATCGATGGTCGTCATCACCGCGCTGGTCGGCACCCGCGACCTCGGCCAGGAGGTCTATATCGCGCTGACCAAGGCCGATACCGGCCGCGGCATCGTCGCGGGCCTCGCCGTCGCTTTCATCGCCATCATCGCCGACCGGCTGGTCTCCGCGGGCACGCAGCGCACCCGCCGCCGGCTCGGTCTGGCCTGACGAGAGGGAGGAGCAATGACGGACGCCCGCGAAAAAGCCCGAGGCCTCTCCTTGTGGACCGGCCCGGTCGAGCCCGAGCCGCTCGGCGGCGGCATCACCAATGTCAATTTCGCCGTCGCCGATGGCGGGGACAAATATGTCGTGCGTATCGGCGACGACATTCCCGTGCATCAGGTGATGCGGTTCAACGAACTGGCGGCCTCGCAGGCCGCGGCCGCGGCGGGCATCTCGCCGGAGGTGGTGCATGCCGAACGCGGCGCGCTGGTCCTCCGCTTCGTTGCCGGCAGGACCTTTGCGGAAGAGGACGTCCGCGCCCAGGCCAACCTCGAACGCATCCTGCCGGTCATCCAGCGCTGTCACCGCGACGTGCCGACCCATCTGCGCGGCCCGGTGCTGATGTTCTGGGTCTTCCACGTCCTGCGCGACTATGCCGGCACGCTGAGGGACGGCGGCAGCGGTCATGTCGGCAGGCTGCCCGGTCTTCTGGAAATCGCCGATCGGCTGGAGGCCGTGGTCGCGCCGGTCGAGATCGTCTTCGGCCACAATGATCTGCTCGCGGCGAACTTCATCGACGACGGCGATCGGATCTGGCTGATCGACTGGGACTATGCCGGGTTCAATTCGCCGCTCTTCGATCTCGGCGGCCTTGCCTCCAACAACGGGCTTTCGCCGGATCAGGAGGACTGGCTGCTTGAGGCCTATTTCGACCGCACGGTCACCGATGACCTGCGCCGCCGCTACACCGCCATGAAATGCGCCTCGCTGTTGCGCGAGACCATGTGGAGCATGGTCTCGGAAATCCACTCCGACCTTGATTTCGACTACGCCGCCTACACGGCGGAAAACCTCGCCCGCTTCGAGGCGTCGATGGCCGCGTTCGAGGAGATGTGAGGGATGGTGGGTGTTCGGATTCTGTCGGGCTGCACGGTCGCTGTTCGTTTTGGCCGGCATCGAGCCGGCCAAAACGACCCCCTCACCCCAGCCCTCTCCCGCGAGGGGAGAGGGGACGTTAGCTGCAAAGTGCGTGGGAAACTCGATCCGTCTGATTCTTTGAGAGTAGCCTCAAGGCGACCTGGTACAGCGGTAGCACTCCCTCTCCCCTCGCGGGAGAGGGCTGGGGTGAGGGGGCGCCGCCCGCAGGGCGGCTTTGAGAGCGCCGGAGGCGATCTCGAAATACCCCCGCCCGATCCAAAACCACCTGCAAGGATGAGCGTAAATGGCAGACCTGCCTGAAGAAGCACGCGCCGTTGTCATCGGGGGCGGCATTGTCGGCTGCTCGACCGCCTATCACCTCGGCAAGCTCGGCTGGACCGATACGATCGTCCTGGAAAAGGCCAAGCTCACGTCGGGCTCGACCTGGCATGCCGCCGGCCTCGTCGGCCAGTTGCGTACCAGCGCCAACATCACCCAGATGCTCGGCAACTCGGTCGCGCTCTATGACCGGCTCGAGGAAGAGACCGGCCTTGCCACCGGCTGGAAGATGAATGGCGGATTGCGGCTCGCCTGCAACGAAGACCGCTGGACGGAGGTGCGCCGCCAGGCGACCACCGCCCATTCCTTCGGCCTCGACATGCAGCTTCTGAGCCCGAAGGAGGCACAGGACCTCTGGCCGCTGATGGATATCGGCGACGTCGTCGGCGCCGCCTTCCTGCCGACCGACGGCCAGGCGAGCCCCTCGGACATCACCCAGGCGCTGGCCAGGGGCGCGCGCATGACGGGCGTCAAATTCTTCGAGGACACGCCCGTCACCCGTATCCTGATCGAGGACGGCCGGATTGCCGGCGTCGAGACGCCGAACGGCACGGTCAGATGTTCGGTCGTCGTCAATTGCGCCGGCCAGTGGGCGCGCGAGGTCGGGCGGCTTGCCGGCGTCAACGTGCCGCTCGTCTCCGTCCAGCATCAGTATCTGATCACCGAGCCGATCGACGGCGTCACCTCCGGCCTGCCGACCCTGCGCGATCCGGACCGGCTGACCTATTACAAGGAGGAGGTCGGCGGCCTCGTGATGGGTGGCTACGAGCCGAACCCGATCCCCTGGGCGCTTGACGGCATTCCGGACAAGTTCGAGTTCACCCTGCTCAATTCCGACTGGGACCATTTCTCCGACATGATGGAGCTGGCGCTCGGCCGCGTCCCGGCGCTGGGCACGGCCGGCGTCAAGGAACTGCTGAACGGGCCGGAGAGTTTTACCCCCGACGGCAATTTCATCCTCGGCGAAGCGCCCGAGCAGCCGGGCTTCTATATCGGCGCGGGTTTCAATGCCTTCGGCATCGCGGCCGGCGGCGGCGCCGGCATGGCGCTGGCCGAATGGATCGTCGCCGGCGAGCCGCCCTTCGATCTGTGGCCGGTCGATATCCGCCGCTTCGGCCGTCCGCATTTCGATACCGACTGGATCCGCACCCGGACGCTGGAACTCTACGGCAAGCACTACACGATCGCCTGGCCCGGCGAGGAGCACGACAGCGGGCGGCCATGCAGGCGCTCGGCGCTCTATGACCGGCTGGAGGCGGCAGGCGCCTGTTTCGGCGAGAAGCTCGGCTGGGAGCGGCCGAACTGGTTCGCCGATCTCGCAGCCGGCGAGGAACCGAAGGACGTCTATGGCTTCGGCCGCCAGAACTGGTTCGAGGCCGTCGGCCGCGAACACCGGGCAACGCGCGAGGCGGTCACCGTGTTCGACCAGTCCTCCTTCGCCAAGTTCATGGTGATCGGCCCGGACGCGGAAGCCGCGCTCTCCTGGATCTGCGCCGGCAATGTCGCGCGGCCGCCGGGCAGGCTCGTCTACACCCAGATGCTGAACAAGCGCGGCGGCATCGAATGCGACCTCACCGTCGCCCGCCTGAGCGCCGACCGCTACTACATCGTCACCGGCACCGGCTTCGCCACCCACGATTTCGACTGGATAAGGCGCAACATCCCGGCAGGCCTGAATGCCCAGGTGGTCGATGTGACGTCCGCCTATGGCACGCTGACGGTGATGGGCCCGAACAGCCGGGAGCTGATCTCGCGGCTCACCCGCGCGGACCTGTCGAATGACGGCTTTCCCTTCGGCACCGCGCGCGAGATCGGCGTTGCCAGCGCGCCGGTACTGGCGCTGCGGGTCACTTATGTGGGCGAACTCGGCTGGGAACTGCACGTGCCGACCGAATATCTCGTCAATGTCTATGACGCGCTGTTTGAGACGGGTGCCGATCTTGGCATCCGTCCGGCCGGCTACCGGGCGATCGAGACGCTGCGGCTCGAAAAGGGCTACCGCGCCCGGGGCTCGGATATCGGCCCGGATTATTCGCCGCTCGAATCCGGTCTTGGCTGGGCGGTGAAGCTCAAGTCGAACCAGGATTTCCTCGGCCGCGAGGTGGTCCAGGAACTGGCCGGGAAACCGCTCACCAAGATGCTCGCCGGCTTCACCGTCGATCCCGGCACCGTGCTGCTCGGCCGCGAGACGATCTATCGGGACGGCGAGCGCGTCGGCTGGCTGTCGAGCGGCGGCTATGGCTATACGGTCGAGAAGTCGATCGGCTATGGCTATGTCCGCAACTCAGGCGGCGTCGACAGGGAGCATGTCCTGTCGGGCGCTTACGAGCTGGAGGTCGCGACCGAGCGGGTGCCGGCCGACGTCTTCCTGACGCCGCTCTACGATCCCTCGATGGCGCGTGTGAAAGCCTGATCATGAGCGGGACGCAGGCGAGAATTGTCATCATCGGCGGCGGCGCGATCGGCTGCGCCATCGCCTATCACCTGGCCCGTGCCGGCGAGCGCGACGTGATGGTGCTGGAAAAGGCGCAGCTCACCCACGGCTCGACCTGGCATGCCGCCGGCCTTGTCGGGCAGCTGCGCTCGAAGAAGAACCTGACCCGGCTGATGCAGAATTCGGTCGCGGTCTATGACCGGCTTGAAACCGAGTCCGGTCAGGCGATCGACTGGAAGAAGGCCGGCTCCCTGCGCATTGCCGCGAGCGCCGAACGGCTCGCCGAGATCCGCCGCTCGCTGACCCAGGCCAAGGGCTTCGGCTTCGAGGCCCATGAGATCTCGCCGGCCGAGGCGCAGGAGCGTTTCCCCTGGATGACGCTCGACGGCGTCGTCGGGGCGGCCTGGATCCCCAGCGACGGCTATGTCGACCCCTACGCCCTGACCCAGGCTTATGCCAAGGTCGCCCGCGCAGGCGGTATCACGATCCGCGAAGGCATCCTCGTCACCGGGTTCGAGTTCGACAAGCGACGCGTTACCGGCGTCGTCACCGATCACGGCACGATTGCCTGCGACATCGTCGTCAACGCCGCCGGCATCTGGGCGAAACGCATCGGCGAGATGGCCGGCGTGGCGCTCGCCGCCGGTGCGGTCGAGCATCAATATGTGGTGACGGAAAAGAAGGTCGACGTCACGGACGCAACGCCGACCTTCCGCGATCCCGACCGGATTTTCTATCTGAAGCCCGACGTCCAGTCCTTCGCGATCGGCGGCTGGGAGAGGGGCGCGCCCGATTGCTGGCGTGCCGGCGTTCCCTTCGAGTTCGGTCGTGAATTGTTTCCGGAGAACTACGACCGGCTCGAACAGTTCCTGCTGCCTGCCGCCGAGCGTCTGCCGATCCTTCAGGAGGTCGGCCTGCAAACGATCATCAACGGGCCGATCCCGGTTTCCGCCGATGGCGAGCCGGTGATGGGCCTTGCCCCGGAACGGGACAATTTCTACGTCGCCTGCGGCTTTACCGCCGGCATCGCCGCCTCCGGCGGGGCGGGGCAGGCGATGGCCAACTGGATCCTGGAGGGCGATCCGGGCATGGATCTCTGGCCCTTCGACGTGCGTCGGTTCTCCACCCATCAGGCGAACCGCCGCTATCTCGGCGAACGCTCGAGCGAGGCCTATGGCGACTATTATTCGATCCACTGGCCCGGCGCCGAGCTTGCCTCCGCCCGCGGCGGACGCTTAAGCCCGATCCATCATCTTCTCAAGGACAACGGCGCGATCCACGGCTCCAAGGCCGGCTGGGAGCGGCCCTTGTGGTTTGATACCGGCGCGGTAAAGGCAAGCGAGACCCCGAGCTTCGAGCGCAGGCCCGGCTGGTTCGATGCGGTCGGCGAGGAGCATCGGGCGGTACGCGAGCGCGTCGCGCTGATCGACCAGACGTCGTTCTCGAAATTCGAGGTTGAAGGGTCGGGCGCGCTCGCCGCGCTGCAACGGATCGCGGCGAACGATCTGAACCGGCCGGACGGCGCTTGCATCTATACCCAGCTTTGCAACGAAAGCGGTGGCGTCGAGGCCGACCTGACGATCATGCGGCTGTCGGCCGAACGGTTCCTGATCGTCACCGGCAGCCAGTTCGGCACCCGCGATTCCGGCTGGATCCGCCGCCATCTGCCCGGTGACGGATCGGTTGTGATGCGCGACATGACGTCGGCCTTTGCGGTGATCAACCTGACCGGTCCGAAGGCCCGCGCGGTCCTGCAAGCGGTCTCCAACGACGACGTCTCGAACGCGGCCTTCCCCTATCTCGCGGTCCGCGCGATCGAGATCGGACTTGCCCGTGTGCTGGCTGCCCGCGTCGGCTATGTCGGCGAGCTGGGCTGGGAGCTCTACATCCCCGCCGAGCAGGCGGTCCATGTCTACCGCACGCTACGTGAGGCCGGTGCCGAGCATGGCATCGCCGATGTCGGCTACCGGGCAATCGAGTCGCTCAGGCTTGAGAAGGGCTATGTCTACTGGTCGGCGGAGGTGACGCCGGACGTGAACCCGATCGAAGCCGGCCTCGGCTTCTGCGTCGCCTTCGGCAAGGGCGATTTCATCGGCCGGGACGCGCTCGCGAACATCAAGGCGGAGGGGCCGGCCCGCCGGCTGGTCACGCTGACGGTTAAGGACTACGCGCCGCTGATCGGCGGCGAGGCGGTGTTGTCTGGCGAAAGGGTCGTCGGCACCACGACCAGCGCCGGCTTCGGCTATACCGTCGGCAAGACAATCGCCTTCGCCTATGTGCCGGCCGGGATCGCCAGGGAGACCGACTTCGCGGTCGAGGCCTACGGCAAGCGCTACGAGGCCACGCGTGGCCCGCGCGCGGCTTATGACGCGAAATCAGAACGGCTGAAGGGCTGACAACAGGGGGAGGGACCCGCATGGGTGATATCGAAACAGCGCGCGGCGTGCTGGCGGGGCTGCCCGCCTTCGCCGGCAAGGATCTCGCGAAAGCGTCCCTGACCCGGCTCGGCGGTCTGACCAATCTCGTTTTTCGGGTCGCACTTGACGGCGAAGCCTGGTGTCTGCGGCTGCCGGGCGAGGGCACGGCGGACTATATCGATCGCAAGGTCGAGCAGGTGAACGCGCGGGCTGCCGCTGCTGCCGGCGTGTCGCCGGAGGTCGTTCATTTCGGCGCGGACGGCGTCATGCTGACCCGCTTCCTCGATGGCGCGACGACCATGAGCCCGGAGCTCTTCAAGTCGACGCCGGGCGCCGTGGAACGGGCCGGGCGGGCGTTCCGCAAGCTGCATGACAACGCCGGCGCCTTCGACTTCCGCTTCGAACTGTTCTCGATGATCGACGATTATCTCGGCCATCTGTCAAAACTCGGCGCCGACCTGCCGGAGGGCTATCACGACGTCGTCGCCGAGGCCGAGACGGTGCGCGCCGCGCTTGCCGCCCATCCGCTGCCGCTGAGCCCCTGTCACTGCGATCCGCTGTGCGAGAACTTCCTCGATACCGGCGAGACGATGTGGATCGTCGACTGGGAGTATTCCGGCATGAACGATCCGATGTGGGATCTCGGTGACCTGTCGGTCGAGGGCGGTTTCGACGACGCCATGGACCGCCGGCTGATCGAGGCCTATTTCGACGGTTCCGCATCGCCGGTCGATCTCGGCCGGATGGTCATCTACAAGGCGATGTGTGACCTGCTGTGGACGCTCTGGGGCCTGATCCAGCACGCCAACGCCAATCCGGTCGAGGATTTCTGGGCCTATTCGATCACCCGCTTTACGCGCTGCAAGGCGCTGATGGCGACGCCGGGGTTTGGCGATCATGTCGAGACGGTGCGGCGCGGGTAGGGTAGCTTTGGGGGTGGGGGTGCCGCCGCCCTTAAGGGCGGCTTCGATAGCGCCGGAAGCGCTATCGAACCTGCTGACGGTGCCAACTCACACAGCTCTCGCCCGCGTCATCCCGGCCGAAACGCAGTGGAGAGCCCGGATCGGGGAGCCCGGGCCTCGCGGCTGAAACACCCTCGAAGGATCGGTGGCTCCCCGATCCCGGATATTTGCTTAAAGCAAATTCCGGGACGACGAGGGAGAGGTTGGGAGAAGCGGGACGGGTCGGGGAAGGTGCAAAGGCAGGAACACGTTCAAAAATCGCGTCCCCTAACACCCCTTCAAGGCAAGCCGCTCACCCCCACGCTCAGGCATAGGGCAAATCATCGATCAGCGCGCGCGTATACGCCTCCGTCATCTCGATCGGATTGCCGCCGCAGGAGGGATCCTTCATCGCGCCCTCAAGGATCACCTCCCGGTCCGGATTTTCGACCCCGAGCGCGGCAAGCGTTGCCGGAATGCCGATGCGGGCGTTCAGGTCGCCGACGAAGGCGTAGAACCCGTCGAAGCCGCCGTCGATGCCGAGATAGGCCGCCGCCGTCGCCAGCCGGTCCTCAATCGCGGGCCGGTTGGCGCGCAGCACCGCCTGCATGACGACCGCGTTGGTCGTGCCGTGATGGGTGTTGTGATGCGCGCCGATCGGATGCGAGATCGCGTGGATCGCGCCGAGCCCCTTCTGGAAGGCGGTGGCGCCCATCATCGCGGCCGACATCATATGCGCGCGGGCGTCCAGATCGTCGGGCGTCTCGCAGGCGCGGGGAAGGTTCTCCTTCACGAGCCGCAACCCCTCCAGCGCGATGCCCTGCGACATCGGGTGATAGTGCGGCGAGGAGAAGGCCTCCAGGCAATGGGCGAACGCGTCCATGCCGGTGCCGGCCGTGATCGGCTTCGGCATGCCGACGGTCAGCTCCGGGTCGGCGATGACGACCGACGGCAGCACCTTGGGATGGAAGATGATCTTCTTTTCATGCGTCGCCGAATTGGTGACGACGCTGGCGCGACCCACCTCGGACCCCGTTCCCGCCGTGGTCGGAATCGCGATGTTCGGGTAGATCGCGTCGGCATCGGCCCGCGTCCACCAGTCGCCGATATCCTCGAAGTCCCAGACGGGCCGGGTCTGCCCGGTCATGAAGGCGACCATCTTGGCAAGGTCGAGGCCGGAACCGCCGCCGAAGGCGACGACACCGTCATGGCCGCCCGCCTTGAAGGCCGCGATGCCGGCGGCGAGATTGTCCTCGTTGGGATTGGGATCGACGTCTGCGAACATCGCCCGGCCGAGGCCCGCCGTGTCCATCAGGTCGAGCGTCGATTGGGTGATCGGCAGACCGGCGAGCCCCCGGTCGGTGATCAGGATCGGCTTTTCGATGCCGGCGGCGGCGCAGGCCTCGCCGATTTCCTTGATGCGGCCGGCGCCGAAGCGGATGGCGGTCGGATAGGACCAGTTTCCAGTCAACGTCATGAGAGCGTCCTCAGGTGATAGGATTTCGGCCGGGTCAGGGCCTGGTAGCCGAGTGTCGAGAGCGCCGCGCCGCGGCCGGTGTCCTTGCAGCCGGTCCAGCACAGGCCCGGATCGAGATAGTCGCAACGGTTCATGAAGACGGTGCCGGTTTCGATGTCGGCGCCGATCCGCGCGGCCCGCTCCGGATCGTTCGTCCACAGCGAGGCGGTCAGGCCGAAATCGCTGTCGTTCATGAGGCGGACCGCCTCGTCATCGGAGGAGACCGGCATGATGCCGACGACGGGGCCGAAACTCTCCTCGCGCATCACCCGCATGTCGTGATTAACGTCGGTGAGGATCTGCGGGGCGAGATAGGCGCCGCCATCGTCGGCGAAGCCGCTTGCGTCGATCTCCGCCTTCGCGCCTTTCGACAGCGCGTCGTCGATATGGTCGCGCACCAGCGCGGCGAAGCGCACATGGGCCATCGGCCCGAGCGTGGTCGCCTTGTCGAGCGGATTGCCGAGCACATAGCCCTCGACGATTGCCTTCGCCTTTTCGACGAACGGCTCGAACAGGGGCTTGGCGACATAGATCCGCTCGATGCCGCAACAGCACTGGCCGGAATTGAACATGGCGCCGTCGATCAGCGTGTCGGCGGCCGCATCGAGATCGGCGTCCTCCATCACATAGCCCGGGTCCTTGCCGCCGAGCTCCAGCCCGACGCCGGTAAAGGTGCCGGCGGCCGCCCGTTCGATCGACTGGCCGCCGCCGACCGAGCCGGTGAAATTGACGAAGCCGAAATTGCGGCCCGCAATCAGCGCCGACGTCGTCTCGTGGTCGAGGAAGACGTTGTGGAAGACGTCCTCGGGCACGCCGGCCTCATGGAAGGCGCGGGCCAGCCGCTCGCCGGCGAGCAGGGTCTGCGTCGCGCCCTTCAGCACGACGGCATTGCCGGCGATGAGGGCGGGCGCGACCGTATTGATCGCCGTCAGATAGGGATAGTTCCACGGCGCGACGACGAGCACGACGCCATGCGGCTCGCGCAGGATCCGCCGCTCGAAGGCGTCGCTGTCCTCGATCACCAGGGGCTTGAGCGCGTCCGCCGCGATATCGGCCATGTAGGAGGCGCGTTCGTCGACGCCGCCGAATTCGCCGCCATAGCGCACCGGCCGACCCATCATGTGGGCAAGCTCGGTGACGGTCTCCTCGCCCATGTCGCCGAGCCGGGCGACACCGGCGCGCACCAGCGCGACGCGGTCCTCAAGCGGCCGCGCCGCCCAGGCCGTCTGCGCCGCGCGCGCCCGGCCGCAGGCGGCCTCGGCTTCGGCCAGCGACAGCGTCTGGCGCTCGGCAAACACCGATCCGTCGATCGGCGAGATGCACTTCAATACGCTCATGCCCGTTCGAACCCTCTTGCGATTTCCCAATCCGTGACCACCCGGTCGAATTCTTCCAGTTCCCATTCCGCCGCGCGGGTATAGTGGGCGACGACATCCGCGCCCAGGGCGGCCTTCAGCATGTCGGAGCGCCGCAGGCGTTCCATCGCGGCACCGAGCGTTCTGGGGATCTCCTGCGCGTCGGCGGCGTCATAGACATCGCCCGTCGTCGCCGGCGGCAGGTCGAGAGTGTCCTCGATCCCGGAGAGCCCCGCGGCGAGCATCGCCGCGAGCGCCAGATAGGGGTTCATGTCCGAGCCGCCGATCCGGCATTCGACTCGCACCGCCTTGGTGCCGTCGCCGCAGAGCCGGAAGCCGGCCGTGCGGTTGTCGACCGACCAGACCGTCTTGGTCGGCGCGAAGGTGCCCTTGGCGAAGCGCTTGTAGCTGTTGACGTAAGGGGCGAGAAAGTAGGTGCAGTCGGGCGCGTAGGCGATCAGCCCGGCCATGAAGGCGCGCATCGTCGCCGACATGCCGAGGTCGCCGTCGGGATCGTGGAAGATGTTCGCGCCGTCGCGCCACAGCGACATGTGCACGTGGCTTGCCGAGCCGACCCGCCGGTGGTCCCATTTCGGCAGGAAGGTCGCGGCATGGCCCTCAGCCCAGGCGATCTCCTTGACCGCGTGCTTGGCCAGCGTGTGGTGATCGGCGCAGGCGAGCGCCGGCGAATAGCGGATATTGAGTTCCTCCTGGCCGGCCTCCGCCTCGCCCTTTGAGCTTTCGACGGGAACGCCCATGGCGCGCAGGTGGTTGCGCACCGGTCGCATCACCGCCTCTTCCTTGGTCGTCTGGAAGATGTGGTAGTCCTCGTTATAGCCGGAGATCGGCTCGAGATCGCGGTAGCCGGCCCGGCGGATCTCGTCGAAGCTCTTGGCGAACAGGAAGAATTCCAGCTCGGTCGCCATCACCGGCGTCAGTCCCATCGCCTCGGCGCGGGCGACCTGCTTCTTCAGGATGGCGCGCGGGCTGTGGGGCACGTCGGCATGGGTGTGATGATCGAGGACGTCGCACAGCACCAGGGCGGTGCCCTCCAGCCAGGGCACGGGCCGGATCGTCGTCAGGTCCGGCTTCATCACGTAGTCGCCATAGCCGCGCTGCCAGGAAGAGGCCGCGAAGCCCTCCGGCGTCGCCATTTCCAGGTCGGTCGCCAGCAGATAGTCGCAGCAATGGGTCTCGTGGTGGGCGCTGTCGACGAAGTGCTCGGCCACGAAGCGCTTGCCCATCAGCCGGCCCTGCATGTCGACGAGGCAGGCGAGCACGGTGTCGATCGTGCCCGCGGCAACGGCTGACTTCAGCTCTTCGAAATTCATCGCAAACCCCCAATCGGTATGTCGGCGCACGGGGCGGCCGGCCGCCCCGTGCGCTCTCCTCATCAGCTGTAGCGGTAGGGCCGCCCGGCCTTCTGCATCTCCGCGTTGTACTTCTTGAAGATGTCGACGACCTTGGCCTGCACCGGGCCTTCCGCCGCGATCTCGTCCCAGAACTTGACGGCGGCCTCCTCGACGGTCGCCCATTCCTCGTCGGGAATGGTCGTCAGTTCGAGCTTGGTGCCGTTCACGCGCAGCGAGGCCTCACCGCCCCAGTACCACCACTGGCGATAGTAGTGCGACTGGTCGCAGCAGACCCTGAACAGGGTCTTCATGTCGTCGGGCAGTTCGTTCCAGCGGTCCATATTGGCGAAGAAGTGGCCGGCCCAGGCTCCCGACACGTTGTTGGTCAGGAAGTAGTTGGTCACGTCAGCCCAGCCGACCGTGTAGTCCTCGGTGATGCCCGACCAGGCAATGCCGTCGAGTTCGCCGGTCTGCACGGCGACCTCGATGTCTTCCCACGGCAGGGTGACCGGCACGACGCCGAACTGGCTCAGGAACCGGCCGGCGGTCGGGAAGGTGAAGACGCGCTTGCCTTTCAGGTCCTCGAGCGAGCGGATCGGGTCCTTGGTGGCGAAGTGGCAGGGATCCCAGGCGCCGGCCGAGATGTGCTTGACGCCGACGGCGGAATACTGCTCGTCCCAGATCTCGTTGAGGCCGTACTGGTTGAACAGCACCGGCACGTCGAGCGAATAGCGCGAGGCGAAGGGGAAATAGCCGCCGAACACGGTCACGTCGGTCGGCGAGGCCATCGAATCATCGTCCGACTGCACCGCGTCGATCGTGCCCTTCTGCATGGCGCGGAACAATTCGCCGGTCGGCACAAGTTGGTCGGCGAAGAACAGCTCGATCTGCATCCGGTCGCCGGCGATCTGGTTGAACATGTTGATCGCCGGAACGATCACATGCTCGGCGAGCGCGGGACCGGCATAGGTCTGCATGCGCCACTTGATCGTGCTCTGGGCGATCGCCGGGGTCGCCAGCGGTGCCGCGGCCGCGCCGATCGCGGCGGTCGTCAGGAACTTGCGTCTTGTCGTCATGTTTCCCTCCCTGGGGTTGAAATTGCGGCGGGTGCAATTCTCCGGAGCCCTTTGTGGACTTCTTAGTTTTGATAAACGAGATGCGGCAGCCAGAGCGCGATCTCCGGGAAGATCATCAGGATGGCAAGCGCGAGTATCATCACCCCGACAAAGGGCAGGATCGACGCATAGATATCCTTCAGCCGGATCTCCGGCGGCGCCATCGCGCGCATCAGGAACAGGTTGTAGCCAAACGGCGGCGTCATGTAGGCGATCTGGGTGGTGATGGTGTAGAGCACGCCGTACCAGATCAGGTCGAAGCCGAGCACCTTGACGAGCGGCACATAGAGCGGCGCGACGATCACCAGCATCGCCGTGTCGTCGAGAAACGTGCCCATCAGGATGAAGCTGAGCTGCATCAGGATCAGGATCATCCAGGGATTGAGGCCGAGCTGCTCGGTGAACAGGGTGTCGATCGCCTTGACCGCGCCGAGCCCGTCGAACACCGCGCCGAAGCCGAGCGCGGCCAGGATGATCCACATGAACATGCAGGAGATGCCGAGCGTCTTGCGGGTGCAGGTCTCGAAAGTCGCCCAGGTCATGCGACCCTTCAACAGGGCGGCGGCCAGCGCGGCGAGCGCGCCGATCGCCGAACTCTCGACAAGCGAGGTCCAGCCGTTGACGAAGGGCACCATCATCGCCGCGAAGATCAGCACGGGCAGGAGGCCGGCGCCGAGCAGCCGCAGCTTCTCCGCCCGCGGCACGTCGGCTGCGTCCTTCAGCGCCGGGCCGAGCTGCGGCTGAAACCGGCAGCGGATCCAGATGTATAGGACGAACATGCCGGCCATCATCAGGCCGGGCACGACGCCGGCAAGCCAGAGCTGGCCGACCGGCTGGCGGGCGATCATCGCATAGAGCACCAGCACCACCGACGGCGGCACCAGGATGCCGAGCGAGGACCCCGCCTGGATGACGCCGGTCACCATCCGCTTGTCGTAGCCGCGCCTGAGCAGCTCGGGCAGGGCGATCGTCGCGCCGATCGCCATGCCGGCGACCGACAGCCCGTTCATCGCCGAGACCAGCACCATCAGCCCGATCGTGCCGATCGCAAGACCACCGTTCACCCGTCCGAACCAGACATGGAACATCCGGTAGAGGTCGTCGGCAAGCCGGGCCTCCGACAGCACGTAGCCCATGAAGATGAACATCGGCAGGGTGAGCAGCGGATACCATTTCATCAGCTTCATGGCGGCCGCGAAGGGAATGTCCTGGCCGCCGGTGCCCCACAGGGCGAGCGCCGCGATCGCGGCGACCGCGCCGATCGCCCCGAAGACGCGCTGGCCGGTGAACAGCATCAGCATCATCGAGGCGAACATGAAGATGGCGATCGCTTCGTAGCTCATGATGCCGTCCCCACCGGGGCCGCCTGGTCGCTGGCGTCGGCGGTCAGGTAGAGGATGTCCTTGAACAGTTCCGACAGCGCCTGCAGCAGCATCAGGAAGATGCCAAGGCACATCACAGCCTTGATCGGCCAGATGATCGGGCGCCAGGCCGTCGACGAGCGCTCCAGCCGGCCGATGTCCTCCGATCCCGTGACGAGGCCCGCATAGAACTCGAGCGGCGCGTCGCCCCAGTAGCCGAGCGAATAGGCGGCCGATCCCAGCCCCCCATAGAGCATCACGCCGAGATAGAAGATCAGGAAGAACACCGTGAACGCGTCGACCCAGGATTTCTGCCGCGGCGTCCAGCTCGAATAGAACAGGTCCATGCGCACGTTCGATCCCATCTGGATCGAATAGGGGCCGCCCAGCATGTAATAGGCGACCATGGCGAACTGCGCCATTTCCAGGGTCCACAGCGAGGGCAGGAAGAAGGTCTTCGAAACGGACGACCAGAGCAGGATCGCCATCATCGCGAACAGGCCCCACATGATGACCCGTCCGAACCGGTGGTTGACGGTATCGACGACCCGGATATAGGCCTTGAGCGCGCCGCTCATCGGCCTGTCCCCTTCTCGCCCGCCGCGGCGATCGCCCTTTCAAGCCAGGGCGCGAGCAGATCGGCCATGGCCTGCTCGGCCTCCGGCGTCGCGATCAGGTCGTTGCGGATCTCCAGCATGACGTTCAGCAGACCGTTCGCCGATCCATGCCGGTCGAGCGTGTAGGCGACCCCGTCGGCCGGCCCGTAGGGCGCGTTGATGCGCGTCTCGTAGCGGTTGTCCTTAGGGGTCGTCGCAAGCATCGCCCGGGCCAGCGTTGGGTCCTCGCCATGCAGAATGCCAAGTTCGACGGCCCGGGTCACGCCTCTGTAGACCGGCGTGAAGCTGTGCACGGTGATCAGCACCGGCAGGGCCGGCCGTGACTGGAGCATGTCGTTGAGGCCGGCGTGAAACGGCTCGTAGATCTCGGCGATGCGCCGCGCCCGTCCGGCCTCGCTCAGATCCCGGTTGCCGGGAATGTCGTGGACCTCGCTGCGGGCGGGGATCGCGTCCCTGGCCTCCGGCGGCCGGTTGCAGTCATACAGAAGCCGCGACAGGCCGCCATGGACGAGCGGCGCGCCGAAGGCGTCCGCCAATGCCTTGGCAACGCCCAGCGCGCCCGGATCCCAGGCGATGTGGCTGGTCATCAGCGCTGCGTCGATACCCAGATCGCCGAACCGGCCGGAGGTTCGGTTGGCGGCATGTTCGCACACGACGACGACGCGGGAATCCGGATGCCCGCCGGTCACGTAAACGGGCGCCGGTTCGTCCGGCGACTGTCGCGCGCCGGCGGCATCGTGGCGTTGCGGGATGTCGAGTCGGGTGGCGGACTGGTCCATATGAAAATTTTTCTTCAACTCGACATGCGCTGTCAATCATTCTTCTGAAAAGAATCGTACATCCTGGAACAGGCTGGAAAAATCGATACAATGGCGCGGATTACGAGGAGAACGCCGATGTCGACGGTTTCGGAAACCATTCTGTCCCGCCTGGACGGCATGACCCGGGCGGAGCGGCAACTGGCCGACGCGATCCTGTCGAACTACCCGATCTCAGGTCTGGGCAGCATCACCGAGCTGGCCGCCCTCGCCGACGTCTCGACGCCGACGGTCGCCCGGATGATGCAGAAGCTCGGCTTTTCCGGCTATCCCGCGTTTCAGGCAGCCTTGCGCGACGAACTGGGGCAGATGATCTCCGGGCCGATCGAAAAGCGCGAGATCTGGGGCAACCGGCTGCCCGAGGAGCATGTGCTGAACCGCTATGCGGGCGCGGTGTCGCGCAACATGCAGATGACGCTCGACCAGATCGATGCCGAGCAGTTCGACCGGATCTGCGACCTCGTCTGCGATCCCGACCGGCGCATCAGCATCACCGGCGGCCGGATCACCGGAGCGCTTGCCCGCTATCTCTTCCTGCACCTGCAGATGATCCGCCCCGGCGTGTCGCTCATCCAGTCCGAGGCGTCCTGGCCGCATGCCCTTCTCGACATGGGGCCCGATGACGTGCTGCTGGTCTTCGACGTCCGGCGCTACGAGAACACGACCCTGACGATGGGCGAGATGGCGCATGAGCGCGGCGCCGAGATCGTGCTGTTCACCGATCAGTGGCGCTCGCCGATCCACCGGCTGGCGCATTACACGGTTTCCGCGCAGATCGCCGTGCCGTCGGCCTGGGATTCCGGCCTGTCGCTGATGCTGTTGAGCGAGGCGCTGGTCGCAGCCGTCCAGGAAAACCTGTGGGACCAGGTCAAGGCGCGCACCGACGCGCTGGAAGCGGCGTTCGACCGCACGAGGCTGTTTCGGAAGTTCACCTGACCCCGATCAGGTCTCGAACTTATGGCAATGGACCAGCCGGTTCCCGACGGGGATCGCCTTCGGCTCCTCGGCCGCGCAACGGTCGAAGGCGAGCGGGCAGCGGTCGCGGAAGCGGCAGCCCGAGGGCGGATTGCGCGCATCCGGCGCGCCGCGGCCGATCGGCAGCGGATCGTGCGGCTGGTCGGGATGGGGCACGGGCACGGCCTGCACCAGCGCCTTGGTGTAGGGGTGCAGCGGCTCGCGGACGATATCCTCGGTCGGCCCGTCCTCGACGATGCGGCCCAGATACATGACGATCGTGCGCTCGCAGACATAGCGCACCAGCGCCAGGTCGTGGCTGATGTAAATGGCCGTCAGGCCGAGCCGGTCGCGCACGTCGCGGAACACGTTGAGCACGCCGGCGCGCACCGACACATCGAGCATCGAGACCGGCTCGTCGGCGACGACGAAATCCGGCTCCAGGATCAGCGCCCGCGCCATCACGACGCGCTGAAGCTGGCCGCCCGAAAGCTGGTGCGGAAACCGGTCGAGAAACTGCGCCGGGTCCGGCAGCCGCACGAGTTCCATCGCATGGGCGATGCGGGCGCGTCGTTCGGATCTGGGCACGCGGGCGTTTTCCAGCGGCTCCGACAGCGACCGCTCGATGGTGAAGCGCGGATTGAGCGCCTCGAACGGGTTCTGGAAGATGAACTGGGCCCGGCCGCGAAAGGCGCGCAGCGCCTCGCCCTTGAGATCGCCGATATCGGTGCCGTCGAAGGTGACCTTGCCGCCGGTCGGCTCGACGAGCTTCAGGAGCAGGTTGCCGGTCGTCGTCTTGCCGCAGCCGGATTCGCCGAGCAGGCCGACGCTCTCGCCGCGCTTTAAGGCAAAGTCGATGCCGTCGACCGCCTTGACCACCGGCGACGTGCCGCGCATGGCGTTCAGCGCCGGATTGCCGACGGTGAAATGAACCTCCGCCTTTTCGACGCTGATCAGCGGCGCGTCGGCCGTGTCGGTTTTGGCCATTGCGTTCATGCCATCATCGCCCAGGTCTCGATCTGCGCCGCCTTCGCCCTCAGCGCCTCCGCCTCGCCGACGCGGTGACAGGCGACCGGATGGTTGTGGCCGATATCGTCAAGCCCCGGCGACGTGGTCCGGCACGTGTCCAGCGCGAAGGGGCAGCGCGGCGCGAAGCGGCATCCCGTCGGCGGATGCAGCAGGTTGGGCGGCGCCCCCTCGATCGGGGTCAGCGTGCCGGCGGCGCCGGCAAGGTCCGGGAAGGCGTTGCACAGGCCCATCGTGTAGGGATGGTTCGGCGTGGTCAGCACGTCGCGCATCGCCCCTTCCTCGGCGACCCGGCCGGCATACATCACGACGATGCGGTCGCAGACATAGGCGACGACGGAGATGTCGTGGGTGACCAGGATCACCGAGATCCCGAGCCGCTGCTGCAGGTCCTTGAGCTGGTCGAGGATCTGCCGCTGGACGATGACGTCGAGCGCGGTCACCGGTTCATCCGCGATGATCAGTTTCGGATCGAGTGCCAGCGCCAGCGCGATCGCCACCCGCTGGCGCATGCCGCCGGAAAACTGATGCGGAAAGTCGCGCAGCCGCCGCGGCTCGATGCCGACCATCTCGAACAGCTCTTCGGAGCGTTTGCGCGCCGCAGCCTTCGACAGGCCGCCGCGCTGGCACAAGACCTCGCGCAGCTGGCTCTCGACCCGGTAGACCGGATCGAGCGAATTCATCGCCGATTGCGGGATGAAGGCGATATCGCGCCAGCGCAGCCGGTTCATCTCCCCTTCGGGAAGCCTGAGGATATCGCGCCCGTCGAAGATCGCCTCGCCGCCGCTAATCCGCGCGTTGCCGGCGATGATGCGGGTCAGCGCCCGGGCGACCGTGGTCTTGCCGCAGCCCGATTCGCCGACCAGACCGACGATCGCGCCCGACGGCACGGTGAAGGTCGCGTCGTCGACGGCTGCGACCGTGCCGGCATCCACCTTGTAGTCGACCTTCAGGCCGCGCACCGAAAGCAGCGGTTCGCTCATTCCTTCAACCTCGGGAACAGGATTTCCTCATAGCCGCGCGAAATGAAGAAGCCGGCGACCACGACGAGGATGATGCACAGGCCGGGCGGAACGAACCAGTAATAGGCGCCCTGCGACAGGGCGGCCGAGGCGAAGGCGTCCTGCAGCATGTAGCCCCAGGAGATCGTCTCCGGATCGCCGAAGCCCAGGAACGAGATCGACGCCTCGGTCAGGATCGCCCAGCCGATCGCGATCGAGCCGTACAGGAAGGACAGCGGCAGGATGTTGGGCGCGATGTGGCGGAAGACGATCTTGAGGTCCGAGGAGCCGCAGACACGGGCCGCTTGCACATAGGCGCGCGTGCGCAAGGTGAGCACCTGTGAGCGGATTACGCGACCCGTGTCGCGCCATAGCACCAACGCCATCGCCAGCACGACGTTCCAGATCGAGGGATCGAGAAACGCCGCAATAACGATGACGAAGGGCAGGAAGGGAATTCCGAAGGCGATATCGGCAAGGCGCATCAGCACGAGATCGACCCAGCCGCCGAAATAGCCCGCCAGGAGGCCGACGATCGTGCCGATCAGCGCCACCATGAAGGCCGCCGTGATGCCGATCAGCAGGGCCGCGCGCGAGCCGTAGACGAGCTGTGAGAAGATGTCCCGGCCAAGCGAGGTGGTGCCGAGGATGAAGCCGTCCTCGCCCGGCCGCCGGTCGGCGGCGAGGTCGTAGTCGGCCGTGTAGAGGATTTCGGTGGGATCATAGGGCGCGAGCTGGTCGGCGAAGATCGCGACCAGGATGAACACCGTATAGATCGCGATGCCGGCAATCGCGAAGGGATCGTTCAGCGGCAGGTGAAGGCCGCGGATCAGCCGGCCGATCGCGCCGAAGCGATGTGGCGTGCTCAGGGTAGCGTCAGGCATGGGACACCCGCGGATCGAGCAGGCCGTAGAGCATGTCGGCGATGAAGTTCATCAGCACGAACACGACGGCGATCAGCAGGAACGCGCCCTGCGCCAGCGGATAATCGGAGGCCGCCACCGCGTTGACCAGTTCCCGGCCGATACCGGGCCAGGAGAACACCGTCTCGACGACCACGTTGCCCTGGATCTGGTAGCCGACGCCGATGGCGAACGACGTCATGACGGGCAAGAGCGCGTTGCGGGCCGCGTGCCGGACGACGACGGTAAAGGAGGACAGGCCCTTGATGCGGGCCATGGTGACGAAGTCCTCGCGCATCACGTCGAGCATGTTGGAGCGCATCAGGAGCAGCGGCAGGCCCTGGCTGTAGATCGCAAGTGTCGCGATCGGCAGCACCAGATGGGCGAGGAAGTCGCGCGAGGTATAGAGCGCCCCGACACTGTCGAATTCCGCGCCCGGCGAGCGCATGCCGCCGGCGGGGAACCAGCCGAGCCAGAAGCTGAACACGGCAAGCAGCACCATGCCGAGCCAGAATTCCGGCATCGCCCGCGTCGTCAGCACCAGCGGAATGGCGACCTGCTCGCCGACCGAACCGCGCTTCCAGGCAAGATAGGAGCCGGCGATGATGCCGAAGGCATAGGCGATGATCAGCGAGCCGAAGGCGAGGATCAGCGTGTTCGGCAACAGCACCATCAGGCGGTCGAAGACCGGCTGGCGGTAGAAGAAGCTGTCGCCGAGTTCGCCATGCAGCAGGTTCCACAGATAGATGAAATACTGTTCCCAGAGCGGCCGGTCGAGGCCGAACTTCGCCATCAGCGCGAGCTGCTGCTCCTCGGTGAAGGTGACGTCGATATAGGCCGCCAGCGGATTGCCCGGCATCAGCCTGAACATCAGGAACAGGATCGTGGCGACCGCCCACAGCACGAACACGAGCTGCAGCAGGCGGCCGCCGATTTGTTGAACGAGAGCCATAAGGCGTAAAGCCTGTTAACTGGGCTTGCGGGCTTACTCGGACAGCGTCTCCTGGACGCCGTCGGGGTAGTGCAGCTTGCCGCCGTCCAGCGTGTAGCCGGCGTCCTCGAGGATCTCCTTGGCGAGGTCCACGCCCGTCTCGAATTCGACGATCTCCTCGTTGTGCCAGAAGGGCAGGGCCGGCGAGATCACCGAGTTCGATTTCACCGCGAAGCCCTTGAAGGCGGCGCCGACGATCAGGTCACGGTTGATCGCCGTCGACAGCGCAACCCGGAAGGCGGGGTCGTTGAAGGGCGGCCGGCGGTTGTTGAAGGCGACATAGCGGAAGCCGATATCGACGGTGGAGACGACGTCGAGGTCGCCGTCGGCCTCGGACGCGGCCACCAGGATCTTCGGATCGCCGGGGAAGTCGGACAGGAAGTTCATCTCGCCCGAGCGCAGCATGCCGAGCGCTGCTTCCGTGTTCGGCACGATCCGCAGCACCCAGCGGTCCGCCTTCGGCGCCGACCAGTGGTCCTTGTTGGCGTCGAGCACGACCTCTTCGTTGGTCGCCCAGCTGGAGAACTTGAAGGGGCCGGATCCGATCGGCTTCGCCTCCTGATGGCTCTCCGCATTGTCCTCGGACCCGGCGAGGTCGCTCAGCACCGGCTCCCAGACATGCTTGGGAATGAGGTTGAGCTTGGCCAGGCTCGAGGTCAGGAAGGCGGCCGAGGCGTTCTTCAGGGTGAAGGTGATCTTGTTGCCGTCGATTTCGATGGTCTCGATGTTGCCGACGAACGGCTTGTACATCGGGGCTTCCTCGCCCATCGCCGCCTCGTAGGAGAACTTCACGTCCTCTGCGGTGACCGGCTTGCCGTCATGCCATTTCATGCCATCGCGCAGGGTGACGGTGATCGAGGTCGGGCTGTTCCACTCGACGCTCTCGGCCGCCCATGGCTGCGGCAGGCCGTCCGGACCGATCCGCATCAGCCGGTCCCAGACCAGTTCGGTGATCCAGCTGTCGGTGCTGCCGGAGATCCATAGCGGGTTGATGCCCTGGATGTTGTCCGACGAGTTCAGGACGATGTCCTTCTTGTCGCCCAGCGGCGTCAGCCCCATGAACGTCCAGACGTTCTTGATGCCGATGCCGCCCTGGTCGACGACCGAGGCCGAATCCCAGACCGTGTTGTCATAGGCGAAGGTCGACTTGGGATGCACCAGCATCATCGCCGGCTGGTCCTTGGCCAGGATCGCCTGGGCTTCCTTCATAAGCTTCTGGCGGACGTCCGGATCGGTCTCGATGCGCTGCGCCTCGACGACGGCGTCATAGTCGGTGTTGCTGTAGCCGAGGAAGTTGTAGCCCTTCGGCGCGGTCGAGGAGTGATAGAGGTTGTAGATCAGCTCGTCGGGGTCGGAGCGTTCCGGCCGGCCGACCATCTGCCAGGCGGTGACGTCCCACTTGTCGCGGTTGTACCAGACGAGATCGGCCATCTGTTCCCACGGCATCACGTCGATCTTCACGTCGAGACCGAGCTTGCGCCATTCCTGGGCGATGATCTGAACGAACTGGAATTCCGACGGCTGGGCGGCCTGCGGGCGGGTGGTGATGGTGATCTCGCGGATCTTGTCCCCTTCCGCCATCGCCGGCACGGCTAGTCCGGCCAGCACCGCGGCGCTCGCGGCTGCGTATAGCAAGGTCTTCATCTCATACCTCTCTGTCAGTGTGACGTTTCTACCGGTTGTTGATTGTGCTTAGAGCGAACGCCCCCCGGTCAGGCGACCCGCATGTCCTTAAATCCCGTGCTGGCGGCCATCTTCGGCGGCGTCGGCCAGGCGGTCTTGGAATGGGCAAGGCCCATCGAAACCAGCATCTCGGCATGTTTGAGCGCCGCCTTGCCGGCATTGATCGCCGGCGCGCCGACGGTTGCCGAAATCTCGTCGGCCATGTCGAGGAAGGACATCGTCATGCAGCCGAACAGGAAGGCGTCGGCGCGGTCCTCCTTGACGCAGGCCTGCGCCACCTCGGTCAGCCGGGCCTTCGAGACCTCCGGGTCGGTCATCAGTTCGAGCACCGGAATGTTGGTCGCCCGGACCGAGGCGAGCTTTTCGCTGACACCGGTCTTCACCGCCAGCAGTTCCTGCCCGGCGATCAGGCTGTCGAAGATGGTCAGAACGCTGAACTTGTGGCCGAGGCCGGCGGCCAGCAGCATCGAGCTTTCGCAAGGCCCCAGCACCGGCATCGTCACCAGCTCGCGGGCCGCTTCCAGGCCCGGATCGCCGAAACAGCCGATGATGGCGGCGTCATAGCCCTGCCGCTCGACATCCATGATCAGGTCGAGCGTCGGCGGGATCGCCAGCATCTCCTCATAGGCCGATTCGATCGACGCCGGTCCCTCGGCGACATCGAGAACCCGCACCTCGGTGCCGGGAAAGGCCCAGGCGTTGAGCAGCCGCTCGCGCCGCTCGACTTCCTTCTTCCCCATCGGGCCCTTCGACATCGGACCCGGTACCACATAGGCAATCCGCATCGTCACTCCTCCCCGCTTGACGTCAGTTGTTTCACTGAATAAAACAGCGTTTCCAAACGTCTCATGACGCTAATTCACTTTAGGCATGAAATGCAAGCCCAAGGAGTATCGCACCGGATGCCAGACCAGATAAGCGAGCCGCGCACCTATCGTATCGCCGCGATCGACCGGGCCTTGAGCGTGATGGAGGCGCTGGCCGAACGGCCCGATCAGGGGGTTACCGAGATCGCCACCCGGCTTGGCATGACCAAGAGCATCGTCTTCCGGATCCTGCAGACCCTGGAAGCCCGCGGCTTCGTCTATCGCGAGCCGGAGCGGGCGCTTTATTCGCTCGGCTTCCGGCTTGCCGTCCTCGGCGAGCGGGCCGGCGGCGAGACGGGCCTCGTCCAGGCGGCCCGGCCGGTCATGGACGCGCTGCGCGACGAGACCAACGAAAACGTCAACCTGATCGTCCGCGACGGCGATCGCGCCCTGGTCGTCACCACCCGCGAGGGCCGGCACTCGATCAGGCTCTTCGCACAGGCCGGCCGACACGGTCCGCTCCATGCCGGCGGCGGCTCGATGCTGATGTTCGCCTTCGCGCCACCGGAGATCCGCGAGGCGATCCTGTCGGCGCCGCTGCAATCCTTTTCGCCGCAGACCATCACCGATCCGGACGCCGTGCGCGAACGGCTTGAGCGGATCCGCGAACGCGGCTGGCACATTGCCTTGAACGATCTGGACGAGGGGGCCTTCTCGGTGGCCGCGCCGATTCGCGCAGCCGATGGCGAGGTGATCGCCGCGGTCTCGGTCGCCGGGGCGGTGGCCCGCTTCGACGAGGAGCGCCGCGAGCGCTACCTGGCCGCCGTCAGCGCGGCCGCCGAGCAGATCTCCGACCGGCTCGGTCTGGGCGACAGTGCGGCCCGATCTCATATCGCCCCGCCTCATATCGCCCCGCCTCGCGACGCCCCTTCCGACACGGCGGCCTGATTGGACGCTTGAGCGTTTCGAAAAGTGCTGTTATGGCTAGTTTCGAAAATAAAACCTTGTTTCGATGAGTGAAACAAGGCCGTTCCGAAACTGAGTTCAAGGGGAGACCGGCCATGAACGAGACCGAATCCGCCATTATCGGCGCCGCCAAGATCGACGAGCCCTGGGCCCTTGTGGAGAGCTTCGCGACCTTCAAGCGCGAGCATCCCGACGACGTCAATCGCGGCATGGACGAGGTCGTCGAGCGCCTGCGCAAGCATGGCGTCGAGGTCACCGTGCACGAGCCGCAGCTCTATCTGTCGCTGCCCGGTGCCGCCCGCGTCGAGGCCGATGGCGTGACCTTCCGCGCCAAGCCGCCGGCCTATTCGGTCGATGCGCGTGGCGGCCTGACCGGCGAACTGGTCTATATCGGCGCCAACCAGGCCGACGATATCGACACGATCTTCGACAAGAAGCTCGACGACACCGGCACGGTGGCCGAGCGCGTCAACGGCAAGATCGTCATCTCCGAGGGCTATGCGAGCCCCGGCCTGGTCGCGCAGTTCGAGGAACTGGGCGCCATCGGCGTCATCGGCATCAATCCGGGTGTCGACATTCACTGGGGCATCTGCACCTCGGTCTGGGGCACGCCCGATCTCGACGACCTGCCGCGCAAGCCGACCGTCGTGTCGGTCGCCGTCAACAACCCGGACGGCCAGAAGCTGATCGAGATCGCCAAACAGGGCGGCACGGTCACGCTCTTCACCGAGATGGAAGAGGGCTGGTTCGCCTCCAAGCTGCCGGAAGTCTTCATCAAGGGCAGCGAGGAGCCGGAGAAATACGTCTTCCTGCACGGCCATCTCGACAGCTGGGATGTCGGCGTCGGCGACAACGCGGTCGGCGATGCGACCATGCTGGAAATCGCGCGCATCCTGTGGGCCAATCGCGACAAGCTGAAGCGGTCCGTCCGCATTGCCTGGTGGCCGGGCCACTCGACCGGCCGCTATGCCGGCTCGACCTGGTTCGCCGATGAGTTCGCGCTCGATCTCGACGAGAACTGCGTCGTCCAGATCAACTGCGACAGCCCCGGCTGCCGCTGGGCCAGCGAGTTCATCAACCTGTCCTCGATGAGCGAGTCCGACGCCCTGGTCGGCGACATCGTCAAGGAGATCTCCGGCAAGACGGCCGAGTGCGAGCGTCCGCACCGCGCCGGCGACTATTCGTTCAACAATATCGGCATTTCGAGCTTCTTCATGCTGTCCTCGACCATGCCGACGGCGTTGCGCGAGGAAAAGGGCTACTACGCGGTCGGCGGCTGCGGCGCCAACATCGCCTGGCACACCGAGAACGACACCCTGGAGATCGCCGATCCCGACAATCTCCTGCGCGACATCAAGATCTACGCGCTCGGCGTCGTTCGGGTCGCCAATGCCGAGACGCTGCCGTTTGACTGGCGGGCGACGGCGGACGAGTTCGCAGCCACCGTTGAGGCCTATCAGAACGCGGCCGGCAGCCGCTTCGATCTCGGCCCGTCGAAGGATGCGGTCGCATCGCTTAAAGGGACCCTGGACAAATTCTACGCCGACGTCGCGTCGGGCCAGATCCCGGCTCGGCTGGCCAATCAGGTGATCCAGGACCTCGCCCGCATCCTGGTGCCGATCAACTTCACCCGCGAGGTGCGGTTCCGCCACGATCCGGCCCTGACGGTGCCGCCGCTTCCCGCGATCCATCCGGCAAGCGAGCTGGACTTCCACGAGAAGAACGGCACCTTCGGCTTCGCCCGGACCCAGCTCGTGCGCGGCCAGAACCGGCTTGTCGCCGCCCTGCGCCAGGCCGAGCGGCACGTGGAGCTGCTGACGGCCTGACCGCCATGCGCGCAGCCTGCTATCGCCGCACCGGCCCGTCGGCCGAGGTGCTGGCACTCGAGCTCCTCCCTGACCCGGAGCCGGGCCCTGGCGATGTCCTCGTCAGGGTCCGCGCTTCGGGGATCAATCCCGCCGACGTCAAGCGCCGGGCGGGGTGGCGCGGGCTCGAAATCGAGCACCCGCTGGTCGTCCCCCATTGCGACGGAGCCGGCGAGATCGTCGCCGTCGGAGCGGGCGTCGACGCCTCGCGCGTCGGCGAGCGGGTGTGGCTGTGGAACGCCCAGGGCGGCTATGGCGGCCCGGGCCGCGCCTTCGGCACGGCGGCGGAGCTGATCGCGCTGCCCGCCGACCAGGCCGTGCCGCTGCCGTCGGCCTTGAGCTTTGCCGAGGGCGCCTGCCTCGGCGTTCCCGCGATGACGGCGCACCGCGCGGTCTTCGCCGATGGGTCGGTTGACGGCCAGACCATCCTGATCCAGGGCGCCGGCGGCGCGGTCGGCCACTTCGCCGTGCAATTCGCCGCCCGTGGCGGTGCGCGGGTCCTCGGCGTCGTCTCGAACGCGGATCGCGCCGCCCATGCCCGGGCGGGCGGGGCCGACGAGATCATCGACCGGGCTCGGGAGGATGTCTCAGCCCGCGTCCGCGACCTGACCGATGGTGCCGGTGTCGACCGGATCGTCGAGGTCGAGTTCGGTGGCAACCTCGCAGCCGACATCGCCGTGCTCAAGCCGAACGGGACGATCGCCGCCTATTCCTCGACCGCTGTCCCCGAGCCGGTCTTTCCCTACTATGCGCTCGCCTTCAAGGGCGCCAATATCCGTCTGGTCCAGGGTTTCAACCTGCCGGCCGACGCCCGCGCGGCGGGGCAGGCGGAGATCGCCCGGCTTGCCGAGGCGGGAGATCTTTCGGTCGCCGTCGGCGCGCGTTTTCCCCTCGACCGGATCGCCGAGGCGCATTCAGCCGTCGAAGCCGGATCGGTTGTCGGCAACGTCGTGGTGGAGATCGCCTGAGCGATTTGCCATCGGGCATCTGCCGCCCTATCTTCGCCGGCGCCAGACAAGACGCGTCCGTCCCCCGCGCGCTATCCAGCACACTTCTTGGCCAGCAAATACCTTGAAAAGACCGATCCGTGCCGCTGGTTGCCCGGATCGGGTGTGTAGCGGGGCAGAACACCATGACCGACGCGCGGCCGAAGCACTCTCTCGTCACCAATCGCCAGAACGGACCGTTCCCGCGGGCCGTTACCGGCGAGGCCATGGTCCAGCCCGGCCTGCGCATGCATGTCCAGATCTCGGGCGATGCGTGCGCCACCCGCAGGAGCGACGGCGATCGCTTCGAACTCACCTCGGGCTTGCTTGCGATGACTTTCGACCCGGAGCCGGCAAGCTGGCTGGTCACGGTGGATGCGCATCGCGACTATCGCGGCGTCTCGCTGCATCTGCCGCTGGCCGAAATCGAGTGCCGGGACGATCTTGACCGGCTCTCCGAGCGGTCCTGGCGGCAGGAGCTGGACCCCTTCGTCCTCAAGATCGCCAGTAGCTGCCTTGCGCCGTCCAGGCCGCGCAGCCTGGTCGACCGCCTGCTGGCAAGGTCTCGTGAATACGATCTCTTCGCCTATGTCCTGTCCAAGGCGCAGGAAACCGGGCCGACCGTCCAGTCGAAGCAGATGCTGGTCAGGGAGGCGGTCCGGCGGATGCAGGCCGACACCGACAGCTTCCCCGACACCAGGGTGCTGGCAGACGGGCTCGGCGTCACGCCCGCCAGGCTGCGCGCCGCGTTTCCCGCCGTGCTCGGCGTCAGCTATGCCGATTTCGTCGCCGGACAGAAACTCGACCGGGCCTGCCGCATGCTGCGCGATCCGGCCCTCCACGTCGCCCAGATCGCCTATGCGCTCGGCTATGGCAGCCCGGCCAATTTCACCACCGCCTTCAAGCGCCAGAAGAACATGACGCCGTCGGACTGGCGCCAGCGGTTTCTCTGATCTACAGCGCCCGCGAACTGTGGCCCGGCTCGCCGGCGCGCCAGTAGGCGACGCTGAGCTGGTCGTGCTTGGCCAGACCGAACTGCGTCTTGAAGACGGTGCGCAGCGCCTGGGCGGTCTCGAACGCGCCGCCGAACCAGCCGTACTGGACGGAATGTTCGCTGCCATGGGCGCGGACGACCTCGGCGACGCGACCGGCGAAGTCTTCCGGCGGCAGCGCGACGATACTGGCGGTCGTTTCGGGAAGATAGGCTTTGAGAGCTTCCTGGCTCGGCGCCGCGCCGACGACCAGGCCGGTGGCACGCCCGTCCACGCTTTCCAGAAGCCGCGCCACGCCGGCGATGCCGGTATAGTCGCCGGCAAGAACGACACCGTCGCTCTTCGGCAGGGCAGGGTCGCCGCCGGGACCCATGATGCCGACCGCGTCGCCGCTGCCGGACATCGCCGCCCAGTCCGAAATCAACCCGCCCGAGTGATGGGCGATATCGACGTCGATCTCCCGAGCCTCAAGCCGCAGCGACCGGATCGTCACGAAGCGGGCATGCAGTTCGTCGTCGCCCCGCGGCCAGGCGACGCTGCCGTTTTCGGCGACCGTCGGCCAGACGGGCGGGCGTCCGTGCTGAAGCGGCATCATCAGCTTGATGTGGATGCCGTCCTCGCCGAGCGCCGCGACGTCGCTGCCTTCCAGCGTGACCCGGATTAGCCCCGGCATGACCTCCTGGCGTCGCAGGACTTGCAGGACCCGGAAATTGCCCGGCCGCGAGCCGACCCCGATCTCGCCGGACCAGCGGATCGTCTTCGCAAGCCCGGCGTCGACATCCTCGATCCTCTCGATCAGTTCGTCGCGGATCTGCGACAGCAGGTTTTCGCTCGGCGTCTCGATGCGGATCTGCAACGCGTCGGCCTGTCCGTCCAGGTCGACATGGCAATCCAGGTAGGACATGTGCAGCGTGGCCTCGTTCGGCCGCTCGCAATCGATGCCGTGCTTTGCGAATTCGCCCGCGAACGTGTCGAGAATCCGCTTGGTCAGGTCGGTTTTCAGGGTGGCTGTGGATACAACGCTCATCGGGTGTCTCCGAAAGGGTCATTTAAGGAAGTATGGCGGGGGAAGTGGGCTGGCCGGCGCCGCGACGATGCCGGCCCCCACGTTTTTCATCGCGTCTTCAGAAGGTCGACACGACGCTGAGCGTGATCGCCCGTCCCGGACCGGGCGCGACCGTGCCGTCTGGATTGAGCAGAACCAATGCCAGCGACGACTGGTTCAGATATTGCTCGTCGAACAGGTTGGTGACGTCGAGCGCGATGCGGGTACTGCCGATTTCGTAGCCGATCCCCGCGTCGACCAGGAACCGACCGTCGACCTTGTCGATCGGCGTGTTGGCCGCGTCCGAGTAGAAGCTGCCGCGCCAGTTCGCCAGGGCGCCGACATCGAACCCGTTATCGAAGACATACCGCCCGCTGATCGTCGCGCTGGTGTTCGGCGCATAGGTGAATTCCTTGCCGATCAGGTTGGCGTTCGATGCGTCGGTATCGAGGATCTCGGTCTGTAAAAGGCCGAGCGCGCCGAACAGCCGGAACCGGCTGGTGACCTGATATTCCGCATCGAGTTCGAAGCCGTAGCTCTGCGAATGGCCGACATTGGCGATAATGTTGTCGCCGGGAATGCCGCTGCCCGACGGCACCTCAAGCTGCTGGTCGCGCCAGTCGACATAGAACAGGTTGGCACCGACCTGCAGCGCCCCGTCGAGGCTCCTGTGGCGCAGGCCGAGATCGTAGTTCCAGGTATATTCCGGATCGAAGGTGTAGGGCGTGCCGCTCAGAAGGCTGCCGCCGGCCCCGCCGGCCCGGAATCCGCGCTGCACGGTCGCATAGAGCCGCGTCTGCGGATCGAAATCATAGGAAAAGCCGACCTTCGGCAGGACGGTGAAGAAATCGGCCTCCGAGCGCACGCTGGTCATGCCGTTGCTGAACACCGTCTTGGTGCTGTCGCCCTCGACGCGCAGGCCGAAGATCAGGTCGAAAGGATCGGCGATCGTCCAGGTGCCTTCGCCGAAGGCGGCAAGGGTGGTGTTTTGCTGATCCGTGGTCTGCGTGCCGAAAATGCCGGCGTCGACCGCGCCGTCACCCTGGAAGTGCTCGGCATAGACTGCGCCGAAGCCTTCGATGCGCTCGCCGAAGTAGCGCAGCCGTACCTCCTGGCTGATCGTGTTGATCTTGTCGTCGAACCGCGCGTCGAACAGCGGCGACGGGGTCTGGTCGACATCCGTTTCCCGCGTCGCGTCCTCATGCGCGTAAGCCGTGACCGTCTCCACCGCAAAGCGCTCGGCGAAATCCCAGTTGGCGCGCAGCGACATCCCGAGGATATCGTTTTCCAGCACGTCCGGCGTATTCGTGACCGCAACGCGTTCATCGGGCCACAACGCGCCGTTGACGAATGAACTGCCCATCTTCACCTTCGCGCCGATCGCGGTGAACGCGATCTCCTGGCCGCTGTCGCCCTCGTAGAGGAACTTCAGCCGGCCGTTTAGGTTCTGCCGGGCGTCCTCGTAATCGCCGGTGACGATGTTCTTGTTGAAGCCCTGGCTCGACAGCCCATCGACGGCGATGCGGAAGGCAAGATTGTCGGAAACCGCCGTCGGACCGCCAACGGCAAACGAAAGCGCGCCCGTCTCCTCCGTGCCGCCCATGATCCGGGCCTGGCCGCCGAAGGCGAAATCCGGGTCCACCGTCTCGTAGATGACCGCGCCGCCGAGCGAGCCGCGGCCGAGCAGCGTGCTCTGCGCGCCGCGCAGGATCTCCACCTGGGCGACGTCCCAGAAGCCGACGGGACCGGCATAGACGGAGACCGGGATGCCGTCGACATAGGTGGCGATCAGGTCCGTCGGGCTGCGGGTGTTGGGGAAGTTCGTTTCGCCGAAGCCCAGACCGGTCTGGCCGATGCCGCGGATGACGATGCCGCGTTCGGCGACGAACGGCTCGACATTGGGAATCCGCTCCACCGCGCCGATCAACGGCTCGCGCGGGGTCAGGAAGTCGGACTCCGGATCGATGACGACGACGCTGGCTGTCGTGTCCTGAAGCGACCGGTCCAGTTTCTGCCCGGTAATGATGATCGGGTCGAGAAAGATCGCATCTTCCTCTGAAGCCGAGATGATTTCCTGTGAAACGGCAGCCGTTGCTGCTGCCGACAATGCGACCGATGACACCAGCACGGTCAAACGACGAACGCCCATCATGCCCCTTTCCTGAGTATTTGAGTCAGGATTTAGCATGACGTTTGGTGTTCGCAGCCGCTGCCCGCTTTTGATTTTCTCGGAATTTCCTTTGAATCGGTCGCGCTGAGAGGCTCAGCAGGTCTCGCCCGGCACGAGCCGGAATCCGAGATCCCGGATATCCGGGATCTCGATTTCCTCATCCGCGACAATATGAGTAGCAGCCTGAAAGCCGATCTCGAAGCGCGGCGTTTCGATCGTCGCAAGCTTCAGAGGCAGCGCGTCGAGGAAGGCCAGCCCGTTGAACCCCGACAGCGCCACCGTGCCGGGAACCGGGATGGCGTTTGCCAGGCAATGCATCAGGCCGCCGGCCGCCATGTCGTCGTTGGAATAGTGGATCGCGTCCGGCGGCTCGGGCGCCGCCAGCGCCTCGGCGGTCAGCCGCCGCCCCTCGACCATCGAGGACGGATCGTCGGTGACGTATTCGGCGACAATCTGAGCGCCCGCCGCCCGCACGGTGTCGGCGAAACCGGCAAACCGTTTTCCCGCGCGCAGGTCGCGGCCGCCGAGGCTGCCGATATAGGCGAACCGCCGGTATCCCTTCGACAGCATGTATCGCGCCATCTCGGCGCCGGCTGCTCTCTGCGAGAACCCGAACGCGGCTGCGATCGGCGTCCCGTCGGCATCCATCATCTCGGCAACCCGCACGCCCGACCGGCGGATCATGGCGACAAGCGCGTCGCTGTGCTCGAGCCCCGGCAGCAGCAGGCCGCGCGGCCGCCAGGCCAGGAAGTCGGTAACCAGGTCCGCCTCGCTGTCTGGCGAGTATTCGCTGACGCCGAAGACCGGCTGCAGACCCTCGCCGGCGAGCGCCTCGCTGATGCCGCGCAGCACCTCGTTGAAGACCCGGTTCTTCAGCGTCGGCAGCACTACGCCGACCAGCGGGCTGACCTCGCCGGCCAATGCGCCCGCGAGACGGTTCTGGACGTAGCCGAGTTCCGCCGCCGCCTCCGAGACGCGCGCCTTGACGGCCGGAGAGGCGTAGCCCTTGCCGCGCAGGACGCGCGACACCGTCATCTGGCTGACGCCGGCCCGCGCGGCGACATCCTCCATGGTCGGCCGGGTGCCGTGGGGCCTGCCGGGGGCGGGCTGTGACGCGTTGTCCTTGTTACTTCGTCGCATGGCCGTTTCGGGTTCGATCGAAACGACCCTAGCGTTGACATGTGTTTGCGTAAACAGGTAAGGGATCGGGATTATGTGAGCGCAAACATATGCCATCCTGGTGGCAAGGATGGTCGCAAGCGATGTGGAGCGAACGAAAATGGCGGATCCTGTTGACGTCGCGGTTATCGGCCTGGGCTCGATGGGGCTCGGCATCGCCCGCTCGGTCCTGCGCGCGGGCCATCGCGTTCTGGGCGTCGATATCGACCGGGCGCGGGTCGACGCGTTCATCGCCGAGGGTGGCCGGGAAGGGGATTTGCGTGATGTCGCGGGCGACCTCGACGCTGCCGTGATCGTCGTGGTCAATGCCGCGCAGACCGAGCACGTCCTGTTCGGGCCGGACGGGCTCGTTGCGAAGCTTAAGCAGGGCGCCGTCGTGCTCGCCTGCGCGACCGTCGAGCCGGCGTTTGCCGGCGCGATGGCCGAGCGCTGCGCCGAAACAGGCATTCTCTATCTCGACAGCCCGATCTCCGGCGGCTCGATCAAGGCGGAGGCCGGGACGCTGAGCGTCATGGCGGCGGGATCGGCCGACGCGTTTTCCGCCGCCGACCCGGTGCTGGAGGCGATGTCGGAAACGGTCTTCCGGCTTGGCGACAAGGCGGGCGCCGGCTCGGCGATGAAGGCGGTGAACCAGCTTCTGGCCGGCGTGCACTGCGCCGCGATGGCCGAGGCGCTGACCTTCGGCATGACCCAGGGCGTCGAGCCGAAGGCGTTTCTGGAGGTCATCTCCAAATGCGCGGGCACGAGCTGGATCCTGGAAAACCGCGCGCCGCATATCGTTGCCGGCGACTATGATCCACGTTCAGCCGTCGATATCTGGCTGAAGGATCTCGGCATCGTGCTCGATGCCGCCAAGGCGGCGAAATTCTCCGCCCCGCTGACGGCCACGGCCTTGCAGCAGTTCCTGGCCGCCTCCGGCTCCGGGCTCGGCGGCGAGGATGATTCCGCCGTCGCCAAGGTCTATGCTCGCAACGCTGGCCTGACCCTGCCGGGAGAGGCGTGATGCTGCTCGGCTGCATCGGCGATGATTTCACCGGATCGAGCGATCTCGCCAATACGCTCGCCAAGCAGGGCATGCGCACGGTGCAATATACCGGCATCCCCGACCGCGCCGCCGAAAGCGATGTCGAGGCCGGTGTCGTCGCGCTCAAGTCGCGCTCGATCGACCCCGCCGAGGCGGTGCGCCAGTCGCTGGACGCGCTTGACTGGCTGAAGGCGCAGGGCTGCCGGCAGTTCTTCTTCAAATACTGCTCGACCTTCGATTCCACCAAGGACGGCAATATCGGCCCTGTCGCCGACGCGCTCGCCGAGGCGCTCGATGCCGACCGCGTCATCGTCTGCCCGGCCTTTCCCGGCACCGGCCGGTCGCTTTACCAGGGCCATCTGTTCGTCGGCGACAAGCTGCTCAACGAAAGCGGCCTTGAAAACCACCCGCTCAATCCGATGACCGATCCGGACATCCGCCGCTGGCTGTCCTATCAGTCGGACAACCGGGTCGGCCACGTCCCGGTCAACGCGGTCATGGCCGGCCCGGAGGCGATCTCAGCAGCGTTGCAGAACGAGCGCGCGGCCGGCAACCGGCTCGTCGTGGTCGATGCACTGCGCGACGCGGACCTGATCGCGATCGGCGCCGCCGCAGCCGACCTGCCGCTGATCACCGGCGGTTCCGGCGTCGCGCTCGGACTGCCGGCGAATTTCGTGCGGCAGGGGCTGATGACGCAGACGCTGTCGGCGTGGACAGGGCAGGGCGGCGGCTGCGCGATCCTGTCCGGCTCCTGCTCGAACGCGACGCGCGGCCAGATCGCCGAACACGCCAAATCCCATCCCGTCTACGAGATCGACGCCGGCGCGGTGATCGAGGGGCGGCTTGCCGCTTCGCAGGTCGCCGCCTGGATCCTTGACGCCGGCGGCCTGCCGCTCGCCTTTTCCTCCGCCGAGCCCGAGGCCGTCACCGCGATTCAGGAGCGATACGGGCGCGAGCGCTCCGCCGAGGCGCTGGAGCGCTTTTTCGCCGAGACCGCCCGCGCGCTGGTCGCAGGCGGCACGACCCGCCTGATCTGCGCCGGCGGCGAGACCTCCGGCGCCGTCGTCGAGGGGCTTCAACTCGATGCGCTCGAGATCGGCCCGGAGATCGATCCGGGCGTGCCCGCCCTGCGCGCCGGGCCGGATCTGGTGGTGGCGCTGAAATCCGGCAATTTCGGCGCGCCGGACTTCTTTGCAAAGGCCACCGGCGTTCTGGAGGCGGACGGGTGAGCGAGGCGAAGCTGCGCGAGACGATCTGCCTGCTCGCCAGGTCGATGTTCGATCGCGGGCTCACCGGCGGCAGCACCGGCAACATCTCCGCGCGCACCGCGGATGGCGGCTTGCTGGTCTCGCCGACCGGCACCAGCTTCGGCCGGCTCGATCCGGGCCGGCTCAGCCGCTTCGATGCCGCCGGCACGCTGATCGACGGCGACAGGCCGACCAAGGAAATGCCGCTGCATTCCGCCTTCTACGACACCCGCGCGAGCACCGGCGCCGTCGTGCACCTGCATTCGGCCCATTCCGTCGCCCTGTCGATGATGCCGGATGTGGACGAAGACAATTTCCTGCCGGCGCTCACGCCCTATGCGATCATGAAGCTCGGCCGGGTGAAACTCCTGCCGTTCTTCCTGCCCGGCGATCCGGCGATGGGCGAGGCGGTGCGCGGGCTTGCCGGAAAGCGCTCGGCGGTGATGCTGGCCAATCACGGCCCGGTCGTGGCGGGCAAGGATGTCGAGGCGGCCTGCAATGCCGTCGAGGAACTGGAAGATACCGCGAAGCTCGCGATGCTGACGCGCGGGCTCCGGCCGCGCGGCCTGACGGATCAGCAGGTCGCGGATGTCGTGACGCGGTTCGATGTGGAGTGGGATCAATGAAATTTTCCGCAAATCTCGGCTTTCTCTGGACCGACCGGCCGCTGCCCGACGCGATCCGCGCTGCCAAGGCGGCCGGGTTCGACGCCGTCGAGTGCCATTGGCCCTACGAGGTGCCCGTCGAGGACACGCGCGCCGCGCTTGCCGAGACCGGGCTTGAAATGCTCGGCCTGAACACCCGGCGCGGTGATGTGGCGGCCGGCGAAAACGGCTTGTCGGCGCTGCCCGGCCGGGAGGCCGAGGCGCGCGCGGCGATCGACGAGGCGATCGCCTATGCCGCCGCGATCGGCGCGAAAAAGGTGCATGTGATGGCCGGCATGGCTTCGGGCGACAAGGCACGCGACGTCTTTATCGCCAATCTCCGCCATGCCTGCGCGGCCGCCGCGCCGCATGGCATCACGATCCTGACCGAGCCGCTCAACAGCCAGGACGCGCCCGGCTATTTCCTCAGCACCACGGCCGAGGCCGAGGCGATCATCGCCGCTGTCGGCGCACCGAACATGAAGCTGATGTTCGACTGCTATCACGTGCAGATCATGGAGGGGAATGTCTGCGCGCGGCTTCAGCGCCTGCTGTCGCTGATCGGCCATATCCAGTTCGCCGCCGTCCCCGGACGCGGCCGGCCGGATGTCGGCGAACTCGATTACCCGTTCATCTTCAAGGCGGTCGAGGCGCTCGGCTATGCCGAGCCGCTGGGCGCGGAATACAAGCCCGACGGCGACACCGACGCCTCGCTCGCCTGGCTTGCGGCCTGGCGCGCTAACCAGCCGTCTTAAGCGCCGCCCGTTCCGCCGCCATCCACTGGTCGAGCCGCTTAACCGCCTCGTCGCGGATCACGAGGCCGAGTTTCGACCGGCGCCACACTATGTCGGCGGCGGTCCGGGCCCATTCCTCGCGCATCAGGAACCGGACCTCGCGCTCATAGAGATCGGCCCCGAAATGCGTGCCGAGATCGGCCACGTCGGTGGCCGAGCCGAGGATCTCGGCGGTGTCGGTGCCGTAATTGCGCACCAGCCGGGCGATCAGCGTCTCCGGCAGGCCGGGATGGGCGGACCGGTATTCGGCGCAGAGCCGGTCGTAGCCGTCTGTGGGAAAATCACCGCCGGGCAGCGTCGCGCCCCGTGTCCAGGCCGGGCCGCGCGCGCCGAGGATCGGTTCGATCTCGGCAAGCGCTGCCTCCGCCAGCCGCCGATAGGTGGTGATCTTGCCGCCGAAGATGCTGACCAGGGCGCCGCCTTGCGCATCGCCATTGGTCTCGATGACGTAGTCGCGTGTCGCGTCCTGGGCCTTCGAGGTGCCGTCGTCATAAAGCGGACGTACGCCGGAATAGGTCCACACGACGTCCCCGGCGGTGATCGGCGCGGCGAAGTATTCGCTTGCCGCCGCGCACAGATAGGCGCGTTCCTCCGCACTGATCGCGACATCGTCGGGATCGCCGGTGAAGTCCCGGTCGGTCGTGCCGATCAGCGTGAAGTCGCGCTCATAGGGGATCGCGAAGACGATCCGGTTGTCGGCGTTCTGGAAGATGTAGCACTGCGGTCCGTCATAGAGGCGCGGCACGACGATGTGGCTGCCCTGAACGAGCCGGACATGGCCCCGCGCGTTGAGCCGGGCGACGACGGCCAGGATCCGGTCGACCCACGGTCCGCCGGCATTCACGACAAGCCGGGCCGTCTCCTCGATCGTTTCGCCGGTGTCCTCGTCCCTGAGCCAGAGCCGCCAGCCGCCGTCGCGCCGCTCGGCGCGGATGCAGGCGGTGCGGGTGCGCACGGTGGCGCCGCGACGGGCGGCGTCGCGGGCATTCAGCACGACCAGGCGGGAATCCTGCACCCAGCAGTCGGAATACTCGAAGGCGCGCCGGTAGCCGGGTTTGAGCGGTGCGCCCGCCCGATCGCCGGAGAGATCGATCGTCCGGGTCGCCGGCAGCTTCCGCCGACCGCCGATATGGTCATAGAGAAACAGGCCGAGCCGCAACAGCCAGGCCGGTCTCAGGCCGGCATGGTGGGGCAGCACGAAGCGCAGCGGCCAGATGATGTGCGGTGCCATCGCCCACAGCACCTCGCGTTCCTGAAGCGCCTCGCGCACCAGCCGGAACTCGTAATGCTCCAGATAGCGCAGGCCGCCATGGATCAGCTTGGTCGAGGCCGACGAGGTGCCGCTTGCCAGGTCATCCTTTTCCGCAAGGCCAACGGAGTAGCCGCGTCCGGCCGCGTCGCGCGCGATGCCGGCGCCGTTGATGCCGCCGCCGATGACGAAGATGTCGTAGGTGAAATCGCGGGTCGCCATCGCCTGCTCGATCAACTTCCGGACACGGGCAGCCCAGTCTGGTCCGCGATTTTGCCCGCCGTCTCGATATCGCAACGGACCGGCCGGCACAACTCGGCGGTCGCCGTCCCGGGGGTGCCAGACCTGCGGGGCGTCAGAACTGCAGCGTGCAGCGGGCGACCGGCGCGGTGATCCGCTGCCAGTAGACCGGGGTTTCGTTGAAGTCGAAGGCGTGCGCGATGATCTCGAACAGGTCGCCATGCCCGCCCGGCTCGGGCGCCGGGATGACCTCGATCAGATGCTCCGCCCGCTTGACCGACAGGCCGAAGGTCTGTTCGAGATAGGGCCGGATGTTCATCATCTCCAGTTCGACGGTCTGCGTCTCGACGAGGCCCGGCACGAGCCGCGCGCGCAGATACATCTCCGCATCGACGGGAATGCCGAAGCGCACGAGGTGCCGGCGAATGCGCACATAGCCGTCATCGCCGCCCAGGAATGCCGCCCAGCGGCCGGTTTCCGAGACAGACGCGATATCCACATCGAACTCGGGCCACCAAAGCGGCAGGCCCGTTTCCCGGTCGAACAGCCGGAAATGCCAGGTCTCCGAGCCGATGTTCCGGCCCTCCGTCACACGGGTGCCGTCGCCGCGCCGGCGGTGAATGACGCCGACCTGCTGAAGCTGCTGCAGCGCCACCTGGACCGTCCCCAGGCTGACGCCGAGGTTCTTGGCGAGCTGCGTTTCCGGCGGCAGCATCCGGCCGGGCGTCAGGCGCCCGTCACCGATCGCCGCGCCGATGGCAAGCCTGACGGCGCTGCGCTTGGTGCAGCCCGGCCGGCGCAGATGCGTCTCCACATCCGCGGCAAGCTCGGTTTCCAGGTCGAAGCTGTCAGTCGTTTTTATCACGCACGCCGCGCTGCTCTTATCAAGACGAACCCGGTCAGCGCGAGGAACACCAGTGCGATCGGGCTTTCGACTATAACGGTGAAATCCGACTGGTAAAGCAGCAGCGACTGGCGCAGTGAGGTTTCGAACATGTCGCCGAGCAGGAAGCCGATCACCAGGCAGACGACCGGAAAGCCGCCCCGCCGCATCACCAGACCGAGCACGGCGAAGGCCAGCATCACCCAGATGTCGAACAGCGATTGCGTCGGCAGGTAGACGCCGACGATGCACATGACGAAGACCGGTGGCAGCACCAGGCCCTTCGGCAGGGTGGCGAACCAGCCCCAGATCTGGATGCCGACCCGGCCGATCGCCAGATGCACGACATTGGCCATCAGCATTGAGGCGAACAGCGCGTAGATGACGTCGCCATGCATGGTCAGCATGAAGGGACCCGGCACGATGCCGTGGATGATGAAGGCGCCGATCAGGAGCGCCGCGGCGATATTGCCCGGCACGCCGAGCGCGATCGTCGGGACGAGGTTCGACCCGACGACGGCGCTGTTGGCGGCTTCCGTTGCGATGATGCCCTCCGGATTGCCCGTGCCGAAACTCTGAGGCGTCTTGGAGGCCCGGCGGGTCGCGCCATAGCTTAAGAACGCGGCAAGCGTCACGCCGAGGCCGGGCAGCATGCCGACGCCCGAACCGATCAGCGCCGAGCGGATGATGGTCTTCCAATGGCTGAAGAACTCGCCGATCGGCAGCGCGGTTTTGAGACCGGAGCGCGCTTCGGCCTCCGGCGCGGTTTCCGCCTTCGCCGGGCCCGCCGGCTGCGGCCCGAAGCGCATGTCGATCAGTTCCTGCAGGACGGAGGCCATCGCCAGCGAGCCGATCGCCACGGCGGCAAGCGACAGCCCGTCATAGAGGTTGATCTCGCCGAAGGTCATGCGCTGGCTCGAATCGACCGGATCGAGTCCGATCGAGGCCAGGAACACACCCAGAAAGATCGCGATCAGCGCCTTCACCGTCGAGCCACTCGAAATGCCGGACAGGAGCGCGAAGGAGAACAGCAGGATCGAGGTGTATTCCAGCGGGCCGAATTGCAGCGCGATCGCGGCGAACGGCACGACCAGCACGATCAGCAGGAGATCGGAGATCGTGTCGCCGGTCACCGAGGAGAACAGCGCGAATTTCAGCGCCCTGCGCGACTCACCGCGCTTGGCCATCGGATAGCCGTCGAGGGCTGCGGCCGCGGCCTCGGGCGTGCCCGGCGAATTCAAGAGGATCGCCGGCACCGCGCCGCCGGACGTGCCGCCCTTGTTGACCCCGACCAGGAAGGCGATCGCCGAGATCGGCGACATATAGAAGGTGATCGGGATCAGCACGGCCATGGCGGTGACACTGCCAAGGCCCGGAATGGCGCCGATCACGATGCCGAGCGTGATGCCGGCGGCGATGAACATGAGATTGGTGACCGTGAAGGCCGCCTGGAAGCCGAGCAGCAGATTTTCGATCATGTCCGACCCGCCAAATTCGGGTTAGGGGAGGGCAACCGTGAAGATCGTCCAGGCCCCGACCATGACGACGATGGGAAACGCAACGGCAAGCAGCGCCAGCGCCCACCATTTGCGATAGCCCGCGACGATCCCGCCGACCCCGATCATCGCCACCGCCGTCGGCAGGAAGCCGATCGTCGGCAGCGCCACGGCAATGGCGATGGCCGCGACGACGCAGATGGCCGTCTCGGTCAGGATCGGCCGGCCCAATTGCCAGCCGCGCGCCCAGTCGACCGCCGGCTTCGTGCGCCAGACCCGGTGACCGACCATGCCGAGCGACAGGACGAGCACGACGCCGGCGCCGAGATTGGGAAAGAAGGCCGGCGCGACGTCTGACCCGCTCGCCTGCGTATTCACATAGGCCGGGATCAGCCAGACGAGGCAGATCAGGCAGACGGCGGACAGGACCAGGCCCGAGGCGATATCGACGGCGGCGGACCCGCCGTCGATATCGTTCTGCGTCGTCACTGGATCGCCTCAAGGACCTTCTTCAGGCCCTCGTTGGTCCGGTCGATATCGGCCGTCAGATCGGCGCTGTTCTGATAGGCGATCGGGAATTTCAGGTTCTCGGTGACGAGCTCGACGAATTTCGGCTCCTCGATGGCCTTGGCAATGGCGGCTTCGAGCTTGGCGACCACATCCGCCGGGAGGCCGGCCGGCCCGGCGATCAGGGCCTGGCCCGGAATGGCGACGCCATAGAGTTCCTGGATCGAGGCGACGTCCGGGCTTGCCGCCAGCCGCTCGGAGATCAGCGACATCAGCACCTTCATCTGGTCGCCATAGCGGCTGTGGACGCCGCCGCTATAGGAGAAGTCGACCTTGCCGCCGAGCAGGAACGGCATCGCCTCGCCGCCGCCCTTGGTCGGAATGCCGGTCCACTCGACGCCCTCGACCTTGGCGAGATAGTCGATGAACGCCTTGGTGACCGCGCCCTGGTCGGCATAGTTCAGCCGATTGTCCTTGGCGTGCGCGATCAGTTCCTCGAACGTGTTGAAGGGCGCATCGGCGCGGGCCACGATCGCCTGCTGATAGACGGTGATCTGCGAGATATAGGTGAAGTCCTCCGGCCCGTAGTCGACATCCTGGGTGAGCGGTGCCCACAGGATCGCGGTCGAGGCGGCAAACAGCAGCGTGTAGCCGTCGGCCGGCGCCTTGGCGACCTCGGTCGCGCCGATCGCGCCGCCGGCGCCGGGCCGGGTGCGAACGATCACCTGCGATCCGAGCGCGTCCCCCAACGCCTCCGCGAACACGCGCCCCATCGTCTCGGTGCTGCCGCCGGCCTTGTAGGGAATGATCAGGGTGACGGGCTTGTCGGGATACTCCGCCAGGGCCGCACCGGGTAAAGCCATTGCAAAGGCACCCGCGAGGGCGCCCGTGAGCACGCCCGTGAGCGCTGCGGCGAATGTGCGTCGGGTCAGTCTGATCATCAGGGTCTCCTTTTCGATCAGTGCGTGTGTGGCCTGTTCCGGCTGGAAGGGATTTTTTGATTTTAAGCTTGCGCTATAAAACTATATAGTTTTGATTGTGTCCAGTGATTTTACTTAAAGGAGCACCCACCATGAAGCCGACCATCGCCGCCAATCCCGTGCGTCGCAGCCTTGTCGGCGAGAACGCCCCGTCCGTGCGGCCGGGCGACGACCCGGCGCTCTACGGGCACGCCGTGCTGACGCCGCGCGATGCCGTCGAATGCCGGTCGTTCCAGACCTTCACCGTGACCTACACGGTCGGACGTCTGGGGCTGGACGATACCGGTGCCATTCGGGTGTCGCTGCGCATGATCACGGATGCCGGCAAGCCGCAATGCACCGATCCGGCCGCCGCGAACTATCTCAGCGCCACGACCACCGGCTCTGGCCGGATCGCGCTCAGGATCGGCATGGAGGGTCAACGGCCCTGGAACGGGACCGTCACCGCGCAGCTTCTCGGCGGGTACCTGAAGGAGGGCGAGCAGATCACGCTGACCTTCGGCGATACCGCGCACGGCTCGCCCGGCATGCTGATGCAGACCTTCGCCGAGCCCGGCTACGAGTTCCGCATTTCCACCGACGTCCAGGCGACCGGCAATTTCCTGCCGCTGGCTGAGCAGTTCGCCGTGCCCGTCGTCGCCGGCCCGGCGGCGAAATGGGTCGCCGTGCTGCCGACCCTGCGCCGCCCCGGCGAGGCCTTCCACCTCGGGCTCAAGGCGGAAGACGCCTATGGCAATCCGACCACGCAGGCCTCGGGTAGGGTGCGGCTTGAGGCCTCGCTGCCCGTCGAGGGGCTGCCGGCGGACTTCGATTACGCCCCTGCCGACCGGGCGCTGACGATCGAGGGCTTGCGCGTCGCGGAGCCCGGCACGTTACGCATCAGGGTCTTCGTCGACGAGCGGCAAGTCGCCGAGGCCGGCCCGCTGGTGATCCGCGAGGGCGCGGTGGCCGGCTTCTGGGGCGATCTGCATGGCCAGACGGGCGAGACCATCGGCGTCAACACCGCGGAAAGCTATTTCGACTTCGCCCGCAACAAGGCCTTTCTCGACGTGTCGTCGCATCAGGCCAACGATTTCCAGATCAACGCCGCCTTCTGGGCGCGCCTGAACGAATTGACGGCCGAGTGGAACGAGCCCGGCCGCTTCACCGTCCTGCCGGGCTATGAATGGTCGGGCAACACCGCCGTCGGCGGCGACCACAACGTCTTCTTCGCCGAGGAAGGCCGGCAGATCGTCCGCTGCAGCCATGCGCTGCTTGAGGATCGCGCCGATCTTGGCACCGACGCGAATACGCTCACCGACCTGTTCGCCGCCCTGAAGGACGAGGACTGCGTGATCTACGCCCATGTCGGCGGGCGCTACTGCAACATCCACTACGACCACGACCCGAAGCTTGAGACCGCCGTCGAGATGCATTCGGCCTGGGGCACCTTCGAATGGGTGCTGACCGACGGCTTTCCGCTTGGCCGCCGTGTCGGTGTCGTCTGCAATTCGGACGGCCACAAGGGCCGCCCCGGCGCCAGCTATCCCGGCGCCTCGGCCTTCGGCGCCTATGGCGGGCTGACCTGCTTCCTGACCGACCGCAACGACCGCGCCGCGATCATGGAGGCGCAGCGCCGCCGCCATCACTACGGCACCACGGGCTGCCGGATGCATATGGACGTCTCGGCGGCGCTGCCGGCGGGATCAATCGTCTTCGAGCGCAATCCGGAGGGCAATCCCGACGCGCCGCGCGGCGAGGCCAGGACCGCGATCATGGGCGATATCGTCCAGGTCGCAGGCGACGAGGTCACCGTGTCGTTCGCCGTCGAGGCCCATGCCGGCATCGAGCGGATCGAGTTGCGCAACGGCACGGAGGTGCTGGAGACCTTCCGCCCCTATGGGGCGGGCGATCTGGGCTCGCGCATCCGGGTGACCTGGGGCGGGGCGGAATATCGTGGCCGGGGCCGCAACTCGGTGTGGAAGGGCCGCTGCCGCTTCGCCGGCGCGGAGATCGACCGGTTTGCGACCATCAACCAGTGGAACCGCGAGCGCACGCTTGAAACGCGCGGCTCGGAGGTCGTGGTCTTCGATTCGATCACGACGGGCAATTTCATGGGCTTCGACGCCTGGCTGACGGCGACGCCGGAGGCGCAGCTTGCCATCCGCACCAACCGGGGCGACCTGGATCTTAGGCTCGACGAGATCGGTGTCGAGCCGGTCCGGATGGACGCGGGTGGTCTCGACCGGCGGCTCTGCGTCCAGCGTTTGCCGGACGCGCCTCTTGCTCGGTCGGTCTCCGAGACCCGCACCGTCCGGATCGCCGGGGGCCGCGACAACCCGGTCTGGATCGCGGTCACCACCGAGGACGGCTACCAGGCCTGGTCGAGCCCGCTCTACCTGTTCCGATAGGCCGGTATCACTGCCGGGATCATTGAACGCCGGGCAGGACGCAGAGCATCTCGTAGAGCAGGTTCGCCCCGATCAGCGCCGTGTTGCCGGTGGGGTCATAGGGTGGCGAGACCTCGACGAGATCGCCGCCGACGAGATTGAGCCCGGCGCAGCCGCGCACGATCTCCAGCCCCTGCCAGGTGCTCAAGCCCCCCGGCTCGACGGTTCCCGTTCCAGGCGCGAAGGCCGGGTCGAGACTGTCGATGTCGAAGGTCAGATAGACCGGCGCCTCGCCGATCGCAGCCCGCACCCGCTCCATCAGTGGTTTCAGCGACTGATACCAGCATTCCTCGGCCTGGACGACGGTCCAGCCCTTGTCGCGGCTCCAGTTGAAATCCTCCGGCGAATAGCCGGTGCCGCGCAGGCCGATCTGGAACACCTTGTCGTTCAACAGGCAGCCATCTTCCCAGGCCCGCCGGAACGGGCAGCCATGGGCGACCTTCTCGCCGAACATCTCGTCATTGATGTCGGCATGGGCGTCGACATGGACGAGCGCGACGGGACCGTGCTTCTCCTTGATGGCCCTGAGGATGGGCCAGGTCAGCGTGTGGTCGCCGCCCAGCGTCAGCGGCACGACGTCATGGGCGAGCACGCCGCGATAGTGCGCGGTGATGATGTCGACGGATTTCTTCAGGTCGAAGGTGTTGATCGGTACATCGCCGATATCGGCGACCTGGAGTTTCTCGAACGGCGCCGCCCCGGTTGCCATGTTGTAGGGCCGCAGCATGCGGCTCTCGTCGCGGATCTGGCGCGGGCCGAGCCGGGTTCCGGGCCGGTTCGAGGCGCCGATATCCATCGGAATGCCGATGAAGCAGGCATCGAGCCCTTCCGCTGTCTCCTGCGCGGGCAGCCGCATCATCGTCACCGGTCCGCCGAAGCGGGGCATCTCGTTGCCGCCGAGCGGCTGGTTGAAGTCACTCATGTCTGGCCTCCCTCAGGCGGTGTCGACGCTCATCAGCCCGGCAAGCGGCACGGTCTGGGCCGCGACCGCCGCGCGTAAGGTATCGAGCGTCATCGCATCGTCCTTCACGAACTCGATGAACATCATATTGAGATTGTTGAACAGGAGATGGCCGACCGCCTGCGGATCGAGATCGGACCTGACGGCCCCGCGCGCCTGCAGGGTCGCGATCAGCGCGACGACCTGGGCGGCCAGCCGCCGGTCGAGATCGTTGTAGCGCCGCCCGTTCGGCGTCTGCGGTGTCTCGATCGCCAGCGCCATCGCGGTGCGCCACATCTCCTTGCTTAAGTATTCCAGCGAGTGGTCATAGTAGCAGTAGATCAGCGACAGAAGCGCGTCGGCGACGCCGCGCGGCGGATCGGCGACGATCGCCTTGCCGGCCGCCAGCACCTCCTCGACCTCCATCGCCACGGTGGCGATCAGGATGTCGCCCTTGTTGCGATAGTAGTTGTAGACCGTGCCGACCGACACCTCGGCCATGTCGGCCAGATCCTCGATCCGCACGGACTTGTAGCCGTCCGCCCTAAACCGCGTCACCGCCGCCTTGAGAATGCGCTTCTCGCGATCGGCTTTCTGTTTCTCCCGCAGTCCGGCCATCGGCATGCCTCGAAAAGTTGAATTTCTGTTAAATTTAGTATTGACTGCAAAAATGAACCAATTCAAGTTTTTTGCAACAACCGCGGACAACGCGGCATCGAAACAGTCATGCACGACAAGAAGGGGACGTGATCAAATGAACGGGACAGTATCGAAACTGCGCATCGCGCTTCTGGGCACAGCCGCTCTCGGGCTGCTCGCCGCGCCCGCGATGGCGGAAGAGGAACTGAATGCGTTGGTGTGGTGCGACCACACGGACGCGGCGCTGATCGAGCCCTTCGAGAACGAGCACGGCGTCAAGGTCAACCTGCGCGAATACGAGGGCACCGGCGCCGCACTGGCGATCCTCGAACAGTCGCGGCCGGGTGACTGGGACGTCCTGGTGATCGACGGCATCGACGTCTTCCGCGCGGTCGAATCAGGGCTTCTCGCCCCGCTTCCCGACGACGCCCTGCCGACGGCCGACTTCTTCCCCGAGGTCGTGATGGCGGAGAACAACACGAAGGACGGCGTCACCTACGCCGTTACCGAGAAGTTCGGCTACAACACGATTTCCTACAATTCCGACAAGGTCGATGCCGCCGACATGGAGGATCTTTCCGCCGCCTGGTCGGAAAAGTATGACGGCCGCATCTCCATCTACGACTACTACCTGCCGGTGATGGGGCTGGCGGCGATCGCCGACGGCATCAAGACCGGCGACATCACCGCCGACAGCCTGCCGAAGATCGGCACGGTCTTGGGCGACATGCGCGCCCGCGCGGCCTCGGTCGCCGGCGTCGTGGCGGCCCAGACGGCGCTTGCCACCGGCGAGGTCGACATCGTCGTCGGCGGCGGCGAATGGCTCACCGCGGTGCTGGCAGAGGAGCAGCCGGAGCTGACCTGGACGATCCCCAAGCAGGGCGCGGTGCGCTGGAGCCAGTCGATCGGCGTGCTCACCGACAGCGAGAAGAAGGACCTGGCGCTGGAATTCGTCAAATACATCGTCAGTCCCGAGGGTCAGGCGCGGCTTGCCACCTCGGCCTGCTTCTGGGGCATGCCGGCCAACGCGAAGGCCGGTTCCGTCCTGACGGACGCGCAGAAGAAGGTGCTGCGCTGGGACGACCAGCCCGACTATCTCGCCCGCACCCAGCTCTATCCCGCGCCGGATACCGATCTCGACGGCGAGATGCAGGATCTCTGGCTCGAGACGCTGCAGCAGTGAGCCGGCGCTGATCGGACCACGGTGACCAGCGGGGAGTGAGGCCGGTGCGCAACGCCGCCAGGCAAACCCTGCGAGGCTGGGGGTTCACCGCCCCGGCGCTCCTCTGGACGCTCGCCTTCTTCATCGTCCCCTTCCTGGTGATGGGGGCGATGAGCCTTGCCACCCTGGACGGGCGGACGCTCGTCTGGGGCATCCGGTTCGACAACTACGCCGAACTGGCCGGCAAGGCCTATCTGTGGCGGGCGGTGGTCATCTCGGTCGAGATCACGCTGACCGTCACGATCGTCTCCGTCCTGCTCGCCTATCCGCTTGCCTGGATCATCGCCTTCCGGGTGCCGCAGCGCTGGCAGCGGCTGGCGCTGTTGCTGGCGATCCTGCCGTTCTGGACCTCCTATGTGGTGCGTTCCTACGCCTGGCTTCTGGTGCTGGCGCGCGAGGGCGTGGTCAACCAGACCCTGATGGGGCTCGGCATTACGTCCGAGCCGATCACCATCGCCAACACCCGCTTTGCGACCGTCACCGGCTTCGTCCATTTCTTCGTCATGCTCTTGACGCTGACGATTTACGCCAATCTCATCCAGCTCTCGCCGAACTATCGCCGCGCCGCCATGGATCTCGGCGCCAACGCCTTCCAGACCTTCGTGCATGTCGTGTTGCCGCTGACACTGCCGGGTATCATCACCGGCGCCTTCCTGACCTTCGTCCTGTGCATCGGCGACTACGTCACCCCGCAGATCCTCGGCGGCAACACCGAACTGACGGTGCCGCAGGTGATCATGGTGCAGCTTGGCCGACGGGCCGACTTTCCGCTCGCCGCAGCCCTTGCGATCGTGCTGATGGGCATCGTCACGCTCGCCTATCTCGCCTGCGCCCGCTGGCTGAGGCTCGACCGGCTATGACGCGGCTTGCGCCCTGGCTCTATTTCGCCGCCGCTTACTGTTTCATCTACCTGCCCGTGGGCGCGCTGGTGCTGTTTTCGTTCCAGGAGGGCGGCCTGCCGGTGCCGCCCTTTAAGGGGCCGAGCCTGAAATGGTATGCCCAAGTGCTCGGCGACGACGATCTGATGGACGCGCTGTTGAATTCCGTCGTCGTCGCGATCGGCTCCGGCGCCGGCGCCGTGGGCCTCGGCTTCCTGGCCGCCTACGGCCTTGCCCGGCACACGCTGCCCGGATCGGTCGTCCTGCGCGGCCTTTTGATCGCGCCGCTGACGGTGAGCTATCTGATCGTCGGCCTCGGCCTGTTGATCGTCATCAACCGGCTCGGCCTCGGCCTGTCGCTGTGGACGGCGGGCATCGGCCATGTGGTGATCAACCTGCCGCTGTGCTTTGCGATCATCTATGCCTCGATGGGCGCCCAGCAGCAGAACGCCGAGCGGGCCGCCCGCGATCTCGGCGCCGGCGAGGCGCAGGTGGTGCTGCTGGTGACCGCGCCGATGCTGATGCCGGCGATCCTGGCCGCCTTCTTCCTGTCGGTGACGCTTAGCTGGGACGAGTTCATCATCGCCTTCCTGCTGACCCGCTTCGACGTCACGCTGCCCGTCGAGATCTGGAGCCTGTTGCGCTCCGGCCTGTCGCCGGCGCTGAACGCGATCGGCAGCTTCGTCTTCCTGATCTCGGTGATGATCGTCCTTGCCCTTGAACTTCTGGTCTTCGGGAGGCGCCGCGCATGACGGCCCCGGTCACGTTTAACGGCGTCAGCCACTGGTTCGGCGCCTTTCACGCCCTGAAAAACATTTCGCTTGAGATCGGCGAGGGCGAATACGTCACGCTGCTCGGGCCCTCGGGCTGCGGCAAGACCACGCTTTTGTCCGTGCTCGGCGGCTTCATCGAGCCGACCGAGGGGCAGGTGCTGATCGGCGGGCGTGATCTCACCCACGTGCCGCCGGCCAAGCGCCCGACGACCACGGTGTTCCAGGACTACGCCCTGTTTCCGCATATGAGCCTGCGCGACAATGTCGCCTTCGGCCTGCGCATGGCCGGTGTCGGGCGGCAGGAACGGCGGGCGCGGGCAGACGAGCAGCTTGCGCTGGTCGGCCTTGCCGATGCGGCGGGCAAGCGGCCGCATGAACTCTCCGGCGGCCAGCGCCAGCGTGTCGCGCTCGCCCGCGCGCTTGCCGTGCGCCCTGACGTTCTGCTGCTCGACGAGCCGCTCGGCGCGCTCGATTTGAAGCTCCGCCGGGCCATGCAGGACGAGCTCAAGGACATCCAGCGCAAGGTCGGCACGACCTTCGTCCATGTCACTCACGATCAGGAGGAGGCGATGGCGATCGCCGACCGGATCGTCGTCATGAATGCCGGCCGGGTCGAGGACGAGGGCGCGCCGGCGCGCATCTACCGCAAGCCCGCCACGCTGTTCGCCGCCGGCTTCATGGGCGAGATGAACCGCATTCCGGCCCGCGCCAGCGGTACGGGCGTCGAGACGCCGTTCGGACCGGTCGACATCACGCCGCCGGCGGAGGGCGCGCTCGTGCTGTGCCTGCGGCCCGAGGCGGTCAAGCACGCCAACGGCACGGTGCTGATCGGGCCGGCCACGGTGCGCGACGCGGCCTTCTTCGGCACGCACTGCCGGGTCCATGTGGTGCCGCAGGCAGCCCCCGACCTGACGATCGTCGCCCATCTGCCGCCAGACCGGGTGCCGGCCGCCGGGGAAACCCTCGCACTGACCGCCGAGATCGACGCCATCAGCGTGTTTCTGGCCGGCTGAGGCCTTTCATCCCCTTTGTGGCGGCGAGAGACTAAGCAATCCCCGATTGCTCGGCGGTAAAAATATCGATATTCTCGGGCCATGCATGGATTAGCCTTTCAGACGCCGGTCGACTCGCCCGGACAGGAGACCTCGGCCACGCACCGGGCCTATCAGGCGCTGCGCCGCATGATCCTTATCGGCGAGCTGCCGCCGGGCCAGAAGCTGAAGATCGAGCACTTGCGCGGCGCGCTCGACATGGGCGCCTCGCCGATCCGCGAGGCGCTCAGCCTGCTGACCTCGGACCATCTCGTCGAACGTCTCGACCAGCGCGGCTTTCGCGCGGCGGCGACCAGCAGGGAGAACTTCACCGAGATCCTGAACCTGCGCTGCAAGCTGGAGGAGATGGCGCTGCGTGAAAGCCTCGCCAACGCGACCGACCGCTGGGAGGAACGGCTGGTGGTCGCCCACCACAAGATGGCCCGCGAGCCGCGCGACAATGCCGAGGCTTTCGAGGCCCGGCACCGCGCCTTCCACATGGCGCTTCTGGAAAACTGCACCTCGCCGATCCTGATGAAGTTCTGCGGCCAGCTCTACGATCTCAACATCCGCTACCGCTATCTCGCCGGCCAGGCGCTGAACTACCAGAAGCGCGACATCGCCGCCGAGCACGCGGCGATCCTCGATGCCGCAATCGAGCGCGACGTCGACCGCGCCGCCGACCGGCTGCTGTCGCATTACCGGCAGACCGGCGCCTTCCTGACCGACCTGCTCAGCGAGGCGGCCACTTAGGGTCTAACCCCGCTTGCGGGCGACGATGTAGCGGCTGTGGCCCTTGGACCCGAAGCCGGTGCTCTCGATCACCTCAAGCCCGGCGCGCGAAATGCGCTCTTCGAGTTCGCTTGCCTCGAACCGGCCGACATAGGGGATGCCGTAGATCCGCCGCATCACGGCGATCATGATCCGCATGTGCAGCGCCTTGCTGATCGACGGGGTCTTCGAAATGAAGTAGCCGCCGGGCCGGAGCAGCGCTGCCGTCTCCGTCAGCGCGCCGTCCAGATCCGGGATCAGATGCATGAGGTTGAACGCCAGGACCGCGTCATAGGGGCCCGTGCCGAGACTGGCGTCTCCGGGCGCACCCTGCACGATCTCCAGGTTGGCGACCGGCTCGGCGGCGAGCTTCTCCCTGCCGATCGCGACCATCTCGGCGGAAAAGTCGCTCGACACGTAGCGGCCCACCGACGGGGCCAGCAGCAGGGCGGTCGAGGAGGTGCCGGCGCCGAGCTCAAGCACGGTGTCGTCGGGGCGCAGGTAGGCGCGGGTCCGCTCAAGCGTCGCCTCGTAGGAGGCCTGGTCGGCGATCGTCCGCCTGGCGTATTTGCGGGCCATGCGGTCCCAAGGCGCAGAGGGGAGGCGCGCGGAGGGGAGGCGTGCTGAGGGGAAGTGGATGCTTGCGGTCATCGGTGTCTCCTTCGTTGACCGCGATATAGGAGAGCATCGGCTCAAACGGAATTGCATAAATTCCCATAACATGCATACAAATATGAATGAACTGGCAGGCGATCTCGTTCGACTGGAACCAGGTCCGGGCGTTTCTGGCGACCGCGGAGGAGGGCACCTTGTCGGCGGGCGCCCGCGCGCTCGGACTGAGCCAGCCGACGATTGGCCGGCAGGTCGCCGCGCTCGAGGCGGCGCTGGGCGTCACGCTGTTTGAGCGGGCCGGCAAGGGCCTGGTGCTGACCCGGTCCGGGGTCGACCTGCTCGAACATGTGCGGGAAATGGCGACGGCCGCGACGCGGATCTCGCTGTCGGCGGCCGGGCACGCGCAGGATGTGGCGGGCGAGGTGCGGATATCTGCGTCCGACGCGCTGTCGGCCTATATCCTGCCGCCGATGCTGGCGCGGTTGCGCGGGCTCGCGCCTGATCTCGTCGTCGAGGTGGTGGCGGAGAACCGGCTCAGCGATCTGCTGCGGCGCGAGGCCGATATCGCCATCCGCCACGTCCGCCCCGACGCGCCGGACCTGATCGCCAGGCGGCTCAAGGACGAGACGGGCAGCCTCTATGCGGCGGCAGGCTGGATCGCGCGGCATGGCCGGCCGCGCCGGATGGCCGACCTGGCCGGCCACGATTTCATCGGGATCGAGGACGACGCGCAGATGGTAAGCGAGCTTGCCGCCCGCGGCGTCGACATCTCGGGCGTGCGCTTCGTCGCCCGTTCGGCCAACACGGTCGTGATGTGGGAGATGGTCCGCGCCGGCCTCGGCATCGGCGTCATGTCCGACCGCGTGGCGGCGACCTGTCCGGATGTCGAGCGGATCGAGCTTAAGGAGGTCGGCCCGATCGGCTTCCCCGTCTGGCTGACCGCCCACCGCGAACTCCACAACAGCCGCCGCATCCGGGTCGTGTTCGATTTCCTCGCCGAACAGCTCGGCGCGCCCCGGGAGCAGGGCCGCGACCGGGCAGCCGCCGAGCACGGATAGGGGGCCGGACGGCGTTATTCCCGCACCAGCTTCAGGTCGAAATCGGCGCACAGATAGGGCGCGTCGATCCTGCCCGACAGCGCGTAGCCGTCCGGAAAGGTCTCGGCGGGGTGCTCGACATAGCGCATCACCAGATCGGCGCGCACGCCGAACACCGTGTCCTCGTCGAGATAGGGATCGTCGTCGGGGAAGATCTCGGTGACCAGCGGCCGGAAGCCCTCGGCTTTGACGATGTAGTGCAGATGCGAGGGTCGCCAGGGATGCCGGTGCGCGGCGTTCAGGATCTCGCCGACCGGCCCGTCCGTCGGCACGGTGTAGCTGACCGGCCTGACGGTGGTGAAGCCATACCGCCCGTCCGGCCCGGTCGTCTGGATGCCGTGGAAGGAATAGGTGTCCTGGTCCGGATCCTGGCTTGAATAGAGCCCGTTCGGCGCCGTCTGCCAGATATCGAGTTCGGCGCCGTCGATCGGGTTGTCGTCCATGTCTGTGACCCTGCCGCGGGCGAGCAGCACCTGGCCCTCGAAATCCCCTTTCAGGTCGCCGCCGAAGGCAAGCGGCGGTGCGCCGGTGATGTGGAAGGGCCCGAGCACGCTCGACGAGGTGCCGCCCGGCACCGTGTGGAGCATGTCGATCAGCGAGGACAGGCCGAGCACGTCCGACAACAGCACGAATTCGTGCCGCTCCTTGTCCGAGATGGTGCCGGCCCATTCCAGGAACTCGATACCCTTGCGCCATTCCGCGTGGGTGAGCTTCGTTTCCCTGGCGAAGGCATGCAGATGCGTTGCCAGGCTCAGCATGATCTCTTTCAGGCGCGGATCGGCATCGGCGCCGAAATAGCCCATGAAGACGTCGGTGATGTTGTCCTTGGTGACGGTGCGCATGCGGGCTCTCCGGTCAGTTCAGAATGCCGAGGCTCAGCGAGGGGAAGCGGATCAGCGCGATCAGCACGATCAGCATCACCACCGCGAAGGGGAAGGCGCCGATGAACACGTCCTTCAAGCTGATCCGGTCGTCGTTGAGCGTCGCCTTGATGACGAAGCAGGAGATGCCGAGCGGCGGCGTCAGCAGGCCGATCTCGGCGCCGACAACGGTGACGATACCGAACCAGACGAGCGACAGGCCCATCGGCTCGATCAGCGGCAGGAACATCGGCACGACGATCAGGATGATCGAGGCGGTGTCGAGCAGCGTGCCCAGGAAGATCATCAGCGCGACATAGATCACCATGATCCACACATAGCTCATCTGGCTCGCCGACAGCATGTCGCCGAGTTCGTTGGGCAGGCCGGCAAGGCCGAGCATGCGGCTGTAGATCGAGGCCGCCGTGATCAGGAACAGGATCGAGGCGGTGATGTGGCCGGTCTCCAGGAGCGCGTCCCAGAAGCCGCGAAGGCTCATCCGGCCGCGCAGGATGGCGATCAGCAGGCCGAGCAGCGAGCCGGTCGCGCCGGCCTCGACCGGCGTCAGCCAGCCGGTATAGATGCCGCCGAGCACGACCAGGATCAGCGTCACGGTCGGCAGCGTCTTGGAGGCGATCTCGCCGATCGGCATCCATTCCATCTCGTCGGCCTTGCGCCCGCCGACATAGGCCGGCGCGAGGCGGCCCATCGCCCAGATCGCGACGATATAGGCGGCCGCCAGCAGCAGACCCGGCACGATGCCGGCCAGGAACATGTCGCCGACGGACTGCTCGGCCACGAAGGAATAGATGATCAGCATCGCCGAGGGCGGAATGATCATGCCGAGCACGGAGGATCCGGCGACGACGCCGACGGCAAAGCGCGGATTGTAGTTGAACGCCAGCATCTGCGGCACGGAGACCTTGGAGAACACCGAGGCCGAGGCGATCGACGAGCCGGTGACGGCGGCGAACACCGCGTTCGCCCCCACCGTCGCCATGCCGATGCCGCCCTTCACGCGCTTGAAGCCGGAATTCATCACCTCGTAGATGTCGGCCCCCAGCCCCGCCTTCGAGACGATCAGCCCCATGAAGGTGAACAGCGGCACGGTTGCGAAGGTGTACTCCATGACGCTGTCGCCGACGGCGATCTTCAAAAGGTTCATCGCCAGGTCGAAATTGTCCCGCATCAGCCAGATCGAGACGAAGGAGACGACGCCGAGCGCGATCGGGATATAGACGCCGATATAGACCAGCACGATGATGGCGATGACGGAAAGCGCGCCGATCTCGATGGGGCTCACGACCGCTCTCCCGGCTGGTCGTCCCCCCGACGCGCCTCATCATGCTCGGCAAGGCGGACCGGGTCGACATGCTCGTCGGGCCGGATCACCTTGATTGAGAACAGCACGAGGCAGAGCGTGGCGCTTGCGAAGATCGTCAGCTTGATCGGCCACCACGGCGCGGTGAACACGCCCGGAACGCCGAAATAGTCGCGGGTTTCGAGCATTTCGACGAATTCCGGCCACACGGCGACCGCGATCAGGCCCATCAGGATCGCCGACACCAGATTGATCGCCCGGCGGATCAGGCCCGTGGTACGCGGATAGCGTGGCCCCAGCACGGTCAGAAAGCCGTCCGACCGGGTCAGCCGGTTGACGCGGATGACGTCGGGCAGTTGCAGGAAGACGATCAGCACCATCGAGAACTGCACCACCTCGACGGCGCCCAGAAACGGGCTGTTGAAGGCGCCGCGGGCGACCACGTCGTAATTGACGACGAGGACGAGGGCGAGGACGACAAGGGTGCCGATGGCGTTGGCGGAGATGGCTATCGCGTTCGCCAGTTTCGAGAGGGTGGCGATCATCGGGGGAGGGCTCCGATGTCTGAGTGCGTGTGGCGGGCTGTTGTTTCGATAGCGCTTTCAGCGCTCTCGAAGCCGCCCTGCGGGCGGCTCCCCCTCACCCCAGCCCTTGCATGTTTGCGATGGTGCGGATGGTTTGAGTATTCGTGCTGGTCTGCTGGGGGTGGCCACCCCCAGCAGACCGGATCGGCGGGACCGAATGTCC
>JANQKY010000014.1 GCA_028280885.1 Tepidamorphus sp.
GGACATTCGGTCCCGCCGATCCGGTCTGCTGGGGGTGGCCACCCCCAGCAGACCAGCACGAATACTCAAACCATCCGCACCATCGCAAACATGCAAGGGAAAGAGCGCGCTGGACGGATCGGGTAAATTGGCACCGACATCATGTGCGGTATCGGCGTTTTCTGTCCACCAACGGTGGCGCCCGCTGCACGACCTCTCATATGCACTCGCACCCTCTCCCCCTTGGCGGGAGAGGGTCGGCCCGAAGGGCCGGGGTGAGGGCCCGTGGCACGGCCGCGCATCGCGCCAGTTCCCTACGCATGCGATTACCCCCGCTCGGAAAGCCACCATCGAACCGAACAACCGTCCCACGCCCCACCGACTGATGCGCAAAACACCCTTATGGGAATTTTCCCATCATTGTGATGGGCAACATTTTCTTTGACAGAGCATGGGCGCGCGCGGATACTCCGGGTCCCTCCCCAGCGTCCCCTGCCGCGCGAGGATCAGCACCGTGCCCGGACATACCGACCTGCTGTCGCAGATCGCGTCTTACTGCCGTCGTCACGACATGGCGGAATCGACCTTCGGCCGGCTCGCCGTCAATGACGGCAAGCTCGTGTCGCGCCTGCGTGACGGCAAAAGCGTGACGCTCAACACGCTTGACCGGCTGCAGGCCTTCATGACCGACGGAGCGCCAGGGCGTGCCGCACCGACGCCAGTAAATGCCGGCGGCTCCGGAGCGCCTGTTCCGGCGACATCGGCGCGCCGTCCCGCGCCCGAGCCTGCCCCACGGCCGAACAACGGGTCGAACAACGAGCAGAATAACGCGGGGGGCGAGAAGAACTTCCGCTTCTTCGACAACCGCCAGAAATATCTGATGTTCGTCAACACCTGCAGCGAGAAGTGGGTGGTGGCGAATCGGGTGGCGATGGAGCTTGCGCATATTCATCCCACTCCGCCCGCCGTGCGGGTCTTCGATGCCGGGCTCGGCGACGGCACCGTGCTGACCCGGCTGATGCGGGCGATGCATGCCCGCTTCCCGACCATGCCGCACTACATTTCCGGCAAGGAGATCAGCCTGGAAGACATCCGGCTGGCGCTGGAAAAGATGCCGGATCGCTTCAACGAGCATCCCGCCACCGTGCTGGTGCTCACCAATATGTATTATTCCGAGGCACCGTGGCTCAGGGTGCGCTCGCCGGCGGCCGCCGCCAGCCTGGTGTGGCACGAGGTCGCGCTGGAGGGCACATCGTCCTTCTCCTTCGAGGAGCAGATCACCGAATTGCAGCCGTTCCTGGCCGAACACTGGCAGGCCAAGGCGAGCGAGAAGACCGGCAATCCGATCTATGAGCGCCCCGTCGTGCTGGTGGTCTATCGGCGCGACCACCGCTTCCTGCTCGATTCGGTCATTCCAAAACCGGGCAGCACCCATGCCGATTTCGACCTGGTCATCGCTTCGCAACCCTATCGGCTGCGCGTGCCGGCCGCCTTCAAGGCGGAGAAGGTGGTGGCGCCGCTCGCCCGCGCGCTGGCGCCCGGCGGCCGGCTGGTCGGGATCCACAGCCACGGCAACGATCCGGGCCTGGAAATCGTCCGCGACGTCTGGCCGAACGAGCAGCCCTATGTCACCAACCGCCACGACATCCTGCGGGCGGTCAAGGACGCGCTCGGCTCGGCCCATCGCGAGCTGAAATTCAACGCCTATTCCGATGCCCGCTCGATCTTCCGCTATGATATGCACACGCTGCCGAACGAACTGGCCGGCGCGATCGGCACCTCGACGCTGTTCGCCGCCTGGAACGCGGCGATCTATGTCGCCCAGATCGAAGACGAACGTTTGAGTGACGTGGTCAAGGATGGCCGCTATATCGATGCGACTGCCGGGGTCTTGCGCAAGCATGGCGGACTCTGGTTCAACGATGAAACCTATGTGATTTCCCGCAAACAGGGTTAAAAGGGCCGGATTTGGTGCGGCTAGGGGGCCGCGCGGCAGTGCGCTGCGGCCTCAAACAGCCGACAAGGGCCGGCGGAAAAGGAGATATGACCCATGTCCGATGAATTCCTGTTCACCTCCGAATCGGTTTCGGAAGGCCATCCCGACAAGGTCTGTGACCGGATTTCGGACGAGGTGGTCGATACCTTCTTCGAAACCGCGATCGGCGAGGGCTGGGATCCGGGCGCGGTCCGGGTCGCCTGCGAGACGCTGACGACGACCAACCGCGTCGTCATCGCCGGCGAGACGCGCGGGCCGGCGAGCATCACCAGGGACCTGATCGCCCACAAGGCGCGCATGGCGATCCGCGACATCGGCTACGAGCAGGACGGTTTTCATTGGGAATCGGCCGATATCGAGGTGCTGCTGCACGCCCAGTCGGCCGATATCGCGCAAGGGGTCGACGCCGGCAACGACAAGGACGAGGGCGCCGGCGACCAGGGCATCATGTTCGGCTATGCCTGCAAGGAAACGCCGGAACTGATGCCGGCGCCGATCTACTATTCCCACAAGATCCTGAAACTCTTGGCGGATGCCCGCAAGTCCGGCGAGAGCGGCATGCTCGGCCCGGATGCCAAGAGCCAGCTCACCCTGCGCTATGTCGACGGCAAGCCGGTCGAGGTCACCCAGATCGTCATCTCGACCCAGCATCTCGACGCGCATCTGACCTCGCACGACATCCGCGCCATCGTCGAGCCCTATGTCCGCACCGCCCTGCCCGACGGCTGGGTGACCGGCAACACGATCTGGCACGTCAATCCGACGGGCAAGTTCGTGATCGGCGGCCCGGACGGCGATTGCGGCCTGACCGGCCGCAAGATCATCGTCGACACCTATGGCGGCGCCGCCCCGCATGGCGGCGGGGCGTTCTCGGGCAAGGATCCCACCAAGGTCGACCGGTCGGCGGCCTATGCGGCGCGCTATCTGGCCAAGAACGTCGTCGCCGCCGGCCTCGCCGAGCGCTGCACCATCCAGCTTTCCTACGCGATCGGCGTCGCCGACCCGCTGGCGATCTACGTCAACCTGCACGATACCGGCGAAGTCGCGCCCGACCGCCTGTCGTCGGTGCTGCGCCAGTCGCTCGATCTCAGGCCGCGCGGCATCCGCGAGCATCTCAAGCTCAACCGGCCGATCTATGCGCGCACCGCGGCCTACGGCCATTTCGGACGGCCGACGGACGCCGATGGCGGCTTTACCTGGGAAGCAACCGATCTCGTCGACACGCTGCGCTCGGCGGCGGCCTGATCGCAAACACGCATCACTCATCGATACGCTTTAAAAGGACATATTGGATGTCGGTAGACTACGTCGTTAAGGACCTCGACCTGGCGGACTGGGGCCGCAAGGAACTGGATATCGCGGAAACGGAAATGCCGGGCCTGATGGCGACGCGCGAGGAATACGGCGCCGCCCAGCCGCTGAAAGGCGCCCGTATCGCCGGCTCGCTGCACATGACGATCCAGACCGGCGTCCTGATCGAGACGCTGCAGGCGCTCGGCGCGGAGGTGCGCTGGGCCTCCTGCAACATCTTTTCCACCCAGGATCACGCCGCCGCCGCGATCGCGGCGGCCGGCACGCCGGTCTTCGCGGTCAAGGGCGAGAGCCTGGAGGAATACTGGGACTATGCCGACCGGATCTTCCACTGGCCGGACGGCGAGACCGCCAACATGATCCTCGACGATGGCGGCGACGCGACGCTCTACATCCTGCTCGGCGCCAAGGCCGAGGCCGACCCCTCCGCGCTGCCCGAGCCGACCAGCGAGGAGGAAGAGGCGCTGTTTGCCCAGATCCGCAAGCGCATCGCCGAGACGCCCGGCTGGTTCGCCAAGGTGAAGGCCGCGATCAAGGGCGTTTCGGAGGAGACGACCACGGGCGTCCTGCGGCTCTACGACATGCAGAAGAAGGGCGACCTGCCCTTCCCGGCGATCAACGTCAACGATTCGGTGACGAAATCGAAGTTCGACAACAAATACGGCTGCCGGGAAAGCCTCGTCGACGGCATCCGCCGGGCGACCGACGTGATGATGGCCGGCAAGGTCGCCGTCGTCGCCGGCTATGGCGATGTCGGCAAGGGCTCGGCCCAGTCGCTCAGGGGCGCCGGCGCCCGCGTCGTCGTCACCGAGATCGACCCGATCTGCGCGCTGCAGGCGGCGATGGACGGTTTCGCCGTCCAGACCATGGAGGAGGCGGCGCCGGTCGGCGACATCTTCGTCACCGCGACCGGCAACAAGGACGTGCTGACCGTCGACCACATGCGGGCGATGAAGGACATGGCGATCGTCTGCAACATCGGCCATTTCGACAACGAGATCCAGGTCGCCGGCCTGAAGAACTACAAGTGGACCAACGTCAAGCCGCAGGTCGACATGATCGAGTATCCCGACGGCAAGCGGATGATCCTGCTGTCGGAGGGCCGGCTCGTCAATCTCGGCAATGCGACGGGACATCCCAGCTTCGTGATGTCGGCCTCCTTCACCAACCAGACGCTTGCCCAGATCGAGCTTTGGACCAACGGCGCGGCCTACAAGAACGAGGTCTACGTGCTGCCCAAGCATCTCGACGAGAAGGTCGCCCGCCTGCACCTGGCCAAGCTCGGCGTCTCGCTGACGGAGCTTACCGACGACCAGGCGTCCTATATCGGTGTTTCGAAGACGGGGCCGTTCAAGCAGGATCAGTATCGGTACTGAACCGGTATCGCTTTGACCGGCATCGAGCCGGTCAAAACGATTTACCCCCACCCCGACCCTCCCCCACAAGGGGGGAGGGAGAGCAACCGCTGTACCGGGTGGCTTTGAAGCCTCTCAGTAATACCACCGGCTTTTTGCGGTGACTCATTTGCGGGTTTCCCATTTCGATTGATCGGTGATTCTCTGGGGCAAAGGAGGTTCACCGATGGGATCACCGGT
>JANQKY010000028.1 GCA_028280885.1 Tepidamorphus sp.
GCCCGCTCGATCGGCCCCTACAGCCTGGTCACCCAGCAGCCGCTGGGCGGCAAGGCGCAGTTCGGCGGCCAGCGCTTCGGCGAGATGGAGGTCTGGGCGCTGGAAGCCTATGGCGCCGCCTACACGCTGCAGGAGATGCTGACGGTCAAGTCGGACGACGTCGCCGGCCGCACCAAGGTCTACGAGGCGATCGTGCGCGGCGACGACACGTTCGAGGCGGGTATCCCCGAATCGTTTAACGTGCTCGTCAAGGAAATGCGCTCGCTCGGCCTCAATGTCGAACTGGTGACGAGCCGGGTGAACGAGACGCCGCCGCCCGCCGGACCGATGCTGCCGCCGCCGGCGGACGCCGCCGAATGACGGCTACGGTTTGACGATCAGGCGCGGCTGCGACGGCCGCGCCTGATCGGTACGATACGCTTTTTGGAAATCCGCCGGCGGGGCACCCCCGCGCCAACGCCGGCCAACGGGAGCAGGACATGAACCAGGAAGTCCTCAACCTTTTCAATCCGACTGCGCCGCAGCAGACGTTCGACCAGATCAAGATCTCGATCTCGAGCCCCGAAAAGATCCGCTCGTGGTCGTTCGGCGAGATCAAGAAGCCGGAAACGATCAACTACCGCACCTTCAAGCCGGAGCGCGACGGCCTGTTCTGCGCCCGCATCTTCGGGCCGATCAAGGACTACGAGTGCCTGTGCGGCAAGTACAAGCGGATGAAGTACAAGGGCATCATCTGCGAGAAATGCGGCGTCGAGGTGACGCTGTCGCGGGTGCGCCGCGAGCGGATGGGCCATATCGAGCTTGCCGCCCCCGTCGCCCATATCTGGTTCCTGAAGTCGCTGCCCAGCCGCATCGGCATGATCCTCGACATGACGCTCAAGGATCTGGAGCGCATTCTCTATTTCGAGAACTATGTCGTCATCGAGCCCGGTCTGACGCCGTTCAAATATGGCCAGCTGATGACCGAGGAAGAGTATATCGACGCGCAGGACCAGTTCGGCGAGGATTCGTTCACCGCCAAGATCGGCGCCGAGGCGATCCGCGACATGCTGATGGCGCTTGACCTGCACAAGCTGTCGGAGGACCTGCGCCAGGAGATCGCCGAGGCGACGACGGAGCTTAAGCCCAAGAAGCTCGCCAAGCGGCTGAAGCTGGTCGAATCCTTCATCGAATCCGGCAACCGGCCGGAATGGATGATCCTGACCATCGTGCCGGTCATTCCGCCCGACCTGCGCCCGCTGGTGCCGCTCGACGGCGGCCGGTTCGCGACGTCGGACCTGAACGATCTCTACCGCCGCGTCATCAACCGCAACAACCGCCTGAAGCGGCTCATTGAGCTGCGCGCGCCCGACATCATCATCCGCAACGAGAAGCGGATGCTGCAGGAGGCCGTCGATGCGCTGTTCGACAACGGCCGGCGCGGCCGCGTCATCACGGGTGCCAACAAGCGGCCGCTGAAGTCGCTCGCCGACATGCTGAAAGGCAAGCAGGGCCGGTTCCGCCAGAACCTGCTGGGCAAGCGCGTCGACTATTCCGGCCGCTCGGTCATCGTCGTCGGCCCGGAACTGAAGCTGCATCAGTGCGGCCTGCCCAAGAAGATGGCGCTGGAGCTGTTCAAGCCGTTCATCTATTCGCGGCTGGAGGCCAAGGGCCTGTCGTCCACCGTCAAGCAGGCCAAGAAGCTGGTGGAGAAGGAGAAGCCGGAAGTCTGGGACATCCTCGATGAGGTGATCCGCGAGCATCCGGTGATGCTGAACCGGGCGCCGACGCTGCACCGGCTCGGCATCCAGGCCTTTGAGCCGACGCTGATCGAGGGCAAGGCGATCCAGCTTCATCCGCTCGTCTGCGCGGCCTTCAACGCCGACTTCGACGGTGACCAGATGGCCGTGCACGTGCCGCTGTCGCTGGAGGCGCAGCTTGAGGCGCGCGTGCTGATGATGTCGACCAACAACATCCTGCACCCGGCCAACGGCTCGCCGATCATCGTGCCCTCGCAGGATATCGTGCTCGGCCTCTACTATGTCTCGCAGGTGCGCGAGAACGAGCCGGGCGAGGGGATGGCGTTCGCCTCGATCGGCGAGCTTGAGCATGCGCTCGATACCCGCACGGTGTCGCTGCATGCCAAGATCAAGGGCCGCTTCACCACGGTCGACGCCGACGGCAACACCTATTCGGAGATCCACGAGACGACGCCGGGCCGCATGCTGCTCGGACAGCTCCTGCCGCGGCATGCCTCGGTGCCCTTCGACGTGGTCAACCGTCTGCTCACCAAGAAGGAGATCTCCCGGGCGATCGACACGGTCTACCGCCATTGCGGCCAGAAGGAGACGGTCATCTTCTGCGACCGGATGATGGCGCTCGGCTTCCGCCACGCCTGCCTTGCCGGCATCTCCTTCGGCAAGGACGACATGGTTATCCCGGACACCAAGGAGAAGCTCGTCGACGAGACCCGGGCGCTCGCCAAGGATTACGAGCAGCAGTACAATGACGGCTTGATCACCCAGGGCGAGAAGTACAACAAGGTGGTCGACGCCTGGGCCAAGTGCCCCGACCGGGTCGCCGACGAGATGATGGCGCGCATTTCCGCCGTCCAGACGGACGAGGAGACCAGGCGCGAGAAGCCGATCAACTCGATCTACATGATGGCCCATTCGGGCGCCCGCGGCTCGCCGGCGCAGATGAAGCAGCTTGCCGGCATGCGTGGCCTGATGGCCAAGCCGTCCGGTGAGATCATCGAAAGCCCGATCATCTCCAACTTCAAGGAAGGCCTGTCGGTTCTCGAATACTTCAACTCCACCCACGGCGCCCGCAAGGGGCTGGCGGATACGGCGTTGAAGACCGCGAACTCCGGCTACCTGACCCGCCGTCTCGTCGACGTTGCCCAGGATTCGATCATCAACGAGGTCGATTGCGGTTCCGAACGGGGCATCTCGATGACTGCGGTCGTCGATGCCGGCGAGGTGATCGTGTCGCTCGGCCAGCGTGTGCTTGGCCGCACGGCGGCCGAGGACATCACCGATCCGGGCACCGGCGAGATCATCGTGCCGTCCGGCCAGATGATCGAGGAGAAGGACGTCGAGGTGATCGAGGCAGCGCAGCTGCAGGAGATCAAGATCCGCTCGGTGCTCACCTGCGAGACGCGCAACGGTGTGTGCGGCACCTGCTATGGCCGCGATCTCGCGCGCGGCACGCCGGTCAACATGGGCGAGGCGGTCGGCGTTATCGCCGCCCAGTCGATCGGCGAGCCGGGCACGCAGCTCACCATGCGCACCTTCCATATCGGCGGCACGGCGCAGATCGCCGAGCAGTCCTTCGTTGAATCGAATTTCGATGGCGTGGTTCAGATGAAGAACCGCAACGTCGTGCGCGATTCGGAAGGCTCGCTGATCGTCATGGGCCGCTCGGTGTCGCTGGCGATCGTCGACCAGGAAGGCAACGAGCGCGCCGTGCACCGGCTGAACTACGGCACGCGCCTGAAGGTGGACGAGGGCGATACGGTCACCCGCGGCCAGCGCCTGGCCGAATGGGATCCCTATACCCGCCCGATCATCACCGAGGTCGACGGTGTCGTCGCCTTCGAGGATCTGGTCGAGGGTGCCTCGCTCACCGAGACGGCCGATGAGTCGACCGGCATCACCAAGCGCGTCGTTACCGACTGGCGGACCACGCCGCGTGGCAACGATCTGAAACCCGCGCTCGCCATCAAGGGGGCCGATGGCGAGATCAAGAAGCTGTCGCGCGGCGGCGATGCCCGCTACCTGCTGGCCGTCGACACGGTGATCGCGATCGAGCCGGGCGCCGAGGTCAAGGCCGGCGACGTGCTTGCCCGTATCACGCTGGAAAGCGCCAAGACCCGCGACATCACCGGCGGTCTGCCGCGCGTTGCCGAACTGTTCGAGGCGCGCCGGCCGAAGGATCACGCCATCATCGCCGAAATCTCCGGTACCGTGCGGTTCGAGCGCGACTACAAGAACAAGCGCCGCATCCGCATCGTCTCGGAGGAGGATCCCGACGAGTCGCGCGAATACCTGATCCCGAAGGGCCGCCATCTCTACGTGCAGGAAGGCGACCACATCGAGAAGGGCGAATACATCCTCGACGGCAATCCGGCCCCGCACGACATCCTTGCCATTAAGGGTGTCGAGGAACTGGCAGCCTATCTGGTCAACGAGATCCAGGAGGTCTACCGGCTGCAGGGCGTGTCGATCAACGACAAGCATATCGAGGTGATCGTCCGGCAGATGCTGCAGAAGGTCGAGATCAACGATGCCGGCGATTCCGACTTCCTGTCGGGCGAGCAGGTCGATCATGTCGAGATGCAGGAAGTCGCCGAACGGCTTGTCGAGGAAGGCAAGAAGCCGCCGACGGGCACGCCCGTTCTGCTCGGCATCACCAAGGCGAGCCTGCAGACCCGCAGCTTCATCTCGGCTGCCTCGTTCCAGGAGACGACCCGCGTGCTGACCGAGGCCTCGGTGCAGGGCAAGGTCGATACGCTGGAAGGCCTGAAGGAAAACGTCATCGTCGGCCGCCTGATCCCGGCCGGCACCGGCTCGGTGATGAACAAGATGCGGTCGATCGCGACCCATCGCGACGATCTCATCTCCGAAAGCCGCCAGCAGGCGGCGCTGCAGCCGGTCGAACCGGTGGAGCCGGAGCCGCAGCCGGAAATCCCGGCCGAATAAGGCTGCGGATCCGGCCGTCGCCTGGCGGCGGCCGAAAACGAACAAAGGCCGGCCTTTCGGGGCCGGCCTCTTTTTTATCCGCTGGTTCGATTTGCCCGGGGCGGTAGGATGGCGAGAGACTTGAGGGGCCGCGCCCTTGCGCGCGGGAGAGGAGAAGAGCCGTGTCGGGGTCGGAAGAAACCACGGTCTACATCCTGATCGGCCGGGTCTGGCAGGCCGAACAGGACGACGCGCAGCCGCGGGAAGAGGACGATGAGGGGGCGATCCCCGTCAATGTCGTGCTGACCGCACCCGATGACGAGACCTGCATCAAGCGCGCGCTCGCGGCGCTCGCGGGGCAGGGCTATGGCCGGGTGGAGCTCGACCGTGTCGGCGTCATCGATGCCGAACCGGACGATCCGACCTTCGCATCGGCCTATTGGAATGCGATCGACGGGGAAGTGGCCATCATCGCCTTTCACGGATAGGGCGTCGCGAAGGCGACCTTACGGCACTCCCGCCGGCGCTGTCGGGCGCCTCGTTTTGACGCGCGGGGCCGGGTGTGGTCCCATTGCCGCTGCAAGCCGGGCATCGACCAACGGGGGGCGCGCGCAGCGGTATGACCAAGTCTGGCGATCTTGTCGGGGATCTCTACGATGCCGCGCGCGGTGAAACGGACTGGGCGAGCGTTCTGAGCGCGGTCTCGGATTCCTGCGGCATGGAAAACACGGCCCTCGTTCATGTCGATCTGGCGCTTGGCTATTCCGACGTGATCGCGCCGCGCGCCGATCCCGGGGTGATCGGCGCCTATAACGCCGATTGGTGGCAATGCGATCCGACCGTCGCGGGAACGGCGGGCGCGCCGGTCGGCCTGCATACGACGCTTCGCGATACCGGCCGGGCGCGGTTTCTCGCAAGTCCGTTCTACAATGACTTCTGGCGGCATTCCGGCCTTGGGGCGGAGCGCATCGCGGTCAACCTGGTCCGGACGGACCACACCTTCGTCAGTTGCGTGCTGCAGGCTTCGCCCTATCGCGACGAAATCGAACAGGCCGCGCATGACCGGTTCGCCGCGCTGACGCCGCATCTGATCCGCGCCGTCACGATCCAGCGGTCTCTGCAGCGCCTGATGCTGGCGAACGCGCTTCTTGGCCGTTCGGGCGGCCAGGCGGACGGGGCGGTGTTCGTCGTGAATGCCGATTGCGTCTTGCTGAGCGCGGGGGAGGGCGCGGCCGGGTTTCTGGGGGGCAAGTTTCTGGGGGGCAAGTTTTTGGGGGCCGGGCAGGCCATTCGCCTTAAGTCCGGGCGGCTGGAGCTTGTCGACGGTCAGGCGGACCGTCGCTTCCAGCAGGCCGTCGCAAGCGTGACGCGATCGCGCATCGCGGGGGCGCCGATTTCGGCCCGCGATCGCGACGGTGGGTTTGCCGCCATCGTCGAGGTGCTTCCCGATACCCCCGCGCTGGCGTCCTTCCATGGCACAGGGACCCGGCCCGCCGCGATCGTGATCGTGCGGCGGCAGGGGCTAAAACAGGATATCGACTATCGTGCCGAGCGTCCGGCGGCGTTACCGGCGTTGGCGAAGACCGTCGGAGAGCGTGTCGGAGACGCAAACCGAAGCGGCGGGCGGCGCGGCGTTCTGGACGCGATCAAGGCGGATATCCGCGAACATGCCGCCGAGCCGACGCTGACATTGGCCTGGCTGGCCGAGCGAAACGGCGTGAGCGCGCGCAGGATCCGCGATCTGTTCTATGCCGAGAACACGAATTTCACCGAATATCTGATGACGATCCGTCTGGAGCGTGCGCGGGAGATGCTCGTCGATCCGGAATTCCGGGCGGTGAATGTCGCGATGATCGCTGCCCAGTCCGGGTTTGGCGACCTGTCCTGGTTCCACCATGTTTTCCGCCGGCGCTACGGCGTGACGCCGGTGCAAATGCGGGCGAAAGGCGGCAAGGCCGACTGACGCGACCTGCCACTGCGAATGCGACGACGCTCACTGTGTGATCGCTTGTCGCGGAGCACGGGCGCTTGCCTCAACAACCCGCGTGTCCGCAGCGGAGGCGAGGGCGGCTTCGAGGCTGTCGAGCCGTTCGCGAAGCGCCGTGAGTTCCGCCCCCTGCGCACTCAGGGCTTCCTGTTGCGCCTCCACGGTGGACAGCAGGAGCGTTGGCAGGAGGTGATACTTCACCGTCTCCGGCGCGCCAGCCCGGTTGAAGACGGCGGGCGCGGGCTGATTTCGGCGACCTCCTCGGCGTCTTGAATTTCGGCAGCAGCGGGCGGGAGGCGCCGACCGCCCGCTAGACCCATTCGATCTTGTCGAAGTGCAGGCTGATGACGGGGCGGGCGGTGAGACCGCTCGTGTCGCGCAGTGTCGCGGCGAGATAGGGCGAGGCCTTGTCGAGCGCGTTCTGCTCCATGTCGCAGCGTATCTTCATGGTCGCGTAGACGGATTCGGACTTGCCGCCGGCATAGCGGAACTCAGCGCCCCTGCCGCGCCTGACCCGCTTCTTCTTCCGGTAGATCTCTTCGCCGGAAACGACATTCTTCAGCTTGTAGGTGAGATAGGCGGTCGACGTGCAATTGTTGACGAGGCTCGTGATCAGATCGGAGGAGCCGTCGATGGCGACGGGCGCCATGTAGAATTGCAAGCTTGCTGCCGATGCCGGCGTGGCCATCGTCAAGGTGGCGCCGATCGCAGCCGCGCCGAGGAAAAGCGGTTTCATCGAATCTCCACTCCTTCGATCCGGTTTTCGTTTGCCGCGGCAGACGACGCCCTTGGGGGAAGATAAGGCGGACGCCGAATGCCGCAGCGTGACCTGTCTAGCGGCCTGTTCGGGCGCCGTCTTGGGGAAGGCGGTTGGGGAATCAGCCGATATCGGCATTGGGGTGCCGGCCGAATTGAGGCGCGATTCCCCTGGCTTCCGGCTCATTTCGTGCGTAATTGGCGGGGTGGCGCCTTCGAGGCGTCCGGTGCGCAGGAAAATGTCGCGGAGCCGGCGGATTTCGCGCAAATATTGCGCTTGCCCAGGGTTGACGGGGCGAGGCGGCAGGCATATGTTCCGTCCACTTCGCGACAGGTGGTAGGCCTGTTTCGTTCCAAGGCGCCGAGCCTGGAACATAAACGGCCTAGACACTGGCGCTCGTCTTATGGCGAACATGAATGACTCAAGATCGTGGTCTTAAAGGGCCGCGATCCTCTGCATGGGAAGACCGATGACCGCTGAGGCCATCGGTCCGATGCGTTTTGTTATGGACGTCCGGTCCTTGGCGACCGGCAAGGGCTTGAAGAAGGCGATCGATGCCGACGATCAACCAGTTGATCCGCAAACCGCGGAAGGCGCCGGTGAAGCGCAACAAGGTGCCGGCCATGGAGGCCTGCCCGCAGAAGCGCGGCGTGTGCACGCGTGTCTACACCACGACGCCGAAAAAGCCGAACTCGGCGCTTCGCAAGGTTGCGAAGATCCGTCTGACCAACGGCTTCGAGGTGATCGGCTACATCCCGGGCGAGGGCCACAATCTGCAGGAACACTCCGTCGTGATGATCCGCGGCGGCCGCGTGAAGGACCTGCCGGGCGTGCGCTATCACATCATCCGCGGCGTGCTCGACACCCAGGGCGTATCCGCCCGCCGTCAGCGCAGATCGAAATATGGTGCGAAGAGGCCCAAATAGCGGGTCTCTTTTTTCGTTTGGGCGGACGGTTCCGCACCCGACGACGCGACTACCGGTAGACGCCCGAAACGGGCTTTTAAATTGGAAAGAATGAGGACGAGCCGATGTCTCGCCGCCACAGTGCCGAAAAACGCGAGGTTATCCCGGATCCGAAATACGGTGATCTGGTTGTCTCGAAATTCATGAATTCCGTGATGTATCACGGCAAGAAATCGGCTGCCGAGCGTATCGTCTACGGCGCCTTCGACGTGATCGAGGGCCGGTCCAAGCAGGATCCGGTCGGCGTCTTCCATGCCGCGCTCGAGAACGTCATGCCGCAGATCGAGGTGCGCTCGCGCCGCGTCGGCGGTGCCACCTATCAGGTGCCCGTCGAGGTTCGTCCCGAGCGCCGCCAGGCGCTGGCGATCCGCTGGCTCATCTCGGCCGCGCGTGCCCGCAACGAGCGCACGATGGTCGATCGCCTGTCGGGCGAACTGCTGGACGCTTCCAACAACCGCGGCTCGGCCGTGAAGAAACGCGAAGACACGCACAAGATGGCCGAAGCCAACCGTGCGTTCTCGCATTATCGCTGGTGACGAGGATCCGGAGCTGCGATCATGCCACGCACCCATAAAATCGAGGACTACCGCAATTTCGGCATCATGGCCCACATCGATGCCGGCAAGACCACGACCACCGAGCGCGTCCTGTTCTACACCGGGCGCAGCCACAAGATCGGCGAAGTCCACGACGGCGCCGCCACGATGGACTGGATGGAACAGGAGCAGGAGCGCGGCATCACGATCACGTCCGCCGCGACGACCGCTTACTGGAACGACAAGCGCCTGAACATCATCGACACCCCCGGCCACGTCGATTTCACCATCGAGGTGGAGCGGTCGCTGCGGGTGCTCGACGGCGCGATCGCGCTCCTGGATGCCAATGCCGGCGTCGAGCCGCAGACCGAGACGGTCTGGCGCCAGGCCGACAAGTATTCCGTGCCGCGGATGCTCTTCGTCAACAAGATGGACAAGATCGGTGCCGACTTCTTCCGCTGCGTGGAGATGATCGAGAGCCGGCTCGGTGCCAATCCGCTGGTCATCCAGCTGCCGATCGGCGCGGAAAGCGATTTCAAGGGCGTCGTCGATCTCATCGAGATGAGGGCGATCGTCTGGCGCGAGGAGACGCTCGGCGCCCAGTTCGATCTCGTCGACATTCCCGCCGATCTCGCCGACCAGGCCGCGGAGTACCGCGAGAAGCTGGTCGAGCTGGCGGTCGAGATCGACGAAGAGGCGATGGAAGCCTATCTGGAGGGCAACGAGCCCGACGTCGCCACGCTGAAGGGCCTGATCCGCCGGGGCACGATCGACAATACCTTCGTTCCGGTGCTTTGCGGTTCCGCCTTCAAGAACAAGGGTGTACAGCCGCTTCTTGATGCGGTCGTCGACTATCTTCCCTCGCCGATCGAGGTCCCGGACATCAAGGGCGTCGATCCCAAGACCGGCGAGGAGATGACCCGCAAGTCGAGCGATGACGATCCGCTGTCGCTGCTGGCCTTCAAGGTCATGAACGACCCGTTCGTCGGCTCGCTGACCTTCTGCCGTGTCTATTCGGGCAAGCTTGATGCCGGCTCGAGCGTTCTCAACACGGTCAAGGAGAAGCGCGAGCGCGTCGGCCGGATGCTGCACATGCATTCGAACCACCGCGAAGACATCAAGGAATGCTACGCCGGCGACATCGTCGCGATCGCGGGCCTCAAGGAGGTCACCACCGGCGACACGCTGTGTGATCCCATGAAGCCGGTCATCCTGGAGCGGATGGAGTTCCCCGAGCCGGTCATCGAGATCGCAATCGAGCCGAAGACCAAGGCCGACCAGGAAAAGATGGGCCTGGCGCTCAACCGCCTTGCTCAGGAAGATCCCTCCTTCCGCGTCGGCACCGACGAGGAATCCGGCCAGACCATCATCAAGGGCATGGGCGAACTGCACCTTGAGATCATCGTCGACCGGCTGAAGCGGGAGTTCAAGGTCGAGGCCGGGATCGGCGCCCCGCAGGTGGCCTATCGCGAGACGATCACGCGTCTGGCCGATGTCGACTACACGCATAAGAAGCAGACCGGCGGTTCGGGCCAGTTCGCCCGCGTCAAGCTCACCATCGAGCCGGGCGAGCCGGGGTCGGAGTTCGAGTTCGAGAGCAAGATTGTCGGTGGCAACGTTCCGAAGGAATACATCCCCGGCGTGGAGAAGGGCATCGCGTCCGTTCTCACGTCTGGTCCGCTGGCCGGCTTCCCGATGCTCGACATCAAGGCGACGCTGCTTGACGGTGCCTATCACGACGTCGACTCCAGCGTCCTTGCCTTCGAAATCGCCTCGCGGGCCGCTTTCCGCGAAGCGATCCAGAAGGCCGGCCCGAAGCTGCTGGAGCCGATCATGAAGGTCGAGGTGGTGACGCCGGAAGACTATATGGGCGACATCATCGGCGACCTGAACAGCCGGCGCGGCCAGATCCAGGGCACGGAAGCGCGCGGGATCGTCAACCAGATCAGCGCCATGGTGCCGCTGGCCAACATGTTCGGCTATGTCAACACGCTGCGCTCGATGAGCCAGGGCCGGGCCCAGTATTCGATGCACTTCGATCATTATTCGCAGGTGCCGCAGGCCGTGGCCGAGGAAGTTCAGGCCAAATACGCCTGACTTGTGAAACGCGACCCTGACGCAAGAACGACAAGACGAGAAAGTGGAGAGCCACGATGGCCAAAGCGAAATTCGAGCGTACGAAGCCGCACGTGAACATCGGCACGATTGGTCACGTTGACCATGGCAAGACGACGCTGACGGCAGCGATCA
>JANQKY010000092.1 GCA_028280885.1 Tepidamorphus sp.
CCGACAAATACCGTTGTGGGAGAGCGGGCCGCTGCCTGTCCATCGTCATCCCGGACGGCCGCCAGGCCGAGCCGGGATCGGGGAGCCACCGATCCATCACTTGAAAACATCAGCAGGCGCCCGGGCTCTCCGATCCCGGATATTCGCTGGCGCGAATTCCGGGATGACGAGGTAGAGGTGGGGACGCGCTCTCTTCGGCTGTCATACCCGGACGTGTTCCGCTGCTGCCCGGTTCAGCGGGGACGGGGCTTTGGGTTTTGGCCTGCCCATCCCCTCGGCTGTCACCCCCGGACTTGTTCCGGGCATCCATGAACACAGTCGCCGGCATCGGTGGTCACAGAGTGCCGGGACAAGCCCGGCAATGACCCCAGGGGGCAAGCCCGGCAATGACACGGAGGGGGAATGGCGGGCGATACCGGACGCCGCTTCCGCTAAGGAAAACAGAGTTGATGGTTGAGTGAGTTCATATCCCGCCACTGTCGTTTGCCGAAAAAATCATGTCCGACAAACGATTAATCGACGTCACGGAGATTAAACCGGACACCGGTGGGTCCGAAGCGGGTATAGAGCAAGGACACTCATCACCTGCTTGTCTAACGGCTTTGGGGGCGGTTCGTTGAGCGAATATCAGTACTATGAATTCCAGGCGCTAGACCGGCTGCTCGGCGACGCCGACCGGGAGGCGCTGAGAGCGCTGTCGGGCCGGGCGCGGATCACCGCGACCAGCTTCACCAATCACTATGAGTGGGGCGACTTCAAGGGCGATCCGCGGCGGCTCATGGAGCGCTGGTTCGACCTGCATCTCTATGTGGCCAACTGGGGCACGCGGCGTCTCATGATGCGGCTGCCGAAGCGGCTCGTCGAGCGGCGGCGGCTGACGGCCTTCCTGGGTGAGGTGGATTGGGTGACGGTCTGGGAGAAGGGCGAGCATCTGATCATCGACATGTGGCGAGAGAACGACGACGAGGCGTACGAGGATTGGGACGACGGCTCGGGCTGGCTCGACGCATTGGCGCCGCTTCGCGCTGAGGTCCTTTCGGGCGATCTCAGGCTGTTCTACCTGTTGTGGCTGACGGCGATCGAAGACGGCGTGCTTGAGGCGGGCGAGACCGAGCCGCTTGCCGGCCTGGGCCCGTTGACGGACGCGCTTGAGGCGGCGGCCGGGTTTTTCCGCATCGACCCGGATCTGGTTGAGGCCGCAGCGGAGCGTAGCGGGGATCTCGATCCTGCGGAGGATGTCGTGCGGGCGGTGGTCGCGGGCCTGTCGGATGCCGAAAGGACCGACCTGCTCATGCGCGTCGTCGACGGCGACCGGCATGTCGGGGCAGAGTTGAAGCGGGTCGCGCGGACCGGGCAAACCGGCTCCGGCGCAGCCCCGCGCACCGTCGACGACCTGATCGCCCGCGCCGAAGCCGTGGCGCGGGCGCGCGAGCGTGCGCAAGCGGCGCGGGAGGCCGAGGAGCGCAGGCGCGAGGAGGCGCTGGCGGAACGGATGTACCGCAAGCGTCTCGACGACGTGGCGCAGCGCGGCGCGGCGGTCTGGGCCGAGGTGGAGACGGAGATCGCCCGGCGCAATGCCGCGGGCTACGACCGCGCGGCGATGCTGTTGTCCGACCTTGGGGCGATCGCTGCCGAGGACGGCACCGAGGCCGACTTCGCCCGCCGGCTCGCCGCGATCCGCGACCGCCATGCGCGCAAGCAGAAATTCCTCGAGCGCCTGAATGGTCTGGAGGAAGACCGAGGGGTCGGATAGTCTGGGCGGATCCCGGTCCTTGCGATCGGTACGGGGGTTTTATTCCGGAGCATCGACATGGACATCGACCATGACAAAATCGACGACGTCGTATTGGCCTTGTTCCAACTGACGCTGCATGATGGATGCAGAGCCTGGAAGACGTTCGACTGGGACGCGCTGGACCGGCTCCATCGCAGCGGGATGATCGAGGACCCGGTGAACAAGACGAAATCGGTGGTTCTGAGCCAAGAGGGCCTTGAGCGCAGCGAGGCGCTGTTTCGGGAGCTGTTCGTGCGGGCGGGATCGCAATGACGGCCGGGGACGCGGGCCCTATCTGGTGCTCTGCCGCCAGATGAGCTCGAAGCCGACATCGATCGTGTCCTGCGCCGTCTCGGCGCCGGCCAGGCGGTCGAGGATGAGCTGGCCGGCTAAGCGGCCGATCTCGTAGCGCCTGATCCGGACCGTGGTGAGCGGCGGATGCAGCATGGCGGTGATCTCCATGTCCTCAAAGCCGCAGATGGCCAGATCGTCGGGCACGCGAACGCCGTGTCGCTGGCATTCCAGGATGCCCGCGACCGCAAGCAGGTCATTGGTGACGACCACCTCGACCTCGTCATGCTCGCGAATGAGTTCGCCGAAGGCGCGGGCGCCTTCCTTGTAGGAAAAGCCGGCCACTCTGTGCCAGCCCGGCTCCGTCCGCAGCTTCGCCTCCGCCATCGCATCCGCATATCCGGCATGGCGCCGCCTGACCCGGTCATTGGCTTCGAACGGGGCGGCGATGAAGCCGATGTTTCGATAGCCGCGCGCGATCAGCCCCCGTGTCAGCTGGTAGACGGCCTGGTAGTTGGAGAAGCCGACGCACATATCGACGGGCTGCTTGTCGATTTCCAGAAGCTCGACCACCGGAACGCCGGCGCGCCTGAGCATGTCGACGGTCTGTTGCGTGTGGTCCTGGCCGATGAGCACGATACCGGCCGGACGCTGGGCCAGCAGTTCGCCCAGCAGCGTCTCCTCCCGCTCCAGGCAATAGCCGCTGTTGGAAATGAGCAGGCGGTGGTTCCTGACTTCCAGGGCATCGGAAAGGCCGGACAGAACGTCGGCGAAGATCGAGTGCGAGATCGTCGGAACGATGGCGGCGACGATGTTCGTGCGGTTCTCCGAAAGGCCCTTGGCGAGGAGATTGGGCACATAGCCCGTGCGCTCGATCACCTTCGATATCTTCGCGCGGGTCTTCTTGGCGACCTTTTCGGGTTCGTTGAAGTAGCGGGAAATCGTCTGAGGCGAGACACCGGACAGCCGGGAGACGTCGCGGATCTGCAGCGCGGAGCGGTTCTTGCGCTTCGTTCTCGCCGCTGGTTTCTTCTCGTCAGCTATCGTCCGCTACTCCCGCCCCATTAAAACGACCGTCAAGGTGAGGGACCGTAGACCATATCGGGAAGAAACAAAACGACCTCGGGGAAAATGGCAAGGGCCAGGATCAGGAAGACGAAGACGAACAGAAACGGAATGACGGCAACGGAGATCTGCTCGACGCCGAGCCCGGTCAGCCTCGCTGCGACGAACAGATTGACCCCCACGGGCGGCGTCAGGAAACCGATCTCGCAGGCCAGGACGAGGATGACGCCGAAGACGATCGGGTCGACGCCGAGCGGCATCACGATGGGCAGCAGCAGCGGCGTGAACAGGATGATCTGGGCGATCGATTCCAGGAACATCCCGGTCACCACCAGGACCACCGTGATGATGAGTATGGTCAGCACCGCGCTGTCTCCGGCACCGCCCAGAAGCCCGCCGAGCATTTCGGGTATCTGCATGATGCTGATCAGCTGCCCGAAGGCCTTGGCGGGCCCGAGGATGATCACGACGGTGCCCGAAATGAGCGCCGTCGTCTTCAGGCAATGGAGCAGGTCCACGAGCTTGAGATCGCGGTATATGGCAAAGCCCACGAGCAGCGAATAGGCAACCGCGACTGCGGCCGCCTCGGTCGTGGTGAAGACGCCGGTGTAGATGCCGCCGAGGATCAGGACGGGTGCCGCCAGCGCCCATTTGGCCTCCCAGACGGCCTGGACGACACGGCGCCAGTCGAAGGGGTCGTCGCTGCCGCCATAGCCGCGACGGCGCGCGATCAGCCAGACCGTCAGCATCATAAGCAGGCTTGCCGCGATACCGGGCACGATGCCGGCCAGGAACAGGCGCGGGATCGAGTTCTCGGAGACGATGCCGTAGATGATCATCAGGTTGGAGGGCGGGATCAGGCTGCCGAGCGCGCCGCCCGAGGCGACGACGGCGCCGCCGAAGGCCGGCGAATAGGACTGCCGCATCATCGCCGGCAGCGTGACCGCGCCGATCGCCGCCGTCGTTGCCGGCGCGGATCCCGACAGCGCGGCAAAGAAGGTGCAGCCGACGATGGCCACGAGACCCAGGCTGCCCCGGTAGCGGCCGACGAGCGCCTGCGCCACGTTGACGAGGCGAAGCGCCATGCCGGCCTTTTCCATCAGCGCGCCGGCCAGGACGAAGAGCGGGATGGTCATCAGCGGAATGCCCTCGAGCGCGTCATACATGCTCTGGGCGATGAAGATCATCGGCAGGTCGACCAGCCAGATGCCGACCACGCAGGCAAGGGCGACGGCGATGGGGATCGGCACGCCCAGCGCGATCGCGCCGAACAGCGACGACAGCATGATCACCGCGTCAATCACGGGGTCAGCCACGGGTGTCCTCCCCGCGGGAGAGGGCGCCGCGCAGGGCGGGCAGCGGCGGTTCGCCCAGGGCGAACCAGCGGTAGTAGACCTGGACCAGGCGCCCGGCCATCAAGGCAAGTCCGAGCGGCACGATCAGATAGGGCCATTTCTGCGAGATGCCGAGGGCCGGCGAGATATAGGGCTGTTCCCAGAAGGAGACGACGAGAAGCGTGCCCTGCCAGGCGATCAGGACGGCCACGGCGAACCACAACAGGTCGCTGAGGATGAAAAGGCAGGCGGATATCCGGCCGCCGAAGGCCAGGATGCCGTTGAGGACACGGATGTGGGCGCGTTCGCGCACCGCGAGCGCGCCGCCCGCATAGACCGACCAGACCATGCAGTAGACGGCGATCTCGTCGGTCCAGGACAGCGGATTGGAGAACACGTAGCGCATGATCACCTGGACGAAGATCATGCAGCCCATCAGCGCGATCAAAACCGCGCAGACGATTTCCTCGAACCATCTGTCCAGCAGCTTGAGCAACGAAGCAGGATCACCGACCACCGAAGGGTCCTTCCGTCTTGGCCGTCTTGGCCGGGCATGGCCGATGCGCCCGGCCCCGAACATCCCGCACCGGCGGTGTCGCGCGACCGTGAGGACTGTCCCGAACGCCTGCCCGGCCTATGCCGGGCAGGCGCCGGGCGTTAGTCGTTGGCGGCGGCCTTGATGGCCTCCAGGTAGTCGCCATAGGGCGCGCCGCGCTCGGCCACGAAGGCATCCTGCACGGTCTGCGCCGCCGCGATGAACGGCGCCTTGTCCGGGCTGGTGAACATGACGCCGAGTTCCTTCAGTTCGGCGGCGAGCGCGGCCTCGCTGTCGCGGACGTTCTTCCGCCCGGCAAGGGAAGCCTCGTGGCCGGCCTCGCGCACCACATCCTGCAACTGTGGCGTCAGCTTCTGCATGAACTTGTCGGAGACCAGGAACGGCGACGTCAGGGCGAAGTGCTCGGTCACCGCGTAGTGCTTGGTGATCTCGAAGAACTTGGCCGCCTTCATCCAGTAGACGCCCGAGTCGCCGCCATCGACGATGCCGGTCTGCGTCGCGGTGAAGGTTTCCGACCAGGCGATCGGCGTCGGTTCGGCGCCGAAGGCCTTGTAGGTGTCGATCATCACCTGGTTCTTCGGCACGCGATAGCGCAGGCCGGCAACCTCGTCGATCGAGGTGATGGGCCGCTTGGAGTTGTAGATGTTGCGGAACGAGATGTCGGCGATCGAGATCAGATGGACACCGGTCTGCTCGAGCATTTCCTCGGCGATCCGCGCGCCGATCTCGCCGTCCACCACCTTTTCGGCGTGCTCGTAGCTCTGGAAGATGTAGGGCAGCACGAACAGATCGATCAGCGGGAAGAACGGACCCGCGTTGTTCTGGGCGATGATCGCGCCGTCGAGCGTGCCCAGCTGCAGCTTTTTGAACATTTCCTGCTCGCCGCCCATCTTGAAGCAGCAGAACAACTGCACCTCGATCTCGCCGCCCGAGCGCGCCTCGACAAGGTCCTTGAACGTGTTGGCGGCCACCGCGTAGGGCGCATCCTCCGACCCGGCCCAGGCGAGCCGCATGGTCGTCTTGGCCTCGGCGCCGGTCAGCGTCGCCAGCGCCAGCACGACGGTGAGCATCACCGTTGCGGCGAGCGCGCGCAGGCCAGCCTCGGATCGTCCCGAAAGATACTTATTTTTCATCACTTCCCCCGTTTTTCCTTCATTTCGAATGGCTTGCATTATGGCACCGGTAACATTATGATACCGGTCTCATTCGAGTGATGCAAGCGCTTTCTGGCGCGTCCGCAAACAGGGTCGGGGCTTGGTTGAGGTGAGACTCGGCGGGGGTGGGGCGTTGGCAGGGGGCAGGGCGCTGGCTGGGCCGGGGACCAGGCAGGCCCGCGGCCCGGCGGCCCGGCGGCCCGGCGGGTCGGGATTTGGCAGGGATTGCGATTTGACGGGGATTAGGCCTTGACGGGGGTGGACTTGGCGGGGGTTTGGACTTGACGGACGACCGGACACGTATCGCGATCGGCGCCGTGCTGTTCGAAGGCAACAGCTTTTCCGCCGTCAGGGCGGACCTGGAGACCTTCAAGCGCGGCTATCTGGTGACCGGATCGGATGTGATCGGCGGGCTCGAGCACAGCGCCACCGAGATGGCCGGCGCCATATCCGCCTGCCGGGCCGCCGGCGCGGAGATCGTTCCCACCCTGGCGACCCATGGCGGCGCCGGCGGGCGGGTGTCGGCAGCCGCCTTCGACACGTTGAAGGCAGGGCTGTTAGGCAGGCTGCGCGACGCGCTTCCCGTCGACGGCATCTATCTGGCCCTGCACGGGGCGATGCTGTGCGACGACGCCGACGACCCGGAAGGCGATTTGCTCGCCGCCGTGCGCCGGATCGCCGGCAGCGTTCCCGTCGTCGTCAGTTGCGACCTGCACGCCCATGTGACGGCGCGCATGCTGGACAACGCCACCGCGCTCATCGGCTATCAGCACTATCCTCACGAGGACACGTTCGAGACCGGCCAGCGCGCGATCGACCTGCTCCTGCGTACCATCGACGGCGCGGTCCGGCCCGTCATGGCGATGCGGAAGCTGGCGGCGATCTTTCCGCCGGTCGCTTGCGGCACGATGGTGCCGGGACCGATGCGCGACCTCTATCACGACTGCCGCGCCATCGAAGCGCGCGGCGAGGCGCTGTCGGCGAGCTATTTTCCCGTACAGGCGTGGCTGGACCTGCAAGCGGCCGGCACGGCCGCGGTGGTCGTCACGGACGGGGATGGCGCGGCGGCGCAGGCGCTGGCGGAGCGGCTCGTCGGGCGGATCTGGGCGGGCCGCCACGACATCGCCGTGCCGCTTGTCAGCCCGGCCGATGCGTTTTCGGCCGGGCTGAGCACGGATGACGCGCCGATCGTTCTGTGCGAATGCGCCGACGCGCCGGGCGCCGGGGCGGCGGGCGACAGCGCGGCGCTACTGCGGGCCCACACGGTCGCGGCGCCGCGGTCCCCAATGGCGATGACCATCGTCGATCCGCAGGTCGTCATCCAGGGGCGCGAGAGCGGGATCGGCGGCTGTGTGAGCGGCGTCATCGGGCATGCGATCGATCCGGCCTTCGGCGCGCCCGTGCGCTATCGCGGAACGGTCAGGACCATCATCGACGGAACGTTCGATTATCGCGGCGGCCTGTTCGGCGGCGTTCGCGCCGACATGGGCCCCTCCATCGTCCTGCGGATCGGTGAGGCCGATGTGCTCGTGACGAGCAAGTCGTTCTACGAACATCACGACGAGCATTTCATCGCGGCCGGCATCGACGTGCGGGCGCAGAAGTTCATCGTGGTGAAGAACCACATGAACTTCAGGAACGGCTATGCCTGGGCCCCGAGGATGATCGTCGTGGACACCGCCGGCGCGGCGTCCGCCAATCTTCGCGACCTTCCCTGGACCGCGCGCGATCGGCGGTGCTTTCCCTTCGAGGACAGCCCGGAGCCTTATGGTCTGGAGACATGGCCCGCCGGTGAGGGTTAGGACGTCCCCGCATCCGGCAGCAGATCTGACAGCCTCCGCCAATCGGAAAGGTCCGCCGACCAGACCAGGATGTCCCGGACGGATGCGCCGATCAGCGGGTCGCCGGCCGAGTCGTCCAGCAGGCGTGCCGGGGTGGTTATCGCCATCGACAGGGCGGCGTGCGGCGGGACCTCGAGGTGGCTTGCCAGTCGCGTGACGCTTTCCGCCATCGAGACATGGGCGCCGGCCAGCGAGCCGCTGCTGTTGACGAGCCTGCCGTCGTCGACGCGGATCGTGTTGCCGTAGAGCTCGAATTCCTCCGGTCCGCCGACCGTCGGCATCGCGTCCGAGACCAGAAACATCCGGTCGCGGTCGCGCTTTGCGTCGAGCGCGATCGCAAGCATCGTGTCGGAGACGTGATACCCGTCGCAGATGAAGCCGGCATGGGCGCCGGACCGCAACGCCGCGCCGACCATTCCCGGCGCGCGGCCGGTCATCTGCGACATGGCGTTGAACAGATGCGTGAAACAGCGCGCGCCTGCCGCGAGCGCCGCCTCGGCCTGTTCAAAGGTGGCATCGGAGTGCCCGAGCGAAACGATCGCGCCGGTGCGGGCGAGCGCGGCGATCTCGGCGGGAGGGACGACGTCCGGGGCGAGCGTGATCATCGTCGGAATGCCGCGCGCGCGAAGCCGGGCGACATGGGCCTTCGTGTCCTCGGACAGGGGGCGTACGTATTCGGCCGCGTGGGTGCCGCGCCGCTGCACACTGATATGCGGCCCTTCGATATGGATCCCCACCAGACCCCGCATCCCCCAGGCGGACAGCACCGCATCGACTGCCTTCTCAAGCACCTCCGGCCGGTCGGTGATGACGGTCGGAAGGATGTGCGACGTGCCCAGCGACCGGTGCGCGCCAAGGATCGCCTCTATCCCCGCCGGGGTCGGCGAGGTGTTGAACAGGACACCGCCGCCGCCGTTTACCTGCAGGTCGATCAGGCCCGGCGTCAGGATACCCGGCAGGGGTCGCGCATGCGAGGATATGTCCGTGCACTTTGTAACCTGCGCTAGCCTGCCGTCGACGATATGGACGGCCCTGTCGCCCAGCAGCTTGCCCTCGCAGAAGACCTGGTCGGGCAGGAGAACGATGTCGCGCGCCGGTTCCGCCATGGTCAGGCCGCCTGCAGGTCGTAGTAGGGATCGAGCGTGATCTGGACATGGGCGGCTGCCAGCGCGCGGGCCCGGTCCGCGCCGAAATGCGACCGCAGGTCCTCGGCGCGAGCGATTGTCCGCGGCGCGAAGACCTGGGACAACAGCGGGTGCGGCAGGTCCTTGCCGTGCAGATCCGCAAACAGCGTGTTCACCGCGGCGACGGCGTCCGGATGCGGCCAGTAGTAGCGGATCCGGTCGGCGAGCCCGAAATGACGCATCACGCGCCGGGCCGCGTCGTCGCCATGGTAGTGCGATTGCCAATGGTCGGGCTGCGCCAGCATGATCGTCTCCATCGCCGCCGGAAGGTCGCCGGCGCCGTAACCGGCCAGGCGGCGCAGGGCGTCGAGTGCGTAGACCGCCTCGCGCCAGGCAAACGTCAGCGCCGGACCGACCTTGTGAATGGCAAAGCCCATCTGCGCAAGCTGCCGATAGGCCGGCGGCCGCTGGTAGTCGGTCGAGTGGGCTTCGTAGCAGAGGCCGGGCCAGTCGATCAGCGCCTGTTTGAAGCCGGCGCCGCGATCGGCGGGAAGGTGGTGGACATGCATCGGCGTGAACTCGACGCCGGGCTGCACCACGAGGCCCGCGACCTGGGCCCAGGCCGCGCCGATACCATGGCGGGAAAACGCCTCCCGATGGGTGCGAAGCGTCGTTTCGATAGCCTCGGCGGTCGTCGCCGGGATGTCGCCGTCCTCGTCCGCCCGCGCGCCGCCGGGCGGTGGTACCTCGGTTCCAACGACGAACAACAGGGCATCGGGATCGGGGGCGGCGTCGAGGCAGGTGACCGCGAGCCGGGCCGCCCTGTCGGCGGCGGTCCCGTCGTCGACCTGCGCCGGCTCGCCGGCACAGCCTTCCGAGCAGTCCAGGTGGATCTTGGTAAAGCCGGCGCGCACATAGTCGGCGACCATCCGATGCGCGTTTGCCATCGCCTCCTCGGCCGGACCGCCGCGCCATGCCTGGGGACCGAGGTGATCGCCGCCGAGGATCACCTGTCCGGCATCCAGGCCGCTTTCCTCGACGATCCGGGCGACGAAGGCGACGAACGCGTCCGGCGTCATGCCGGTATAGCCGCCGAACTGGTTGACCTGATTGGAGGTCGCCTCGATCAGGATCGGCCGCGCTGTGTGCGCGGCGCGCAGCGCGCAGGCCAGCAGTACGTCGCGGTGGGCCGAGCAGACCGAGGGCAGGGCGGTGGGCCGGCCCTTGCGGTTCTCGGCGATGATCCGGCGCAGTGCGCTAGACACCGCGTTAGTCATGGGGCATCGTTGCGCGCCTGCCAGGCGGCGTAGGCTGCGCCCCTGGCGCCCGAGGCGTCGCCGCCGTCGGCGCTGCGGATATCGGGAATGCCGAAGCCCTCGTATTGTGCCCGCTGCAGCGCCTCGGTCAGGGCGTCGCGAACGCCGGCAATCTTCGACAATCCGCCGCCCAGGACAATGACCTCCGGGTCGACGCAGAAGGTCAGGCAGATCATCAATTCGCCGATCAGCTCGCACCAGGCCGACCAGACTTTCGCCTCCGGGGCCTGATGCCGGTTTGCCGCGACGTGCCGCGAATTCAGGCTCTGGCCGGTGATCGCGGCGGCAAGCCGCTCCATCCCCGGTCCGGAAGCATAGGTCTCGAAACAATCGACGCGGCCGCACCCGCAGGTCACGCTGGGCAGGCCGTATTTTTCCATCAGGCGGCCGGGAATGCCGAAATGGCCGATCTCGCCGCCGACGCCGGTCGCGTCCGGGATCAGCCGGCCGTTAAGGACGAAGCCGCCGCCGATCCCGGTGCCCAGTATCAGGCCGAGCACCGATCGCGCGTGCCTGCCGGCGCCGAAGCGGGCCTCCGACAGGGCAAAGGCGCGGCAATCGTTGATGAAGGCGACGGGCGCGCCGATCGCCGCCTTGATGTCGCTGCGAAACGGCTTGCCGGTGGTGGGCACGTTGGAGGCGACCGAGACGCCGGCCTCAGGGGTGGTCAGGCCGGTCGTGCAGATGCCGACCGGGATATCCGGCGAGGTGCGCGCGGCGATCCAGTCGTGCTGCCGCGCGATCGCCTCGACGATATCGCCATAGGTCGCGGGCGTGCTGATGCGCTGGCTTTCGGTTGCCTGCCAGTTCGCACCGAAGATCTGCGCCTCGATCTTGGTGCCGCCCATGTCTATGCCGGCAGCGATCACACGGTGACCTCGTAGAGCTTGACGCGTTTCACCACCCGGGTCAGCGTTCCCAGGCCCTCGAAGGGATCATCGACATTCAGCGACAGGGCGTTCGACCAGGCGACGCCGAGAAGCTGGGCGAAGACGACGAAGAGCGGTGCCGCCCAGGCGTCGCCGAATCCGCCGGGCAGGCCGATATCGGCATCCCGGCCGATCGTCAGGACGTTCTCGCCGGGAAACTGTTCCTTCAGCTCGGCGACCAGATCGTCGTCATAGCTTGCCGCATGGGGTTCGGAGGACTTGAACACGACGATCTGGGTGCCCGGCTGGATGAAGCTCTTCGGTCCGTGCCGGAAGCCGAGCGTGCTTTCCCACAGCGCCGGCACCTGGCCGGAGGTGAGCTCCAGGAGCTTCAGCGCGCTCTCGCGCGCGGCATAGGTCAGCGCGCCCGATCCCACGAAGACGATGCGCCCGGCGACCGGCATCGCCAGGGCGCGCTCCTGCAACAGCGGCATGTGCTCACGCAGGCAGTCGCCGAGATGCGCGATGGTTTCGGGATCGCCATCGGGATCAAAGGCCGCCAGCGCCGTCAGCAGCATGGTCGAGAAGCTCGACGTCATGGCAAAGCCGCTGTCATGGGCCTTTTCGGGCAGCAGGCAGACGTGCTGCGGGCCCTTCGACGGGCGCGTCGCCAGCACGCTGTCTGGATTGCAGGTCATGTTCAGGCGCGGAGCAAGCGGTATCAGCGCATCGAGGGCGTCGAGCGTGCCGATGGTCTCCGACGAATTGCCCGATCGGCCGAAATTGACCAGCAGCGGATTGCGGCCCTTGAGATAGGCATGCGGCCGGGCGACGATGTCGGTGGTGGCGACCGACCTGAACGTGACCGGCCCGCGGCGGGCTTCCAGCCCGGCGACCACGATGTCGCCGATGAAGGAGGAGGACCCGGCGCCACAGAACCAGACGTCCTGCGCCATGTGCCGCTGGCACCAGTCCCGCGTCTCGGCGAGTTCGGGGCGCGCCGCCCAGTCCCGCCAGATCGCCGGTTGCGCCAGGGTCTCGCGCCACGTTGCCCATTGCTGAAGTGGCTTTGCGTCACTCATGAGGTCTCGTCCGCCTTGCTCGAACTGCTTTGGCCGGGTGCCAGCACCACTGTCTGCCCCGTTTCGATGCTCTCGGCCGCGGCCAGGACGACCCGCAGGCTGTCGACGGCGGCGGTCATGGATGCCGACAGGTCCCGGTCGTTCAGGATCGCATCGAGGAAGAAATCCTGCTCCCGGTCGCACAGTTCCTGGTGGCCGGGATCGTCCTCGACGGCGATCAGGTCGTCCGGCCGGATCAGGCGCTTGTCGTCATCGACGGCGGCGTGATGGACGCGCAGCATGTCGGTGCGGGTGTGACGGTTGATATCGGCGGACCGGCCGTCGTCGTCGACGACGATCGACACCGAGCCCTTCGGCCCGATCACGTCTTTGACGAAGGACGCCGTCTCGCTCATCATCGGTCCCCAGCCGGCCTCGTACCAGCCGACGGAGCCGTCATCGAAGGTCACGTGCAGATGGCCGTAGTTGGGCGTCTTGACGTCGCCCCACAGATGGGCGCCGATGCCGTGGACGCGAACGGGCCGGGCACTCGTCATCTGGATCATGACGTCGATATAGTGGACGCCGCAGTCGACGATCGGGGTCAGGCTCTGCATCAGGTTGTAGTGCCAGTGCCATTCCTCGCCCAGGCTCTGCTGGTTCAGGTTCATGCGCATCGCCAGCGGCTTGCCCATCGTCTGCGCCAGCTCGACGAATTTCGTCCAGGCGGGGTGAAAGCGCAGGATATAGCCCAGCACCAGCTTCCGGCCGGTCCGGTGGGCGGCGGCGACGACCTTCTCGGCATCCTCAATGGTCGTGGCGATCGGCTTCTCCATGAAGACATGGCAGCCCGCCTCGAACGCCCGCAGCGCATATTCGGCATGGGTGTCGGGATAGCTGTTGATCGACACCGCGTCGGGCCTGGCAACCGCAAGCGCCTCTTCGTAATCCTCGAAGCGCGGATAGGAGGCGAGCGCCTCGGGCAGCGTGGCGCTCTTCATCGACCGGCTGAACAGGCCGACGATCTCCGCCTTGTCGGAGCGATGATAGGCATCGGCATGGGAGGCGCCCATATGGCCCATGCCGATGACGAGAACTTTGATTTTATCAGCCATGTCGCACTGGTCTTTCGGGGCGCACGGGACGGCGAACCGCCCCGCGCGCCGGGTTGATTACTGGATCGCGGAGTTGAACATGTTGGCGCGGATTTCCTCCACGTCGACGGCCTGCATTTCCTCGCCGAGGACGTAGGCGTCGGCATCCGCCTTGACCTTGGCGTGATCGAAATCGTTGATCTCGGCGATCAGATCGTTCGACAGCACGTCTTCGGCGGCGATCGGCGACTTCACCTGTTCCAGCTTGTGCATTTCGTCGAACAGCGACTGCCAGCCGGCCATGTCGTGCCAGCCCCAGCCCTCGCGGTTGTCCCAGTCGCCGCGATTGACGTTGATCTGCTGCAGGATCGAGGTGGTGCCGAGCTCCGGTCCGACATTGGTCGCAAGCGTCGGGAACTCCTCGAACACCGCTTCGACGGCAGCGCGCGGGTTGTGATGGGCGAATTCGAGCCCCATCGACACGCCGCGCAGGAACTTCAGCAGCTGCTCCCGGCGCTCCGGATCCTCCAGGTCGGCTGCGCGGATGACATAGGAATTCGCCGGCAGGCTGGAGTTCTGCACGCCGAGCCAGTATTCGAAGTCGAGGCCCGTTGATTCCCATTCCGCCCGCAGGCCTTCCCAGGCCAGCGCCGCGTCGCCCTCGCCGTTGGCAAGCGCGGTGCCCCAGGTCGGCCAGCCGGCCTCGACATAGTTGATCTTCGAGACGTCGACGCCCTGCGAGGCCAGCAGCGGATCGGTGATCGACTGCCAGGCCGCCGAGCCGAGCAGGATCGTCTTGCCTTCCAGGTCCTTCAGGTCGTTGGTGCCCTCGCCCTTGCGGAAGGCAAAGCTGAACGTGTCGCGGGCGGCGATATGGAAGACCGACTTCAGGTCCATGCCGTTTTCCAGCCCGAAGACGAAGATGCCCGGCGAGGGAAAGCCCATGTCGGCCTGGCCGACGGCGACCAGCTTGACGGTCGCGGTGCCGTCGGAGGGGCCGGGCTCCATCTTGATGTCCATGTCGTCGAAGTAGCCCATCTTCTTGGCGATCCAGAAGCCGTAGTCGTCGAGCACCTCGAGCGTGCCGCGCGGCGAGATCCAGGTGAAGGTCTCGTAGGCTTCGGCCGCGGCCGGGCCGAAGCGGCCGCCCGCTCCGAGCGCGGCGATGGTGAGAGCGCCCGCCCCGCTGACCTGCAGCAGCCGGCGGCGCGTGACGCCCGTCCCCTGCGTTTCAATACTTTTTTTCATTGTGCTTCTCCCTTTGTGTTGACTTGGACTTGGCTGCGTCAGGCTTCCCAACTCGCCCACTTCTTCCCGATCAGGAAGAAGATGACGTAGATCAGGGTTCCCAGGACCGACAGGATGATGATGACCGCGAAGAACTGCGGCATCTGGATCATCGACGAATAGGTCGTCAGGCGGTTGCCCAGGCCGAACCCGCCGCCGACCATCTCGGCGCCGACGGCCGTCAGCAGGCCGAAGATCGCGCCGATCATCAGGCCGACCAGGATCATCGGCAGCGCCATCGGCGCGCGGATCTTCCAGAAGATCTGCAGGGTCGTCGCGCCATAGGAGCGGGCCAGGTCGATCTTGGCGGAATCGACGCGGCGGAAGCCGGTCGCCGAATTGATCATCACCATCGGCCCCGACGCCAGCGCCACGGCGATGATGCGCGGCGTGTAGCCGAAGCCGAAATAGAGGATCAAAAGCGGCACCAGCGCCAGCATCGGCGTGGTGACGAGGAGGAGGATATAGGGGGTGATGATCTTCTCGACGAAGGGGAACTGGGTGATCACCGCGGCCAGGATCAGGCCGACCGAGGCGCCGATGGCGAAGCCGCCCAGAAGCTCCACCAGGGTGTGGCCGAGATGCGGCAGGATATGCGGGAAATCGGTGAGGAAGGCCGCGCCGATGGCGCTGGGCGGCGGCAGCACGTAATGCGGCACCTCCATCGCCCGGAGCAGGAGCTCGGCCAGCGCGATGATCACGAAGGCCACAGAGACGATCACCACGACTTCCGTCTGGGTGCTCCGGCCCGACCGCGCCGCGAAGGCGGACATGTTCGCCAATTGCCCGTCGGGGCCCCTGCCTCGCGTTTTTCTCGAACTCGCCACGGCTCAGCCTCCGTTTCCGTTCTGCGCGCGATGGGCGACCTGGCCGCTGACGATGTCGGCCTTGATCGCGTTGGTGAGATCGAACACCGCGCGGCTGGCCATCACCTCAGCATCGCGCGGCCGGGGCAGGGGGACGTCATGGATGTTCATGACGCGTCCCGGCCGGCCGGTCATGACGATCACCCGGTCCGACAGCAGGATCGCTTCCTCGATGCTGTGGGTGATGAAGGCGATCGTGGTATGGGTTTCCATCCAGATCTCCTCGACAAGCCGGTTCATGTCCTCGCGCGTGAAGGTGTCGAGCGCCCCGAAGGGCTCGTCCATCAGAAGCACCGAGGGCTTGAGCGCCAGCGCCCGCACGATGGAGGCGCGCTGCTGCATGCCGCCCGACAGTTCGCGCGGCATCCGCTTCTCGAAGCCGCCGAGGCCGACGCGCTCGAGCAGATGGCGGATCCAGGCTTCGTCCGGCCTGGATCGGGTGATCTCGAAGGGAAAGCGGATATTGGCGTCGAGATTGCGCCAGGGCAGCAGGTTGGCGTCCTGGAACACGATGCCGATATCGGGATGCGGGCCGGTGATGGGGACGCCGTCCAGCGTGATCTCGCCGGCGGTCAGCGGGTGCAGCCCGGTCATCGCCCACAGCAAGGTCGTCTTGCCGCAGCCCGACGGGCCGACGATCGAGACGACCTCGTTCGCTGCAATCTCGAAGGTGCAATCCTCCAGCGCGTCGAGAGCGCCTTCCTCGGTGGAATAGGATTTCCCGGCGGCGTTGACGCGAATCTTCGCGGTTGCGCGTGTTTTCGGGTCGGGCGTCATCGATTCCGCGATATCCTCACTCAGGCCGTCTGCGCGCCGGTCCGTATCCGCTTTGGGGGGCGTCGCCCACTGGGCGGATGATGGAGTAAAACTACATAACTTTCAAGCGAGGGCAACAAATTGTTGTCCGACCGTGAATTTCCGCCCCTTAATAGCCTTGTATCGGCGGAAAATTTGCAGAAATGTAGTTTTGATGATATTTTTGAGGCGGCCTTGGTATCGCGTTCCGTGGCTAGAGGAGGTCACTTGAAGGACAAGATCGTGAACGAGCCTTTGGACGGGCCGCTGGAGCTGCTTGAACGGGTCGCCGACAGCAAGGCCGATCTGTCGAGGTCGCACAAGATGGTCGCGGAGTACCTGCAAAAGTCGCCGGAAACGTTTCTGCGCGCGTCGATCAAGGAGATTGCCAAGCTCGCCTCCGTCAGCGAACCGACACTGATCCGGTTCTGCCGGAAGTTCGGATATGACGGCCTGTCGGATTTCCGCCTTGCCCTGGCGATGTCGGTGGGGGCGCGAAACGATCGCAACCTGATCAACAGCGAGCCCAGCCTGCAGGCCCGGTTCGAGCGCAATGTCGCCGAGAAGACCAGGGTCGCCCGTGCGGCGGCGCGTTTTCTGGAAACCGACAAGTCGATCGCGCTCGATTCGGGGTCGACCTCCACCCTGTTTGCCGATCACCTCGTCAACGCGCCGCCGCTCAGCATCATGACGACCTCGATCTCGTCGCTATTGAAACTGCGCAACTGCCGCCAGCACCAGCTGGTTCTTCCCGGCGGAACCTTCCGCCCCGATGCGATGGCGGTCGGCGGGCGCATGGCCGAGGACGCGTTGAAGAATTTCACCTTCGATACCGCCTATATCGGTGCCGACAGCATCCATCCGCGCAACGGCCTGTCGACCTTCGACGAGGCCGAGGCGCACCTGACCGAGGCGATCGTCAATGCCAGCAACCGTGTCATCGTGCTGGCGGATTCGAGCAAGTTCAGGGTGCCCGCGCTCCGGCGGATCTGCGATCTGTCGCAGGTCGATGTGCTGATTACCGATGACGGCATCCCGGCGGAGGACGAGGAGATGCTGCATGAGCGCCGGGTGGAGGTGGTCAAGGCGGGCCCGGGCAAGGCTGTGGACTGAGCAGCGCCGGATCCGGCAAACAACACGCTTGACAAGCCGGTGCAATGATTGCGAATTTGTCCGGACAAATTGCGTTGCCGCGGCTGACCGTGCCTTGGGTACGGCGGCAGCGACAGAGCAGGAGAGATGTCCGGCGTGACCCCGTCAAACGCGCCCCCGTTTTCCACGCCGCGGCTTGCCGCCGGCGAGGACCTGCCGCTTGCCGGCATCACGGTCCTGGCCGCCGAGCAGTATGGCGCCGGTCCGTTCGCCTCGATGTATCTGGCCGACATGGGCGCGACCGTCATCAAGATCGAGCCGCCGCCCAGGCCCGATGGCGGTGGCGGCGACAATTCGCGCGCCTCGGGGCCGTTCTTCCTGGGGGAAAACGATTCCCATTTCTTCCAGACCTTCAACCGTAACAAGCAGTCGCTGACGCTCAATCTGAAATCGGCGCGGGGGCAGGACATCCTGCATCGACTCGTGGCGAAGGCGGATGCGGTGATGAACAACATGCGCGGCGACCAGCCCGCCGCGCTCGGGCTGACCTACGCGCAGCTTGCGCCCGCCAATCCGGCAATCGTCTGCGGCCATCTGAGCGGTTATGGCCGCGACGGTCCGCGCGCGAGCTGGCCGGCCTATGACTTTCTTGCGCAGGCCGAGGCCGGCTTCATGGACGTAACCGGCGAGCCGGGCAGCGCGCCGCAGCGCATGGGGCTGTCCATCGTCGACTACCTGTCCGGCATCACCATGGCCTTTGCGCTGTCGGCGGCGCTGATCGGCGCGCTGAAGACCGGAAGGGGGCGCGATATCGACGTCACGCTCTACGACGTTGCCATGCACCAGCTCACCTATCCGGCGACCTGGTATCTCAACGAAGGATACGAGATTGGCCGGCGGCCGCGGTCGGGCCATCCCAGCGTCGTGCCCTGCGAGACGGTGCCGACCGGCGACGGGCATCTGTTCATCATGTGCGTGCTGCCGAAGTTCTGGGTCGGGCTGTGCGAGGGCATCGGCCGGCCGGAGCTCGCCGATGACAGCCGGTTTTCCGGCTTCGAGGCCCGCTACGAAAACCGCGACGCGCTGATGGAAATCCTTGACGAGGCCTTCTCGAAGCATCCGACCGCGCATTGGATGGGCGTGTTCGCCGGCAAGGTGCCGGTCGCGCCGGTGCTGACGCTCGCACAGGCGCTGGACAATCCCTATTTCGTCGCACGCGGCGGTATCCAGCCGGTCGACCATCCGGTCAGGCTAGGCCTGAAGATGATCGCCAGTCCGATCCGCCTCGACGGGGCGATCGCGCCCGGCCGCGCCGGTCCCGCGCTCGGCGGCCAGACGGACAAGATCCTGGGCGGCCTGGGATTCGATCAGTCTGATATAGCCGCGCTGCGCGATGAGGGGGTGGTCTGAGCCATGAAACTCGACGGCCTGAAGGTGGTCGATCTGTCGCTGTTCCTGCCCGGTCCCTATCTCACCATGGCGATGGCCGATCACGGCGCGGACGTCATCAAGGTCGAGCCGCCGTCCGGCGAGCCGGTCCGCGCTGTCGGCTATCGCGCCGGCGGGCAGTCGGTCTGGTTTCGTAACACCCATCGGGGAAAGCGTTCGATCGTGCTGGACCTGAAGACGGAGGCGGGACGCGAGGCGCTGTTGGCGCTGTCCGCGACCGCCGACGTTTTCGTCGAGGCCTTCCGGCCCGGCGTCGTCGATCGGCTCGGCGTCGGATACGAGGCGGTGAAGGCGCGCAACCCCGGCATCGTCTATGCCTCGATAGCCGCCTTCGGGCAGACCGGGCCGCTGGTGAAGACGCCCGCGCACGATCTGGCGATCCAGGCCTACTCGGGAACCCTGTCGCTCAATCTCGGCAAGGACGGCGAGCCCAACAATCCGGGCATGCCGGTTGCCGACCTGACCGGCTCGCTGGTCGCCCTGTCGGCGATCCTGATGGCGCTCTATCGCCGGACGCAGACGGGTGAGGGCGACTATATCGACATCTCCATGCAGGATGCGCTGATGTCCTGGCTGCCGAACGTCACCGGTCCCGTCTTCGCCGAGGACCGGGCGCCGGTGGTGCGGAACGAGCGGTCGTTCGGCGGCTATGCGTTCTTCTCGGTCTACCGGACCGCCGACGGGCGCCACGTCGCGCTCGGCGGCGTCGAGTACAAATTCGTGCACACCCTTCTGAACGCGCTTGACCGCCCGGACCTGATCGAGGCGGCCTGCGGCCCGCCGGGACCGGGGCAGGCGCCGGTCAAGCGGTTCCTGGAGGCGACGTTTGCGGCGAAGACCCGTGACGACTGGGTTGCCTGGTTTTCCGACAAGGACGTCTGCTTCGGGCCGGTGCTCGACCTGCACGAGGCCTTTCATGCGCCGCAGGTGGAAAGCCGCGAGATGCTGTTCCGCGACGCCGACGGCAATCTGCACATCGGCACGCCGTTCAGGTTTCGCCAGGAGCCCGGACGGCCGCAGACCGCGCTGCCGGCGCTTGGCGAACACACGCGCGACGTGCTTGAGGAGGCCGGGGTGGACGCGGCGGTCATCGCCGAGGTCGCGGACTGATCAGGCCGAATCCTCCCGCTTGATCGACATGGCGTAGGAGAAGGTCTCCATGCGGTGCCAGTTGATCGAGACCTGGATCGGCGCGTCGGCGGCGCCGAGATAGCGCCGCTCGACCCGGATCATCATATCGCCGTCGTCGAGCCCGAGCGCCCGTGTCGCTGCCGCCGGACCGGGCGCTGCCGAGATCGTCTGGATCACCTCGACGATCGACACCCCGTGATGGCGTTCCAGATAGCTGTAGAGCGGGCCGGGCAGGCCCGCCAGATGCGGCTCGATATCGCGGTAGTCGCCGTTGACGTAGATCTGCACATAGCAGATCGGCTCGCCGGATCGGGTTCGTCTGATCGCTTCGATATGCAGCCACGCGTGGCCGGGCATGGTGCCCAGTTGCTGGGCGAGCGCCTGATCGGCCACCGTGATGCCGGTCGACAGGAAGTCCAGATTGGTCTCGGCGGCATAGTCATAGAGCTCGCGCAGCGACCGCATCGTCTGGACGTAGTTGTTGCGGCGTTCCGCGCTCAAGACCTCCGAGCCCGAGCCCTGGCGGCGCGCCACCAGGCCGATATCGGTCAGCCGGCGCAGCGCCTCGCGCACCGTGTAGCGGCTGACGTCGAACTCGGCGCAGAATTCCTGCTCGGTCGGCAGCGTCGAGCCGACCGGATAGGTGCCGTCGGCGATCCGCTGCTGCAGCAATTCGAAAATCTTCCGGTAACGCAGTTTGGAGACCACGTCCTGCTCCTCGCCCCCTAGACCTCGTCCGGTGCCAGCTACAGCCGCGCGCGCATCCGGCTCCACTGGTCCGCGAGGTCGTCGCGGAACCCGGGGGCCGCGATCGCGATCAGGGACTGCGCGCGCTGGTCGATGTCGAACCCGCGCAACCGTGCCACACCATGTTCGGTCACGACAATATCGACATCGCCGCGGGCAATCGAGCACACCGCGTCCGGGCCCAGCACCGGCTTGATGCGGCTGACGGTGCCGCGTTTCGCGGTTGCCGGCAGGGCGACGATCGAACGGCCGCCGGGCGAGGCCATCGCCCCGCGCGCGAAGTCGGCGATGCCGCCATGGCCGGAGACCTGGCGCCCGCCGGCCATCTCGGCATTGACCTGGCCGAACAGATCGATCTCCAGCGCCGAGGCGACGCTGAACAGCCGGTCGATCCCGGCGAGCACGCCGGCGCCATGCGTGAAGGAGGCGGGCTTGAACCGGATGTCGTCGCGGGCGGCGATCAGGCGATAGAAGGCCTGCGAGCCGAGCGCGACCCCGGTGACGACGCCCCTCGAAACCGCGCCGCTCTCAAGGGCCGGGGTGAGCGAGGCCGTGATCATGCCGCCATGGACGGCTAGGTCGCGATGCCCGGCAAGCCGGTGGGCGAGGGCGGCCTGGACCCTGCCGATGCCGAACTGGACCGTATCGCCGTCGTCGATCATGGCCGCGACCGCGTCGGCGATCGCGTCGACGGTCGGATCGCCCGCGCCCGTGTCATAGAGGATCGGCGCGTTCGGTGCGTCGACCAGCAGGTCGAAGCGGTCGACGGGAATGCGGATGCCGTTTACGGGTTCGGGCAGCTCCGGATTGACCTCGCCGATCAGCCGCGCACCGCCGGCGACGATCGCCGGCGTGAAATCGGCCGTCGGACCGAGTCCGACCTGTCCGTTTCGCGGCGGGGTGACCGAGACGAAGGCCGTCATTCGGCCAGCCTCCTGTCCGAGCCACCGCCAGATCTCCGGATAGCCGAGCGGCCGGTGGCGCACCCGGCTGGCCGCGAACGCCTCGCGCAGGGCCGGCGTGACGAAGAAGACGTCGGCGCTGGCGCCCTCCGCGACAACGCTGCGCGTGTTGACGCCGGGAAGCCAGACGCCGGTGAAGCGCCGCCCCGCGCCGAGTTCCGGGTCGGCGGCCAGGGCGTCCAGCGTCGCGGTCGGCTCGCCGGTGCAGCCGGCCAGATAGATATGGTGGTCGCGCGGCGCCGCCTTAAGCGCGTCTTTCAGTGCGTCGGGTTCAGCCAATTGCATTCTCAGGTCGATCCATTTCTCAGCCTCTCCTGTGTCCCATCAACGCGCGCTGATGGAATTCCTTATTGCGCATGCCGAGCGCATGCGTAAATATGTCCGGACAAATTTTACGCCCCTCATCGCCCATGCCCGACAGCCTGACGAGCACCCTATATGACATAACGCGCCGGCCGCTAAGCGATGCCGACCGTCAGCGTGCCGCTTTGCACCTGATCGACTGGATCGGATGCGCGGCGCTGGGCGCGACGACGCAAGCCGGCGCGGTCTTCACGGCGCATCGAGACGCGCTTGGAACCGGGCGTTGCAGCGTGATTTCCGGCGGTCGAAGCGCCTCGGCGTCTTCCGCCGCCTTCGCCAATGGCGCGCTCGGCAACATCCATGAGATGGACGACATCCATCGCAGCGCGATCCTGCATCCCGGACCCGTCGTCATTCCCGCCGTCCTTGCCGCCGCCGAAGCGTTCGATCTGAGTGCCGAGGCGTTTCTCGGCGGGATCGTGCGCGGCTACGAGGCGATGATCCGCGTCGGCCGGGCGACCGGGCCGGGGCATTATCGCTACTGGCACAAGACCGGCTCCTGCGGTCCGTTCGGCGCGGCGGCGGGCGTCGCGTCCGCGCTGGATCTTGACCGCGAGGGCTTCGTTTCCGCGCTGGGCAATGCCGGCTCGACCGCCGGCGGCCTGTGGCAGTGCCGGCACGAGCCGGTGATGACCAAGCAATGGCATACGGCGCGTGCCGCCGAGGGGGGCTTCGCCGCCGCGCTGATGGCCGGGGACGGGCTGACCGGGCCGGCCTTCATCCTGGAGGGGGAGCAGGGCTTCTTCGCGGCGATGGCGCCCGATGCGTCGCCGCAGGCGGTGACAAACGAGCCTGATGGCCCCTGGCTCATCTACGACACCAGCTTCAAGCCGTGGCCGGCCTGCCGGCACGCCCATCCGACCATCGATTCGGCACTTGCCGCGCGCGAAGACCTCGGCGACCGATTGGGCTCTGTCACACAACTGACCATCGAGACGTATGGCGATGCCGTCCGCTTCTGCGACCGGCCAGCGCCGGCAAGCGAGATCGAGGCCAAGTTCAGCCTGCAGCACGCGGCCGCCGTAACGCTTCTGCAGGGTGCGCCCGGCCTTGACGATTTCGGCGCTGAGCGGCGGGACGATCCGGCGGTCGCCGCGCTTCGCGACAAGGCGCATGTGGTGATCGCGGAGGATTTCGAGGCACGCTATCCGAATCACTATGGCGCGGCGCTCATCGCACAGCTTGAAGACGGCAGATGCCTGCGCTTCGAGACGCGCGATGCAAGCGGCGATCCGGCCCGGCTGCTCGACGACACGGCGATCCGCGCCAAGGCCGCCACGCTGCTCGCCGCCGCAGGGCTTGAGGCCGGCGCGATCGATGCCCTGATCGATGCGACGCTGGCGTTGCCGGAAGCCGGCGATCTCTCGGCGTTCCTGCGACACCTGCCCTGACCGAAAGGACGACTGAATGGACTATTTCGAAGCGCTCGATCTGGCCGGGATGCGCCGCGCCTATCCGATCGGTCCCGCGTTCCTCGACGTCTACAAGGGTATGAGCGCCGATGCGTTGCGCGCCCGCCAGCAGGCGCAGTTCGAGACGGTCATGGCGTTCGCCTGGAAGGTTCCGTTCTATCAGCGCCTCTGGGGAGCGAAGGGGATCGAGCCCGGCGACATCGCATCGCTCGATGATCTGACCAAGCTGCCGACCTATTCGAAATCCGACCTGATGGCTTCGGTCGAGGCCCATCCGCCGATGGGCGATTTCCACGGCCTCGACAGCTATCCCGACGACCGCCGGCCGCCGCTTGTCTTCCAGACGACCAGCGGCACGACCGGCAAGCCGCAGCCGCTGCTGTTCGGCCCGAAAAGCCGCGAGGTCCAGTCGCGGCTGCTCGGACGCCTCTATCACCTGCACGGCATGACCGACCGGGACGTCGTCCACTCCGTCTACGGGCACGGCATGGTCAATGGCGGCCACTATGTGCGCGAGGCGATCAACCACTGGGTCGGCGCGCCATTGCTGTCCGCGGGGACCGGGGTCGAAACGCGGTCGGCCAATCAGGTCAACCTGATGCAGGGCTTCGGCGCGACCGCGATCGTCGGCTTCGGCGACTACATCAAGCGGCTCGCGACCGTTGCGCGGGAAAACGGCCTCACGCCCGGCGAGGATATCCCGGTGCGGCTGATCAGCGGCCATATGGGCGCCGAGAAGCGGCGGGACATGTCGGAAGCCTGGGGCGGGGCGGCCGTCTATGACTGGTACGGCATCGGCGATACCGGCGCGATCGCCGGCGAGGGGCCGGACCAGGACGGCATGCACATGATGGAAGACGCCCAGTTCGTCGAGTTGCTCGACGTCGACACGAACGACCCGGTCGCGCCCGGCGAGATGGGCAACCTCGTCTGCACCTGTCTCTACAAGGACGACGTGTTCCCGATCATCCGGTTCAATTCCCATGACGTGACGCGCGAGGTGACCGGCGCCAATCCGCTCGGCATTCCGATGCGCCGCATGGCGGGTTTCCTCGGCCGCAGCGACAACATGGTCAAGCTGCGCGGCATCAACATCTATCCGCAGGGCATCGGCGCGCTCTTGTCGGCGCAGTTCCCGCAGATGACCGGCGAGTTCTACTGCCGCGTGACCTCCAGGGACGGCCGCGACGAGATGACGGCGGTGCTCGAGACGACCGCGCGCGATCCGGAGATGGCCGGGGCGATGGAAGCGGTGCTGCGCACCCGGCTCGGGGTGGCGATCGCGGTCGAGCTCCGCGCGCCCGGCGAGACGGCGGCGATGACCGGCATCGAGACCCGGCAGAAGCCGGTCCGCCTGATCGACGAGCGTGGCGCATGACATCCGGCCCGTCGGTTTCCGAGCGTCTCGAGGCGACGCTGGCGTGCATCGAACGGAACAATCCCGGCAATCGCATCTTCCTTTCGCTCGACACCGCGTGTGCGCAGGACGCGGCTACGCAGGCCGATGCCCGCAGGGCGGCCGGCACCACGATCGGGCCGCTCGACGGCGTGCTCGTCGCCGTCAAGGACAATCTGGCGGTGGCCGGCGTGCCGTGGACGGCCGGGATCGGGGCCTATCGGGAGCGGATCGCTGAAGAGGACAGCGGTGTCGTCCAGCGCCTGCGCTTGGCCGGTGCGGTGATCGTCGGGACGGTCAACCTGCACGAGGGCGCGCTGGGGGCGACCACCGACAACCCGCATTTCGGCCGCTGCATCAATCCGCTGCGCGAGGGCTACACGCCCGGCGGGTCGAGTGGCGGCTCGGGCGCGGCGGTGGCCGGCGGCTATGTCGACATGGCGGTCGGCACCGATACGCTCGGATCGGTGCGGATACCGGCGGCCTATTGCGGTCTCGCCGGGTTTAAACCCACCGACGGGCTGGTGGGGCGGCAGGGCCTTGCCTATCTGAGCCCGTCCTTCGATACGATCGGGCCGCTCGCGGCTTCCGTCGGCCTGCTTAGGGCGTCGCTTGATGCCATGGCCGGCCGCGACGGGGACCCGCGCTCGCTGGGCCAGCCGGTCAGCTGGGACTCACGGGCCGGTCCTTCCGGCGTGCGCGGCCTTACCTTCGGGGTGCCCGGGCAGATCGGCGACGTCGATTGCGAGCCGGCCGTGCTCACCGGTCTGCAACGGGCGCGCGCCGTTCTCGAAAGCCAGGGCGCGCGTGTCCTCGATATCGATCTCGGCGAATGGCATCCGGGTGCCGCCCGGCGCGGCGGGCTGATGCTCGCCGAAGCCGAGGGGGCCGTCGCCATGGCTGATTTGCTGGACCGCGCTGTGGGCGGCGTCAGCGCCCCGTTCCGTGCTCTGCTCACCTTCGGCGCCAAGATGCCGGCCGCGCGACTGGTCGATGCGCTGGACCGCATTGCCCGTGCCCGGGCAAGCTGTCATCGGGCGCTTGAAACATGCGATTTCCTGCTGACGCCGACCGCGCCGCAGCGCGCCTTTGCCCATGACGCGCCCGTGCCGGACAACCAGGCCGACCTGACCGCGCTTGCCAATCTGGCCGGCTGCCCGGCGCTCACCTTGCCCGTTGCCGCCGGGCGCGGGTTACCAGGGGCCGTTCAGATCATTGCCCGGCCCTGGCAGGACAGGCGCCTGCTGGCGACCGGCGAGGCTATCGAGGCCGCACTCGTGGGATAGGCCGATCAGTTGAAGTCCGGCTTGCGCTTGGTCAGAAACGCATCATAGCCCTCGCGAAAATCGCGCCCCTCGAAGGCCTGTTCGAAGACCGTGCGCAGTGCCTCGGTTTCTTCGTCACAGCCGGCCACGATCGCATCGACCATGCGCTTGGCGACCCGGATCGAGGTCTGCGACAACTGGCAGAGTTGCTCGGCATAGGCGCGGGTTTCGGCGGCAAGCTGTTCGCTCGGCAGGACGCGGTCGACCAGGCCGATCCTTTCGGCGCGGTGCGCGTCGATCATCGCGCCGGAAAACAATATGTCCTTGGCCCGCGCCGGGCCGACCAGATCGACGAGCTGCCTGGTGTCGGCGAAGGAATAGGCGGCCCCGATCTTCGCGGGCGGGATGGCGAAGCGGCTCGCCGCGCCGGCAAAGCGCAGGTCGCAGGCAAGCGCCAGGCCGCAGCCGCCGCCAATGCAGAGCCCGTCGATCATCGCGATCACCGGCTTGGCGACGTCGCTCACCGCCTGCTGGGCTTGCCGCACCAGCCCGTTATAGGCGCGCGTCGTGTCGGGCGTCCGGTAGGTCTCGGCGAATTCGGAGATATCGGCGCCGGCGGAAAACGCCTTGCCGCCCGCCCCGGTCAGGATCACCACCTTGACGTCCGGATCGGCGTCGAGCGCCGCCATCGCCAGTCCGATCGCCTCCCAGACGGCGCGGTTGATCGCGTTGTGCTTGTCGGCGCGATCGATCGTCACGGTGGCCACCGCCTTGTCGACCGTGACCGTCAGTTCGCCGCCGGTTTCGTGCATCGCCATACCTTTTTGCCCCTTTGTCCTCACCGCGCCGTCGAGGGCAGCCACAATACCAGGTCCGGCACGAACAGAAGCAGGATCACGAAGGCGATCATCAGCACGCAGAAGGGCGCGGCGGCGATCGCCAGCCGGCCGATCTTCTCGCCGGTCAGGCTGTGGATCACGAACAGGTTGAAGCCGATCGGCGGCGTGATCTGCGCCATCTCGATGGTAACGATCAGGAAGACGCCGAACCAGACGGGGTCGAAGCCGGCATTGATGACCAGCGGCAGGGTGACCGGCAGCGTCATGACGATCGTCGACAGCCCGTCGAGGAAGAAGCCGAGCGCCAGATAGAACAACAGCAGGATGAGGATCAGCATCATCGGCGCAAGCTGCATGGCGTCGATGGCGGCGGCGACATCGGTCGGGATCTGCAGGCGCGCCATCGCCTTGGACAGGAACAGCGCGCCGGTGATGATCAGGCCGATCAGGCTGCAGGTCCGGACGGTTCCCATCAGCGCGGCGCTGACGACTTTGAATGTGAACTGCCTCTCCCAGGCCGTCAGCACGAGCGCGCCGAGGACGCCGATCGCGGCGGCCTCGGTGACGGAGGCAAAGCCGAGATACATAGAACCGATCACCAGCAGCATCAAAAGCACGGTGGGCAGCAGCTTGGTCAGGGCGGTGAAGCGGTCGGCCCAGGTGATGGTGTCGGTCTCGGCAGGCGCGAGCGCCGGATTGATGACGGCGCGCAGGGCGATATAGGCCATGAAGAACAGCGCCAGCACGATGCCCGGAATGATGCCGGCGACGAAGAGGTCGAGGATCGAGACCTCGGCGAGCACGCCATAGACGATCAAGGGAATAGACGGCGGAATGAGGAAGCCCATCGTGCCGGACCCGGCGAGCGAGCCGACCGAGAGCATCCGGTCATAGCCGCGCGCCTCGAGTTCCTTCAGGGTGATCCGCCCGACGGTGGCCGTCGTTGCGGCGGAAGAGCCGGAAACGGCGGCAAACAGCGTGCAGCCCAGCACATTGACATGCAGAAGCCTGCCGGGCAGTGCCCGGACCCAGGGGCTCAGGCCCGAAAACAGGTTCTCCGACAGGCGTGTGCGGAACAGGATCTCGCCCATCAGGATGAACAGCGGCAGGGTGACCAGTTCCAGCGCGGTCGCCGTGCCCCAGATGTCGCCGGCGAGGAACCGGTCGACCCGCATCGACTTGAACAGGTCGAGCGACAGGATGCCGACCGACATCAGCGCCGCGCCGACCCAGATGCCGCCGAGCAGCAGCCCCGCGAGTGCGAGAACGATGAAGAGCAGGGGCGCCGTCAAGCCGAACCGTCCCGGGCCTTGACCATCGACGGCTCGATCTCGGCGGCATCGCCGGTGACGAGCCGCAGCAGACGGGCGAGCATGGCCAGCGTCAGCACCCAGAACGAGGCGGCCAGCACGGCCTGCGGATAGAACAGCGGCGTGCGGGTCGGATAATAGCTCACCGAGCCGAGCTCGAAGCTGCGGGCCGCATTTTCCGTGAGCGCAACGCTGACATAGATCAGCAGGCCGAGCACGAAGACGGTGCCGCCAAGATCGAAGGCCCTTTGCAGCCGTTCCGGCAGCAGCATCACGGCTGCGTTGACCCGGATATGGCCGCCGGTGCGCAGCGTCCAGCCGGATCCGGCGAACAGGCCGGCGGCCAGCAGATAGGCGCTGTATTCGACCGCCCAGGGCTGCGACCAGTTGGCAAAGGAGGTCAACAGCACCTCGGCGATCAGCATGACCGCGAGGATGGCGATGGCGGCGGACGCGACGGCTCCCCCAACGAGACAAATGCCGTCGATCGTCCGCAACACCAGCCGCATCGCTTTGTTTTCTCCCGAACCGGGGTCAAGGATGACCTCCGGCAGGACATCGCCCGCCGGAGATCAAGTCGCTGTCTTAAATTCTAGTTCCCGGCCTTGAATTTTTCGATCGCCCGGGCGGCCTCCGGTCCGACGCGGTCGGCGAACTCGTCGGCCATGTCGGCGGTCGCCGCCTGCATCGATTGCAGCATGTCGGCGCTCGGGGCCTGGACGGTCATGCCGTTGTCCTTGAGCTGCTGCATGCGCTTGCCGTGCTCGGCCTCCGACACCGCCCAGAAGTCCGGCTCCATCTTCGCGGCCAGCTCCTCGATCGCCGCCTGCTGCTCGGGCGTCAGCTCGTTCCAGGCGTCCAGGTTGACCGACATGATGTTGGAGGCCCAGAGATGGTTGGTGTTGTAGGTGTGGTTGAGGAACTCCCAGTATTTCTGCGCCGCCGCCGTGGTGCCCGAGGTCATCACCGCGTCGAGCTTGCCGGTGGCGAGCGCCGGCACGATGTCGGTGTTGTTCATCTGCAGGGGAACCATGCCGAGCCGCTGGACCATGGTCGCGGTATTGGCGTCATAGGTGCGCATGCGCACGCCGTCGAAATCGTCGGCCGTCTCGACGGGCTCCTTGGTGAAGAAGTTCTGGCTCGGCCAGGGCACGATGTAGAGCGCCTTCTGGTTGCGCTTTTCAAGCTCGGCCTCCCAGGTCGGGCGGACGATCTCGTGCATCTTGCGAAGCTGGCCGTAGTCGCTGATCAGGAAGGGGATCGATTCGATGCCCAGGATCGGCACGTCGCCGACATTCTGGAACGCGGCGAACTCGGCCATCTGCACCGCGCCGTCCTCGACCGCGCGCAGCGATTCGTTTGCCCGGATGCCGAGCGCGCCGCCGGGATGAACCGTCATCGTGACCTCGCCATCGGTCGCCTCGGCGACGGCGTCGGCGAAGTTCTGGGCGTTCACCGTATGAAACTCGGTCGGTCCCCAGGGGATCGAAACGTCCCAATCGGCCGCGGAGGCCGCCGAGACGGAGAATGCGGTCGCGCCTGCCAGCGCCAGAAGTCGTATCATCATGGGTCTCCCTTTTTGTAGCGGGCCAGGGCCTTGTTTCCGGATTTCCGCCTGGACCCGCCGGTTCGGTGCTCAGTCAACCGGGTTGCGGGCGATCAGCTGCCTGGCGATGATCATCCGCTGGATTTCGTTAGTGCCTTCGCCGATGCACATCAGCGGCGCGTCGCGGAAATAGCGCTCGACGTGATACTCCTTGGAATAGCCGTAGCCGCCATGGATGCGCATCGCCTCCAGCGCGTTCTCGACCGCGCTTTCGGAGGCGAAATACTTGGCCATGCCGGCCTCCATGTCGCAGCGCTCGCCGCTGTCATAGGCGCGCGCGGCGTCATAGGTGAGCAAACGCGCGGCCTGCAATCGGGTCGCCATCTCGCCGAGCTTGAGCTGGATTGCCTGGTGCTCGCAGATCGGCTTGCCGAAGGTCCTGCGGGTCTGGGCGTAGGCGACGCTGTCGCGCAGGGCGGCGGAGGCCAGGCCGCAGCCGCGCGCGGCGATGTTGATGCGGCCGAGTTCCAGGCCGCCGAGCGCTGCCTGCATGCCGCGGCCCTCCTCGCCACCGATCAGCCGGTCGGCGGGCACGCGGTAGTCCTTGAAAATCAGTTCGGCGCTGTCGACGCCCTTGTAGCCGAGCTTTTCCATCTTGCCGGACACGCTGAAGCCCTCGCCCTTCTCGGCGATGAACATGCTCATGCCCTTGTGGCGCGGCTCCGCCTCCGGGTCGGTCTTGACGAGCAGGGCGTAGCAGGAGCCTTCGATGCCGTTGGTGATCCAGGTCTTGGCGCCGTTGATCACGTAGTCGTCGCCGTCGCGCACGGCGCGGGTGCGGATCGCCTGCAGGTCGGTGCCGGCGTCCGGCTCGGTAAGGCCCAGGCCGCCGCGCAACTCGCCGGTGGCAAAGCGCGGCAGGAAGGCTGCCTTCTGCGCCTCGGTGCCGTTGCGCTCGACGCAGGCGGCCATGATCAGGTGGCTGTTGATGATGCCGGTGAGCGACATCCAGGTCTCGGCGATCTTCTCGATCACCTTGGCGTAGGTCGTCGCGTTCAGCCCGAGCCCGCCATACTCCGTCGAGATCGTCGCGCCGAACAGCCCGAGCGCCTTCATCTGGACGACCATGTCGTGGGGATACTCATCGGCGTGGTCGAGCCGCAGGACATGGGGGCGCACGTCGCGCTCGAGCCACTTCTCGACACTGTCGAGGATCATGGCCTCTTCGTTGCTGGTGTCTGCGGCACCAGTGCCTTCGATCTGGCTGACCACGTTCGTCATCCTCTCCACCGGCTCTCAATAGCCGGCCCTGTCCTCGGTCTCGAAATCGCGCTTGGCGATCAGCATGGTGCGGCTGAATTCGCAGACCAGCGTGCCGTCCTGGTTGAAGCCGCGGGTCTTGGCGGTGACGACCCCGGCATTCGGGCGGGACTTCGACTCGCGCTTTTCCAGAACCTCGGATTCCGCCGTCAGCGTGTCGCCGGCAAACAGCGGGTGGGTGAGTTTGATATCGGTCCAGCCGAGATTGGCGATCGCCTTCTGGCTGAGATCGGTGACGCTCATGCCGACCATCAGGGCGACCGTGAAGGGCGAGCACAGGATCGTCTGTCCGAACTCGGAGTGCCTGGCGTATTCCTCGTCGAAATGCATCGGATGGGTGTTCATCGTCAAAAGCGTGAACCAGGTGTTTTCCGTCTGGGTGATCGTTCGGCCCGGGCGATGCTCGTAGACATCGCCGATCTCGAAATCCTCGTAGTAGCGGCCGAACCGTTCGCGGTACCGGTTCGGCGCAACCTCATGCGCGGTCGTGACCATGCGATCCTCGTTTTCAGATTTGTCCGGACAAATTACGGCACAAGGTCGGATTGTCAAGCGCGAAGCCGCCCCACGGTGTGGTCAGGGGGCGCGGTCAGGTCTCGCGATGTGCCAGAGTGAGGGGCACCAGGCCGGCGACATCGTCGGCCTCTTCGATGGTCGCGACGGCGGCGATCAGCGCCTGGATGGCCGCTTCGTCCAGCGGGGCCCGGCCATAGCCGGCGCAGCGGCGGAATTTCTCCGCGTTCTGGGCCGCACTCAGCGGCCGTGCCGGATGACCGAAGACGTGGTCGAGCGTCATCGCGCGGGTCGATCCGTCGGTCAGCGTGATCGTGAAGCTCTGCGGATCGAGGGCGTTGGGGTCGGGATTGTCGTCCAGTTCCATCTCGACCTTGGCGGCCTGCCGGTGGACCTCCGGGTCGTTGCGCATCTCAGCCGAGGCAAAGTCGGGCACGTCGACGCGGCCACGCGCCAGGAAGGTGCCGGCGACGAAGCGCAGGCACAGTTTGGCGTAGTTGGCCTCCGGCTCCGGCTTGTCGGGGCGGCCGACGAGACGATAGACGAGCGGCGGGACGCGGCAGTGCACGCGGGCGATGGCGTCGGCCCCGACACCGGTGTCGGCCATGAAGCTTTGCAGCGCGTCGACGACGCCATGGGTCAGCCGGCCGCTGGGGAAGGGCTTGTGCGCCAGCTCGACGATCTGGCTCGGCCCGTCAAGCGCGGCGAGCGCCGGCGCCAGGTCGAACTGGTCGCCCTCGATGATCCGCAGATAGCCGTATTGGCCGTCGATGATGTCGTGCGGCGCGCGGAGCCCGGCAGCGGCGAGATCGAGCGCGCCGAGGGCTGCGCGGGCATTGAAGCCGATCTGCAGGCCGAGCAGGGTCGAGCCCTCGGCATGGGCCTGCATCGTGCCCGACGTCTGGGAATAGGCCGCGCCCATGACATTCGTGACGCCGCTCGCATCCATCGCCTCGATGCGGGCGAGTGCCGCTGCGGCGCCGAGCCCGCCGGCGGTGGCCGGCCGGAAGAAGCGCAAGGGCCCGGTCGCCGCAACGCCGACCAGCGTCGCGACATCGACGCCGGCGCACAGCGCGGTCAGGAAGGTGCGTCCATCGACCGGCCGGCCGGCGGCCGAACGGCGCTCGGCATGGGCCATCATCGCGCTGATCACGGTGGCCATCGGATGCACCACCGCGCCCTCGTGGACGCAGTCGAATTCCAGGCAATGGATCTGGTAGGAATTGACGATCGCCGCCAGTTGCGCCGGCAGGCGCTCGCCGGTGACCCAGACGGTCGCCTCGTCGCCCGCGCCCCAGGACGAGACGACCGTGCGCAGGGTGTCGATCGAGGCGCCGCTGCTGCCGGCGATGCCGACGCCGATCGTGTCGAGCAGGAAGGTCTTGGCCTTGTCGATTTCTTCCGCGCTCAACGCCTCGAAGCGGCTGCCCGCGACATGGCTTGCGAAGCGATCGATCGCCGAGGTGGCCGACGGTCCCGTCATTATGTTCTCCTGCTGGTATTCTTTAGCCATCGACCCTCTCGACGGAGGCGTCCCAGAGGTCGGGGGCCGGATAGTCGTCGCGCAGCCAGGCGCTGCCGGTAAAGGCGTGCCAGAGCCTCTCGCCCTCATCGGCGATCCTGCGCATCGCGGTCAGATCCGCCGGCCGGTAGGTCCAGCGCACCTGGGCCGCCACGACGATCTGGCCGAACATGGCGCCGTCTTCGACCATCGGCACATAGATCGACGAGCCCATCCGGCTCGTTTTCAGGAACTGGCGAAAGGCGGGGTGGTCGTCGGTGTTTTCAAGGAGCAGCGGGGCCTGCGTCTCAACGACCCTGCCCGGGTGGTTCCAGGTGATCGGAATGGCCAGCCGCCGCTGCTCGGGCGGAAAACCCCGGCTGGCGATCAGCATGTTGTATTTGCGGTCCGGGGTGATCACGAAGACGCCCGAAACCCGGTAGTCGCGCTCGCCGGGCTTGAGCGCGCCGGGGCGGTCGATTGCCCGGTCGTCGCCCAGGTCGGCAAGGGCAAGGTCCGTCAGCCGGCCAAGCGCGGCCTCGACATCGCTTTCGGCCCGCGCCGCCTCGGTTGCCGCCTGCAGCCGTTGATCGAAGCCGTCGTCCGCCATCAGCCCGGTTCCCGCCAGGGATGCTGCTCGGCGAAGGTCTCGGCGATGGCGCGCCGGCTGGTGATCCAGATATCGGGCTTGCCGGTGACGTGGTCGAGGAGCCGCTTGAGCGCCCAGATCCGACCCGGCCGGCCGATGATGCGCAGGTGCAGCCCGACCGACAGCATGCGCGGCCCCTTGCGGCGGGCCTCGTCCAAGAGCCAGTCGAAGCTGTTGGTCGCGTAGGCGAGCCACTGGTCGGGCGTGTAGGAGGGCGCCGTCCACATCTTCATGTCGTTGGTGTCGAGCGCGTAGGGCACGCAGATGAGCGGCCGCGCCGTTCCGTCGGCCATCGCGACGTCTTCCCAGCGCGGCAGATCGTCGGACAGGTCGTCCATGTGATAGCGGTAGCCTTCCTCGACCAGGAGCCGGCGCGTCCGCTCGGTGTGCAGATAGCGGCTCAGCCAGCCGGCCGGGCGCGTTCCCGTGGTCTGCTCGATGCTTTGCGCCGCCTTGCGGATGAAGTCGCGCTCGCGCTCCTCGTCGTAGGAAAACTGGTGGATCCAGCGCCAGCCATGCGAGCAGACCTCGTGGCCCTGCTGAACGATACGCGCGGTCATGTCGGGCGCGCGTTCCAGGGCGAGTGCTGCGGCGGTGAAGGTCGTTTCGAGCTGGTACTCTTCGAGCAGGTCGAGGACGCGGCCGGCGCCGGCGCGGATGCCGTATTGATAGTTGCTCTCGTTGACGAAATTGCGGATCGGAATGCCGAGCGCGACGCCCAACTCGTCCACCGGCTCCGGCTTCTTGTCGCCGTCGGCGATCGTCATCTCCGAGCCTTCCTCGACATTGACGACGATCGACACGGCGAGCCTGGCCCCGCCCGGCCACACGATTTCGGTCATGCTGCGCCCTTGAAATTTGTCCGGACAATTTTGTTGCAGACGGCTCGCCCGGTGTCAACATGGCGTGGCCAAGGTGGATTGCGCCTCGCGACCTTGACCCGGAGGTGGGTCACCACCCAGAGTGTGGCGCAAACGACAACGCGGGGGCTTTCCGATTTCCGTTTCAGATAACTCGAACGACACCGGGTCCGTGGCCGACCTGTGTGTCGATGCGCACCTGGCCGAGTGCATGGACGACAATGCCGGACGACCGGCAGCCGACGTCAATGCGATGACCCCGGCCGAGGCGCGTGCGGTCTATGCGCAGAGCCGCGAAATGTGGAACACCGGCGAGCCGGCGATGGCCGAGGTGCGCCGGAACATGATGCATCTGGACGCTGTCGAGATGCCCGCCGTCACCTTCGTCCCCGACGATGCGGGGCCCGGTGCGACCGTCTTCCTGCATGGCGGCGGCTGGGTGATGGGCGGCACGGCGACCCATGACGGCATCATGCGGCGGCTTGCCGACTTGACCCGCCGTCCGGTGATCGGCCTCGACTATCCGCTTGCGCCGGATGCCCGGCGTCCGGCGACGGTGCGGGCCTGCACGGCGGCCATCTCCCGGATCATCGAAGACAGCGAGGGCCCGGTGGTGGTCGCCGGCGATTCGGCCGGGGCGGAGCTGTCGCTGTCGGCGACGCTGGCCCTGCGTGATGCGGGCGCTACCCTGCCGGACGGGCTGTGCCTTGCCTATCCGGCGCTGTGGCCGCGGTTCGAGACGGAGAGCCATAACCGCTCAGGCGACGGGCGCTTCGGCCTGTCGACGGAGACGATGCGCGGCTTCTGGCAGCATTATCTCGGCGATGGCGAGGCGTTGCCCGCATCCCCCGATCTGTCGGGCCTGCCGCGCTGCTATATCCTCGGCGCGGCGCTCGATCCGCTTCTGGACGATGCGGTCGATCTCGCGGGTCTGCTCAAGGCGGCCGGGGTCGATTGCGAATTGCACGTTCCCGGCGGCAGCACGCACGGCTTCCTGCACTATTCGGCGGTCGCGCCGATCGCGATGGACGCGCTTGCGGCAATGGCCCGCTTCATCCGGTCGCCGACCGGTTGATCGACTGCCGGACGTCCAGATAGATCCGCTTGGAGTGCTGGATATGGTCGACGACGAGCCGCGTCAGCGCCGTGCGGTCGGCGGTCCTGAGCGCCTCGATCATCGCCCAGTGCTCGCCGCGCAGGGTTTCCAGAAGCGCCGGGTCGACCATCGGGTAGAGCCGCATGGCGCGCGACAGATAGGCGTAGTGGGCGATCGCCTCCGACAGGTGCCGGTTGCCGCAGGCTGAAAAGAACAGCGCGTGGAAGGCCTCGTTGGCCTCGTCGATCGCGCGCGGATCGCGTGAGGCGACGGCCGCGTCATGGCGGCGCTGGGCAGCCTCCAGTTCGGCGATATGGACCGGGTCGGCGGGCAGGGGCATGCGGGTCGCCGCCTGGCGCTGCAGCGTCTGACGGATCTCGGCGATCTCCTCGACCTCGCGGGCGGTGAAGTCGCGCACCGTCGCGCCGCGGTTCGGCACCCGCACGACGATGCCCATGCGCTCCAGTTCGGTCAGCGCGTGGCGCACGACATGGCGCTTGGCGCCGAAGCGCTGCATCAGCGAATCCTCGACAAGCCGCTCGCGCGGCCGCAGCCGCCCGAACAGGATGTCGAACTCCAGGCTCCGGAGCACGTCATCGTCGGATTTTTCCAGGGATTCGCTGCTTTTCGCGTCCGTTTCCATCGTGCTCGGCCCGCCGGTCTCCTCTGCCCTCTTGTTTGCCATATTTTCTGCCCGTCGGGCAATCCTCGATGAAATTATCAATAATCTTATTGACGCTCGCTCGATATGCCTCTAGCGTCCGCCGCACAGGTCGACGCAACAGGCCGCCGCGACGCCCGGGCTGCATCCGGGGCGCGATACCGAACACCAAGGGAGGGTTTCGATGCGACATATGCTTGCCGGCGTTCTAGTGGGCGCCATTGCCGGACTGTCCGTTTCCGCGGGCGCGCTGGCCCAGGAGCCGACCGAGCTGACGCTGTGGAGCCACTGGTCGGCGGAAAAGCCGAAGCGCGACTTCGTCGAGGCGGCGATCGAGGAGTTCGAGGCCGCCAATCCGGACGTCAGGATCAACGTCACCTGGTATGAGAAGAACGCACTCTACGCCGCGCTGAAGACGGCGCTCAGGGCCGGCCAGGCGCCCGACATCTTCTATGCCGAGCCCGATCAGGTCGAATACATGGACAACGGCTTCCTGCTCGACCTGTCGTCGCTTGACTGGGACGCCGTCGAGCCGTGGGCGAAGGAAGCCTGGATCTATGACGGCAAGCCCTACGGCCTGCCGCTCGAGGCGTGGACCGTCGAGGTCTATTACAACAAGGACAAGATGGCCGATCTCGGCATCGCGCTGCCCGACACGCTGCAGCTTTCGCCCGACGCGTTTCGCGAGATGATCGACAAGGCCCGCGAGAAGGGCATCACGCCGATGGCGCTGGGGGTCGGCGACCGGCCCTATCCCGGGGCCCATCTCGTCCACGAGGCGCTTTTGAAGAAGCTCGGCGTCGACGACTACGACAAGCTCCTGAAAGGCGACCTGCCCTGGAGCGATCCGCGCGTGGTCGACACGCTGACCTGGCTCACCGGCCTGACGGAAGCCGGCCTGCTGCCGCCGACCTTCTCGACGCTGAAGCTCACCGAGGCCCATATCTACTTTCACACCAAGCCCGGCGCGCTCACCTTCGTGAATGGCAGCTGGTACACCTCGCGGGCCTTCAACGATCCGGACCAGGGCGGCCAGCCGGACGGCTTTCCGCTCGGCATCATGCAGTTCCCCGCCGTGCCGGACGCGGTCTGCAACGAATGCCGCAGCATCGCGGTCGGCGGCAGCTATGTCGGCAACGCCGATACCGAGCACGCGGAAGAGGTGGTCGCCTTCCTGAATTCCTTCCTGCGGCCGGAGGTCGGCAACCGCTGGCTCGACAACGTCAAGGTGCAGACCGGCATCAAGTCCGATCCCGCGCAGATGACGGACGCGCGGGCGGCCGACTATTTCGACATGATCGCCAGGACCAATGACGGCTCGAAATACTATTTCGGCATCCCGATCCAGGTGATGGCCGGCAAGCCGAAGGAGGTGTTCACCCAGGTGATGAACAACGCCCTGCCGGCCGGCAACATCAGCGTCGACGACGCCGTCAAGCAGCTCGACGCCGCTTACTGAGTAACTGCGCACCCCGGCGGCTTTCAGCTTTCTCCCCCGGAGCCGCCGGCTTAATCTCGCCGCGAATAAACGCGATAGTTCGGAGTTTAACTGGAATGGCAGGCGCGGCGTTGGCGAAGCGGGATGACGGGCTGAGGCGGCCCTGGGGGACCATCTCCGCCTTCCTGCTTCCCGCGCTTGCCGTCTACGCGGCGCTGACCGCCTATCCCGCCTTCCGGACGCTGTGGAACAGCTTTCACGAGGTGCTGCCGCGCCGCGAGACCTTCATCGGCCTTGCCAACTATGCCGAACTGGCGCGCGACGAGATCTACTGGAAGGCCGTCCAGAACACCTTCGTCTGGGCCTTCGCCTCGCCGCTGATCGAGGTCAGCGTCGCGCTGCTCCTGGCGCTGGCGCTCTATGCCAAGGTGCCCGGCGCGCGGTTCTTCCGCATCGCCTGGTTCACACCGGTGCTGATGTCCTACATCGTCGTCGGCATCCTGTGGGCCTGGATCTACAATTACGACTGGGGCCCGATCAACGTGGCGCTGCGCTTCGTCGGGCTCGACAGCTTAGCGCGGCCCTGGCTCGGCGATCCCGACACGGCGCTGCCGGCGCTGATCTTCGTTACCAGCTGGATGTGGGTCGGCTTCAACATGGTGGTGCTGCTGGCCGCCCTGCATTCGCTGCCGCGCGAGGTGATCGAGGCCGCCGAACTCGACAATTGCGGCTGGGGCGGCAAGCTCGTCTTCGTCATCCTGCCGATGGTGCGGGCGACGGTCCTGAACCTCGTCATCCTGTCCTTCATCGGCAAGATGAAGATCTTCGACCTCGTCTGGATCACCACCAAGGGCAATCCGCTTTGGTCGACCGAGACGGTCTCGACCTATGTTTACAAGCGCGCGTTCGAGTGGACGACCTTTGATCTCGGCTATCCCTCGACGATCGCCACCGTCTGGTTCGTCATCGTGCTGGCGGCCGTGCTGGTGCTGACCCGCGTCTTTCGTCTGCGCGAAAAGCTGGAATACTGACGATGGCCGCGCTGCGCAAATCGATCCTGCTTTTGCTTCTCACCGGCTACACGATGTTCGCCGCCGGTCCCTTCGTCTGGGTCGCGATGATGTCGCTCAGGACGACGACGGAGATCCATCACGACCATTTCGGCTTTCCCGATCCCGCCCACTGGAACAAGTATCCGGACGCCTGGTTCAACTCCAACTACGCGACCTATTTCGCCAACTCCACCCAGATCGTGGTCGCCGCCGTCATCCTGGTCACGCTGATCGGCGCGATGGCGGCGCATTGTCTGGCGCGCTACCGGTTCCGGCTCAACCGGGTGATCTATTTCGTGCTGTTCTCCACCATCATCTTTCCCCCGCAGATCACCATCATCTCGCTGTTCCAGATCCTGGTGCAGTACGGGCTCTACAATTCCAAGATCGGCCTGATGCTGGTCTATGTGGCGATCCAGCTGCCGCTGACGATCTATATCCTGGAGAGCTTCTTCGCCCGCATCCCCTCCGACCTGTTCGATGCCGCGCGCATGGACGGCTATTCGGACTGGGAGATCTTCTGGAAGGTCGCCTTTCCGATCGCCCTGCCGGCGATCACCACGACGGTGATCCTGAACTTCATCCTCTTGTGGAACGAGTTCCTGTTCGCCGTGGTGCTGATCACCGAGGAGGCCAATCGCACGCTGCCGCTCGGCATCCAGCGCTTCATCGGCGACACCCAGGAGGATATCGGCATGATCGCCACGGGGCTGATGATCGCGATCATACCGGTCATCGTGATCTACGCCTTCTTCTCCGAAAAGCTGATCCAGGGCATGACGGCGGGCGCGGTCAAATGAGGGGGCATTGAGCATGGCCGTGGTGAGCCTGAAGGACCTGACCAAGATCTACGACCGGGGCCACGCGCCGGCGGCCGACAAGGTGTCGCTGGAGATCGGCGACGGCGAGTTCATGGTGCTGCTGGGGCCGTCGGGCTGCGGCAAGACGACGACGCTCAGGATGGTCGCGGGGCTGGAATCGATCACCGCCGGCGAGTTGTCGATCGACGGGGCGGTGATGAACGCGATCCCGGCCAAGGACCGCGACATCGCCATGGTGTTCCAGTCCTACGCGCTCTATCCGCACATGTCGGTGAAGAACAATCTCGCCTTCGGCCTCAGGCGGCGGTCCGTCTCGCGCAGTGAGATCGAACGCCGGGTCGTCTCGGTCGCCGAGACGCTCGAACTGACGCCGTTCCTGCAGCGCAAGCCGCATGCGCTGTCGGGCGGGCAGCGCCAGCGCGTCGCGCTCGGACGCGCCATCGTGCGCGACCCGAAGGTCTTCCTGTTCGACGAGCCGCTGTCCAATCTCGACGCCGCGCTCCGGGTCTCGACCCGTTCCGAGATTGCCTCGCTGCACCGCAGGCTGGGCGCGACGATGATCTACGTCACCCACGACCAGGTCGAGGCGATGACGCTGGGCACGCGGATCTGCATCATGAATGGCGGCCGGGTCATGCAGGTCGGCTCGCCCCTCGACGTCTATCACCAGCCGGTCAACACCTTCGTCGCCGGCTTCCTCGGCAATCCGCCGATGAATCTGTTACCCGCCACCGTCACCGACGCGCCCGGCGGCTGCACGCTGGCGATCGGCGAGACCCGGCTGGAGGTTCCGGGCACGCGCATGCCGGCGCATTCCCCCGGCGCGGACCTGACCTTCGGCATCCGGCCGGAGAACGTCCGTCTCGGTGAAGCGCCCGGCGCGGGTTTCGCGACGCTTGCCGGCACGGTAACCCAGATCGAGGCACTTGGCGCCGAGACGATCATCACGGCGGGCCTGCCGAATGTCGCCGCGCCGCTGACGGCGCGCGTTGCCGGCGATGGCGGTCCTGGCGTCGGCGACCGCGTCGGTTTCGCCGTTGATCTTGGCGCTGCCCATGTCTTCGGGCCGGACGGCCGCGCAGTGACACAGTCTTAGAAGGAGTGATCCGATGGCCGATCCGGCAAAGCTGACCATTCGTGCAGAGTTCGAACGCCCGGCGCCTGAAGATCTGGCGCCCTTCCAGACCGCGCCGACCGGCTGGGTCGCCGACGCGCAGGGCCGGCGCGGGGCGCTTCATCACCGGATCCGGCCGATCATCGAGACGGCCCGCTTCGTCGGCACGGCGCTTCCCGTGTGGTCGCGGCCGGCCGACAACCTCGCTCCCTATGCGGCGCTGAAATTCGCAAAGCCCGGCGACGTCCTGGTGGTCGCGACGGATGCCTGCGAGTCCGCCGCCGTCATGGGCGATATCCTGATCGGCATGGCGAAGAACGCCGGCATCGTCGCGGCGGTAACGGACGGTCTCGTCCGCGATGTCGCTGGCATCCGCGCGGTCGGCATCCCGACGTTTGCCGCCGGCCTGACGCCGAACTCGCCGCTCAAGGACGGCCCGGGCACGATCGGCCTGCCGATCGCGCTTGGCGGCGTCACCGTCAATCCCGGCGACATCGTGGTCGGCGATGCCGACGGCGTTGTCGTCGTCCAGCGCGGGGAGGCTGCCGGGGTCGCGGCGGCGCTTGCCGGGATCGCCACCAAGGAAGAGGCGATGGAGGCCTCGGTTGCCGCCGGCACCCGCTATCCGGCCTGGCTCGACGCGGTGCTGGCGTCGGACGACACCGTTTACCGTACCTGAGTGACGATCGGGCCATGTCGCGGGAGAAGGTCAGGGTTCTGTATCTCAGCCATGCCGGCGACGATGTCTACCGGCTTATCCGGCAGGCCGCCGGCGCGGATTTCGAAGTGCTTTTCCTGAAGGCCGACTGCGACGAGGAGCGCTGCCGCAAGATCGCCCAATGCGAGGCCGTCATCTGCGCGGCGACGCCGCTTCAGCGCCATCATCTTGATGCCGCAGGCAAGCTCGCCGTGATCCATCACCAGGGCGTCGGCTGGCAGGACACGACCGACTGGCCGGAGATCAAGCGGCGCGGCCTGCCGCTGGCGATCACCACGGCGGGCACGACCATCGGCGTCGCCGAGCATACGGTGCTTTTGATGCTGGCGGCGGCGAAGCGATTGCCCTTCGCCGATGCCGAACTGCGCCGGGGGGTCTGGCACGTCAACGCGCTGCGCGGCGTCTCCAGGGAACTGTTCGGCAAGACGATCGGCTATGTCGGCATGGGACGCATCGCCGAGGCGGTCGCCGAGCGGCTGGCCGCCATCGGCTGCAGCGGGATCTATTTCGATCCGCGCGTCGGGCTCGATGACGCCGATCACCGCCGGCTCGGGCTTCGCGGCGGACGCCTCGACGAGGTTCTCGCCGCCGCCGACGTGCTGACCATCCATGTGCCCCTGACCGAGGCGACCCGTGGTCTGATCGACGGCGCGGCGCTGGCCAGGCTGAAGCCGGGGGCGATCGTCGTCAATACGGCGCGCGGCGGCATCGTCGACGAGGCCGCGCTTGCCGATGCGCTGCGGAGCGGCCATGTGCTGGCGGCCGGGCTCGACGTGTTCGAGCAGGAGCCGCCGCGACCCGACAATCCGCTGCTCGACCTGCCCAATGTCGTCCTGACCCCGCATATCTCGGCCGGCACCGCCGATGCCATGCGGGAGAAGATGGGCGCGCTGTTCGACAATCTCAGGCGCTTCTTCGCCACCGGCGAACTGGAAAACCGCGTGACCTTTCCATGAGCGCCGCCCCGGAGGCCCTTCCGGTGGTCGACTGCCATGTCCATCTCTTCGATCCGGCCCGCTTTCCCTATAGCGATGTGACCCCCTACCGGCCTGCGCCGCACGAGACCGCGACGGTGGAGCAACTCCTCGGCGTTCTCGACACCCACGCGATCTCGCACGCGCTGCTGGTCACGCCAACCTCCGGCTATGGCAGCGACAATGCCGCCGCGGCCGATGCGATCGATCGCTATCCAGATCGGTTCCGGGGGATCGCGGTGGTGGAGCCCGAGGTCCCCGAGGCCGAAATCGGTACGCTGAAGGCCGGCGGCTTCGTCGGGGTGCGGCTCGATCTCGTCGCGCGCGGCGCGGCGTTCCTGACCGGGGCCGGTCGACGGCTCGTGGCGATGCTGCGCGATCAGGCGATGGCGCTTCAGCTTCAGGTCAGGGCGCCGGCGCTGACGTCGGAGATGGCGCGCCTGCTGCGTGAGGAGGCCGGTCCGGTCGTGATCGATCACATGGGCCTGCCCGACCCCGAGGCGGGTCGGGCGGAGCCGGGCTTTGCCGCCCTTCTTGCGCTTGCCGATTGCCCGCATGTCGCCGTCAAGCTGTCCGGTCCGTTCCGCTTTTCAGCGAAGCCGTATCCCTATCGCGACGCCGATGCCTATGCCGCGGCGATCCTTAAAGCCTTCGGGCCCGAGCGTTGCGTCTGGGGGTCCGACTGGCCCTTCGTGCGGATGGATCACCGGGTCGACTACGGACCATGCCGCGCAGCGCTCGACCGCTGGCTGCCTGACCCGGCGGCGCGGCGTCGGGTGCTGTGGGAGACGCCGCGCCGGCTGTTCGGCTTTGAGGCAGCCGTATGAGTGTCGCGACACCGCCGCTGAAGATCGGCCTGATCGGCGCGGGCATGGTCAGCGCGCATCATCTGCGGGCCTGGGCCGGGATCGCGGAGGCCGACATTGTCGCGATCGCCGATCCGGATGTTGTACGCGCGCAAGAGCGCGCCGGGGCGTTCGGGATCGAGGCGGTCTATGCCGATCCTGCTCGTATGCTGGCCGTGCAGGCTTGCGACGCCGTCGATATCGCCGCGCCGGTGGAGCACCATCGCGCGTTGTGCGAACTGGCGGCGGACCACGACGTCGCCATCCTGTGCCAGAAGCCGCTGGCGGCGAGCCATGACGAGGCTATCGCGACGGTCGACGCGGTCGGCGGCCGCGTCCGCTTCATGGTGCACGAAAACTGGCGTTTCCGGGCAAGCTATCGGACGATCGGAGCCTGTCTCGATGCCGGCCTTATCGGCGAGGTCACGGGCACGGGCCTCTCCGTCACGAGCTCCGGCCTGGTCGCCGATGCGACCGGCGCCTGTCCCGCGCTCAAGCGCCAGCCGTTCCTGGCCGATCTGCCGCGCCTTCTGGTCTTCGAGGTGCTGATCCATCACATCGACGTTCTGCGCTGGCTGTTCGGCGACCTGTCGCTCCGGTCGGCCACGCTGTCCCGGCACTGCGAGGCGGTTTGCGGCGAGGACACGGCCGCGATCGTCTTCGCCGCGGCCGGCGGGTTCGATGTCGCGCTTGAGGGGAGCCTGGTCTGCCCGGAGGCGCCGCAGGGCATCCGCGACGATCTGACGATCACCGGCAGGGATGGGACGATCCGCCTCTCCGACACCGTGCTGACGATCGAAGGCCGCCGGCCGGAGCGGTTCGGCTGGAGCGCGCAATCGCTCTACGCAAGCGCGTTCGAGGGGGCCTTGCGGCATTTCGCCGACCGGCTCGTCGACGGCGGGGCCTTCGAGACCGAGGCCGAGGACAACCTCACGGTCTTGCGTCTTGTCGACGAGGTCTATCGTGTTGCAGGCTGATTAGGATATCCGGTCCGAAGACACGAGAGAGGTCATGACGCGCAACCCGTTCCCGCATAACGACGCCATGCCGGCCCTGTTCCTGTCCCATGGCGCGCCGACCCTGGTGTTCGACGATTGTCCGGCGCGGGATTTCCTTGGAAATATCGCCCGTGCGCTGCCGCGCCCGCGGGCGATCGTCGTGATGTCGGCCCATTTCGAGGCGGAGACGCCACTGGTCGGCGGGGCGCGAGACCCGGAGACGATCCACGACTTCCGCGGCTTTCCCGACGCGCTCTATCGGCTGCACTATCCCGCGAAGGGGGATCCGGACCTCGCAGACGATATTGTCGGCCGGTTGCGCGACGGCGGGTTCGAGGCGGCGATCGATGCTGAGCGGGGCATGGATCATGGCATCTGGAACCCCCTGATGCTCGCCTATCCCGACGCCGACATTCCGATCGTGCCGCTGTCGATCGCGCCGGAGGCGAGCCCGGCGCATCACTTCGGGATCGGCCGGGCGCTGGCGCCCTTGCGCGCCGACGGCGTGCTGCTCGTCGGGTCGGGCAGCATCACCCATAACCTCGGCCGGTTCGCCAAGGCCGACTATAGCCTGACCTCGGCGGCGGAGCCCTTCGTCGTCGAGTTCACCGACTGGATCGCCGAACGGGCGGTCGCGGGCGATGCGAAGACGCTGCTGGAGGGCCCGGAGGCATGGCCGCTGGGGCGCGAACACCATCCCGCCGACGACCATATCCTGCCGTTCTTCTTCGCGCTGGGCGCGGGCGGGCGCGCCCAGCGCCTGCATGCCTCGGTCAATTTCGGCATCCTGTCGATGGATGCGTATGCCTTTCGGTAATCGGGTCGTTCCGTAGACGGGCTCGTCCGGTATCGGGGCCGCCCGAACGGGCGTCAGGGCAGGTCCTTGATGATGGGCAGGATGGCGCGGAACAGGTCGGTGTCGCCGCGTTCCAGCCATTCGAACAGGACCA
>JANQKY010000096.1 GCA_028280885.1 Tepidamorphus sp.
TCGGGGTTCCCTCCACCATGAAGCAGGTACCGACACGGGCTCCCCGATCCCGGCTCGGCCTAACGGCCGTCCGGGATGACGATCGAGAGGGGATACCGGACCCCGCTTCCATCGGGGTAAATAGCGTTGATGGCGCCGCGTCGCTCTGCGTCCTATACGGTCAAGTGAACACTCAGGATTGCAACGCGGCTTTGGTCTTTCTCTCTCGGCAAAATGGTCCTTATCGCCAAGCGCCGCGGATCCGATAGTCTTGCCCTTGCAACACACGGGACGAACCATGGACCAATCCGGCGAAGAGACCTTCGCGACCACCCCCTACTGGTGGGACGCCACCCCGCGTCCGCAGCTCGACCCGTCGTCCCTGCCGGCCAGGGCCGACGTGGTCGTCGTCGGCTCCGGCTATACCGGGCTCAATGCCGCGCTCGAAGTGGCGCGTGGCGGGCGCTCGGTGCTGGTCTTCGATGCAGGTGATGCCGGCTTCGGTTGCAGCACGCGCAATGGCGGGCAGATCTCGACCAGCATCAAGCCGGACTTCGCCGAACTGGCGCGTCGGCATGGCAAACAGGCCGCCTTCGCGATCCTGAAGGAAGGTCAGACAGCGCTCGACTGGATCGGCGATTTTCTCGCGCGCGAAGGAATCGACTGCGCCTTCGATGTCTGCGGCCGCTTCCATGCCGCCCATACGCCGCGCCACTTCAAGGCGCTTGCCGAAAGCGTCAGGACGCAGCCGAAGGGCCTCGAGGTGCCCGCCCATGTCGTGCCGCGCGCCGAGCAGCGCGGGGAACTGGGAACCGACTACTATCACGGCGGTGTCGTCTACGAGGCGCATGCCTCGCTCGATCCGGCGATGTACCACCAGGGCCTTCTCGAGCGGGTGCTTAAGGCCGGCGGCACGGTCGTTCCCCACTGCGCGGTCAGCGGAGTGGCGCGCGACGGGGCCGGGGTCTCCGTGACCACGCCGCGCGGCGTGGTGAAGGCCGGGAACGTCATCGTCGCGACCAACGGCTATACCGGGCCGCTGACCCCGTGGCTGCGCCGTCGCGTCATTCCGATCGGCAGCTACATCATCGCGACCGAACCGCTGCCGCCCGACCAGATGGACCGGCTGATGCCGACGCGGCGGGTCGTCAGCGATACCCGCAAGGTGGTCTATTACTACCGGACCTCGCCCGATCGCAGCCGCATCCTGTTCGGCGGCCGGGTGACCAATGCGGAGACGGACCCGCGCAAGAGCGGCTTGCTGTTGAAAGGTGAACTCGTCCGTCTGTTTCCCGAACTGGCCGATGTCGGCTTCACCCATTCCTGGAGCGGCACGGTCGCCTATACGTTCGATACGCTTGCCCATGTCGGCTGTCATGACGGCGTGCACTACGCCATGGGCTATTGCGGCTCCGGCGTGTCGATGGCGGGCTATTTAGGGATGCGGGTCGGCCAGCAGGTGCTTGGCCTCGCGGAGGGCCGTACCGCGCTCGACGGCCTGTCGTTTCCGACCCGGCCGCTCTATTCGGGCAAACCGTGGTTCCTCGCCCCGGCCGTTGCCTTCTACCGCTGGCGCGACAATCTGGGCTGGTAGGCTCAGGTCGCGTCCGCGCGGATCAGGTCGCTGGCCTTCTCGCCGACCATCATCGCCGGCGCATTCGTGTTGCCGGATGTCAGCGTCGGGAAGATCGAGGCATCGGCGACGCGCAGCGACTGGATGCCATGGACTTTCAGGGCCGCGTCTACGACATGGCGCTGCGGATTGGGACCCATGGCGCAGGTGCCGGCGGGGTGGAACACCGTGCCGCCTTGCTCGCGGGCATAGGCGAGCAGGGCGTCGTCGCTCGCATCGGCGGGATAGGGATCGACGGGGGCTTCGATGATGGCGGACAGCGCGGGCGTCTCGGCGAGTTTCAAAAGGACCCTTAGCCCGGCGATCGCCTCCTGCTGGTCGTGCCCGGTTTCCAGATAGCCCGGGTGAATGAGCGGCGGCGCGGCCGGATCGGCCGAGCGCAGCTCCAGGCGGCCGCGGCTCGTCGGCCGGCACAGCGTGGCGCTGATCTGGAAGGCGGAATAGGGATCCGGGTTCATCAGCGGCCGGGTGCCCGGCGGGGCCTTCAGATAGCTGAGCGGTGAGAAATAGATCTGCACGTTGGGCCGGCTTTGGCTTGCATCGGTGCGGATGAAGCCGCCGGCCTGGTTGAGGCTCAAGGCCAGCGGACCCTTGCGGGTCAGCACGTATTGCAGGCCGGCCCGGAGCTTGCCGTACCAGGGATAGAGCCTGTCGTTCAGCGTCGGCACGGTCGAGCGGTAGAAGAAGCAGATGTCGTAGTGGTCCTGCAGGTTCGCGCCGACACCGGGCAGGTTCGCGACAACCGGAATGCCGTGGCCGGCAAGCGCGTCGGCGGCACCCAGCCCGGACTGCATCAAAAGCTTCGGCGATCCGATCGCGCCGGCGCAAAGGATGACCTCGGCGCGGGCGGTCGCGCGCTGCTCCGATCCGTTGCGGCGATAGGCGATGCCGGTGGCGCGGGTGCCGTCGAACAGGATGCGCTGAACGTCCGTGCCGGTCTCGATCTTCAGGCTTTTACGGTTGCGCGCCGGCCACAGATAGCCGCGCGAAGCCGACACCCGCCGGCCGTCCTTGATGGTGAGGTGATAGGGGCCGACGCCTTCCGAGGTCTCGCCATTGAAGTCGGCGTTGCGTTCAAGGCCCGCCTCCTCGCAGGCGCGGAAGAACGTCTCGCAGGTCGGATGAAGCTCGGAAGACGGCGCCATGATGCCGATCGGCCCGTCGCCGCCATGCCACTCGCTTTCGCCCCAGGCATGGGCCTCCATGCGCTTGAAGACCGGCAGCACGTCGTCGAAGCCCCAGCCGGGGTTGCCGGCGTCCCGCCAGGCGTCGAAATCCTCGCGCTGGCCGCGGATATAGACCATCGCGTTGATCGAGCTCGACCCGCCGAGCACCTTGCCGCGCGGCCAGTAGCTTTCCCGGCCGCCGGCGCTGGCGACCGGCTCGGTCATGTACATCCAGTTGACGTCAGGGTCGTAGAAGGTGCGGCCATAGCCGACCGGCACCTGGATCCAGAACCGCCTGTCATCGGGCCCTGCCTCGAGCAGCAGCACGGAATGCCGGCCGCTTTCGCTCAGGCGGGCGGCGACCGCGCAGCCGGCCGATCCCGCCCCGACGACGATATAATCGAACGCGGACATCGGGCGTCAGCCGGTCGACCGGTCGCGCTGCACGAGGACCGTGACCAGCGCCAGGAGGCCCGATGCGATCATCAGGAACAGCGAGACGGCGTTCAGCACCGGGGTCGAGCCGACCTTGGCCATGCGGTCGAACATGGTGATGGTCAGCGGCGCCTCCGAGCCGACCAGAAACAGCGTCGTGTTGAAGTTCTCGAACGAGACCAGGAAGGCGACGATGCCGGCGGCGATCATCGCCGGCCGCAGGAAGGGCAGGGTGACGGTCAGCAGCACGCGCAGGCGGCTTGCGCCGAGATTGTAGGCGGCTTCCTCCATCGCCACGTCGAACTTGCGCATGCGCGCGGTAATGACGAGCGAGGTGATCGTCGTGATGAAGGAGAACTGCCCGAGCACGACGAGCAGCAGGCCCGGCCTTAAGAACCCCAGCTCGATGCCGTAGCGGTCGTCCGCGCCGTTGGCGATCGTGCTGGCGAGCACCAGGATCGAGATGCCGAGGATGACGCCGGGAATGACCAGCGGCACGATCATCATGATGTAGAAGAAGTTCTTCGCCGGAAACTCGCTGCGCACGAACAGGAAGGCGTTGCAGGTGCCCACGAACACCGACAGGGCCGAGACCCAGCAGGCGATCACGAAGGAATAGTAGAGGCCGCGCAAGAGGCGCTGGTCGTAGAACATGCCGAGCTTGGGCTCGGTGTCGTTGAAGAACCAGTCGAGCGTGAAGCCGCGCCAGGGCAGGGCGGGGAACATTGAATCGTTGAACGCGAACATGCTGGCGGCGAATAAAGGCGCCGCCAGGAAGATAAAGAAGGCGATCAGATAGGCCCGGTAGCCGATCAGGAAGATCTGTGTCTGCCGTCGCATCGCTCCGCCCCCCTCAGCTTCGCGCGACGGTGCTGGTGAGCGACTGGCCCGAAAGCCGCAGGCCCAGCCAGACGACGAGCGAGGTAAACGCCAGGAGCAGGAAGCCGAAGGCAGCACCCGCCTCCCAGTTGTAGCGGGTGATGAACTGCTCGTAGATCGTCTCGGTGAACCAACTCGAGTTCTTGCCGCCGAGCAGGACCGGCGTCAGGTAGCTGCCGGCCGTCAGCATGAAGACGATGATGCAGCCCGAGACGATGCCCGGCATCGCGTAGGGGATGATGATCCGGCGCAGCACGGTGAAGCCGTTGCCGCCGAGATTGTAACCGGCCTCGATCATCGCGTCGTCCATGCCGTCGAGCGTCGAGGTGAGCGGCACGATCATGAACAGCATGACGGTGTAGACCAGCCCGACGATGACGGCCGCGTCGTTATAGAGCATCTCGACGGGCTGAGAGACGAGGCCGACATATTGCAGGGCGCCGGAGATGATGCCGGTCTCGCGCAACAGCAGGATCCAGCCATAGGCACGGATCAGGTCGCTGACCCAGAGCGGTACGAGGCAGAGCAGGAACAGCGCGCCGCGCGACCGGCGCCCGGCGATCTTGGCGATGTAGTAGGCGATCGGGAAGCCGATGATCAGCGCCAGCGCGGTCACCAGCAGCGACATCGAGCCGGTGCGCAGCAGCGTGTTCCAGTAGATCGGCTCCTGGGCGAAATCGATATAATTGCCGAAGCCGAATTCATACTGGCGCGGGCCGACCTTCTCGCGCAGCGACAACACGCCCATGCCGATATGCGGCAGCAGGATCAGAAGCGCGATCCACAGCGCGAACGGCATGAACAGGAGGATCAGCGCCAGGCGCCGGGCATCCCTGCGGTTCATGCGGCTTTCCCCGCCGCGGCAAAGCAGAGCGCGTTTTCCGGCGCCCAGGTGAGGCTTACCCGCTCGCCGGGCCTGATGTCGTCGGTGCCGCCGGTAAGCGTGATATCGGCCTCGACCAGTTCTTCTGAATCGGTGCGCACCAGCGCCCGGCTGTTGGCGCCGTTGAACAACAGGCTGTCGACGATACCGGACAGTCCGGACGTTTGCGAGCCGCGATCGATTGAGATGAATTCCGGCCGCACGAACAATTCGACCCTGTCGCCCTTTGCGAGCGTTCCATCGTTTGCTGCGGTACATTTCACCGGCAGGCCGCCCTCGGTCGCAACCTCGAGCGCTGCGCCGTCGACTGACTGGACGCGGCCGCTCCACCGGTTGGAATCGCCGACGAAGCCGGCAACGAAGGCCGTTGCCGGCCTGTGATAGAGCTCCTGCGGCGCGCCGACCTGCTCGAACCGGCCATTGTTCATGACCGCGACCCGGTCCGACATGACGAGCGCCTCGGACTGGTCGTGGGTGATGTAGACGAATGTGGTGTTGAACTGGTGCTGAAGCAGCTTGAGCTCGATCTTCATCGCCTCGCGCAGCTTCAGGTCGAGCGCGCCGAGCGGTTCGTCGAGCAGCAGGACGTCGGGATCGAGCACCATGCAGCGGGCGATCGCGATGCGCTGCTTCTGGCCGCCGGAGAGCTGATGGATCTCGCGGCCGGCGACGTCGGGCAGGGCGATCCGGTCGAGCACATCGTGCACCTTGCGGCGGATCTCCTCCTTGCCCATGCGCTGGCAGCGCAGGCCGTAGGCGATGTTCTCGTAGACGTTCATCATCGGGAACAGCGCCAGATGCTGGAACACCATCTTGACGTTGCGCCTGTTCGGCGGGACCTCGAGGACGGAGCGTCCCTTGATGCGGATGTCACCGGCGCTCGGCTCCTCGAAGCCGGCGATCATCCGCATCAAGGTGGTCTTGCCGCATCCCGAGGGACCCAGGATGGAGAAGAAGGATCCGCTGGCGATGTCCAGGGAGATGTCCTGGACGGCCTTGACCGATCCGAACGACTTGGAAACGCCCAGGCACTGGAGATCGAGATCGTCAGGCCCCATCGTCAAATGATCCCCCAATTGCTCCGGTGCGGCGGTAAAGACTATCGCGAAATGCAAGGCGTGCGCGATAGTCCGTAGCAAGGCGAGGCCGGGAAACGCGATTTCCGTTTCCCGGCCCGGAAACGCTTCTCGTCAGCCGCCGGTCGCCGCCTTGATCTTCTCAAGCGTGCGGCCTTCCATGTCCTCGACGCCGGGCGGGATGTTGGCGAAGAACTTGAGGTTGGCGATATCCTCCTCGGTGAAGGCGGCGTTGACGGCTGCCTTCTTGTCGTCGGGCAGCAGATCCTTGCCGCCCTTGACCGCGGCGATCGCCCCGGTGCTCGCCGACATCATCTTCACGTTTTCGGGCTGAAGCACGAAGTTGATCCACTTGTAGGCGGCATCGTCCGCCTTGCCCTTGGCCGGCAGCGCGAAGGTGTCGATCCAGGCCAGCGCGCCGGTCTCCGGCGGCACGAAGACGATGTTCTGGTTTTCGTTGTAGAGCTTGTAGGCGGTCGAATCCCAGGTCTCGGAGCCGACGATTTCACCCGACAGCATCATCGCGGCGAGGTCGTCGCCGGCGTTCCAATAGGCCTTGATGTTGCCCTTGCATTCGATCAGCTTCTCGGCGACCTGATCGAGGATCTGCTGATACTTCTCAAGATCCGAATAGGCCTCGAACGGGTTCTCGCCCATGGCAAAGGCCGTGCCGAGCAGGATCGTGCGCTTTAGGCGCATCGAGGTCCTGCCCTTGTATTCGGGATCGCACAGATCCGCCCAGCTCTTCAGGTTCGGCGCCTTGGTCTTGTCGGCCATCAGGCCGGACGTGCCCCACTGATGGGGAACCGCGTAGACCTCGCCCTCGATCGTCGTGTTGGCCTTGACGCCGTCGAGCAGGCTCGGCTCCATCACCGAGGTGTCGATCTTGCTCAGATCAAGCGGCTTGTAGATGTCGTATTCGAGCTGGGCCGCGTAGATGCGGTCATGGCTCGGCTGGGCGAGGTCGAAGCCCGCGCCGCCGGTCGCCCGCAGCTTGGCGATCATCTCCTCGTTGTTGGAAAAGGTCACCTCGACGTCGATGTCGGGATACTTCTCCTCGAATTTCTGGATCAGCGCTTCCGGCGCATAGGAGCCCCAGGTCAGCAGCCTCAGCGTTTCGGCCTGTGCGCCCCCCGGCGCCAGCGCGATCCCGGCCGTGACGAGCGCGATCGCCGTCAGGGTCGGAAAGCTAGGAATGCAAGCAGGTTTCTTTCGCATGGTCGGACACCTCCCGTTTTTGCTCAGCCCGGCGGAGTTGGCGGACTAACGCATAAGGTCGGAAGGCTACGGTGCCATTGGACTGTGCCGTATATCCATTATCAACACTGGGTCAGTCCAATTCGTTGATCGGTTTGCCGGCTGTTGTTCATCGTTGTCCGGTTCGGCGTTTGTCCGCTTTGGGGTGCGGTATCGCTACGCATAGGAGCGTCATCAACTCTGTTTTCCTCGATGGAAGCGGTGTCCGGTATCGTTTGCCAATTCCCCTCGGTGTCATTGCCGGGCTTGTCCCGGTAATGACATCAGAATGGGTGGCGGTGTGGCGCCAGCCTCTCCCTCGTCATCCCGGAATTCGCGACAGCGAATATCCGGGATCGGGAAACCCCGGTCCTATCGACAGCTCGGGGGCTCCCCGATCCCGGCTCTCCACTTCGTGGAGCCTGTCCTCGGGCCGGCCAAAGGCCGGTCCCGTGGGGCCGGGATGACGAGGGCAAGGGGATGCGGTGGCGCAACCGCCCAAACGGATCTCATGTCCGGGCGTGGCCCATCGCTGTCTGGATCAGCCGGAGCGGACAGCGAGGCGCGTCATCCTGCCATCGCCCGCAGGACCGGCTCCGCTTCCTGAAGGGCCGGGAGTTCCGCCAGCGCCTCGACGCCCTGCCGGATCCTGTCCTCGCCGACGGCGCCGAAGCCGAGCGCGACGGCGCGCTGGCCGATCGGTTCGAGGCAGTAGCGCGAGAGCGGTGCGAGAATGACGCCGCGCTTGGCCGCCTGCGCGGCGATCTCATGTTCGTCGAGGCCGGGGCCGAGAACGCCGATGGCGTGAAAGCCGCTTGCCGTCGGGGCGATGTCGATGCGGCCGGCAAGCGCGGAAAACGCCGTGACGAGCGCGCCGTGCCGGGCGCGATAGACCTGCCGCATGGCGCGGATATGGGTTGCGAACAGGCCCTCGTTCATGAAGTCGGCGACGATCGCCTGGTTGGCCGTCGGCACGCCGCTCAGCCAGTAGGCGCTGACGCGGGCGAAGACGTCGACCAGGCCGCGCGGCACCAGCACGAACCCGAGGCGCAGCGAGGGAAACAGCGTTTTGGAGAAGGTGCCGACATAGATCACCCGCTCCTGCGTGTCGATGCTCTTCAGCGGCGGCGGCGGCTTGTCGCCGAAATAGAATTCGCCGTCATAATCGTCCTCGACGATCAGCGCGTCGGCCTCCTCGGCGGCCTGCAGCAGCGCCAGGCGGCGCGACAGGCTCATCACGTGGCCGAGCGGCTGCTGATGCGAGGGCGTGACGAAGGCGAGACGGAAATGCGGGGCCCGCTGCATGCCGTCCTCGACGCTCAGGCCCTCCGCGTCGACCGCCACGGGCACCAGGTCGGCGCCGGCGGCGACAAACGCGTTGCGCGCGCCGACGGCGCCGGGATTTTCGAACCAGACATGCTCGCCGGGATTGAGCAGCAGCGAGGCGATCAGGAAGAAGGCCTGCTGGGCGCCGCCGACGATCAGGATCTGGTCGGGATCGCTGCGGATGCCGCGCACCGCGTTTAAGTGGGTGGCGATCGCCTCGCGCAGGCCCTGATGGCCGAAGGGATGGCCGTAGCCCATCACCTCCTCGCGGCCGCCGCGCCAATGCCTGGAACTGATCCGCGACCAGTGCGCCATCGGAAACCGGTCGAGCGCCGGCAGCGCGGTGATGAAGGGCTGCGCCCGATGCGGCAGCCAGTCTCGCGGCGTGAAGAAGCGGTCGGCGTGATAGGCGGCATGCGACAGGCGCGGTTCGGCAACGGCCGACCCGGCCGGGCTGCGCGCCGGCTTCGGCGGGCGTTTGGATAGCGTGTCGCTGACATAGGTGCCCGAGCCGACCCGGGCCTCCAGCAGGCCTTCCGATATCAGCCGGTCGATCGCATCGACGACGGTGGTGCGCGACACGCCGATCTCGGCGGCCAGCGTCCGGCTCGCCGGCAGCCGCTCGCCGGGCTTGATGCCTTGCGTCAGCAACAGGTCCTTCAGTCCCATATAGAGCTGGACGCTGATGTTCCGGTTCGAGCCGCGATCGATATGAATGGACGACAGCAGCGCCCCGCCATGGGTTTTCATCCCGCTTTCCCGCCTGAGCTGGCCGTATCTGCAAAATTGGACCCTAGCCCAAACGATAATGGCCCTACGTTCAAGTCCAATTTTTCCTAGGGTCCTGCGGTATCGTCCAAAATCAGTCCGTCATCCGGTTTCATGAACATCGCCCGCATCGAGACATTTTCGACCGAGTTCGTCTGCTTCGTCCGCGTCACGACGGACGCGGGCGCCGAAGGCTGGGGCCAGGTCGCGCCCTACTATGCCGATATCACCGCCACCGTGCTGCACCGGCAGGTCGCGCCCTATGTGCTGGGCCGCGACGCGTTCGATATCGACGCGCTGGTCGACGACGTGCCGCGCCGCGAGCACAAGTTTCCAGGCTCCTATATCGCGCGCGCCATCGGCGGCCTCGATACGGCGCTTTGGGACCTGCGCGGCAAGCTCGAGGACAAGCCGGTCTGCGCGCTGATCGGCGGATCGCCGGGGCCTTTGCGGGCCTACGCCTCGTCGATGAAGCGGGACATCACGCCGGATGACGAGGCCGACCGCCTGAAAGGCCTCGCCGATGCTCACGGCTTCGACGCCTTCAAGTTCCGGGTCGGTGCCGAATGCGGGCAGGATATCGACGAGTGGCCGGGCCGCACGGAGGCGATCGTCCCGGCGGTGCGGCGCGGGCTCGGCGATGGCGCGACGCTGTTGGTGGACGGCAATTCGGGCTTCTCGCCGGGCCGCGCGATCGAGGTCGGGCATCTGCTCGAGGACCACGGCGTCGTCCATTTTGAGGAACCGTGTCCCTATTGGGAATACGAGCAGACCAAGCAGGTGACCGACGCCCTGTCGCTCGACGTGACCGGCGGCGAGCAGGACTGTTCGCTGGTCGACTGGCGGCGGATGACGAAGGAACACATCGTCAACGTGATCCAGCCGGATGTCTGTTATGTCGGCGGCCTGACCCGTGCCTTGCGGGTCGCGGCGATGGGCGCGGCGGAGGAGCTGCCCTGCACGCCGCACAGCGCCAATCTCTCCATGGTGACCCTGTTCACCATGCACTATCTGCGGGCGATCCCCAATGCCGGGCCGTATCTGGAACTGTCGATCGAGCGCGAGGATTATTATCCCTGGCAGTACGGGCTGTTCGTCGAGGATCCCTATACCGTCACCGACGGACATGTAACGGTCACCGACGCGCCGGGATGGGGTGCGGAGGTCAGCCCGGCATGGCTCGAGCAGGCCGATTACGCCAAGAGCGAGATTGCGTCATGACCCGCTTCCTCGAAATCGCCAGGCAAACCGGTACCGTTCCCGATCTTCCGTCGGGCCATTTCATCGGCGGCCGCTTCCAGCAGTCGTCGAACGGCGCGGAAATGGAGAGCTTCGATCCGGGCAGGGCTGAACCGTTCGCGCGGTTCGCGCGCGGCGGGCTGGCCGATGTGGCGGCTGCGGTCGACAGCGCAAGCCGTGCCTTCGACGATACGTGGCGGGACATGGCGCCGGCCGAGCGCGGCCGCATCCTGATGCGGGCCGCCCAGGCGATCGGCGACAATGCCGACCGGCTGGCGACCGTCGAGTGCCTTGACAGCGGCAAGCCCTACAGCGAGGCGCTGGGCGATGTGGGCGGCGCGGCGCGGGCGTTCGAATACTATGCCGGGGCCTGCGACAAGCTGCAGGGCGACACGTTTCCACTCGGCCCGGATTATATAGGCTACAGCCTGCATGAGCCGGTCGGCGTGACGGCCCATATCCTGCCCTGGAACTTTCCGATCTCGACGGCTGCCCGCGGCATCGCGCCGGCGCTGGCGGCGGGATGTACGGTCGTTGCCAAACCGGCCGAGCAGACCCCGTTCACCGCGCTGCTGCTGGCTGAGATCCTGCACGACTCCGGGCTGCCGGACGGCGTCTGCAACGTCGTGACCGGCACCGGCGCGGAGGCCGGCCAGGCGCTGGTCAGCCATCCGCTGATCGATCACATCACCTTCACCGGATCGGTCGCGACGGGCCAGCAGGTCATGCGGTCGGCCGCTGACAACGTCACCCGGCTCGTCCTGGAGCTTGGCGGCAAGTCGCCGGTCGTGGTGATGGCCGACGCCGACCTGGATGCCGCCGCCGACGGTGTGATCGGCGCGATCTACGAGAATGCCGGCCAGATCTGTTCGGCCGGCTCCCGGCTTGTCGTCGAGGCGTCCGCGCGCGATGACCTGGTGGACAGGCTGTGCCGCCGCGCGGCGGCGCTGACCATCGGCCATGGCCTGTGCGATACGCAGCTTGGGCCGGTCAATTCCGCCGAGCAGCTAGCCAGGGTCGCCGGTTTCGTCGACCGGGCGACGCAGCGCGGCATCGAGATGGCGACCGGCGGCTCGGTGACGGCCGATCCGCAGACCGGCGCCGGCTGGTTCTTCGAGCCGACGATCGCGCTCAGCGGTGCGGCGGAGGACGAACTGGTGCAGGAGGAAATCTTCGGCCCGGTGCTGACCGTTCAGACGGCTGATGACGCAGAGCACGCGATCACGCTTGCCAACGGCACGCGCTACGCGCTGGTTGCTGGCATCTATACGCGGGATTTCGGCCAGGCGCACCGGATGGCGCGGCGGATCGATGCCGGCCAGGTCTATCTCAACGAGTATTTCGCCGGCGGGATCGAAGTGCCCTTCGGCGGCAACCGGCACTCGGGCTTCGGCCGCGAGAAGGGCCTGGAAGGGCTGTTGAGCTACTGCCAGACGAAGAGCGTCGCGGGGCGGATCGCGGGCGCGTGAGGTTCCAGCCTGCCAGGCCTTGCATCGGCCTCACATGACGCCGGCGCGCAGGAAGTCGTGAATGTGCAGGACGCCGACGGGCGCCTGCCTGTCGTCGACGACCATCAGCGCGCTGACCTTGCGCTCATTGGCAAGCGCGAGGGCGGCCGGCGCGAGCCAGTCCGGGGTCACCGTCACCGGGTTCGCGCTGGCGATCTCGCCGGGACGCCGGTCCATCAGGTTTTCCATGTTGCGCCTGAGGTCGCCGTCGGTGATGACGCCGCACAACACGCCGTCGCGGGTCAGGGCGGCGATGCCGAAGCCCTTCGAGGTCATCGTCAGGAGCACGTCGCGCATCGTCGCGCCGTGGTCGAGCACCGGCAGGGCGTTGCCGGTATGCATCATTTCCGAGACGGTCTTGAGCTGCGCGCCGAGCTTGCCGCCGGGATGATAGATGCCGAAATCCTCGGCCAGGAAGCCGCGATCCTCCATCAGCGCCACCGCCAGCGCGTCGCCGAGCGCCAGCGTCAGGGTGGTCGAGGTGGTCGGCGACATGCCGATCGGGCAGGCCTCGGCAAGCTTCGGCAGCGTCAGGCGATAGTCGGCCGCCTTCATCAGCGTGCTGTCGGGGTTCGACGAGATCGCGACCATCGGGATCGAAAAGCGCTTGGTGTGGTAGATGATGTCGCTCAGTTCCGACGTCTCGCCGGAATTGGAGATGAGCAGGCAGATGTCGTCGGCCGTGATCATGCCGAGATCGCCGTGGCTGGCCTCGGCGCAATGGACGAAATAGGCGGGCGTCCCCGTCGAGGCGAGCGTCGCGGCGATCTTGCCGCCGATATGGCCCGACTTGCCGATCCCTGAGACGATCACGCGTCCGCTGGAGGCGGCGATCCGCTGCACCGCCCGGGTGAAGTCGGCGGGCAGGTGGTCGGCCATGTAGTTAAGCGCGTCGGCCTCGGTGCGCAGGGTGCGCAGGGCGGAGGCCTTTATCTGTTCGGTCGTATCGTGCGTTGAATCCATCGACTGACGGCTCCGGTCGCTGACGGGTCGCGAGTGTCCAGGTGCGGCGCTTCGGTAGCGCATCCGGGCGCGGAACGCCAGACGCCGAACAGGAGGCGGGCATGCGTTGACCTCGGCGCGCAAGCGTATACATATACGGGCATTCTCAGGGCGGGGTGAAAGTCCCCACCGGCGGTGATAGCCCGCGAGCGCTCTTGACGTTGTCGAGAGGTCAGCAGATCCGGTGAAATTCCGGGGCCGACGGTTACAGTCCGGATGGGAGAGAATGGGGAGCCGGTCCGACGCCGTCGGTCGCGCCTGCCTCGTGACGCTCTGGGATTCTGTCTTGTTTGAAAGGACCCAAGAGCAATGACACAATCCCGCAAATTCGCCTTCATCAAGGCGCGCTGGCATGCCGATATCGTCGATCAGGCGCTTGTCCGCTTCCGCGACCGTCTCGCCGACATCTGTCCCGATGCCGAAGTCGACACGTTCGACGTGCCCGGCGCCTTCGAGATGCCGCTGAAGGCGCAGAAGCTCGCCGAGAGCGGGGAATACGATGCGATTGCCGCTGCCGCCTTCGTCGTCAATGGCGGCATCTATCGCCACGAGTTCGTCGCCCAGGCGGTGGTCTCCGGGCTTATGGAGGTCGGCCTGAAGACCGGCGTGCCGGTGCTGTCGGTGTCGCTGACGCCGCATAATTACCAGCCGACCGACGAGCATCATGCCTTCTTCCACGCCCATTTCGTCGAAAAGGGCAAAGAGGCCGCCGACGCGGCCGTGGCGGTTGTCGGAGACGCCGTGCCGGCGTCAGGCCGGGTGCGGGCTGCGTGAGGGGATTGAGGGCGGTGGCCGTTCGCAACCGCTGACGGGCCCTCACCCGGCTCGCTTTCGCTCGCCACCCTCTCCCGCTTAAGGGGAGAGGGTCCGTGCCACACGACCCGATTCCTGCAAGTGGGGAAGGGGCGTGCCAATTGGACGCTTACCCTCTCCCCTCGCGGGAGAGGGCGGCCCAAAGGGCCGGGTGAGGGCGCGTGGCACGGCCCCGATGTCATTCCCGCCGGGACAACCGCAAGCCGCTCCGCACCAGGGCTACGACATGATCAGCCCGCCATCGACATTGATCGTCTGGCCGGTGATGTAGGCGGCGTCGTCGCTGGCCAGGAACGCGACCAGGCCGGCGACGTCCTCGCCGGTGCCGGCGCGTTTCATCGGCACGTTGTTCTCAACCCACGAGGCCATCAACTCGCCGGGGCCGTAGTCGCCGAGCATCTCGCCCCAGACCTTGTCATTGTAATCCCACATGTCGGTGTGGATGATGCCCGGGCAGATGGCGTTGACCGTGATCGCGTCGAGCGCCACTTCCTTGGCAAGGCTCTGGGTCAGGCCGACGACGCCGAATTTGGAAGCCGCGTAGTGCGGCGTGTAGATGAAGCCGTCGCGGGCCTGGCCCGACGCGGTGTTGATGAGCCGGCCGCCCTTGCCGGCCCGCCCCCTACCACCCCGGCGCATGCGGGCGATCGCCTCCTGACAGCACAGGAACACGCCCTTGGTGTTGACCGCCATCGTCGCATCCCAGTCCTGCTCGGTCAGGGCCTCGACCCTGGCAATCGTGATGATGCCGGCGTTCTGGACGGAGATGTCGGTGCCGCCGAAGGCCTCGTCCGCGACATCGTAGAGCGCCTTGACGGCTGCCTTGTCAGTGACGTCGCAGACGACGCCGCGCGCCGGGACGCCCTCGGCTTCAAGCGCCTCCGCCGCTTCTCCGACAGTGGTCTCGATCGAGCCGAGGACGAGGCTGGCGCCCTCGCGGCCGAACCGGCGGGCGATCGCCAGGCCGATCCCCTTGTTGCCGCCGGTGACGACGACCGTCCTGCCCTCAAACCGCTTCCCCTCAAACTGCTTCATCCCGGGTCTCCATGGGGCCGGCTCCCTCGGGGCTTGTCTCTTCGAGCCCCGTCAGGCGCGCGGCGGTGAACTTGTCGGTGATCAGGAGATCGATGACGCCGGTGCGCAGCGCCCCGCGGATCGCCTCGGCCTTGGCGCGGCCGCCGGCAAGCGCCGCCACGCGGTCGATCTGTCCGAGCTCCTCGCGCGAGATGCCGATCACCCGGTCGCTGAGCGGCGTCTTTACCGTCCGTCCCTCGCTGTCGAAGAAGCACAGGCTGAATTCGCCGACGCCGCCGGCCTCCGTCACGTCCCGCAACTCGTTGGAGGAAAACACGTTGCCGCTGCGCGCCAGCATCGAGGAGGGCTCGATGCCGCCGATGCCGAGGATCGCCAGGGTGATTTTCGGGAACAGATCCATCGTCTCGCGCACATAGGGGTCGCTCAGCATGACGAGCTTGGCCTCGCGCGACTGGGCGACGCCCTGGGCGGCCAGCAGGCGCGGCTCGGCGCCGGTGAGGCGGGCGAGCCGGGTGATCAACTGCGTCGCGTGGGTCTGGACCGCCGGATCGCCCATGCCGCCGAGCGTCTGGACGATCAGCTTCGCCTTGCTGGATTTCGCCGGATGGATGTTCTCGACCATCTTCAGCACGGTCTCGCTCCAGCTTGAGACGCCGATGATCTCGTCGGATTGCAGGGTCGCCTCGAGGAAATGGGCCGCCGCCTCGCCGATCCGCGCCATGATGGCGGCATCACGGTCCTCGGTGCATTCAACGACGATCGCCTCCGAAAGCCCGTAGAGGTCGCGCAGCCGGGCTTCCAGCTCGGTATAGGTGCCGGACGGGGCGACGATCGTCGTGCGGACGATGCCCTCCTGCTGGGCCTTCTTCAGCATGCGCGAGACGGTCGCCTGGGAGATGCGCAGGTGCCCGGCGATTTCCGACTGGCGGCGGCCTTCCTGGTGGTACATCTGCGCCACGCGGGCGATCAGGCGAAGTTCGTTGAGACGCGACATCGGGCAGGATCCTCGTCGATGCCGCGGCCGGTCACGGCATCACGCTTCTTGCAACGGCACGGGTCCAGGCGGCGATCGTCTCGTCCCGCGCCGCGCTGGCGGGCTGCGGGTCGACGATCCGGGCCTTGGGAATCAGAGACGCTATCGCATCCCGGTCCTCCCAGAAACCCGTCGCCAGCCCGGCCAGGTAGCCGGCGCCGAGCGCCGAGGCCTCGGCCGCGTCGCGGATCGCGACCGGGCGGTTCAGGATATCGGCCGCAATCTGCATCAGGAACGGGTTGCGGGTCGGGCCGCCATCGGCATAGAGGGTGCCGAACCGATCGCGCTCCGTTCCCCCATCGATGGCGGCGAAGACGTCGCGGACCTGCAGCGCCATGCTGTCGGCTGCGGCGCGGGCGATGTGGGCGGGGCCGGAGCCGAAGGACAGCCCGCTGATAAGCCCGCGCGCGCTTGTGCTCCAGTGCGGCGCGCCGAGGCCGACATGGGCGGGGACGAGGCTGACGCCGCCGCTGTCGGGCACCGTTTCGGCGAGCGCCATCAGCGCATCGACATCGTCGAGCCCGAGCAGTTCCGCCGTCCACGGGAAAATCGCGGCGGAGACCAGGATATTGCCCTCGAAGGCATAGGTCGGCGTGCCGCCGAGCGCCCAGGCGATGGTCGTGGTCAGTCCCGCCGGCGGGGTCTCGAAGCCCGCGACCGTCGTCATGATCGACGAGCCGGTGCCGAACGTCACCTTGCCGTCGCCGGGCGTAAAGGCGCCTTGGGCGAACAGGGCCGCGTGCGAATCGCCGATTGCCGCGGCGACCGGAATGCCGTCGGGCAGGGCGGGGACGCCGCGTGTCCTGCCGAACTCGCCCGAACTGTCGCGGATTTCCGGCAGATAGCCTTTGTCGACGCCGAACAGGTCGAGCAGCGTATCGTCCCAGGCCATATGTTCGATGTTCAGGAGCTGGGTGCGGGACGCGTTCGCGGCATCGGTTGCGTGGACCGCGCCGCCGGTCAGGTTCCAGATCAGCCAGGAATCGACGGTGCCGAGGCAGATGTCATCCGGGCCGCGGCCCTCGGCGCAGGTTTGGAGCAGCCAGGCGAGCTTGGTTGCCGGAAACATCGGATCGAGCGGCAGGCCGGTGCGGGCGAGAACGTCGGGACCGTGCCCGGCCTCGGTAAGACGGGCGCAGGCCCCGGCCGTGCGCCGGCATTGCCAGGAGACGACCGGCCCGACGGGCGCGCCCGTTTTCCGGTCCCAGCCAAGCACCGATTCGCGCTGGTTCGAGATGCCGATCGCGGTAACCGAAATATCGGACGCTGCCTCAAGGCAGGCGCGGATCGCGTCCTGCTGGCTCGACCACAGGTCGTTCGCATCCTGCTCGACCCAGCCGGAGCGGGGATGGGAAATGCCGACCGGAGCCGATCCGCGCGCGACGATCTCGCCCGTTTCGGCGATCAGGACCGCCTTGGAATTGGTCGTCCCCTGGTCAATCGCGAGGATCGCGCCCGCCATCATCTTGTTCCCGTTCGCGCTTACTTGCGCTTGATCAGTGCCTCCGCGCTCGCCGCGATACCATCGGGCGCCATGCCGAATTCGTCGAGCAGGAAATTCGCCGATCCCGTCGGCGCGAAGATGCCCGGCACGCCGAGCCGCTTCATCGGCACGGGCGCCTCGTCGACCACCACCTCGGCGACCGCGCTGCCGAGCCCGCCGAAGATCGTGTGCTCCTCGCAGGTCAGGATCGCGCCGGTCTTGTTGGCGGCCTCAACGATCGCGTCTTTGTCGATCGGCCTAACGGTCGCCATGTTGAGCACCCGGGCCGAAACGCCGCGCTCGGCGAGCAGGGCGGCCGCGGCCATGGCGCGGTGGGTGAGGGTGCCGTTGGCGATGATGGTTACGTCATCGCCGTCGCGCAGCCGGTCGGCCTTGCCCATTTCGAAGACGTGATCCTCGGGCAAGAGGTCGGGCACGCCAACGCGGCTCAGGCGCAGGAAGCACGGACCGTCATAGGACTTCGCCCAGGCAACGGCGCCGGCCGTCTCGATGCGGTCGGCCGGCGCGATCACCGGCACGTTCGGCAGGGCCCGGATCCAGGCGAAATCCTCGATCGAATGGTGGGTCGCGCCAAGCTCGCCATAGGCCATGCCGGAACTGATGCCGACCAGCTTCACATTGGTGTCGGAATAGGCGATGTCGGCCTTGATCTGTTCGAGCGCCCGGCCGGTCAGGAAGCAGGCGGCAGCGCAGACGAAGGGGATCTTGCCGCCGTTTGCCAGGCCCGCGCCGACGCCGACCATGTTCTGCTCGGCGATGCCGACATTGATCAGCCGGTCGGGAAAGCGGTCGCGGAAACCGGCAAGCTTCGAGGAGCCGACGGAATCGTTGCACACGGCGACGACGTCGCGGTCCTCGGCGCCGAGGCGTTCCAGCGTCGCGACGAAGGCGTCCCGGCAATCGTAAAGCGCTATGTTCGATGGGGCCGCGGTCATGATGCGGCCTCCTCGAGCTCGCGCATCGCCTGCTCATATTGTTCGGCGTTCGGGACCTTGTGATGCCAGATCACGTTGTCGCTCATGAAGGAGATGCCCTGTCCCTTGTTGGTATGGGCGATGACGCATTTCGGCCGGTCCGGAACGACCGCCTCGCGGTCCAGCGCCGAACAGATCGCCGCCATGTCGTGGCCGTCGATTTCCTGAACCGCCCAGCCGAAGGCCTCCAGCTTCGGCGCGAAGGGGGCGAGGCTGTTGGTGTCGGCCAGCCGCGCGCCCTGCTGGAGGCGGTTGTGGTCGATGATCAGCGTCAGGTTGTCGAGGCCGAACTGGGCCGCCGCCATGATCGCCTCCCAGTTCGAGCCTTCCTGCATCTCGCCGTCGCCGGTAATCACGAAGGTGCGCCAGTCGGCCTCATCGAGCCTGGCGGCCTTGGCCATGCCGACGGCGACGGGCAGGCCGTGGCCGAGCGGGCCGGTATTGGTCTCGACGCCGGGAACCTTGGTGCGGTTGGGATGGCCGTTCAGGCGGCTCATCGGCTTCAGGAAGGTGGAGATCTCCTCCTTCGGGATGAAGCCCTTCTCGGCGAGCACGACGTAGAGCGCGTTGGCCGTGTGGCCCTTCGAGAGGACCAGCCGGTCGCGGTTCGGATCGAGCGGGTTGTCCGGATCGACCGACAGGACGTGGAAATACAGGGCGGTCAGAAGGTCGATGACCGACATCTCGCCGCCGACATGGCCGGCGCCGGCCTCGAACACGGCCTGTAGGTCACGGCGTCTGATCCGGTTGGCGAGCCGTTCCAGCTCAGCGGTCATTCCTTGCGCTCCTGAATAAATATTCTCATATAATTATTCATGCGCAATCGAACCTTGTCAAGAACAGGTAACGCTTGACGCATCCTGGCCCGACACTCTATCGTATTTCTTATCATGTGTGAATAATTATGCGATGGGAGGGCGGTTTGTCGGCCATGTCGACCGATCCGATCGACGGGTGGGACGCGGATGCGCTCGCTCGTTGAGATGTTTTCGCTGAAAGGGGCGACGGGGCCGCTGATCGGCCTCGTGCTGCTGTGCCTGTTCCTCACCTTCGCCACCGATTCGTTCTTTTCGATCCGCAACTTCCTGAACATTCTCGACCAGATCACCGTGCTCGGCATCATGGCGGTCGGCATGACCTTCGTCATCCTGATCGGCGGCATCGACCTGTCGGTCGGCTCGGTGATGGCGCTGGCGATGATGGTGCTCGGCTATCTGAACGTCGAGGCCGGCATGTCGATGCCCGCCGCGATCCTGCTGGCGCTGGTCGCAGCCGCCTTGACCGGCATCATCGCCGGCATCCTGATCACCGAATTCAACGTGCCCGCCTTCATCGCGACGCTTGCGATGATGTCGGTGGCGCGCGGTCTTGCCAACATGATCACCAACGGCTCGCAGGTGATCGGCTTCCCGCCCTGGTTCAACATGGCGGCGATCATCCGCTATGGCGGCTATCTGACGATGACGGTCGCGGTCATGCTGATCGTCTTCGCGCTGGCGCTGCTCTATCAGCGCTACCGCTATGGCGGGCGCACGCTCTATGCGATCGGCGGCAATCCGGAAGTCGCCCGGCTTGCCGGCATCAACGTCAAGCGCACCACGGTGCTGGTCTACATGACGTGCAGCCTGCTCGCCGGCCTGGCGGGCATCCTGCTGGCGGCCCGGCTCGACGCGGTGCAGCCCAGTTCCGGCGTTGCCTACGAGCTCGACGCGATCGCCGCCGTCGTGATCGGCGGAACCAGCCTGTCGGGCGGCACCGGCGGCGTCGGCGGCACGATCATCGGCGTATTGATCATCGGCGTGCTCAGGAACGGGCTCAACCTGCTCGGCGTCTCGCCGTTCCTGCAACAGGTGATCATCGGCCTCGTCATCGTGCTGGCGGTTGCCGCCGAAACGCTCAAGACGCGACGAACATGAACTGACGGAAAGCGAATTCCGGCGGCGGTGACGCGCCGCCGGTGGTTGGGGGAGGGCCCGGGCAACCGGGCCTTCGAAAAGGTCCAGGTCAGACAATGAAACCGACTGCAACAAGGAGAGGAAGTCCATGAAAACGACACTCAGAGCACTGCTCGCCACCGCCGCGCTGGTGGCCGTAGCCGGATCGGCAGTGGCCGAGGAGGTCAAGAAGATCGGCCTCGCGGTGCCGAACCTGCAGGCCGACTTCTTCAACCAGATCAAGCTCGGCGTCGAGAACTATGCCGGCTCCAAGGGCATCGAGGTGATCGTCGTCGATGCCAAGAACGACACGGCGACGCAGGTCAGCCAGGTCCAGGACCTGATGACCCAGGGCATCGACGCGTTCATCTATATCCCGGCCGGCGCGGCTGCCGCCGCGGTTCCCACCCGCCTTGCCCGGGCCGAGGGCATTCCGGTGATCAATGTCGACCGCACGCCGGAAGGCGAGCCGGGCGATACCTTCATCGCCGGCGAGAGCGTCGAATCGGCCTATGCGGTCTGCGACCACATCATCCGGCTGCAGGGCGGTCAGGGCAAGATGGCGATCATCCACGGCCAGAAGGGCACGACGCCGGAGGTCGACCGCTTCAAGGGCTGCAAGCGCGCCATCGACGAGCATCCAGGCGTCGAACTGGTCGCCCAGCAGTGGAGCCAGCAATGGTCGCCGGACGAGGGCTTCTCGATTGCCCAGAACATGCTGCAGGCTCATCCCGACATCACCATCATCTTCGGCCAGGCCGACGGTCTGGCGATGGGGGCGGCCAAGGCTGTCGAGGTCGCGGGCATCGCCGACAAGGTGATCATCGGCGGCTATGACGGCGACGTGGCGGCGCTTGAATATCTCGCCGAGTGCAAGGGACCGTTCTGGGCAACGGCGACCCAGAGCACCCAGCGGATGGGCATCCTGGCGGTTGATTCCGCGCTTGCGGTCGCAGCCGGCGAAGAGGTGCCGGAGCGCCAGATCCCGGACGCGGTGCTGACGACCTGCGCCAACGCGCCCCGCTTCGTCGCCTCGCATCCGTAATCGCGCCGAAAGCGTCATGACCGCGGGGGACCCCATCCTGAGCCTGCGCGGGATCCGTAAATCCTACGGGCCCGCGGAGGTCCTGCACGGGGTCGATCTCGACATCCATGCAGGCGAGGTCGTGGCGCTGCTTGGCGAGAACGGTGCCGGGAAGTCGACGCTTTCCGGCATCATCGCCGGTTCGATCGATCCCAGTGCCGGTAAGATGACCTGGCAGGGCGCCCCTTACGCGCCCGCCAACCCGCGCGAGGCGATCGATCGCGGCGTCGGGCTCATTCATCAGGAACTCCGGCTGCTGCCGCATCTGTCGATCGCCGAAAACGTCTATGTCGGGCGCTATCCGACGAAATTCGGCTGTATCGACCGGGCGCGGATGGTAGCGGACGCCACCGAGCAGCTTGAGCGCCTCGGCCTGACGATCCCCGCGACCCGGCAGGTGCAGGGCCTGTCGACCGCCAATCAGCAGCTCATCGAGATCGCCAAGGCGCTGGCCCTGAACGCGAAGCTGCTGATCCTCGACGAGCCGACCGCGTCACTGGGGGGTGCGGAGGTCGAGCTTTTGTTCAGGCAGGTGGAGAAGCTGCGCGCCGAGGGCGTCGGCATCGTCTATATCTCGCACCGGCTCGAGGAAATCCGTCGCATCGCCGACCGGATCGTCGTGCTGCGCGACGGCGAGAAGGTGCGCGAGTTCGAAAAGGGCGATGTCGAGGTCCGCGCCATCGTCGAGAGCATGGTTGGCCGCAGCCTGGAGCGGATGTTTCCCGAAATGCCGGTTCCGCGCGACGATATCACGCTGTCGGTGGAAAACCTGTCATCGCCGCGCGGCGATTTCAACGATGTCAGCTTTGAGGTGCGCAAGGGCGAGATCTTCGGTATCGCTGGCCTCGTCGGCGCCGGCCGGACCGAACTCGTCCGCGCGATCACCGGAGCCGATCCGATCGCATCCGGCCGCGTCCTGATGAACGGCGAGGAGATCACGCCGCGCCATCCGGCCGACGCGATCAGCCACGGCATCGCGCTGGTGCCGGAGGACCGCAAGGACCAGGGCCTGATCCTGAAACACTCGATCGCCGAGAATATCGGCTATTGCAACAAGGAAGCGGTGACGCGGGGCGGCTTCATGCTCGCCGGCAGGCTGCGCGCCTTCACCGACCGCAATATCGAGCGCTTCGGGGTGAAGGGGCGCGGCGCGCAGAACGCCGACGAGATGTCCGGCGGCAACCAGCAGAAGGTGGTGCTGGCGAAATGGCTTGCCCGCGACCCTGAGGTCGTGGTGATGGACGAGCCGACACGCGGCATCGATGTCGGCGCGCGCTCGTCGATCTACGAGATCATCCGCGATCTCGCCAGGGACGGCCGCAGCGTCGTCGTCGTCAGTTCCGACCTGGAAGAGGTGCTCGGCGTCTCGCACCGCATCCTCGTCATGGCGCAAGGGCGGCAGGCGGGTATTCTCGACCGGCGCGAGGCAAACGACGTCTCCGTCATGGAACTTGCGACGACCTGAAGGACAGGACTAAATGACCGAAATCACGCTCGATGCCCCGAAACTGTTCGATCTTGGCGGCCGCACCGCGCTGGTGACGGGTGCCGGCAGCGGCATCGGCCAGCGCATCGCACTGGGCCTGGCGCAATGCGGCGCCGACGTCGCCTGTCTCGACCGGCGCACCGATGGCGGGCTCGACGACACGCTCGGCCTGATTGGAACGACCGGCCGCAAGGCGATCGCGATCGCGGCCGACGTCACCTCCGGGCAGGCGCTCACCGACGCGGTTGCGCGCACCGAGGCCGAGCTCGGCCCGCTCGGCATCGCGGTGAACGCCGCCGGCATCGCCAACGCCAATCCGGCCGAGGCGATGGAGGAAGAGCAGTATCAGACGCTGATGGACATCAACATGAAGGGGGTGTTCCTGTCCTGCCAGGCCGAGGCGACCGTGATGCTGCGCCACGGCCGGGGCTCGATCATCAACATCGCCTCGATGTCCGGCGTCATCGTCAACAAGGGCCTCGAGCAGGTCCATTACAACGCCTCCAAGGCGGGCGTCATCCACATGTCGAAATCGATGGCGATGGAATGGGTCGGCCGGGGCGTCCGCGTCAATTCGATCAGCCCGGGCTATACCGCGACGCCGATGAACACGCGGCCGGAGATGGTCCACCAGACCAAGGAGTTCGAGGCGCAGACGCCGATGGGCCGGATGGCGTCGGTCGACGAGATGGTCGGTCCGGCGATCTTCCTGGCAAGTGATGCCTCGTCCTACTGCACCGGCGTCGACCTGCTCGTCGACGGCGGCTTCTGCTGCTGGTAGGGGGCTGGCCCCCGCCTCCGGACCGCGCCTGTCGGCAATGGCCGGGAGGGAAGTGTTGCTGTCCGGCTAAGCGTGGAGGGGGCTTTGGTTTTCAGCTTGGCCACCCGCTCGGATGTCATCTCCGACTTGGTCGGGCAACGGCAGGGATGAGCGTTTGGACCACCGCTTCTCCCGCGTCATCCCGGAGATCTGGCACGACGAGCGGCCGTGCCACGGGCCCTCACCCCGGCCCTACGGGCCGACCCTCTCCCGCCAAGGGGGGAGAGGGTGCGAGTGTATGTGAAAGGCCGTGCGGCGGACGCTACCGTCGGCGGACAGAAAACGCCGATGCCGCAAATGATGTGGGTGCCAACGTGCCCGGGCCATCCAGCGCGCTCTCACCCTCTCCCCCTTGGCGGGAGAGGGTCGGCCCGCAGGGCCGGGTGAGGGCGCCGCGGCCGGGCAAGGAATCCCGCGCGCAGATGTGTCCCACGCCCTGGCAATAACAGACCTGAGCTCCACCAAACCGGACAGCAGTGGGACAAGCCCGACAATGACACTGAGGGCAAGTGGCGGGCGATACCAAGACACCGCTTCCATCGAGGAAAACAGAATTGATGACGACCGAGAGGGTGGCCAGGCTGAAAACAAAAAGCTCCCGCGACCGCTGAACCGGACAGCAGTGGGGGGAAGCGGACCGTCGGGGCTGATACCTGCCTGATGGCATTTGCCGCCGGCGCGCGGACGCCGTAGGCTGGCCGATGTGAGAGACGGGCGATGACCGGAGTATACCGCGCCGGCTCACCTGTGACCTGGGCCGAAGACCGACGAAATGACCGCACAGAAGCTGATCTTCACCGGCGATGTGTCCGCGCCCGACTATCCCGACTGGATCGTCCATCGCGCCCGCCGCCTCGGATTGCGCGGCTGGGTGCGGGCCGGGACCGGCGACCGGGTCGAGGTGCTGGTCGCCGGGACGCCCGACCTGATCGACGCGATGGAGGTCGGCTGCAGCCTCGGGCCGATGAGCGTTCTGGTCGATCGCGTCCTGCGCGAGGATGCCCCCGACGTCACCGTGCCGAACGGCTTTGCTGTTCTCGGTGGATAAGGGCGCGATTTCCCGAGTGTGCGGGCAAACCCGTATTGCACAGCGTTTCGCCTTGCTTCAATTTAAGGCAGGTTTGCGTTTGGAAAGGGATCCGGATGCTTGGGGGTGGCAGCCGGAGCGGACCTTGGGGGAGATATGAGCAAGTGGGTGCCGGTCGCGCTTGCCGACGGGCTGAAGCCCGGCGGGGTGATGCGCGCCGTTGTCGGGGATCAGGATCTGGTCGTCTGGCGCACGACCGCGGGCGCGGTGAACGCCTGGAACAACCGCTGTCCGCATCGCGGCATGCGGCTGTCCTTCGGCTTCGTGCGCGGCGACCGGCTCGCCTGCCTCTATCACGGCTGGCAGTTTGGCGCCGATTCCGTGTGCCGCTACATTCCGGCCCATCCCGATCTGGAGCCGCCGGCGACGATCACCGCGACGGTCTATGGCGCGCGCGAGCGTGGCGGGTTGATCTGGGTCAGCCTGTCGGGCGAGGGTGAGCCGGACATGCCCGATATCGCGGTGCATCCGGTCCGCAGCCTTGCCGTCGATGTCGCCCCCGGCGACCTGCTTGCCGCGCTGCGGGGTGCCTGCTTTCCCGTAAGCGAGACCTGGCAGGCGGGCAGCGGGACCTTTTCCCACGAAGATCTCGGCGAGGCGGTGGTGGCGATCGACGGCGTCGATGGCGATGCCCGGTGCAGGCTCGTCGCGGCGGTTCAGCCGCTGCCCGATGGCCGTGCTATGCTGCACCTGCTTGTCGATGAAGGGCCCGATGATGGTCCCCATGATGGTCCTGCGGCGGCGCTCAAGCTGCGCTTGTCGGACTGGGCCGAGCGGCTGCGCTGGTTTCTGGAAAACCCGCAGGCGACATCCGCGTCCTGGACGCCGGTCTTGGTGGAGGAACGAGCCGCATGAGCGAGACGGTCGAAAAGAAGGATCCGGCCCGGGACGAATGGTACGCGGTGGGTATCTCCGCCGACCTCAGGCCCGGCGAGGCGCGCGAGACCATCCTGGTCGGCGAGCCGATCGACATCCGCCGCGAGCCCGGCGGGGCGGTTATCGTCAGCAAATCGGATGGTCGGGCCTGCCCGGTCAGGGAGCGCTACGGCCATGTCTGGACGTCGATCGGCGCGCCGGATCATGACCTGTTCGCCATTCCCGAAGCCGATCAGGAAGGCCGCGTGCTGGTCGATGTCGGCGCGGTGCGGGTGCGCTGCTCGCCGCTCAGGGCGGTCGAGAACTTCCTCGATATCGCCCATTTCCCCTATGTCCATACCGATATCCTCGGCGCCGAGCCGCAGACCGAGGTCGTGCCCTACAAGGTGCATGTGGAGGAGGCCGGTGACGAGGTCTGGGCGACCAAGGTGAAGTTCTTCCAGCCGCAGGCGGCGAAATCGGCCGAGGGCGGCATCGTCACCGACTATAAATACCGGGTGCCGGCGCCGACGACGGCGATCCTCTACAAGACCTGTCCGCCCAGACCCGGCGAGTGGGACGTGATCACCATCTTCGTCCAGCCGATCGCCGAGGACCTGTGCGACGTCTGGCCCTGGATGGCCCTGTTCGACGAGGACAACAGCCTCGCCGAGCTCATCCATTTCCAGCAGATGATCTTCCTGCAGGACCGCTCGATCCTGGAAAACCAGGTGCCGAAGCTCCTGCCGCTCGACCCGAAGATGGAGATCCCGACCCGGGCCGACATGACGTCGGTCGCCTATCGGCGCTGGCTGAAGCGGCGCGGCATGACCTATGGCGCCCAAACGGCGGCCGCCTGAGATCCGAGAAAACGGTCCCGCGATGCTGAAGCTCTATGACTACGTGCTGTCGGGAAGCGCCTACAAGGCGCGGCTGATGATGGCGATCCTGGGTGCACCTTACGAGGCCGTTCCCGTCGACTTCTATCCGGGCAACGAACACCGGCAGCCCGATTTTCTCGATCTCAACCCGGCCGGCACGCTGCCGGTCCTGGTCGATGGCGACCTGGTGCTGACCGATTCGGCCGCGATCCTGACCTATCTGGCCGGCAAGCATGACCCTCCGGGCACCTGGCTGCCGGCGGGCGATCCGGCGCGGCTGGCCCAGGTGGTGCAGTGGCTTGCCTTCTCGCAATCGCTGACGGCGACCGCCGGGGCGGCGCGCCTGCACGACATGATCAACCGGCCGCTCGATGTCGAGGCGGCGCGGGCCGGCGCGCATCGCGCCTTCCGCGAACTGGAGCGGCACCTGACGGCGCAGGCATTCGACGGTAATGCGTTTCTCGTCGCCGATCAGCCGACGATCGCCGACATCGCCTGTTTTCCCTATGTCGCGCTGTCGCCGGACGGCGGCATCGCCCATGACGACTATCCGGCGATCCGCGGCTGGCTCGACGCGGTCAAGCGCCTGCCCGGATTCATCGAGATGCCCGGCATCCATGCACTGCACGAGGTCAGGGAAACCGAGCCGGGCGTGGTGGCGATGGCGGCGGAAGCCGGATAGGGTCGGGACCTCTGGCACAGGACTTGAATGACGATCTTCTGCCCAACAACGATCCCCCGCACCGGATGACCCCGCTCCTGAAACTCACCGGAATGACCAAGGTCTATCCCTCCGTCATCGCCAATGACGGGATCGACCTGGAGGTCCATCCGGGCCAGATCCACGCGGTTCTGGGGGAAAACGGCGCCGGCAAGTCGACGCTGATGAAGATCATCTACGGCGTCGCCGAACCGGATTCCGGCACCATCGAATGGCAGGGGACGCCGGTGACGATCCGCAATCCGGCGCATGCCCGTTCCTTGGGCATCGGCATGGTCTTTCAGCATTTCTCGCTGTTCGAGACGCTGACGGTCGCCGAGAACATCGCGCTGGCGGTCGAGGGCAGCGTCGCCGACCTGACGAAGCGGATCGAGGCGGCGGCCGACCGCTACGGCCTCGACGTGCGCGCCGATGCCCGCGTCAAGGCGCTCAGCGTCGGCGAGCGCCAGCGCGTCGAGATCCTGCGCTGCATCCTGCAGGATCCCAAGCTGATCATCATGGACGAGCCGACCTCGGTTCTGTCGCCGCAATCGATCGCGCAGCTCTTCGAGACGCTGAAAGCCCTTGCCGCCGAGGGCTACGGCATCCTGTTCATCTCCCACAAGCTCGATGAAATCCGCGCGCTATGTGACACCGCCACCGTGCTGCGCCACGGCAAGGTGACGGGCCGCGTCGATCCGCGCGAGGAGACGAGCCGGTCGCTTGCCCGGATGATGATCGGCCGCGACCTGCCGCAGGCGCGGCACGGCGCCGTCGATACCGTCGGCGAAGAGCGGCTCGGGCTGTTCGGGCTCGATTTCACGCCGGAAGACCCCTTCGCGGTGGCGCTGAAGGACGTCTCGATGGAGGTGCGGGCCGGCGAGATCGTCGGGATTGCCGGCGTCTCCGGCAACGGCCAGGACGCGCTGACGCGTCTCATCTCCGGCGAAGAGCGGCTGGATGCGGCGCAAAGCGAGTGGGTGCAGATCGACCGCGAGCCGGTCGGCCATCTCGGCCCCGCCCGGCGGCGCCGGCTCGGCCTGCATTTCGTGCCGGAGGAGCGGCTCGGCCGCGGCGCGGTGCCGGCCCATACGCTGTCTGAAAACGCGCTTCTGACCGGGCACGGATCGGGCCTGTCGAAACGCGGGTTTCTCAATTTCGGGGCAATGAAGCGTTTCGCCGGCTCGACCATAGACGATTTCGACGTGCGCTGCGGCGGCTCGGCGTCGGCCGCCCAGAGCCTGTCGGGCGGGAATCTGCAGAAATACATCGTCGGGCGCGAGATCGCGCTGAAACCGAAGGTGCTGTTGATCTCGCAGCCGACCTGGGGCGTCGATGTCGGGGCGGCCGCCGTGATCCGCCAGCGGCTCATCGACCTGCGCGACGAGGGCGTCGCGGTGCTGGTCGTGTCCGAGGAACTGGAGGAACTGTTCGAGATCGCCGACCGGCTGCACGTGATGTTCCGCGGCCGGCTGTCGCCGTCGGTGCGCACAGCTCAGACCGATATCGAGCATATCGGCCTGGCGATGACCGGCGATTTCGACCACATGAGCGTCGAGGAACCGGTTCCCGCAACCGCTGACGAGGCGGGGGCGCCTGGCGTGGTAGGGGCGCATGGCTAGATATCGCCTCGAAGCCCGCACCGAGCGCTCGGCGGCAGCGCCCTTCCTGGTCACCGGCATGGCGATCCTGCTGACGCTTGTGGCGGGCTCCGGCCTGTTCCTGATCTACGGCAAGTCGCCGGTCGCGGGCTTCACCGCCTTCTTCATCGAGCCGCTGCAATCGGCCTACGGGATTGGCGAGGTGCTGCTCAAGATGGGGCCGCTTCTGCTGATCGCGCAGGGGCTTGCGATCGGCTTCCGGGCGCGGATCTGGAATATCGGCGCGGAGGGGCAGTTGATCCTGGGCGCGATCGCTGCCTCGGTGCTTGCCATTTACTTCGACGGGTCGACCTCCTGGCTTTTGCTGCCGGCGATGGTTGTCGCCGCGATGCTCGCCGGCATGGCCTGGGCCGGCATCGCCGCCTGGCTGCGCAACAGCTTCAACGCCAACGAGATCCTCGTCACCTTCATGCTGTCGTCGATCGCGCTGCAATTGCTCTACTATCTGGTGACCGGACCCTTACGCGATCCGATGGGCTTCAACTTCCCCCAATCGATCACCTTTTCACCCGCCGCGACCTTTCCGCTGCTGATCGAGGGGACGCGGGTCAATGTCTCGCTGCTGCTCGCCTTCGTCGCCACGGTACTTGCCTGGATCTACATGCAGCGCAGCCTGCCGGGCTACAAGCTGGTGGTCGGCGGGCTCGCTCCGCAGGCAGCGCTCTATGCCGGCTTTTCCGACAAGCGCGCGGTCTGGGTCGGCCTGTTGATCGGCGGGGCTGCGGCGGGCATTGCCGGGGTCGGCGAGGTCGCGGGTCCGCTCGGCATGCTGCAACGGAACATCTCGCCGGGCTATGGCTATGCGGCGATCATCGTCGCCTTTCTCGGCGGCCTGCATCCGATCGGCATCGTCTTTTCCTCGGCGCTGATGGCGCTGATCTATGTCGGCGGCGACTTCGCCCGGCTCTCCGTCGGCCTGCCGAGCGCGGTGACGACGATCTTCCAGGGGCTGCTGCTGACCTTCTATCTGGCGAGCGCCCTGTTCCTGCAATACCGGCTGCGCCGCGTCGATGCGCGACCACCGGTTCAGGCCGCGGCGGCGGAGGGGGCGGGATGACCGAGACCCTCATCTTCATCGTCGCCGGCACGCTGGCCGCCACCGTGCCGCTGTTGTTTGCGGCACTTGGCGAACTGGTCGCGGAAAAGTCCGGCATGCTCAATCTCGGCGTCGAGGGCATGATGGCGACCGGGGCCGCGGCCGGCTTCGTTGCCGCCGTGGTGACGGGCTCGCATACGCTCGGCTTCCTGGCGGGCGCGGTGACCGCCTGTCTGCTGTCCTGCGTCTACGCCATTCTGACGACGATCTTCCTCGCCAACCAGGTCGCCTCCGGCCTTGCCGTCGGCGTGCTGGGCTTAGGCGTTTCGGCTGCGATCGGCAAGAACTACGAAGGAACGACCGTCGATCCGCTGGCGGAGCTCAATCTCGGGCCGCTCAGCGATATTCCTGTCATAGGTGAGGCGCTGTTCGAGCATGATATCATGGTCTACCTGGCAATCGTTGCGGCGATCATCGTCTGGTACGTGCTGCAGCGCACCAAGCTCGGCCTGATCATCCGCGCGGTCGGGGAATCGCCTTCATCGGCCCATGCGCTCGGCTATCCCGTGACGCTGGTGCGCGGCGCCTGCGTGCTGTTCGGCGGGGCGATGGCAGGCATCGGCGGGGCCTATCTGTCGACCGCCTATACGCCGCTCTGGGCCGAGGGCATGGTCGCCGGGCGCGGCTGGATCGTCGTCGCGCTGATCGTGTTCGGCTCGTGGATGGTCCACCGGGTGGCGCTCGGGGCCTATCTGTTCGGCGCGGTGTCGCTTCTGGAACTGTCGATCCAGGGGCTCGGCCTCGACATCCCCTCGCAGATCCTCTCGGCCTCGCCCTACATCATCACCATCATCGTTCTGGCCGTGATCTCGCGCAATCCGGCGCTTATCCTGCTTAACAGCCCGGTGAGCCTCGGCCAGACCTTCAAGGCAAGTAACTAGAAAAACCGAAACCAGACAGGAGAATGGCATGACAGCCCCTAAAAGAAGACTGCTCGGCGCGCTGGCCGCAGGCACCCTGGCGCTTGGCCTAGCCACCTCGGCCATTGCCGAGGACAAGACCAAGATCGGCTTCATCTATCCCTCGCCGGTCGGCGATGTCGGCTGGGCCTATCGGCTCGACGAGGGCCGCAAGGCGGTCGAAGCGCATTTCGGCGACAAGGTCGAGACCTTCGCCGTCGAGAACGTCCCGGAAGGCCCGGATGCCGCGCGCGTCATGAACCAGATGGCCGCCCAGGGTGCAGACATCATCATGATCGGCTCGTTCGGCTACATGAATGACGGGCTGAAGCTTGCCGCCCAGAAGCCCGACATCGATTTCATGCATGCCAGCGGCTACAAGACCGCCGACAATTTCTCCAACTTCCAGACCCGCAACTACGAGAGCAGCTATATCGCCGGGATGGCGGCGGGCGACGTGTCGAAATCCGGTGTGCTCGGCGTGGTCGCCGCCTATCCGATCCCGGAAGTGGTCGGCATCATCAATACCTTCGCGCTGGGCGCCCAGCGCACCAATCCGGACATCACGGTGAAGGTCGTCTGGCTGAACTCCTGGTTCAACCCGTCCAAGGCGCAGGAATCGGCCCGCTCGCTGATCGCCCAGGACGCCGACGTGATCTTTTCGCTCTATCAGGACACGCCATCGGTGGTGACGGCCGCCGAGGAGGAGGGCGTCTATGTCGTCAACACCTCGTCGGACATGAAGAAATACGCGCCCAACCACCTGCTTGCCTCGATGACTACAGACTGGGGCCCGTATTTCATCGACCGGGTCCAGAAAAGCATGGACGGTAATTATGACGGGCTTGCCTATTGGGGCGGCATGGCCGACGGCGCCGTCGGCGTCGTCTCGCTGTCGCCCGATCTCACCAAGGAAGACATGGCCGAGATCGACAGCGTCATCGCCGAGATGAAGGCCGGCACGTTTCATCCGATGACCGGGCCGATCGTCGACCAGGACGGCGAAGAGAAACTGGCCGCCGGCGAGAGCATCGACGATGACTCCATGCGCGGCATCGACTGGCTGGTGAAGGGCGTCGAGACGCGTATCCCGAACTAAGCCAGGCTTAAAAGGTGCTCCGCCGGCGACTGGCCGGCGGAGCCGGAGATCGACATGCAGTCCCTTTGCGGCAAGACGCTCCTTGCGACCCTGATGCACGCGCCGGTGCGCGGCGATGTCGAGATCATCGAGGACGCGCTGACGGTCGTTGGCGGCGACGGGACGATTGCAGCCGTTCTTGGCCCTGATGACGACGCCTATGCCGAAGCCCGCCGAACCGCCGAGGCGGGCGGCACTCTCGTCACCACCGCAAGGCACACCTATCTGGTGCCGGGCTTCGTCGACCTGCATATCCACGCGCCGCAATTCGCCCAGCTCGGCAAGGCGCTCGACGTGCCGCTGGAAGTGTGGCTGCAGACCCATACCTTCCCGCTGGAGGCGCGCTACCAGGACGCCGCCTTCGCAACGCGGGTCTATGCCGCCCTGGTCGACGCGCTTTTGGCCAACGGCACCACGACGGCGGTCTACTTCGCGACGATCCACGGCGAGGCCAATCGCGTTCTGGCGAAGACCTGCCTTGAAAAGGGCCAGCGGGCGCTGGTCGGCAAGGTGGCGATGGACAATCCCGCCGAATGCCCCGATTTCTACCGCGACCCCGACGCGCAAGCGGCGATCGACGAGACGCTCGCCTTCATCGAGGACGTGCAGGCGATGCCGGGGAATGCGGAGCCGCTAGTCCATCCGGTGATCACGCCGCGCTTCATCCCAAGCTGCACCGACCGGTGCCTGGAAGGCCTGGGCGAGATCGCCGGCAAGACCGGCATCTCGGTCCAGACCCATTGCTCGGAAAGCGACTGGCAGCACGGCTATGTGCGCGATCGCTTCGGCAAGAACGACACCTTCGCGCTCGACGATTTCGGCCTTTTGCGCCACCGCACCGTACTCGCCCATTCGAACTATATCAGCGACGAGGACATGGCGCTGATCAGCGAGCGCGGCGCCGGCGTCGCCCATTGTCCGCTGTCGAACGTTTATTTCTCCGATGCGGTGTTTCCGCTGCGCCGGGCGCTGGAGAAGAGCGTTCGCGTCGGCCTGGGCACCGATATCTCCGGGGGGCCGAGCGCCTCGATGCTGGAAAGCTGCCGGTGGGCGGTGTCGGCCTCGCGGCAGCTTGAAAACGGCGTCGACCCGACGAAAGAGGCCGGCGCGCGCGGCACGCCCGACAGCCGCATCGATTTCCGCGAGGCCTTTCATCTGGCCACCGCCGGCGGTGCCGACGTGCTCGACCTTCCGGTCGGCCGGTTCGCGCCGGGCTATCTGTTCGACGCGGTGCTGATCGACGCGGAGGCGCAAGCCGCACCCGTCTTCATCGCCGAGGATCTCGATACGCTGGACGACATCCTGCAGAAGCTGGTGATGACGGCGACGCGGGCCAATATCGCCTGGACGGCGGTCAACGGCCGGGTGGTTTCGGGCGCTTTATAGGTCTGCCGTTACGGCTGCTCGGGCAGGGCCGATACGAAGGGGATTGCCCCGGCGTCGCGGATCTCGGCCGCGATCACCCCGCGCGCAGCCTCCGGCGCGATTTCCGCAAGAAGGACCGGAATGCCGGTTCGGATCGTGGTTTCAAGGGCGCGACGGCGCCTCTCCTGTTCCGTATCGTCATATCGCTTACCGGTCGCGTCGCGCAGGGCATGGCGCAGCAGGAGGGCATCCGCGCCGAGCGCCGCCGCTTCCCTGCCGGGCGCCTGATCGCCGAGGTCCAGAACGACCAGAAAATCGGGATTGCGACGGCGCAGGAAGCCGATCAACCGCGCAGCTATCTCGACGCTTGCCTGATCGGCGGAAACGGGCACCGAGATCCCGTCGAAGCCGGCTGCCAGAGCCGCCATCGCGTCTTCGGGCTCCAGGGTCGGCAAGGCGGCGAGGATGAGGTCAGGCCGATTTCCAGGCGCGGCCGTGCCCTCCGGCGGGCTACCAGGCTGGCCGCGGTCCCAGTCGGTGACGATCAACACCGCATCCCCCTGCGCTGCCGTTACCTGCGCCCTTTCGACTTCCGCCCAGGCGGTGGCCTGGCGCAGCCGCATCGACGGCAGCGGCGCGACGACCATGCCGTCCGGCGGATTGGGCCTGGCGCCCGTGGCGGGCGCTGCGTCGACAGCCGAAAGGACCAGGCCGGCCGACAGGAGTATCGGGATCGCCCGCGTCATGATCGGCACCGTGTTGGGGGATCTGCTCTGTCTTTCAAAGTCGATCTCATTCAAGTTAGTCTGTTAAAGAGAATCTCGGAATTCAACAGCGCCTGACGAGAGGCGCACGCTGGGGTCAATCATGGTCAAACCTGCATTGCTGACGACGGCGATCGGCGCCGTGGCGCTGATCGGTGTCGGCGGATACATGTTGTATCCGCAAACGCTGCCCGATGCGCGCTATGCCTGCGCCGACAGGCAGATGACGATCGACGAGCTTGCCGCCCATCGCGGCATCGACCTGCAGATGGTCGAGTTGCTGCGGGTGCGCCGCAGCATCCTGGCCGAAGACCTGTGCGACATCCCTCAGGCCAAGCTCGACCGGGCGATCTTCCGCTCCGAGAATCCGAAGCCCGACCATCCCGGCGAAGCCGCGGCGTTCCGGCTCCTGCAGCAGCGCGACGAGACTGGCGCGGTACCCGCCGACGGGCTCCTGCGCGCCGCCGAACAGCTGTCCGACCTGCAGGCCGCGCAGGCCTCGGGGGGGCCGGGGGGCGAGATCGCCGGCATCGCGCGCACCGACTGGAAGTGGATCGGCCCCGGCAATATCGGCGGGCGGGTTCGCGCCCTGGTCATTCATCCCGTAAGCCCGAACACGATGTTCGCCGGCAGCGTCTCCGGCGGCCTGTGGAAGACGACCAATGGCGGCGCGAAGTGGACGGTCGTGGAGGATTTCCTGTCCAACATGGCGATCTCCTCGCTGGTCTTCCATCCCTCCAATCCGGACATCCTGTATGCGGGCACCGGCGAAGGCTTCTTCAACTCAGACGCGGTGCGCGGGGCGGGCATCCTGAAATCCACCGACGGCGGTACCACCTGGAGCCAGCTGGGCAGCACCAACACGTCCGATTACCTCTATGTCAACCGGATCGCGATTTCGCCGAACGGGGCGACGCTGCTGGCGGCGACGCGGACCGGGATATTCCGGTCGACCAATGGCGGTTCGACCTGGACGAAGGAACTGACCGGCGAGGTCCTGGATGTCGATTTCCATCCAGGCGACAGCAACAAGGCGGTTGCCGGCGGTCGCAACGGCAAAGCCTGGTACACGACGAATGGCGGCGATTCCTGGACGCCGGCAACCGGCTTGCCGATAATCGCCGGTTTCGGCGGCCGGATCGAGACGACCTATGCCAGGAGCGCGCCAGCCACCGTGTTCGCATCGGTCGACAGGAATGGCGGCGAGGTCTGGAAGAGCACCAATGGCGGGGCGTCCTATTCCCTCGTCAATACCGGCGCCAACTATCTCGGGCAGCAGGGCTGGTACGACAACATCATCTGGGTGGATCCGACCGATGCCAGCGTGGTCATCGTCGGCGGGATCGACCTGTGGCGCAGCACCAATGGCGGCACATCCTTCATCAAGATCAGCGAGTGGTTCGAGGCGCCGAAATCCGCCCATGCCGATCACCACATCATCGTCGAGCATCCAGGCTATGACGGCGCGGCGAACAAGACGGTGTTCTTCGGCAATGACGGCGGCGTCTACAAGGCGGCCGACGTGAAGAGCGTGGTGGGGACGACCGGCTGGACCGAGCTCAACAACAATTTCGGCATCACCCAGTTCTATGGCGCCGCCGGCCACCCCAAGACCGGACACATCAACGGTGGCACGCAGGACAACGGCACGCTGTACTACACCCCGTCGGCCGGCAGGGAAGGCTGGAAGATGATCTATGGCGGCGATGGCGGCTTTGCCGCCGCCGACCCGAAGGACGCAGACTATTCCTATGGCGAATATGTCTATCTGAGCCTTCACCGCAATTCGTCGCGCGGTGCAAGGCCTTCGGTGGAGATCTGGAACGGCATCACGGATGCGGCGAACGGAACGGCGAACTTCATCGCGCCGTTCACGCTCGATCCCAACAATTCCAACCGCCTGCTTGGCGGCGGCCTCAGCCTGTGGCGATCAAACAATGTCAAGGATCCCGCGCCGACCTGGACGGCGATCAAGAGCCCGATCGGGTCGGTGCCAAACGACCATTCCATCAGCGCGATTGCCGTTGAGCCGAAGGATTCGGGTGTCATCTATGTCGGCCACAATGACGGGTCGGTCTACAAGACCACCAATGGGACGAACGCTTCGCCGAGCTGGTCCAAGATCGACGGGACGCTTCCCAACCGCTACGTGACCCGCATTGTCGTCGATCCGGTGAAGACGAACCGGGTCTATGTCGCCTTCGGCGGCTACACGCCGGACAACGTCTATTACTCCGACAATGGCGGCGCGACCTGGACGAACCGCAGCGGCACGTCCGGCAATGACCTGCCGGCGGCGCCGGTGCGCGGCTTCGCGGTCAATCCGCACAATCCGAAATGGGTCTATGCCGGAACGGAAGTGGGCGTGTTCGCAAGCAAGGACCGTGGCGTGACCTGGAAGGCGCCGCATGACGGGCCGAGCAACACGTCGGTCGATGAACTGTTCTGGATGAACGCCGCCCTCGTCGCCGTCACCCACGGGCGCGGGCTGTTCATGGCGGAGACCTTGGGCTGCAAGAAACTGAAGGTGAAGGCCAAGCCGGGCGCCGGCGGCAAGGCAAGCGCGACGCCCGGCAAGAACTGCGCCGACGGCGGGAGCAAACTGTTCTCCAGGTACAGCAAGGTCGCGCTGAAGGCGAAGCCGAAATCCGGCTACAAGTTCGTCAAATGGAAGGGCGACAAGAAATCGAAGAAGGCGAAGACGTCGGTCACGATGGACGGCCATAAAACCGTTACCGCGGTCTTCAAGAAGCGGTAACGTGCGATGAGTCGATTCCGTCGGCGGCCATCCGGCTGTCGGCGATCGGCGGCACGGTACAGTTCGAACCCTTTTTTAAGCGAGGCAGCATGACAGTCGACCAGCCCGGTCTTCCCCTTACCCTGCCCCTTACCCTGCATGGCTATTTCCGGTCGTCGACGTCCTTCCGGGTGCGCATGGCGCTCAATCTCAAAGGCTTGCGCTATGCCCAGAAGACCTACGATCTGCGCCAGGGGCAGCAGCGCGGCGAGGCCTATCTGGCCGAGAACCCGCAGGGGCTGGTGCCGACGCTTGAACTGGGCGACGGCACCCGGATCCCGCAATCGATGGCGATCATGGAATGGCTGGAGGAGGCGGTTCCCGAGCCGGCGCTGATGCCGGCGACCGCGCTTCAACGGGCACGGGTGCGGTCGCTCGCCGACATGGTCGCGCTGGATACCCATCCGCTCAACAATCTGAGGGTCCTCAACTATCTGCGCGGCACGTTCGGCGCCGACGACGAAGCGGTCGCGACCTGGTTCCGCCACTGGGCGGGCCTTGCCTTTAAGGCGCTGGAAACGCGGCTTGCCGGCGATCCGCAGACCGGGCGCTATTGCCATGGCGATGAGCCGACGATCGCCGATATCTGCCTCGTTGCCCAATGCATCAACAACCGCCGCTTCCAGGTCGACGAGACACCCTATCCGACGATCCGCCGGATCGTGGCGGCCTGTCTCGACATCCCCACCATCCAGGACGCCTTGCCCGACCGGCAGCCGGACGCGGATTGAGGGTTTGCGATCGCCTGCAACTGGTCCGGTTTTGGACTGGCTGTCACCAGTAAGTTGCCGGTCCATTATTGGTCTTATTTACGCCAAGCCTGCGGGTTTCTATACGGTCTTCAGGCAAAATACACATTGTTAACCATAAGAACCTAGAGTTTACCCTACGGATTTCCGAGAATTTGCTTAGCCGGAAAATTGGGGGGTGCGGTGACTGACACAGCGGAAGCAGGCGAGAAGCTCGATCTTCTGGAGAGCACCTTCGCGCAGGTCGATGCGCTTATCTATCGCTGCAAGAACGACGAGAACTACACCATGTCGACCATCGTCGGCAGGGCGAAGTCGATAACCGGGTATGAAACGGACGATATCGTCGGCAACAAGCGGGCCTCCTGGGTCGAGATCACCCATGCCGACGACAAGGAGCGGGTGTTCGCGGTGGTCGACGAGGCGATCGACGCCGGTCAGCCCTGGGACCTCGACTACCGGATCGTGACCCCGCAGGGCACGTCGAACTGGGTGCGCGAACGCGGCTGCGCGGTCTACGAGAACGGCGAACTGACCTATCTGCAGGGGCTTGTCGTGCGGGCCGACGCCGAGGTCGAGCTGCGCAATTCGATTGAAACGACGGCCTCGGCGGCGGAAGCGGAAAAAAAGGAAATCGTCAATATCGCCAAGGCCATCCTGACCTCGATCAAAACCCTGTCGCTGCTGGCGATCAATGCGCGGATCGAGGCTGCTCATTGCGGCGCGGCGGGGCAGGGGTTCGCCGTCATCGCCGAGGAGATCAGCCGGCTTGCCGATGACAATGCCGTGCATGCCCGCCAGATCGCCGACCGGATGAACGAAACGAAAGCGCAGGATAGTGCCGCCGTGGATACCGCCGTCGATACCGCCGACGCGGCCTGATGGAGTAGGGCTTTCTCAGGTCGCCAGGAATCGGGTGCCGCGCGTGGCGGCCGGATGATAGACTGACGGCATGAGTGATGATTCCGCCGGACTGATGCTGTTCGATACCGCGATCGGGCGCTGCGGCGTCGCGTGGCGCGGTGCGCGGCTTGTCGCCGTTCAACTGCCCGAGGCCGATGACGACATCACCCGGTCCCGCCTGCGGCGCAAGGTCGGCGGCGAGGCGGACGAGGGCACGCCGCCGCCGGCGATCAAACGGGTGGTCGACGACTGTATCGCGCTGCTCGACGGCGAGGCGCGTGACTTTGCCCATGCGGATCTGGAACTGGAGACAGTGGCGGCGTTCAACCGGCAGGTCTATGACGTCGCGCTCGCCATTCCGCCCGGCGGCACGCTCACCTATGGCGAGGTCGCCGCCAGGATCGGCGAGCCGGGCGCGGCCCGCGCCGTCGGCAAGGCGCTTGGCGAAAATCCCTGGCCGATCGTGGTGCCCTGCCACCGGGTGCTTGCCGCTGATGGCAAGACCGGCGGCTTTTCGGCCAATGGCGGCGTCGAGACGAAACTGAAGATGCTGTCGATCGAGCGGGTTCACAAGATCGGCGCGCCGACCCTGTTCGATGACGATCCGGCGTTCGACTACGCGGCGCGGCGATAGCGATTGGCTCGCGCCCTCACTGTAATTCAGCTAAATAAATTCACAGCCTTGAGGCTGGCGTGTTGACAGGCCAGGCATCTCCCGGCGATATCGTGGCGTCATCCAGCGTATCGGGGCCATCGTGGGGGCTGGAGACGTCTGTCGGTGTGGCCGGCGGGCAATAGTGGCTGTCCGGTACGCCCGTGCCGGCCTGAGGGCTGGGAATATCCATGCGCAACATGTCATTCTGCGGTCTGCTGCTGGCGACCTTCTCTATATTCGCGTCAAGCGCTGAGGAGGTACAGGCGCAGGCCCCGGTGCCCGTCGACAAGGAAGCGACGGTGACGACGCTGACGTCCCTGGTCAATCCGGTTGAACTCGGCGATGAGGTGACGCTGGAGCTCGAAGTCTCAGCCGTCAATCCAACCACCGAAACACCGACCGGCACCGTCACGGTCTATCGCGGCGATTTCGTCTGGCATATTATCGACAATTATCCAGGCGGTAAGGCCACGTTTCGATACAACGCTTCCAGTGTCGGCACGGAAGTCTTCAGGGGCGTCTACGACGGCAACGACAGTTTCGAAGGCTCGCAATCCGATGCGCTCAGCCAGGTCGTCACGAAGCGTGCCACCGCGACGACGCTGACCTCGGACATCAATCCGAGCGTTGTCGGCCAGCAGGTAACGCTGTCCGTGTCGGTTGCGCCCGTCGCGCCGTCGACCAACACGCCGACCGGCACGGTCACCGTTCTCAGCGACGACGGGCCGTTTCTGGTCGTCCCTTACTCCGGCGACACGATAACGGCCACCTTCCCCCTCGATGCCGCCGGCACGGTGATTTATCGGGCGCTCTATAGCGGCAACGACAGTTTCGCGGCCTCGACCGCGCCGGACCTGTCGCAGACCGTGAAGGCGGGCAGGACGACGGTTGGCCTGACCGTTTCCTCCACTGACGCCGTGCCCGGGGAGACCATCAAGGTCGTAGCGACGGTTGCGGCCGTCTCGCCGGCAAGTGGGACGCCTCGGGGACAGGTCAGGTTCAAGGATGGCGGCAAGACGATCGCCACGGTGGACCTGAAGAACGGCAAGGCGCGCTTCAAGACCAAGGCGCTTGCGATCGGCGCCCGTGAAATCGTCGCGAAATACCGCGGCAGCGATGATTGGGCGGCGAGTGCATCCGATGCGCAGACAGTCACCGTCGACCCGCGTGTCGGCGCGGAGTTCCCCGTCAACGAGACGACCGCGGGCGCGCAGCGCGATCCGGCCCTGGCGGCGCTTGCCAGCGGCGGCTTCTCCGTCATCTGGCAGGGGCCGGATCAGGACGGGACCGGCATTTTCGGACAGCGGTTCAATGCCAACGCCAAGCGACGCGGCGCCGAGTTCCAGGTCAATTCGGACACGGATCATGCCCAATCAATGCCCGCCGCCGCCGGCTTCGCGGATGGCGGTTTCGTCGCCACCTGGACCTCGGACACCGGGGATGGCGGCGGGGCGGACGTGTTTGGCCAGCGGTTCAGCGGCACCGGCAAGCCGCGCGGCGATGCGGTCCGGGTCGACGGGTCCACGGCCTTCGGTCAGGGGGCACCGGTCGTTGCGGCTTTGAACACGGGCGGCCATGTGCTGCTGTGGTCTGTCGATGCGCAGGAGAGCCGCAGCCTTAGCTTGGAGGGCGGCGCGACCGGTATCTTCGGCCGGCGCTTCGGCGCCGATGGCAAGCCGGCCGGCAAGGCGTTCCAGGTCAACACGGCGATAGCGAAGGATCATGTCGCGCCGGCCGTCGCGCCGCTTGCCGATGGCGGCTTCGTCGCCGCCTGGGCCTCCCGGGGCCAGGACGGCTCAGGCTTTGGCGTCTTCGCCCAGCGGTTCGACAAGAAGGCGCGACCTGAGGGCGCGGAATTCCGGGTCAATTCCGAAACCGCAGGCAGCCAGACCCTGCCGGCGGTGGCCGGTCTTTCAGGCGGCGGCTTCGTCGTGACGTGGCAGTCGCGCAAACAGGATGGATCGGGGCTTGGCATTTTTGCCCAAAGATACAGCGCCAGCGGCAAGGCCAAGGGCGATGCGTTTGCGGTCAACACGACGACGAAGAGGGATCAGTGGCAGCCGGCGATCACACCGACGGCCGCCGGCGGCTTCCTGATCGCCTGGACGTCGAACCGCCAGGACGGATCGGGCCAGGGCGTCTACGGCCAGATGTTCGACAGGACGGGCGGCCGGATTGACACCGAATTCCCGATCAACGTGACGAGCAGGCAGGATCAGTGGCAGCCGGATCTGGCGACGCTGGACAGCGGCGATCTTATCGCCGTGTGGACGTCGCACAAGCAGGACGGCTCGAAGGCGGGCGTGTTCGGCCGCCTGCTGCGGTTCGAACAATAGGACTTCGGTTCGAACGTGCTCTAATTGACCGTGCCGGGATGGTGCGGGTTCATGCCGAGCTTCTGGCGGATCTGGCCCTTGCCGATCGCCAGCCGGCCGCGGATCGCCGAGTGCCACCAGGGCTTGCCCGTTGCCTGCTCGATCACCTTGCGGGCGGCCTTCATGTCGTGGAAGGCGCCGGTCAGCAGCGCCGGATCGTTGAAATTGTCGCAGAACAGGTCGGCGATCTTCTGAGCGCCCGTCTTCTGGGCGCCCGTCTTCTGGGCGCCCGTCTTCTGAGTTCCCGTCTTCTGAGTACCGGGTGATGCGTTGTGGCCGCCATCGCTGCCATACTGGGCGATCAGCAGTTCCTTGCCCGGATCGGTGATCGGCTCGAGCAGGGTGTTGTTGAACCGGTCGATCCAGCGGTGCCGGTCCCAGAAGCTCTCAAACGTCGATTGCATCCACGGCTCGTCATAGGGGCGGTCCGCGCGAGCGACGATCTCGCTGACGAGGTTGCGGGCCATCTTGTTGCCGTTATTGGCCCCCTGGCCGCCGATCGGATCGAGCGACATGGTGGAATCGCCGACCGACAGCACCTTGCGGCCCGACGGCAGCGTGCCGACCGGCATCCGCACCTCCGGCACGAAGGTTCCTTTAAGCCAGGCATTGTCGTCGAGCAGTTCCATGTCGCGGCACCATTCGTAGTCCCACGGCATCACCTCCCTGATGACCTCACGGCCGATATCGACCGCCTGGTGGCCGTCCTTGACGTCATCGAAGCGGTCGAGCGGGCCGCCTTCCTTGGCCTCGAACAGCATCGACCAGCCCGGCCCGTGATCCTTGTGGTACCAGGGCACCCAGAAGGCCTCGCCGAACGTGGCGAAGAAATTGAACTTCACCGGCAACAGGTCGATGCCGGGAAAGGCGAAGGGCTGTCCCCTGGTGCAGATCATGCAGAGCTTGCGCTGTGGCTTGGAATAGGTCGAGCGGGCCTCGTCGCGCGGGAACAGCCGGTGGATGTCGCCGCGGCCGGCCGCGACGATCGCCAGATCATGGTCGCCGGCGATCTCGTCGAGCCGGTCGACGGTGACGTTTTCGATCTCGATCCTGCCGCCGCGCGCTTCCAGTTCGTTCATCCAGCGATGGCTCTGCAGCCGCAGGTCGATCGCCAGGAAGTAGTCGGAGAACCGGCCGACCAGCGTGAGCAGGCGGTTGCCGGCGTCGGGCGAGAAGGTGAGGTGGATGCCTTCGCCCTTCGGCGCGCCGTCCTCCCAGAAGTCCAGGCCGAGTTCGCGCTCGTAGGCAAGCGACATGTCGAAGCGCGCCGCCGTGCCCGTCGGCCGCGCCTTGGTGAGGAAGTCATCGGCCGACTTGTCGGAATAAAGCGTGACGTCATAGCCGTGGCGCAAGAGGTCGTGCGCCGTCAGGAGGCCGGCCTGGCCGGCCCCGACGATGGCAATCGAGCGCATGGTTCAGTCCTTGTTCAGGGCGTTTAGCGTTCGGGGCGTGTGGCGTTCAGGGCGTGTAGAGCGTCACCGGGGCGGTCTCGGCGAAGGCCTGCTTGTCGAATTCGACCAGTTCGAGCTGGTTGCCGAACGGATCGAGAAAGTAGTTGCACAGCGTGTAGTTGAGCGGTCCTTCGTCGAGCACCATCGGGCCGGACATCAGTTCGCAGCCGCGCGCGGCGAGATAGGCCTTGGCGGCTGCCATGTCGGCGACCTTGAAGGCGATGTGGTGGCCGCCATTGTCGCAATTGCGCGGCGGCTCGGTGCGGCGGTCGGCGGGCTTTTCGTATTGGAACAGCTCGAGATTGAGGTTCGGTCCGATCTGGATCATCGAGATCAGGATGCGGGCGCCGGCCACGTTGACATGGGCATCCGTCCAGTCGCGGCCGTCGTCTCCCTTTGGCAGTTCGGCTGCGTCGAAGGGCCCGATCCGGTAGAGCTCGGTGCCACCGATCACGTCGGTATAGAAGGCGACCGCCTTGTCGAGATCGGGGACGGTCAGGGCGATGTGATCGACATGGGACAGGCCGGGAATTCCGGTTCGCGTGGAGTGATCGTCGGTCATGGGGTTTCCTCTGCGTGTGTTCTGGTTTTGCCGATCGGCACGCCGGATGGAGTTGAAGCCAAGGCTTCACGGTTCCGGACGGCGCCGCAATCCGGATTTTCCGCCGCCTGTCCGATTTCTCCAAATCATTTTACGCCGACGTCAGTTGTCGTGCCGCGCTGCCTTCGACTACGCTCACCCGGTTGGAGGGTTTGCAGACCGGATGGCCGCGCCGCTTGAGCGATATCGCGTATTGGCGACCACGCATCTCGACGAGGCGCGGGACAAGGTCTCGCGCTATTTCTGGCCGCACCGCATCGACGTCGCCGGCCGCAGGGCGGCGCTTGCCGCGACGTTCCATCACGCGCCGGTGGCCGCCTCGTCGCTCAACTATGTGCGCTACGGCGCCGATACGCGGATCGATGCCGGCGAGCAGCCCGACTGCTACATGTTCAAATACGCAGTCGACGGGCCGCTCGGAGCCGCCCGGCGCGACACGGACTATCAGGTCCGGCCCGGACAACTGATCGTCAGCGCCCCGGCCCGCGATCTGAAGGTCCGGTTTGCGCGCACGACCGGCCTGCTGATCTTCAAGGTGCCGCGCCGGCGCCTGAACCGGCACCTGACGCGCATGCTCGGCGACACGGTGGCGGGACGGACGGCCTTCCGCGACGGTCCGGTCAGCGCGACGGGGGCGATGCAAAGCTATGTCCGGGCGCTGACCCTTTTACGGCTCGAACTCGATACGTCGCAGTCCCTGGCGGGCAATCCGGCGGCGGCGGTCGAATACGAGGAATTTCTTCTCTCCGCGCTGTTGCGCGCCTGGCCGCATTCCCAGTCGCACCGGCTCGACGCGCCGCCCGCGATCCGGCCGCGTGCCGTCAAGCGGGTGATCGACTATATCGAGGCGCATGCAGAGCGGCCCTTGCGAGCCGGCGATCTGGTCCGGGTCTCGGGGGCGGGGACGAGCGCGCTCTATGCCGCCTTCCAGCAGCATGTCGGCTGTTCGCCGATGGCCTATCTGCGCGGTGTCCGTCTCAGCCGGGCGCGCGCGGCGCTGCTTGCCGCCGGCGAGGCGGAAACGGTGTCGTCGATCGCGCTTGATTGGGGCTTTTCCCATTTCGGCCGGTTCGCCACCGCCTATCGCGAGGCCTTCGGCGAGACACCGAGCGAGACCTTGCGGCGGTCGCGAGGCTGAGTGGGGGGCGGATAGGGTCAGGGAACTGTGTTCATGGATGCCCGGAACACGTCCGGGCATGACAGCCGAGGGGGTGGCGAGGATGAAAACCAAAGCCCTGTGCCCGCTGAACCGGACAGTAGTGGGACACGTCCGGGCGTGACAATCTTTGCGGCGGTTGCGCGACGGTGTTCCCTCTCCCTCGTCATCCCGGCCGCAGGCGAAGCCGGAGAGCCGGGATCGGGGAGCCCGTGTCGGTGCGGGTGGGACTCCGCACCGCCTCGGTTCCCCGATCCCGGATATTCGCTTAAGCGAATTCCGGGATGACGATCGAGGGGTCTGTGGACTCATCTCCCCCCGGAGGTCATCCCCGGACTTGTTCCACTGCTGTCCGGTTTAATTGCCAGGGCGCGGGGAACATCTGCACGCAGAGTTCCTTGCTCGGCCGCCCCCGGCGCTCGGCTTTGGGCCTCGCGCGTTCGGCACTCGAAATGCTCTCGCATTTCGCCCGCTTGCGCGGACCGCGCCTCACCCCTCACCCGGCCCTTTGGGCCGCCCTCTCCCGCCAAGGGGGAGAGGGAAAGAGCGCGCTGGACGGATCGGGCACGTTGGCACCGACATCATGTGCGGTATCGAAGTTTTCTGTCCGCTGGCGGTTGCGACCAGCACACGGCCTCTCAGATGCACTCGCACCCTCTCCCCCTTGGCGGGAGAGGGTCGGCCGCAGGGCCGGGGTGAGGGCCCGTGGCACGGCCGCTCGTCGTGCCAGTTCTCCGGGATGACGGGGGAGAGGTAGTGTGGCTTCGGTTTCTCGTCTTCCTTAGCGGAATTCCCGGCCTGGCCTCGGAAACACAGCTTTTCCGGGCCGGCCGGTCGCGCCAGTGGCATCTGCGGGCGGCGGGGGTATAAAGAGGGCCGGATTTCCCCTCCAGACGGATGCCAGCCATGACCGATACCCTGAAGAGCCTGCTTGCCGATCATCCCGATGACGCGGACGCGATCGGCGCGCCGGAGCGGGGGTGGCTGAGCCATGGCGGCTTGCGGGACCTGAGCGCGAGAACGGCACGACGGCTTGCCGGCTTCGGCATCGGGCCCGGCGACCGGGTGGCGATCGTGCTGCCGAACGGCCCGGAGATGGCGGCGGCCTTCATCGCGCTCGCTCAGGGCTGCGTCACCGCGCCGCTCAACCCGGCCTACCGGGAGGAGGAATACGATTTCTACATCACCGACCTGAAGGCCAGCGCGCTGGTCGTTGCCGCCGACTATGACGGCCCGGCGCTGGCGGTTGCCCGCCGGCATGGCGTGCGCGTGTTGCGGCTCGGCGTTCAGGCGGACAGCCCGGCCGGCTGGTTCGACCTGACCGATGAGGAGGGGGCTGCGCCGGACGGCACGCCGGCCGAGGCCGGCGCCGACGACGTCGCGCTTGTCCTGCATACGTCTGGCACGACGTCGCGGCCGAAGATCGTACCGCTTCTGCACCGTAACCTCGCGGCCTCGGCCGGCAATATCGGCACGGCGCTCGATCTGACGCCCGGCGACCGCTGTCTGAACGTGATGCCGCTGTTCCATATCCACGGCCTGATCGCGGCGACGCTCAGTTCGCTTGCCGCCGGCGGCTCGGTGTGGTGCGCGCCGGGCTTCAACGCGCTGTCCTTTTTCGGCTGGCTCGATCAGGCGAAACCGACCTGGTACACCGCCGTGCCGACCATGCATCAGGCAATCCTCGCCCGTGCCAAGCGCAATACGGAAATCGTCGAGGCGGCGGGCCTGCGTCTCATCCGTTCGTCCTCCGCCTCGCTGCCGCCGCAGGTGATGACGGCACTGGCGGAAACGTTCTCGGCGCCGGTGATCGAGAGCTACGGCATGACCGAAGCCTGCCACCAGATGACCTCGAACCCGCTGCCGCCGCGTGACCAGAAGCCCGGCTCGGTCGGGATCGCGGCGGGGCCGAAGGTGCGCACCGCCGATCAGGCCGAGAACCGCCTGCTTGCGCCGACGGCGCTTGGCGAGGTGGTGATTTCCGGCTTAAACGTCACGCCCGGCTACGAGGCGAACGAGGTGGCCAATGCCTCCTCTTTCTTCGAGGTCGACGGCGAACGCTGGTTCCGCACCGGCGATCAGGGCCAGTTCGACGACGAGGGCTATCTGCGTATCACCGGGCGGCTGAAGGAGATCATCAATCGTGGCGGCGAGAAGATCTCGCCGCTCGAGGTCGACGAGGTGCTGATGGACCATCCCGCCGTCCAGCAGGTCGTGACCTTCGCCATGCCGCATGACAAGCTCGGCGAGGAGGTCGCCGCCGCGATCGTGCTGCGCGAGGGACAGGTGGCGAGCGAGCGCGATATCCGCGATTTCGCGTCGACCCGGCTCGCCGATTTCAAGGTGCCGCGCAAGGTGGTGGTGCTCGACGAGATCCCCAAGGGCGCGACCGGCAAGCTGCAACGCATCGGCCTTGCCGAGAAACTCGGATTGGCGGGCTGAAGATGAAAATCTGCATCTATGGTGCGGGTGCGATCGGCGGCTATATGGGCGCGAAGCTGGCGCTGGCCGGCCTGCCGGTCAGCCTGATCGCGCGCGGCCCGCATCTTGCCGCGATGCGCGAAAACGGTCTGAGCCTTATCGAGGGCGAGGAGCGCAAGACGGTGTCCGTCACAGCGACCGACGATCCCGCAGAGCTCGGCCCGCAGGACTATGTGATCGTCACGTTGAAGGCCCATTCGGTGCCGGCGATCGTCGAGCGGATGCAGCCGCTGCTCGGTCCGGACACGACTGTTGTGATGGCCGTCAACGGGGTGCCGTGGTGGTATTTCCACGGGCTCGACGGCCCGTGGCGCGACCGGCGCATCGAGGCCGTCGATCCCGGCGGGCGGCAGTGGGAGGGCATCGGGCCGGAGCGGGCGCTTGGCTGCGTCGTCTATCCCGCCGCCGACGTGCCCGAGCCCGGCGTCATCCATCATCTCGAAGGCAACCGGTTTTCGCTTGGCGAACCGACGGGTGGCAAATCCGAGCGGGCCACGGCGCTGTCGCAGGCGCTGGTCGAGGCCGGCCTGCGCGCGCCGGTGCGGCCGAAGATCCGCGACGAGATCTGGATCAAGCTGTGGGGCAACCTGTCGTTCAATCCGATCAGCGCGCTGACCGGCGCGACGCTTGAGGTGCTCTGCACCGATCCGGGCACGCGGCCGGTCGCGCGCGCGATGATGGTCGAGGCGCAGGCGATCGCGGAGAAGCTCGGTGTCAGGTTCCCGATCGATGTCGACAAGCGGATCGATGGCGGCGCGGCTGTCGGCGCGCACAAGACGTCGATGCTGCAGGACCTCGAACTTGGCCGGCCGATGGAGATCGACGCGCTGGTGACGGCGGTGCAGGAACTCGGCCGGCTGACGGAAGTACCGACGCCGACCATCGACACGGTGCTGGGGCTCGTGACGCTGAAGGCGCGCGAGGCGGGCTGTTATTCGGGCTGACGTCTGTCCGGGGGCTTGCCGGCGACTGTATTCATGGATTGCCGGGACACGTCCACTGCTGTCGGGTTTAGCGGGGGCGGAGCCTTGATTTCCAGCTTGGCCACTCCCTCGGACGTCGCCGCCGCCTTGGTCGGGGATGACCTCGAAGGGGCGCACTCTCTCTTCGGCTGCCATGCCCGGACTTGTTCCGGGCATCCATGACCACCGCCGTCAGAATGAGCGCAAGCGACTGTGTTCATGGATTGCCGGGACAAGCCCGGCAATGACACCGAGGGGGACAAGCCCGGCAATGACACCCCGGGGGACAAGCCCGGCAATGACAGCGGAGGGGGAATGGCGGGCGATACCAGACACCGCTTCCGTTGAGGAAAACAGAGTTGATGACGTCCGGGTTGGTGGATGGGCAGCGCGTGTCCCACCGCCTTGGTTTGCCGAAAACGTGTTTCCAGGCAATCCGTTAGTCGACGTCTTCGAGATTAAACCGGGCAGTAGTGAGACAAGCTCGGCAATGACAGCGGAGGGGCGGCGGGACACCAACCTCTCCCTCGTCATCCCGGAATTCGCGACAGCGAATATCCGGGATCGGGGAACCACCGATCCATCGATTGAAAACACCAGCGGGCGCCCGGGTTCCCCGATCCCGGCTCTGCGCTTGGCCGGGATGACGACTGCGACACACAGAAATCATCGCAACAAGGCTCGCACCGCCACGTCCTGAGATTTTTCCATCCCACCGCCAAGGAATGGCCCCCCATCGTCGTCTAACCTGATGACATGGACGGATTGAACGAAGCAGCGCTCATTGACAAGGCGCGCAGCGGCGACCGCGAAGCCTTCGCGGCGCTGCTTGAGCGCGCGTATCCGTTCATCTACCGGGTCGCCTACAAATGGTGCGGCGCGAGCGCCGATGCCGAGGACCTCGCCCAGGACGTCTGCGTCAAGCTCGGCGCGGCGATCCGCTCCTTCGACGGGCGGTCGGCGTTTTCGAGCTGGCTCTACCGGGTGACCCTCAACACGGTTCGCGATCAGCGCAAGGCGCAGGCCCGGCGGGACAGGCGCATCGCCGAACTGGCGCTGCTCGCCCAGGCGGAGACATCGGAACCGCAGATGGACGACCCGCTCGACGATCTGTGGGCCGCCGTCCGCGACCTGCCGGATGGCGAGCGCGACGCCGTGCTGCTGGTCTATTCGGAAGACTTTAGCCAGGCGGAAGCGGCGGCCATCCTCGGCTGTGCGGAGGGAACGGTCGCCTGGCGGATCTCGAAAGCGAAGGGGCGGCTCAAGGCGCGCCTTGGAAGTGACGTGAGATGACGGATCGACTGACACAGCTCAAGCGGATCTCGGTGCCGAAGCCCTCCGACGAGGCGGTGTCCGCCGCGCTTCAGGCGGGACTTGCGGCCTTCGACACGGCGGAATCGGACCGGTCCGCCGAAAAAGCGCACCGAGCGAGCCAAGGATCGGCCCGGCGGCGGCGTCTGAAAGGGTGGGGGCCATTCACCCTTTGGAGACCGCTCATGCACCTGTCCCGAATTCCGACACCGGTCGCAGCCTCGCTCGTCCTGCTGCCGGCCGCTGCCCTGCTCGCCTACGAGATCAACCAGCGCTATCCGCTCACCGGATCCGAGCCCGTCGAAACGGCGCAGACGCGCGCCAAGCCGGCCCCGAAGGCCGCCCCGCAGGCGGAACGCATGGTGCTGCAGCCGATGGCCGACCAGGCCGCCCCGGCCCCGGCGGCCCATCAGGTCGGTGGCCTGCGGACAAAGGTGCTGCCGCCGCCGGACGACCATGTCGTGCCCGTGCCCGAGGGCTCCGCCGACAGCTTCGCGGCCTTCGACACCAATCCGGTGAAGTCGGTTAAGACCGATCCGGTCTCGACCTTCTCCGTCGATGTCGACACGGCCTCCTATGCCTTCGTGCGGCGGATGCTGAACGAGGGAATGTTGCCGCCCGCCGATGCCGTCCGCGTCGAGGAGATGATCAACTATTTCGACTACGACTACCCGCTGCCGGCCGACCGGTCCGTGCCGTTCTCGACCAGTGTCGCGGTCTATCCGACGCCGTGGAACCCGGATACGAAGCTCATGCATATCGGGCTCAAGGCCTACGACATCGCGCCCGAGACGCGGCCGGCCTCGAACCTCGTCTTCCTGATCGATGTGTCCGGTTCGATGGACAGCCCCGACAAGCTGCCGCTGCTGAAGACTGCTTTCCGGCTGCTGCTCGACGAACTGGGGCCCGAGGATACGGTTGCGATCGTCACCTATGCCGGCGATGCCGGAACGGTGCTGAAGCCGACCGCGGTCTCCAGGAAGGCCAGGATCCTGAAGGCGCTGGAGACGCTAAAGCCCGGCGGCAGCACCGCCGGCGCGGCAGGCCTGGAGGAGGCCTATCGGCTCGCCGAGAGCGCCAGGCGCGAGGGCAGCGTCAATCGGGTGATCCTGGCGACCGACGGGGATTTCAATGTCGGCGTTGCCGATCCAAACGCGCTTGAAGCCATGATCGAGGACCGGCGCGACAGCGGCGTCTTCCTGTCGGTGCTCGGCTTCGGCCGGGGCAATTATCGCGACGACGTCATGCAGGCACTGGCCCAGTCGGGCAACGGGGTCGCCGCCTATATCGACACGCTCGGCGAGGCGCGCAAGGTGCTGGTCGAGGAGGCGTCGGCGGCGCTGTTCACGGTTGCCAAGGACGTCAAGTTCCAGGTCGAGTTCAACCCGGCGAGGGTCGCCGAATACCGGCTGATCGGCTACGAGACCCGCGCCCTGAACCGCGAGGATTTCAACGACGACCGCGTCGATGCCGGCGATATCGGCTCGGGCCACACCGTCACCGCGCTTTATGAGATCACGCCGGTCGGCAGCCCGGCCCGGCTGTTCGACGACCTGCGCTATGGCCAGGCTGCGGGAACGGGCGGCGCGTCGGACGACTATGCCTTCCTGAAGCTGCGCTACAAGCTGCCGGAGGCGGATACGAGCAGCCGCATCACGGTACCGATCACCGCGCAAATGGAGCGGGCGTCGGTCGCCGATCTGCCCGAGGACTACCGGTTCGCGGCAAGCGTCGCTGCCTTCGGCCAGAAACTGCGCGGGACGCGCTTCGTCGACGGCTACGACTATGCCGAGATCATCGATCTTGCCAACGGCGCGCGCGGCGCCGATCCGTTCGGCCATCGCGGCGCGTTTGTCGGGCTCGTCCGGCTCGCCGACAGTCTGGATCGGTAGCTGGCGCGCGCCTTGCGGCCATAGATTGAGATGATGGTTCCGACGGTGTTGACGCCCCGTCACCCGGCCCTTCGGGCCGCCCTCTCCCGCGGAGGGGAGAGAGTCCCGCGGCACCCTCGTTCTCCCCTCTCTCCTTGTAGGAAAGAGGTCAAGTTTAAGGGAAAGCGACCAAGTGGCACGGACCCTCTCCCCCTTGGCGGGAGAGGGTGGCCCGAAGGGCCGGGTGAGGGCCCGTCAGCGGTTGCGGACCGTCACCGCCCGCAAAAAAGCCCGCTCGCCTGAGAGCATATCCTCTCTGACCTTACCCCGGCCGCCGCTATGGCATTTCGGCCGCGCGGCCCGCCGTCAGCCCCGATCGCTCGATCACCTCGGGGATCGATGCCTCGTTGAGCGGTGCCATGATGTGGGCGCCGGCGATGCCGGGGATCTCGGCCAGTTCCTGCAGAAGATCGACGCACATCGCCCGGCCTTCGGCCTTCGGGTCGGCGGCCTGGTCCATGCGGTCCACCATCCAGTCGGGGATGGTGACGCCGAACAGCTTCTCGCGCATCCAGCGCGCCGATTTCGCCGAGGCCAGCGGGGCGACGCCGATCAAGACGTGCAGGCGCTCGGTGATGCCGTGTTCGGCAAGCCGCCCGGCATAGCGGCGGACCACGTCGGTATCCATGCAGAACTGGGTCTGGACGAATTGCGCACCGGCGGCGACCTTGCCGGTCAGGCCATCCGGCTGCCAGTCCGCCGGCGGGTCGATCGGGGCGTCGGCCGCGCCGATGAAAAACGGTGCGTCGCCCTCAACCGCGCGGCCGGAGGGCAGTGCATGATCGTCGCGGATGCCGATGACGGTCGCCGACAGGCTGCGCGAATCCAGGTCGAAGACCGGCTTGGCATCCGGCTGGTCGCCGGCGGTCGGATCGTCGCCGCGCAGGAGCAGCAGATTGCGGATGCCGAGTGCTGCTGCGCCCATGAGGTCGCCCTGGAGGGCGATCCGGTTGCGGTCGCGGCAGGTCACCTGGAGGATCGGCTCGATGCCGGCCTCGACCAGGATCGCGGCGGCGGCAAGCGAGCACATATGCGCCCGCGCGCCGGCCCCGTCGGTCACGTTGACCGCATCGGCCAGGCCGCGCAGCGGCAGCGCCTTGTCGAGCAGCAGGCGGGCCTGCGTGCCGGTCGGCGGCACCACCTCGGCGGTTATCGCGAAATGGCCGGCGGCCAGTGTCCTGTGCAGGTGGCTGGCGGGCTCCGGGGCCGCCTGCGGCGCGTCTGCGGTCATGAGTGTATTTCCTTGCGAACCGGACTGTCTCATACTGCGACTGACAGCGCGTTTGCGCGGTTTGAGTCAAGAGCCTCTCGGCGCCGCGGCGGATTTGAAAGTGGCCGGCGGAACACGAATTGCGATTGTGAATGATGTTTGCGGTGAAACTGATTTCAAAACGATGTGAACCAGAAGCCTGCTCAATACCGGATTCTGCGTTCCGATTGCATCGATAGGCCGATCTGAAATCGGATTTCATATGCACGATAGTCAGTCGACTTTGTTATGGGCTTAATAATAATTATTATTTGACCTAGCGGAATTAATGATAAAATGTCCTGGAAATATCTTTGATGACTTCTATTCTCAATAAAATCCATATTCATCGAGGGAACGAGGTTCGAAATGGCGCGTCTGCCTGATCTCGAAGACTCCCCATTCAAGGATGGTTTCGTCGACGTCGCCAGGCAAAATGACACGAAGACGTTCGTCGACGCGATCGTGTTCTTCAGTCAGCGGCGATTTCCCGAGATTGACGGCGAGGCGATCCGGTTCAATCTTCTGATGGCGAGACTCGCACGGCGTCTGGAAAACGACCTGGAGGGGCACGGGTTGCGGCAGTTCGGGTTCAGCACGGGCAGCTTCCGCCTGTCCTTTCTGATCTTCCTGGCCGGATCGATCGAGGGCGCGCAACTGATTTCGATCGCCGAGATGAGCCGGGCGAATGCCTCGGGCATCCTGAAGACGCTCAAGCGCAGGGGGTTCATCCACAAGGCGGCCTCGCCCCGGGACGCGCGGACGTCGCTCTTGACACTCACCGAGCTTGGCCGGAAACACTTCCTGGATGCCTGGCGGACGGTCAATGAACGCGAACGGGCCTGGGCGGATACCCTGTCCGCGCAGGAGCGCGACACCTTGATCCGGTTGCTTGAGAAGATCGTCCAGGCCGATCCCGGAAGGACTTGACGTCGCTCTATCGGCCGATCGCGGTGAAGGCGCCTGAGGTTGGTGCGCTCGCGGCCTCTGCGATCACGTCGACCAGCCGGTCTCCGGCTGCGTCCGGGGCCGCATCGTTGACGATTTCCGCAAGCGTGACGCCCGGCGGGACCGACAGCGGAACCGCCCGGAGCCGCTCGAGAATGTCCGAGCCGGTTTCGCGGCCCCGCGCTTCAAGCCGCTGCGCCAGGATCTCAGGCGGCGCGGTGACGTGGACGACGACCACCCGCTCGTAGCGGGCCGCGGCGGCATCGATCATCCGGCGCGACGAATTGGCGATCACCGTGTCGCCGGCGGCAATCCAGGCGTCTATCTCGATCGGCAGGGCATAGCCGAGCCCGTGGGCGCGCCAGTGCAGCGCCGCGCCGCCGGCCGCGAGCAGATCCTCAAAGGCCGCCTCGCTCAGGCTGTCATGGTCTTCGGACGCGCTGTCGGCCTTGCGTGTGATAAGCCGCCGGGCGAAGTGGATATGGCCCAAGTCGCGCAAACGCGCCCTGGCGTGCCGGATCACGGTGTCCTTGCCGGCGCCGGAGGGGCCGACGATGAGGACCAGCGCGCCCGGGCCTATGCGCTTGAATTCGCCCGTCATGTCCGGACGGCGGGGGCGGTGTTCATGCGACCCGCTTTCCCTCACGCCAGACGCCGCGGGCGACCGGCACGCCATCGCTGAAATGGACCCGCACCAGATCGGCGCGCAGGCCCGGATCGATGGCGCCGCGATCGTCGAACCCGACCGCGCGCGCCGGGTTGGCGGTGACCATGCGGACGGAGTCGGGCAGGGAAATCGCGTCGATCCGCTCCGGCAGCAGGAAGACCGCATGCAGCAGGCTGAACGGCACGTAGTCCGACGACAGCACGTCGAGAAGGCCCGCGGCGGCAAGGTCCGTGGCCGATACGTTGCCGGAGTGCGAGCCACCGCGCACGACGTTCGGCGCGCCCATCAGCACCGCCATGTCGGCGTCCTTCGCGGCGCGCGCGGCTTCCAGGGTGGTCGGAAATTCGGACAGCATGACACCCGCCTCGGCGGCTTCGGCGACGTGTTCCTCGGTCGCATCGTCATGACTTGCCATGACGATCTGCGCGTTGCGGCACAGCTCGAACAGGGCGCTCCGGTTGGGCACCGCGTGCTCCAGGTGCAGGGCGTGCCGCTCGGCGATGTAGACCTCCAGTTCATCGGGCGTCATCAGCGACTTGCCGAGATAGTATTCCCGGAACTTGTCGAGGCTGACGAACTGGCGCTGGCCGGGCGTGTGGTCCATCACCGAGATGAGCTTGAGGATCGGGTGGTGGAGCATCGCCTCGGCCTCGGCGATCACGTCCGGCGAGGCGATCTCGCAGCGCAGATGCACATAGTGGTCGGCGCGCAGGCGGCCGTTGCGGCCGGCGTCCTGGATCGCGTCGGCGAGCGTGCGCATCTGTTCGGCCAGGGCCCGGGCGTCGGCGTCGGTACCGGCGCGCAGCGCGTCGAGCACCGTGGTGATGCCGGAGCCGGCGACCTGCATGTCGTGCGACTGGACCGCGGCGATCGGGTTCCAGGTCACGCCGGGGCGCGGCCGGAAGTGGCTTTCCAGGTGATCGGTGTGCAGTTCGATCAGGCCGGGAATGAGATAGTCGGCCTCGAAATCCTCGGCGCCGGGAACCGCGGTTGTGCCGCTGTCGACCGAGGTGATCGTCCCGTCGGTGACCGCCACGCAGCCGGAAATGATTTCATCGGCCAGGACGATCCGGGCGTTCTTGTAGACTGTATCCGTCATGACCTGTTCAGATCGCCAATTTGCGCAGTTGCTGGGACAGGATATCGATCAGCGATACCGTGACGACGACGATAATGAGGATCGCGGCGGTTTCGGCGTAGAGGAAACCGCGGATCGATTCAAACAGGATCTGGCCGATACCACCAGCGCCGACAATGCCGAGCACGGTTGCAGAGCGCACATTGGTCTCGAACCGGTAGAGCGAGAACGAGATCCACAAGGGCATCACCTGCGGCACGACGCCATAGATGATCTCCTGCAGCCTTGAGGCGCCGGTCGCGCGGATGCCCTCGACGGGACGGGGATCGACCGCCTCGACGGCCTCGGAGAACAGCTTGGAGATGATGCCGAGATTGTGGATGAACAGGGCCATGACGCCGGCGAACGGCCCGAGGCCGACGGCGACCACGAAGAGAACGGCGAAGACCAGTTCGTTGATGGCGCGGCAGGCATCCATCAGGCGGCGCACCGGCTGGACGATCCAGACCGGGGCGAGGTTGTTCGACGACAGGAGCGCGAAGGGAATGCCGAAGATCACCGACAGGACCGTGCCCCACAGCGCGATCTGCACCGTCAGGATCATCTCCTCGACATAATATTCCCAGTCCCGGAAGTTGGGGGTCAGGAAGCCCTTGGCGTATTCCGCCATGTTGCTGGCGTCGGTGAAGAGATAGACGAAGCGGTTGATTTCCGCCGGTCCGAAGCTCCAGACGAAGACCAGCAGCAGGCCGCCCCAGACGACGAGACGGTAGAGGTGGTCGCTGGTCGAGGGACGCGGCGGTTCCGGGACCGCGACGGTCGTCTCGCTGGTCGAGACGAGGTGCGGAGGGGTCAGGGTCGGTGTGGTCATCGTATCGTGCGGATGGGGTGTGCAGGGGGCGCCGCGGCTGGGGCGGAAGCGGGGACGCCGCAGGCGGCGGCGTCTCCGTGACGATTTGAAGGACCGTCCGGCAGTCTGGTGAAAGCGGGGCGAGTCCCGAGATGACTACCGGCGGGCGGTGATCACGACTGCGGGATCGTGTCCATCAGCTTCTGGTACTTGGCCTTGTCGGCTTCCAGCGCGTCCAGCTTGGCCTTCTTGTCGGCGTCCGACATCTTGTCGTCGGCCTGGATCTGGAACTCTTCCTTGGTGATCGACATGATGCGGATCGGGTAGAGCTGGGCGTCCGAAGAGGGCTTGAACGGCGCCCACTGCAGGTCCTCGAGCACCTTGCGGGCGGCCTCGACCTCTTCCGGCGCGCCGAGGCGGCCATAGGTCATGATGAAGGTGTAGATCTTGTCCTTGGTGGCCTGGTCGAGGTCCTTGCGCCAGACCAGCGGGTCGGACGGGATCAGCGGCGACTGCCAGACGATCTTGACCTTCTTGGCGGCTTCCGGATTGGTGGTCTGCAGGCGGCGCAGGTTCTCGGTGTTGTTGGTGGCGACGTCGACCTGCTTGTTGGCGACCGCCATCAGGTTGGTCTCGTGGTTGGCGTTGCGCACGGTCTTGAAGCAGTCCTTCGGATCGACGCCGTTGGCGGCGAAGACGAAGGTGGTCGGGACCAGGAAGCCGGACGTGGAGTTGGGATCGCCGATGCCGAAGTTGAGGTCGCCCTCGCACTTCATGACGTCCTCGAGCGAGTTGAGCTCGCTGTCGACATGGGCCAGCAGCAGCGACCAGTAGCCCGGATTGCCTTCCGCGTCGACGGTCTGGGCGAACACCTCGCCATCGGCGCGGTCAACGGCTTCCATGGCCGACTTGTTGCCGTACCAAGCCAGGTGGACCTTGTCGAAGCGCATGCCTTCGATGATGCCGGCATAGTCGGTGGCGAAGAAGGCGTTGACCTTGAGGCCGGTCTCGTCTTCCATCGCTTCGAGGAAGGGGTTCCAGATCGTCTTGAGATTCTGGCTCGATTCGGTTGAGATGATGCCGAAATTGATTTCGGTGGTCTCGGCCTGCGCTGCGCTGACCAGCGTGGCGGACAAGGCCGCGGCGGCCAGTCCCTTGGCGACAAAATTCATCAGATTCTCCAATCCAGATCGCTTTGGCCGGTTGTTCCCGGGCCAGATGATGCGGGGTACTCGGTTTGACTGACCGCCTGTGGCGACGGTCACGTGCCGGCCAGAGCGACTGCCGCCGCGACGGCGGGCTCCGGAGCGTCGCTTCTTGCCGGGACGTCGGGGAGCACGAGTTCTTCGGAAGCGTCTCCGTAGAGTTCGCGCAGAAAATCATGGGACAGCGCCGTGCTCGGCCCGTCATAGGCGATCTCGCCGTCGCGCAGGGCGATGGTGCGCGGGCAGTAGCGGCGCGCGTATTCGACCTGGTGAAGCGAGACGATGACCGTGACCCTGTCCTGCTCGTTCAGTTCGGACAGCGCCTGCATGACGCGCTTGGCGGAGGCTGGATCGAGCGAGGCGATCGGCTCGTCGGCGAGCACGACGCGGGCGCCCTGGACCATCGCCCGGGCGATCGCGGCGCGCTGCTGCTGGCCGCCGGACAGGGTGGAGGCGCGCTGGGCCGCCGTTTCGGCGATGCCGACCCGGGCGAGCGCCTGCATGGCCGCGCGCTTTTCGTCGGGCCGGAACCGGCCGAACGTGCCGCGCATGACCGAGATCCGACCGAGCACGCCGATCAGCACATTGGTGATGACGGACAGGCGGCCAACCAGGTTGAACTGCTGGAAGATCACGCCGATGTCGCGGCGAATGTCGCGCGCCTCGCCCGACAGCCTGCCGCCCGCCTGCACGGGCCGGTCATCGACGGTGACCTTGCAAGGGGCGTCGCGATCCGCCTGAACGAGGCCGGCGATGTGCCGGATGAGGGTCGACTTGCCGGACCCGGACGCACCGATCAGGGCGACCATCTCGCCGCGTTCGATGTCGACCGAGACATCCTTCAGCGCCCTCTTGCCGCCTGGAAAGGTCTTGGTCAAGCGCTCGACCCGAACCGTCGACATGGCCATTCCTCTTTGCTTCGTCCTGGCGCGCAAAGCGTCGCGCGGGGCCGACATATCCGTCGGAACGCTGCACCCAATAGCGAGCCGGCATGACAGGTGTGCAGCGTTTCGATGTCAGTTCGGCGACAATCCACAATGCCGCCAATCCCTAGGGTTTTTTGGTGTTTCGGCGGTCACATGGTTGCAATGTGACGATGCGGGCGCCGGCTATTGCATCGGTTGTATGATGACGTGCGGGCGCGCCTGCGCATGGCCCGCTGCTGTCCGGTTCAGCGGAGAGGGGGCTTTGGTTTTCTGCCGGGCCGCCTGCTCGGAGGTCATCCCCGACTTGTTCCGTGGATGACAGTCGAGGGGGTGGACACCGGAGCGGGTTGCAGAGGGGCGCATAGCCCTCTCCCTCGCCATCCCGGAAAATCGGCGCGACGAGAGGCTGTGCCACGCTCCCTCACCCCGGCCCTTCGGGCCGACCCTCTCCCGCCAAGGGGAGAGGGTGCGAGTGCATCTGAGAAGCCGTGCGGCGGATGCCACGGCCGGTGGACAGAAAACTTCGATACCGCATATGATGTCGGTGCCTATTTGCCCGGTCCATCCAGCGCGCTCTTTCCCTCTCCCCCTTGGCGGGAGAGGGCGGCCCGCAGGGCCGGGGTGAGGGCGCGTGGCACGGCCGTTCATCGTGTCAGCTCTCTGGTCCCGGATATTCGCTATCGGGAATTCCGGGATGACGAGGGGGAGGGGTGTGCCCAGCCTTCCTCGGTCGTCCCCGCCGACTTGATCGGGGATCCATGACCACAGTGGCCGGCGACTGTGTTCATGGATTGCCGGGACAAGCCCGGCAATGACACGAAGGGTGAGCGGCCGGCGATGACAGGTCGAGTACCTCGGCTCAGGCGGTCGTCGCGGCCGGAACCGGCCGATCGGCCTCGAACTTCTCAAGAAAGGCTTCCGCCGTCAGGCCGCGAAAGGCCTCGAGCGCGTCGCGCAGCCGGTCATGCGGCCAGTCCCACCAGGCGAGCCGGTCCATCCGCGCGCCGATCTCCTCGGGGAAGCGGCGCTTGATTTCCCTCGCCGGCACGCCGCCGACGATGGTGTAGGGCGCGACATCCTTGCTGACCACGGCGCCGGCGCCGATCACCGCGCCATTGCCGACCGAAACGCCGGGCAGGAGGATCGCGCCATGGCCGATCCAGACGTCGTGGCCGATCCGCACCGCATGGTCGCGACGCCAGTCGAAGAACGCCGCCTCGACCTCGGCATCGGCGAAATAATCGGCGGCGCGATAGGTGAAGTGATGCTGCGTCGCCCGCCAGGTCGGATGGTTGGTGGCGTTGATGCGGACATGGCTTGCGATATTGACGAACTTGCCGATCTCGGCCGCCCAGACCTCGCATTCGCGCATCATGTAGGAATAGTCGCCGAGGCTGGATTCGGCGACATGGCAGCGCTCGGCGATCTCGGTATAGCGGCCGATCGTCGAATGCGTCACGATCGCGGAAGCCTCGATCAGGGGCCGTTCGGAAAGCCGTGTCATCGCGCCCGCTCCTTCTCAGACCGAGGCGAAGGAGCCGACGTCGATTGCCCGCGTGGCAACCCGGCGCCGGACGCTGCCGTCATGGAAGATGCCGAGCATCGCGGCGCCCGCCTCGCGCCGCTCCTCGATCAGTTCGGCGACGATGTCGCGGTTGGAGGCGTCGAGCGAGGCGGTCGGCTCGTCGAGGATCAGGATGGGATGATCGGTGACGAGACCGCGGGCGATGTTGACGCGCTGCTGCTCGCCGCCCGAGAAGGTCGCCGGCGGCAGCGACCACAGCCGTTCGGGCAGGTTCAGCCGGGCCAGCATTTCGGCGGCGCGGTCACGGGCTACGTCGGCCTCGACGCCGCGGACCTTGAGCGGCTCGGCGACGATGTCGATCGCCGCGACGCGGGGCACGGCGCGCAGGAACTGGCTGACATAGCTGATCACCCGGTGGCGCAGGTCGAGGATGCGGCGCGGCGAGGCGGTCGCCACGTCGATGATCTTGTCGCCGTCGACCACCAGCACCTGGCCCTCGTTGGTGCGGTAGTTGCCGTAGATCATCCGCAGGATCGTGCTCTTGCCGACGCCGGAGGGCCCCGACAGGACGACGCATTCGCCTTCCGATACGGCGAGCTCGACATTGCGCAGCACCGGCAGGCGCGTGCCGTCGCGCATATGCATGGTGAAGGTCTTGCCGACCCCCGACAGACAGAGACGCATCGTCATGGCCGAACCTCGAAACGGGCGTTGAACGGGGACAGGGTGATCATGGCTGCAGCACCGAGGCGACGAGGAGCTGGGCATAGGCGCTCTGCGGATCGTCGAGGATCTGGTCGGTCAGGCCGCTCTCGACCACGGTGCCGTTGCGCATCACCATCATGCGGTGCGAGATCATCCGGGCGACCGCCAGGTCGTGGGTGACGATGATCGCCGACAGCGACAGGTCGGAGACCAGGCCGCGCAACAGGTCGAGCAGGCGGGCCTGGACCGAGACGTCGAGGCCGCTGGTCGGCTCGTCCATGAAGACGAGGCGCGGACCGGTGACCAGGTTGCGGGCGATCTGCAGGCGCTGGCGCATGCCGCCGGAGAACTGCTCGGGCCGGTCGTCGATGCGGTCGGCGTCGATCTCGACCCGGCCGAGCCAGTCGAGCGCCTCGCCGCGGATGGCGGCGTAATTGCGGTTGCCGATCGCCATCAGCCGCTCGCCGACATTGCCGCCGGCGGAAATCGTCATGCGCAAGCCGTTGCGCGCATCCTGATGCACGAAGCCCCAGTCGGTGCGGGCGAGAAAACGCCGTTCGGCTTCGGAAAGATCGAAGATGTTGCGGGTCGCCTGGTCGCGCATCCGATATTCGACGACACCGGCCGTCGGGGTCAGCCGGCCGGACAGGCAACCGAGCAGGGTGGACTTGCCGGAGCCGGATTCGCCGACGATGGCGAGCACCTCGCCCGGCCAGAGTTCGAAGCTGACATCCTGGCAGCCGACGCGGTTGCCGTAGAAATGGGAGACGCCGCTGGCGCGCAGCAATGGCGGATCCTCGGCGGTCGCCTCCGGCACGAAGGCTTCGCTCGGGGTGAAGTCCTCAAGCATCGGTCATTTCCGTCTTTTCGCTCGCCGCTGCGGAACTCTGGTTTTGAACGCCCTGGTTTCGCGCAACCTGGCGCTCGCAGAAGTCGGTGTCGGAACACACGAACATGCGCCCGCCCTTGTCGTCGGTGATGATCTCGTCGAGATAGGTGCCGCGCGTGCCGCAGATGGCGCAGGGCTCGTCGAATGTCTGCACCTCGAAGGGATAGTCCTCGAAATCGAGGCTGACGACGTCGGTATGCGGCGGGATCGCGTAGATCCGCTGCTCGCGTCCGGCACCGAACAGCAGAAGCGCGTCGGACTGGTGCAGCTTCGGATTGTCGAATTTCGGGATCGGCGAGGGATCCATCACATAGCGCCCGTCAACCAGCACCGGATAGGCGTAGGTCGTGGCGATGTGGCCGTGCCGGGCGATGTCCTCGTAGAGCTTGACGTGCATGATGCCGTATTCCTCGAGCGCGTGCATCTTGCGGGTCTCGGTCTCGCGCGGCTCCAGGAAGCGCAGCGGCTCGGGGATCGGCACCTGGAACACCAGCACCTGATCGGACTGAAGCGGCTGCTCGGGGATGCGGTGGCGGGTCTGGATGATCGAGGCCTCGCCAGTCTGCGTCGTCGTCGCGACGCCTGCGGTGCGGGCGAAGAAGCCGCGGATGGCGACCGCGTTGGTCGTGTCGTCGGCGCCCTGGTCGATCACCTTCAGAACGTCGTCGGGACCGATGATCGCCGCGGTGATCTGGACGCCGCCGGTGCCCCAGCCATAGGGCATCGGCATCTCGCGGCTGGCGAACGGCACCTGATAGCCGGGAATGGCGATGCCCTTGAGGATCGCCCGGCGGATCATCCGCTTGGTCTGCTCGTCGAGATAGGCGAAATTGTAGGGTGTCGCCTCAACAGCACTTGTCGTCATTCCGCTGCCTCGCGATTGGGACCGGCGGGGCCGGTGTTCTTGGAGCCGGTGTTCTTGGGGCCGGTATTTTCGGGATCGATCTCCGCGTCCGCCCGTTCGGCGATTTCGGCGCGCATCCGGCGCACCAGCTCCAGTTCCGCCTGGAAGTCGACATAGTGCGGCAGCTTCAGATGCTCGACGAAGCCGGTCGCCCGCACGTTGTCGGAATGGGACAGGACGAATTCCTCGTCCTGGGCCGGCGCGGTCTGCTCCTCGCCGAGTTCCTGCCAGCGCAGCGACCGGTCGACGAGCGCCATCGACATCGCCTTGCGTTCGCTCTGGCCGAAGACCAGGCCGTAGCCGCGGGTGAATTGCGGCGGCGCCTTGGCCGAGCCCTTGAACTGGTTGACCATCTGGCATTCGGTGACGCCGATCCGGCCGATCGTCACCGCAAAGCCGAGTTCCTCGGCGAAGACCTCGACCTCGACGTCGCCGAAGCGGATCTCGCCGACGAAGGGATGGGAGCGAGCATAGCCGCGCTGGGTCGAATAGCCGAGCGCCAGCAGGAAGCCCTCGTCGCCGCGGGCAAGCGCCTGCAGGCGCAGGTCGCGGTCGGCGGGAAACTCCAGGGGCTCGCGGGTCAGGTCGGCGACCGGCCGGCCGGACTCCGCTTCCGGAGAGCTCTCGATCAGGCCCTCATAGCCGAGCACATCGGTGACCCGGGGCACGGGATCGCGGTTCGGCGCTTGCGTGGCCGGCTGTTCGGGAGCGTCGTTTTCGGCGATCTCGGGCTCCAGCAGGCGGTGGGTGTAGTCGAAGGTCGGTCCCAGAAGCTGGCCGCCGGGCAGGTCCTTGTAGGTCGCCGAGATGCGCCGCCGGATCTGCATCCTTGCTGTATCGACCGGCTCGGAGGCGCCCAGGCGGGGCAGGGTGGTGCGATAGGCGCGCACCAGGAAGATCGCCTCGATCAGGTCGCCGCGCGACTGCTTGATCGCCAGCGCCGCCAGATCACGGTCGTAGAGCGAGCCCTCCGCCATCACCCGGTCGACGGCGAGCGCCAGTTGCCCGGCGATCTGCGCTAGCGTGAGGCCGGGAACGTCGCGGTCGCCGCGCCGGGCATGGGCCAACAGCCGGTGGGCGTTGGCGATGGCCTGTTCGCCGCCTTTCGCCGCCACATACATGGATTCTAGCCCTCCCTGGAGGCGTTGGCCCGGATGCGGGTCGATCGGGGCAGGGCCGCGATCTTGCCGGGGCTTGCGAAAAGGATGTCGACACCGCGCGGAAACAGCGCGTGGTTGGCGCGGACCTGGTCCCGGAAATTGACCGGAAGCGGCGCCGGCGCGATCGTCTCCGTCTCCTCGATGCCGGGGCCCTCGAGCCTGACGATGTCGCGGCTCATCAGCGTATCGACCATCATGATCAGCGTCGTCGAGCGGTCCGGATACTCGGCGGTGCCCTGCGCGAAGCCGGACAGCGAGGGCATCCGGTCGCAGGCGCTGATCAGCGCGAAGGCGGCCTGGTCCGGACCGGAGGCGACCGGCGCGCCGGTATGGAAGGCAAGCCAGTTGCGCAGCGCGGGGTCGCCGGCAAGCGGCGCATCGCACCAGATCGGCGTGTCCTGGTCGAACAGCGCCAGCGCGATCGCGCCTGCTTCGGCGGTCAGCGGCGGTGGCGGCGCGACCCTGGTGGGCAGGGCGATAGACCGGCCGGGGCGCGAGAAGGCCTCCATGACGGAGCGGAAGACGAACTGGGCATCGACCACAGGCTGCGCGAAGCCGCCTGCCAGCGCTGCGCCGCCCGCAGCCGGGCGCGGACTTTCCAGGATGTCGCTCATAGCTCTTCGTCCTCTCCGCGCGCCAGGGTGAAGAAATCGACCTTGGTCGCCGTGGTCTCTTCGGCAAGGCGCTCGTCGGCGGCGGCCAGCGCCGCAAGCGCGGGGGCGATGACGGTGCGCTCGACCAGGTCGCGCCGGTCCGGCATCTGCCACAGGGCGTCGAACAGGGCGGCGAGCCGCGCCTTTTCGCCGTCGCGGCCCATGATCCAGGCAAAGCCCGTCGCCCCGCTGCCCGTTACGCCGCCGCCCGCAACCCCGTCGCCGGTCGCGCCAGCGTCAAGCGTGACCGCGCAGCGCGTGACCGAGGCTTCGCCGAGATTGAACGGGCTGCCGTCGCCGCCGGTGCGGCCGCGCACCATCACGAGGCCGCATTCAGGCTTGCGCAACCAGGTCCAGGCGGGCGGGCTTTCCAGTGCCTCCCACGCCGTTTCCAGCATGTCGCGGCTTGCCATCGCCATGGCCCGCATGGCGCGGCGGCGTTCGGCGTTTGGGTCGGCGGTCGGGTCCCCGGCCTTGCCATTCGGCGCCCCGCCATTCGGCGAAGGAGTGTCCGGCAGATCGGATGCTGTGTGATCCATCATGGTTTCGGGTTTCATGTGCAGATTCGACTCGACGATGCGGCGCAATATGTCTAGTAATCTAGACAAGTGTCAATTGATATCGGAGCTCAGTGACACAACGATGACGGACGGGCCGACTATCAGCCGAAATGTCGAGGCGTTCGCGGAGGTTGCGGACGCCCACACTCTGAATCGCGCCCTGAATCGCGATGGTATCGCGCTTTGGCGACGTATTTCGGACACTCTGCGACGAGAGATTGCATCGGGCACGTTCGAACCGGGCAAGCGGCTTCCCTCCGAGGCGACGCTGGCGGAGCGTTTCGGCGTCAATCGCCACACGGTCCGGCAGGCGACCGCGGCGCTTGCAAAAGACGGGCTCGTCAAGGCCGAGCGCGGTCGCGGGACCATCGTCATCAGCCGGCCGCTCGACTATCCGATCCGCGAGCGGACGCGGTTTTCCGAGATCGTGTCGGGGCAGGCGCGCTCGCCCTCGGGACGCCTGATCTCGGCGGTCGAGACGCAGGCCGATGTCGAGGTGGCGGCTGCGCTTGAAATCGCGCGCGGCGCGCCGGTGTTGCGGATCGAATCGCTCGGGGCGGCCGACGGCGTGCCGCTGAATGTCGCGACCGGCTGGTTCCCGGCCGACCGGGTTCCGGGCTTCGTGCCCCACTATGCCGAGACCGGATCGATCACCAAGGCGCTCAAGCGCTGCGGCATCGATGACTACCGGCGTCGCGAGACCCGGATGACGGCGCGGCTCGCCGACCCGCAGGATGCCAATGCGCTGGGGATCGAAACGAACAGTCCGCTGATCGTCACCGAGAGCATCAACACCGATCCGGACGGTCGCCCGATCCAGTATACGGTGGCGCGATTTGCCGCCGATCGGGTCCAGATCGTGGTAGAAAGCTGATCCCCGGGCCGATTTCGCCGTAAACCGGCCCGGTCGACGCCGATCGGCGCCGATCGACGGGGCGGATAACAGCGGGAGAGGCCGGTATGACGACTGTTCAGACGCGATGCTGCATCACAGGCGGCGGTCCGGCCGGCATGATGGCCGGGCTGTTGCTGGCGCGTGCCGGTGTCCCGGTCACCGTCCTGGAAAAGCATGTCGATTTCTTCCGCGACTTTCGCGGCGACACCATTCATCCCTCGACACTCGAACTGATGTATGAACTGGGCGTGCTCGACGATTTCCTGAAGCTGCCGCACAAGAACACGTCGGTGTTGTCGATGCGGTTCGGGGCGTTCGAATCGGAAATGGTCGATTTCCGGCATCTGCCGACCAAATGCAAATTCATCGCGATGATGCCGCAATGGGACTTCCTCGACTTCCTGTCCGGCCTTGCCCGGCGCTACCGGACCTTCGATCTGCGGATGGGAACGGAGGCGACCGGCCTGATCGAGGAGGACGGCGCGGTCGTCGGCGTGCGCGCCGAGGGGCCGGACGGGCCGCTTGAAATCCGCGCCGATCTCGTTATCGCCGCCGACGGGCGGCATTCGACGCTGAGGGCGCTCACCGACCTTGAGGTCGACGAACTCGGCGCGCCGATCGACGTGTTGTGGTTCCGCCTGCCGCATGACGGCGGTGATCCGGAAACCTCGAGTTTCTATTTCGAGGCCGGCCACATCGTTATCATGCTCGACCGGGGCGACTACTGGCAGATTGCCTGGGTGATCCCCAAGGGCGGGTTCGACACCGTGAAGGCGAAGGGTCTCGCCGCCTTCCACCAGGACCTCGTGAAGGTCGCGCCGTTCCTGTCCGATCGCGTCTCGGCGCTGGCCGACTGGGACGGGATCAAGCTTTTATCCGTGCAGGTCGACCGGCTTCGCACCTGGCACAAGCCGGGCCTCCTGCTGATCGGCGATGCCGCCCACGCGATGTCGCCGATCGGCGGCGTCGGGGTCAATCTCGCCATTCAGGACGGGGTGGCGGCGGCGAACCTGCTGGCCGGCAAGCTGCGGGAGGGGCCGGTTTCGCAGGCCGATCTTGCCCGTGTCCAGGCCCGGCGGCTGTTTCCGGTCAAGCTCACCCAGAAGCTGCAGATCATGATGCAGGATCAGGTGATCCGCCCGCTGCTCGGCGATGCGGAGGCGGACGAGCCGCCGCTGGCGTTCCGGCTGGCCGGGCGGTTTCCCAAGCTCCGGCGGCTGCCGGCGCGGGTCATCGGCGTCGGCGTGCGGCCCGAGCATATCGAGACGCACGAAGACCCGGCGGCGCTTATCTGAGCCGCCGGGCCAATTCTGTCGGTTCCCGCGTTACATCTTGGGACCGACGCAGCTTTCGTCGATCGCCGCTGCGGCGACTTTGAGGAACTTGCGGGCCGGGCAGTGGCCGTCGACCAGGTCCGAGCCGCAGGCAAGTCCCGTCAGATCGGTTCCGGCCGGCGGGACCTTGAGCGTCAGCTTGGTGTTCTTGCGAAGCTGGTCGATGTTCTGCGCCCGGTAGCGGACCGAGACGAACGGCTTGCCGGTCTTGTCGTTGCGCCAGAGCTCGAAGGCGATGCCGGCGCCCGGCGGCACCTGGTTCTGCTGGTAGCTCTCCACGAACCAGGACAGGCCGAGCAGGCCGGCGATGTTGAGCAGGTTGTTGTCATGGGCGACGATCACCGACAGGTCGGCGCCCTTGCCCTTGGAGGCCTTCTTCAGGCGACCGACGATCTCGTCGAGCAGGTTCGAGCCCTGATAGCGGGCCGTGTAGGGGTTGGCGTTGTAGGACCAGAAGGCCAGGGAATGCATGGCGTTGAGGGCGCTCAAATGCTGCGGCGAGGATATCCGGCCCCAGCCGACCTTCTTGTTGGACATGCCGTTGGCATATTGCATCAGGAAGATCTCGGATGTGGTGGTCGCGATCCCCGAGATCGCCGAGGTGGGCAGGTCGGTAAGCGTGCAGCCGGACTTGACGTCGTATTTCTCGCAGATGCTCGGCTGGCAGCAGTTCAGAACGTCCTGGAGCTGGTCCAGCGAAGACCCGTAGGCGAAGACCGACGGGTCCCACGATCCGCCAAGCAAGCCGTTCAGCGCGGCGTCCTCGTTGTCCTCGTCCGCCTTGCAGATGCCGTAATCGACCGGTGCGATCAGCGGATCGATGCCCGAGGCGACGGTGTTGACCTTGTAGTTGCAGCCGGGCAGCATGCCCTGCTGCAGGGCCTCGGCGGTCTTGATCGTGCGCTGGTCGTTGTCGCTGCGGAACCAGACCTTCTTCTTCGCCGGGCAGCCCTTCGCCGGCAGGAAGCCGTCGTTACGCGCATAGGCGCCATAAAATTTGCCCAGCGTCTTCGACAGTGTCCTGCCGCGCTTGGTCAGATTGCCGTCCTTGACGCCGAAGCTCGGCCAGGGCTTGTCGGCGAGCGGCTCAAGGTCGCTGGTGTTGAGCGGCGAGCGGACGCCGTGCCGATTGAGCAGCACGAGTGCCTCCAGCGAATAGCCGTTGGTTCTTGAGGCGGCCTCGTCGGCCCGGACCGGCGTGACGGCGACGGGCACCGTCGCGGTCAAGATCAGCGCAGTAGCGGCAAGTAATAATCGCATAGCCGGATAATCTCCAACGTGTTCTCCCAACGGACATGAAGTCGATTTCATGTCTTTCCCGGTCCTCTTGTGCCGGAAATCCGTTAAGCGTTGTTGAAGCCGAAGTCCGATTCTGGTCGCCCCCGCCAATCGGCGGCGGTACGGCTGTGCACGTATTCGTGAGCCGGCTGCATTAGCCGTCGGTCGCATCTTGTTCGTATACTCACGCAGGCCATATAGAGCATGTCTTGCAAATATAGGGTCATTCTGACGAGACGCTTTCGGGTCCCATGTTGTGTTTCAGGGGCCAAGCCGGCATTCGAAGGCCATATCGGGGATATAGACAAGGATGACGGCGCCGGATTTGGTCCAAAAGCGCCTGTCCCGCAGGGTTTGCGATCGGCGGCCGCCCCCATGACTCTTCGGGGCCAAGCTCGCCTTGGCCCCCGAAATCCCATGGGCCCCGCATCGACCTGCGCCGATCTCGACGCCGGATCGACTCGCCGATCGCAAACAGAACTGCCCCTATATTTGCAAGACATGCTCTAGGGTCAGGACACTTAGCGGATTCCCTGCAAGAGACACGCAATGACCGGCCAGGCGTTCGAATTCTACGAGGCGATCCCCAGGTTCGATCGTTTCGAAACGGTCGGCGAGACCGATCAGTACCTGCCGCTTCCGGACGACTGGCGGATCGGCGTCGCCGATATCGAGGATTCTACCGCCGCGATCGAGGCGGGGCGCTACAAGGCCGTCAACATGGTCGGTGCCGCGGTGATTGCCGGCATGATGAACGCGCTTGCCACGCGCCGCTTTCCCTTCGCCTTCGGCGGCGATGGCGCGGCGATCGCCGTGCCGCCGGAAGCCGCATCCGCCGCGGCCGACGCGCTGGCCCGTGTCCGGCGTTTCGCCCGCGAGGGGCTCGATCTCAACCTGCGGGTCGGGCTCGTGCCGGTTTCCGAGATCCGCGCGGCCGGACAGGATGTCCGCGTCGCCCTGTTCGGTGCCTCGCCAGACCTGTCCTACGCGCTGTTTGCGGGCAACGGGTTGAAATGGGCGGAAGCCGAATTGAAGGCCGGCCGGCTCAGCCTTGCGGAGGCCGCGCCGGAGGCCTGGCCCGATCTGTCCGGCCTGTCCTGCCGCTGGGCGCCGATCAGGGCGCGCAACGGCAAGATCGTGTCGCTGATCGTCGTCCCGGAGCCGGCGGCCCCGGCGGAGGCGTTCGCCAGGCTCGTCACGCGGATATCGGCGATCGCCGAGGCCGCGCCGGACCAGGGCGTGCCGATATCGCCGCAAACGATGCGGCCGGTGTTTTCGTCACGCGGGCTTGCCATCGAAACGCACAAGGCGCGCGGCCTGGCGGGGCGCATGAAGGCCTATATCGAACTGTTGGTGCTGTCGGTCGTCGCGGGGGTGAGCTTTTTCACCAATCGCGGCTTCGGCGGCTTCCGCCCGGACCACTACAAGGAGGTCTCGGTGCGCAACTCCGATTTCCGCAAGTTCGACGATGGCCTGCGGATGACGCTCGATTGCGATGCCGAGGCGGAAGCCGGGCTGCGCGCCGCGCTTAAGGAGGCGCGGGCCGGCGGGATCGCCCGCTACGGGCTGCATGTCCAGGACGCGGCCCTGATGACCTGCCTGGTGCCGTCGGTGATGACGGACGACCACATGCATTTCATCGATGGCGGCGACGGCGGCTATGCGCGTGCTGCCGCGATGCTGAAGCAGCAGGCTATGCCTTCCCGATAGCGGCCGGTTCGCGGTCGGGCGTGAACAGCCAGGCGCAGACGCCGGCGGCGAGCACCGCGCCTGCGAGCTGCGCGACGATGAAGGCGGGCGTATCGAGCGGGCGGATGCCGGAAAACGTGTCGGTGATGGAGCGGGCGATCGTCACGGCGGGATTGGCGAAAGACGTCGAGGCGGTGAACCAGTAGGCCGAGGTGATGTAGAGGCCGACCGCATAGGGAACGGCCTCGACCCGGTAGCGCACGGCGCCGAGGATCGTCATCACCAGGCCGAAGCAGGCGATCGCCTCGGCCAGCCACTGGCCGGTGCCGGTGCGCATTGTCGTCGAGGCCTGGACGGCGTCCTCCACGAACATCAGATGCGCCAGCACGGTTCCGGCCAGGCCGCCGGCGACCTGGGCTGCGACATAGGCAAGGGCAAGGCCGGTGGTGATGTCGCGGCGCAGGGTGAAGACGAGGGTGACGGCGGGATTGAAATGGGCGCCCGAGACCGGGCCGAGGATCAGGATCAGCACCGCCAGGATCGCGCCGGTCGGGATCGTGTTGCACAACAGCGACAGCGCCGTGTCGTCGGTCAGCCGGTCGGCCATGATGCCGGACCCGACGACGGCCATCAGCAGGAAGCCGGTGCCAAGAGCTTCGGCCGTCAGCCGGCGCGCGGGTGTGATGTCGTTCGCCATGGTCGTTTCAGGGGGGCGTTGGAGGGGGCCGGGGGGGGACTTCGTTCGGGCGCTCGCCGGTCAGGCCGCGGGCTGTTTCTGCTTGCGCGTCATGCCGATGGAATCGAGGTGGTCCTGCAGGGCGAGCTTGTCGAGCCCTTCCAGCGGCAGGCTGGTGAAGATCGAGACGCGCTGGTGCAGCATGCGGTAGGTATCGGCGAAGGCGGCGCGCCTGACGGCCTCGTTGCCCTCGACCGTGACCGGATCGGGCAGGCCCCAATGCGCCGACATCGGCTGGCCGGGCCAGACCGGGCAGGTCTCATTCGCCGCATTGGCGCAGACGGTGAAGACGAAATCCATCCTCGGCGCGTCGGCCCCGGCGAATTCATCCCAGGATTTCGAGCGCAGGCCGTCGTCCGAATGATTGAGAACCTTGAGGATATCGAGCGCGAAGGGGTGCGGCTCCATCTTGGGCTGGCTGCCGGCCGAATAGGCGGTGAAACGGGGCCGTCCAAGCCTGTTCATGATTGCCTCGGCGATGATGGATCGGGCCGAATTGCCGGTGCACAGGAACAGCACGTTGTAGTGTCTCGATTCGCTTGTCATGAGGCGGCCTTATAGTCCTGGTCAGGATCCGAACAGTGCGCGATCGCCCGGGCGAGACCTCCGCAGATCTCCGGGTGGCCATCGCAGCAGTCCTCCGTCAGATACACCATGAGCTGACGCATCTCGTCGATGGCGACGGCGTAAAAGATATTACGGCTCCGTCTCCAGCTTGTGACAAGACCTGCGTTTTGTAGTTGATTGATGTGGAAAGAAAAAGCGGAAGGTTGCAGGCCGCAGGCGCGGGCCAGGCAGCCGGCCGTCATGCCCTTGGCGCCGGCGCGCGTCAGATGCTTGAACAGCGTCAGCCGGTGGCCGTGCCCGAGCGCTGCAAGGCGCGAGACTGCGATGTCGTGGTCCATGGTTCAATAATACAAGTATTGTTGAAACTTCAAGCCCGACCCTTGCCGGATTCGGGTGTCGTGCGGACGATGCGGATGAAACGAAAAGCCCCGGGCTTGTGGCCCGGGGCTCGATAGCACAGGGAACGCGTGTTCCGATCGCGGTCGATCAGTTGTTCTTGATTTGGTTCTTGATCCACTTCTGGAAGTCGCCGAGATCGGTGTAGACGCCCGGGAAGTTCTGCCGGGCGCAGCCGATGCCCCAGCTGACGATGCCGGCCTGCGTGCGCCACTTGCCCTTGTACTTGACCATCAGCGGGCCGCCGGAATCGCCCTGGCAGGCGTCCTTGCCGCCCTGCATGAAGCCGGCGCAGATCATCCGCTTGGTGATATCGCCATTATAGGAGTTCGACCCGTTGCACTTCTTGCGGGAGACGAAGGGGACCATCACCTCGCGCAGGTCGACCGGATAGACGTTGCTGGTCGTGCTGGTATTGCCCCAGCCCATCACATAGGCGTCCCGGCCGGGCTTGGTCAGCTTCTTGGCCTTTTTCTTGCTGACGTTCTTGTAGAACGCCTTGGGCTTGGCGTTCTTCTGAAGCTTGATCACCGCGATGTCGTAGTCGAAGGTCTCCGAGTCGTAGCTGCCGTGATAGATCACTGCCGCCGCCTTGACCCGTTTGCCGCCCTTGTTGAGCGAGTTGGTTTTGTAGAGCACCTCGATCTGGTTGACGTAGGTGAATGGCTCGACGCAATGGGCAGCCGTCAGGACCCATTTCTTTCGAATGAGCGACCCGCCGCAGAACTGCGCGTCGTAGTTGCTCGAAATGTGTGCCTGTAGCAGCGCCACCTGGCCCGGCCACTTGCCTTTCGGCGATTTCTTGCCGTTGATGATCTGCGGCGCGTCAATGTCGGCAGCGGCGGCCGCGGCGGCGTCGGATCCGAACAGCCGTTCGATGACGGCGAGCTCGTTCTGCCGAATGATGTCGCGCATGTTGCCTTCGGTCGCGCCGATTGTCGCGGACGAGCCGGCTTTGAGCGCGATGGCGTCGCTGCCGGCTGCATTGGCCGGCGCGGTCAGGCCGACGCTGAGTGCGATTATACCGCCGGCAAGGAGTTTCGAAGCTCTGAAATCAAGTACAGGTCGCATAGTTGCCCCGTATGGTTTGGACAAAACGAAACGTCTGTTTATGGGTTTCGGCCGTGGATTTCGACGGCTGGACCGGAGATGGCCGCCGACGGTGCAGGCGATGAGAAACCCGGCGAGAGCGTATACAGTTCGGCCGCGCATGGCTAGTTGATAACGCAGCGTAATAAGGCGCAATTCGTTCGTATGCTGTGAAATCCATTAAGCGGTTGGCTCGCCGGGCCGGAAGGTTGCCCATCGCGGTGCCCGTCAGGCCATCGCAATGGGGCGCCATTGCACTGGCGCGCGCAATCGCCTATGTCGACGCCGATCTTTCCCGACACGCTAAGCGATCAAGGGCGAACCATGGCGCGCCAGTTCATCTACTTCATGCAGGGCCTGACCAAGACCTATACGGGCGGCAAGAAGGTCCTCGAAAACATCCACTTGAGCTTCTATCCCGACGCCAAGATCGGCGTGCTCGGCCCGAACGGCTCGGGCAAGTCGACGCTGCTGCGGATCATGGCCGGCCTCGACACGGAATTCGCCGGCGAGGCCTGGCTCGCCGACGGGGCGACCTGCGGATACCTGCCGCAGGAGCCGGAACTCGACGAGACCAAGGACGTGCGCGGCAACGTGATGGACGGGGTCGCCGCCAAGCAGGCGATCCTCGACCGCTACAACGACCTGATGATGAACTATTCCGACGAGACGGCGGAGGAGGCCTCGAAGCTGCAGGACGAGATCGACCGGCTCAACCTGTGGGACCTCGATTCCCAGGTCGAGCAGGCGATGGACGCGCTGCGCTGTCCGCCGCCGGACGCCGACGTCGGGCCGCTGTCGGGCGGCGAGCGGCGCCGCGTCGCGCTGTGCCGGCTGCTGCTCGAACAGCCCGACCTGTTGCTGCTCGACGAGCCGACCAACCATCTCGACGCGGAGACCGTGCACTGGCTGGAAAACCACCTGCGCGAATATCCCGGCGCGATCCTGATCGTCACCCATGACCGCTACTTCCTCGACAACGTAACGGGGTGGATCCTCGAGCTCGATCGCGGCCGCGGCATCCCCTATGAGGGCAACTACTCGGTCTATCTGGAAAAGAAGGCCAAGCGGCTGCAGCAGGAAGGCCGCGAGGACGCCGCCCGCGAGCGGGCGCTGTCGCGCGAGCGCGAATGGATCGCCCAGAGCCCGCGCGCCCGGCAGGCCAAGTCGAAGGCGCGTATCCAGGCCTATGACGAGTTGCTCAGGCAGAACGAGGACCGGATGCGCTCTTCCTCGGCGCAGATCGTCATTCCGCCCGGACCCCGCCTCGGCGACGTGGTCATCGATGTCGAGCATCTGTCGAAGGGCTATGGCGACCGGCTGCTGATCGACGACCTGACGTTCAAGCTGCCGCCCGGCGGCATCGTCGGCGTGATCGGGCCGAACGGGGCGGGCAAATCGACCCTGTTCCGCATGATCACCGAGCAGGAGGGCCCCGATGCCGGCGAAATCGGTATCGGCGAGACGGTCAAGCTGGGCTATGTCGACCAGAGCCGCGACAAGCTCGATGCCAACAAGACCGTCTGGGAGGAGATTTCCGACGGCAATGAGCTGATCGAGCTCGGCAAGCGCGAGGTCAATTCGCGCGCCTACACATCGGCCTTCAACTTCAAGGGCGGCGACCAGCAGCAGAAGGTCGGCTCGCTGTCGGGCGGCCAGCGTAACCGGGTGCATCTGGCCAAGGTGCTGAAATCCGGCGCCAACCTGCTGCTGCTTGACGAGCCGACCAACGATCTCGACACCGAGACGCTGGCGGCGCTGGAGGATGCGCTTGAGGATTTCGCCGGCTGCGCCGTGGTGATCAGCCATGACCGCATGTTCCTCGACCGGCTCGCCACCCACATCCTTGCCTTCGAGGGCGACAGCCACGTGGAATGGTTCGAGGGCAACTTCGAGGCCTACGAGGAAGACAAGAAGCGCCGGCTCGGGCCCGACGCGGTGATGCCGAAGCGGATCAAGTACAAGCGGCTGACGCGGAACTAGCGGATCGCTGGACGCGGAGGCATCTTTCGGCGATCATACGGGTGATGACGGAAACCGAGAACATCGTTCTGGAACATCTGCGCCATATCCGCCGGTCCGTTGACGACCTGCACGACGATATGCGCGAGGTGAAGAACCGCCTGGGCATATTGGGGAACCAGTATGCCAGCCTGTCGGTGCGGCTCGATCGGATGGCTTCAAGAGTTGAGCGGATCGAAAGCCGCCTCAATCTTATCGAAGTCTGAGCGTGCCCGCCTGGTCGTCCGCCCGGTATCTGAAATTCGAGAACGAGCGCTCCCGCCCAGCCGCCGACCTACTTGCGCGTGTCCCGCTCGACGCTCCGGAGGCCGTCGTCGATATCGGCTGCGGGCCGGGCAACTCAACGGAACTGTTGACGAAACGCTGGCCGCAGGCGCGGGTCGAAGGCTTCGATACGTCTGAGACCATGCTTGACGCCGCGCGTGAGCGGCTGCCCGGCGTCCGCTTCTTCAAGGCCGATGCCGCCAGATGGCTGCCGGACGAAACGGTCGATCTGCTCTTCTCCAACGCCGTGTTCCAATGGGTGCCGGGCCATCTCGCCGTGCTGGAGCGGCTGCTTAAGGCGCTGAAGCCGGGCGCTGTGCTCGCCGTGCAGATGCCCGACAATCTGGCCGAGCCGAGCCATCTGGCAATGGAGGCGGCGGCACAGGCGGGGCCGTGGGCCGATACGCTTGCAAAGGCCGGCCTTGCCCGCGATCCGCTGCCCGACAAGACGGTCTACTACGACCGTTTGAAGCCGCACGCGGCGCAGCTCGATCTCTGGCACACGATCTATACCCATCCGCTCGACGGGGCGGGGGCGATCGTCGACTGGGTCGGGGGAACCGGCCTCAGGCCCTATCTGGAGCCGCTGGGCGAGGAGGAGCGGGCCGCCTTCCTGGCCGATTATACCGCCCGCATCGCGGAGGCCTATCCCGCGCGGGCCGACGGCAAGGCGCTGCTGTGGTTTCCGCGGCTGTTCATCGTCGCCGTGCGCGCATGATCGCCGCCGCCTAAATCAAGGGATCAACTTTCCATCCTTTCCCGGTATCCGCGTATCGGACGAATGCCTGACGTCTTCGCCGCGTATCTCCGCCCAATCGTGTTTGCGGTGCTCGTAGACCGAATAGCGCGGCGCCGGGAAGTCCGGGTCGGCGAAGGCGCCGACGGGGATCGCCACGACGCCGGGCCAGCCCTCGATGACATAGGCGATCGTCGAGCCGCAGGTCGGGCAGAAGGTGTAGGTCGCCCGGTGGCCGCTGTCGGCGATCCGGACCCACGTCCTGCTGTCTCCCGACAGCGTCACGTCTTCCTCGGGCCAGCGGGCCTGGGCGGCGAAGGCGCTGCCGCTGCGCTGCTGGCAGGCAAGACAGTGGCACACGGAGACGCGAACCGGCTCGCCGACGCAACGCGCCTGAAGGGCGCCGCAGCGGCAGGTCGCGGTTCGAACGGTGGTGCTGGCATCGGGCATGTCGCATCACGGGATTGCTGTGTTCACTGGCGCGGAGCTTAGCGCACCGGAGGCCGGGTGTGGATTGACCGGCCGGTGTAAATCGCCAGTCGAAATCGTTTGCGGGCGACGAGTTGCGCCTTTGCGGCCCGCGATGATATCGATCGTCCGCCCGACCGACCCCGCCATAACAACACCGGAAGCCCCCCATGCCGTCCCTCTACCAGCGTCTTGCCCGCCACTTTCCCGCGCCCGATCGGCGGTTTCTCGAAACGCAGGACGGGACCGTGATGACCTATGGCGATCTCGAGGCGGAGACGGCACGGATCGCCGGCGCGCTGGTGGCGCTTGGCGTCGCGCCCGGCGACCGGGTCGCCGTGCAGGTGCAGAAATCGCCGCGCGCGCTTTGCCTCTATCTCGCCTGCGCGCGGGCCGGCGCCGTCTATCTGCCGCTCAATACCGCCTATACCCTTGCCGAACTCGCCTATTTCATCAGTGACGCCGAACCGGTGATCGTGGTCTGCGATCCCGCGGCACAGGCGGGGATTGCCGCCTTGCCGGAGGCGGCCGGCGTCAAGTCCGTCCAGACGCTTGATGCCGATGGCAACGGGTCGCTTGCCGATCTCGCAGCCGGCCAGCCATCGGAATTCGAGGACGTGGCGCGTGACGACGATGATCTTGCCGCGATCCTCTACACGTCGGGAACGACGGGCCGGTCGAAGGGCGCGATGCTCACCGTCGGCAATCTCTATTCGAACTCGGAGGTGCTCGCCGGTTACTGGGGCTTCACGGCCGATGACGTGCTGATCCACGCCCTGCCGATCTATCACACGCACGGGCTGTTCGTTGCCACCAACGTCACGCTGATCTGCGGCGGGACGCTGTTCTTCCTGCCGAAATTCGACGCCGACGTGGTGCTCAAGCTGATGCCGCGGGCAACCGCGATGATGGGCGTGCCGACCTTCTATACCCGGCTTGTCGATCACCCCGGACTGAACCGGGACGTGGCCAAGTCGATGCGCCTGTTCGTCTCCGGCTCGGCGCCGCTTCTGGCGGAGACCCACAAGGCCTTCAAGGCGAAGACCGGGCACCGGATCCTCGAGCGCTACGGCATGACGGAAACGAACATGAACACGTCGAACCCCTATGACGGCGAGCGCCGGGCCGGCACGGTCGGCTTTCCGCTGCCCGGCGTTTCGCTACGCATCGTCGACCCCGACACGGGCGCCGAACGCCCGCGTGGCGAGATCGGCATCATCGAGGTCAAGGGGCCGAACGTCTTCAAGGGCTACTGGCGGATGCCGGAGAAGACGGCGGCCGAATTCCGCGATGACGGGTACTTCATTTCCGGCGATGTCGCCTTCATCGACGCGGACGGCTATGTCCATATCGTCGGCCGCGACAAGGACATGATCATCTCGGGCGGCTTCAACGTCTATCCAAAAGAGATCGAGGCGGAGATCGACGCGCTGGACGGTGTCGTCGAATCGGCCGTCATTGGCGTGCCCCATCGCGACTTCGGCGAGGGGGTGACGGCGGTCGTGGTCGCGGACGCCGGAGTGGCGCCGGACGAGGGCCAGGTCCGCGACGCGCTTAAAGGTCTGCTGGCGGCCTACAAGGTTCCCAAACGGGTGTTCTTCGTTCCCGAACTGCCGCGCAACACCATGGGCAAGGTTCAGAAGAACGTGCTGCGGGACGCTTACGCCGATACCTATTCGGCCTGAGGCCAAGGGCACGCCGCACAATCGCGCAGGGCGGCTCTGCGTCTGCACGGATTGCGCATGGCTGACAGGCGCGGCAGAACAGGGGCGCGCCTCACCTCAAGCTCCAGCGAGCCCGTTCTGACCCAGCTCATCGGCATCGGCTTCAAGGTTGCAGCCACCCTGTTGTTCGTCATCATGGCGGCGGTGGTCAAATATGTCAGCGAAAGCGCGCCGATCGGCCAGATCGTGTTCTTTCGCAGCTTCTTCTGCCTGCCGGTGCTGGTCGTCTGGGCGATCGCGCTGGGCGAATTTCCGACCGCCTTCCGGACGCGCAATCTGCGCGGGCACTTCTACCGCTGTCTGTTCGGCGGTAGCTCGATGACGCTGTTCTTCATCGCGCTCGCCCTTCTGCCGCTGCCAAATGTCACCGCCATTCAGTTCGTCTCGCCGCTGGTAACCGTTCTGCTCGCCGCGCTGATGCTCGGCGAGAAGGTCGGCATCTACCGCAGCGCCGCGGTGGTCGTCGGCTTTTGCGGTGTCCTGATCATCCTGTCGCCCTACCTGGCGGAGGGGTTCCAGTTCTCCGATACCAGGGCGCTGGGCACCGTGCTTGCCGTCGTGGGCGCGATGCTGATGGCGCTTGCGATGATCCAGGTCCGCCAATTGACGGGAAGCGAGACGACGGTGGCGATCGTCTTCTACTTCTCGGTGTTCTGTTCCGTCTTCGCGCTCTTGAGCGCGCCGTTCGGCTGGGTGATGCCGGACCTGGAGACGCTGGCGCTGCTGATCGTCATCGGACTGATCGGCGGGGTCGCGCAGATCCTGCTGACGCAGGGCTACCGCTATGCGCCGGCCTCGCTGCTGGCGCCGTTCGACTATACCGCGATGCTCTGGTCGCTCGCGATCGGCTATGTGGTCTTCGCGGAGGTGCCCACCACAACGATCCTGCTGGGCGCCGGGATCGTGATTTCGGCGGGGCTGTTCGTCATCTGGCGCGAACGTCAGCTCGGCCTGCGCCGCGAGCGCGAAAAACAAATCGGCGGCTGAGGCCATCAGCCGCCGATCCGTGTGAAACGATAGTTCAAGTGTCGGGCGGAACGCCGCGATCAGTTGCTTGAGCCTATCCTCTTGATCCGGATCTCGGCGACCGGGTTGCGCCAGTCGTGCTGACGGGCATCGAGATAAGCGCCCCGCTCCTTGCCCTGGAGGACCTGCGGCAGGCTGTGCACGCCGGAATGGACATGGATGACGCCGCCTTCGTCGGGGCCGTTCTCGCCGGGCGTGATCGCTTCCTTCTTGCCGTTGCCGCAGGGCGGGCCCGGAATGTGCTCGCACGCTTCGGTGTTCACCTCGGTGCCGGCATCATAGGCAACGACGCGGTAGACGGAGCGGCCCCGTTCGGCCGGATCGACGGCGTTGAGGCCGAGGAAGGCGTCATTCGTCGTGACCAGCATGCCCAGAACCGTGATGTAGGAATTGTTGCCGCTGGCCTCGACCGTGATGACGGCTTTCTTGCCCGGCGGCACCGGACCGTCATGGACGGCGACATCCGCGCCGGCGTCCTCGAGCGCCGCGACGAGATCGCCGGTGGCGCCGTCCTCGGCCATGATCTCGAGCGGCTTGCTGGCCGTCTTGCCGGCGGCAAAAGCCCGCACGCTGCCCTTGTGGGCGGCGACGACCGGGGGCGAAAAGACCTGGCCGAGCGTCAGGTTGCGGATCGTCACCTTGTAGGTGTCGGCGCTTGCGGCGGATGCCAGGCCGAGCGACAGGGCGGCGGCCGCGGCCGTCGATGCAAGTGCCATTCCCAAAGTCTTGGTTTTCATGAAACGAACTCCTCAATGCGATGGATGCAGGCGCATCCTTAAGCATCGAAGCAGTCACTGTCGCATCACGAATTCACTAGCAGAATTCTGGTTCCATCAAGTTTATGTGAGGCGCGGAAACGTTATTTATTCCGATTCTGAAAACACAGTCGGCTCACAAAAAGTTGAAAACAGAGTAATGATTTGTGATCTTGGCTTTATCGGAATTCTTTTCGATAAAAAACGACGTTATGGAATTTTTCCGCGAGGTATTTCTTGATGCTGTAAGAAGGTCGAGAGGCTCCATTCCTGTCCGGTTCAGCGGGGATGTGCTTTGGTTTTCGGCCTGACCACTCCCTCGGAGGTCATCCCCGGACGTGTTCCGGGGACCCATGAACACCATCGCCAGCGACTGTGTTCATGGATTGCCGGGACAAGCCCGGCAATGACACGGAGGGGGAATGGCGGGCGCTACCAAGACACCGCTTCCGTTGAGGAAAACAGCGTTGATGACGTCCGAGTTGGTGGTTGAGCGAGTCCATGTCCCTCCGCCGTCGTTTGCCGAAAAAGCCATGCCGGACAAACGGTTAATCGACGTCGTCGAAATCAAACCGGACAGTAGCGGATAGGTCCCGGCATGGGCGACGAGGTCGTCGCCGGGGCGGGCCGCCTCCGTGCGAACCGTTCCGGATGTATGGCAAGCCCTAAAACGCCTTGAACGTGATGATCGTATAGGTGTCTCGGATCCCCTCGAAGCGGTGCACCTGCTGGTTGACGAAATGGCCGATATCGGTGTCAGGATCGACATAGAACTTCACCAGGAGATCGTAGTCGCCGGCGGTCGAATAGATTTCCGAGGCGATTTCCGCATCGGAAATCTGGTCGGCCACCTCGTAGACGCGACCGAGATGACATTTGATCTGGACGAAGAAGGGGATCATGCGTGTCTCCGCAGTCGGTTTGGGGGCGCTGCCCCGATCGGGTGCGATGTGATCAGATGCGGCCGGCTGCCGCAAGCCCGGACCGACAGGTCTCAGGTGGATCGGGCGAGCGCGACCAGATCGCGAGACAGATCGCTGCCCGGATCGGCCAGCGGATTGGCGGCGATGAAGTGGTTCGCGCCCGTCACCTCGTCGTAGCGGGTGTGGACGCCGGCGTCCGCCCAGGTTCGTGCCAGGCGTTGCGACTGCCGCTTGAATTCGCCGCTTTCCTCCGATCCGACCCACAGATGCGCCGTCTTGCCGGCAGGCGGCGCCCGGAACAGGGGACTTGCGGCGCGTGCCTCGGCTTCGCTGAACCGCAATTCGGCGTTATGCGAGGTCTTCAGCAGCGGCAGCAGGTCGTACAGGCCGGAGATGAGCTGCGCGTTGTCGATCCCGGGACCGTCCGCGCCCCAATCGGTCGCCAGCGCCGTCGCGGCCAGATGGCCGCCGGCCGAGTGGCCCGATACCGTGATCGGCAGGCCGTAGCGGTGAAACAGGAAACGGCAGCAAAGCCGCATGTCCTCGATCACGTCGGCGATCCTGACCGCCGGCAGCAGGCTGTAGGAGGGGATCGCGACGCTCACGCCGGCGGCGAGGCAGCCCCGCGCCAGGTGGCTGAAACTGCTCTTGTCGAAGAACCGCCAGTAGCCGCCGTGAATGAACATCACGAGCCGTTCGGGACGGTGGTCCGGGCCGGGAAAGAACATGTCGAGACGATGCCGGGCCGAGGGGCCGTAGGCGAGGTCGGCCTGCATCTCGGCGGTCTGCCGGAAGGCCGCCGCGTCGCGCGCCCAGGCGTCGGTGATCGCGGGATGATCGGGGACGCGGCTGCGATTGTCGTATTCGGCTTCGTAGTCGATTACCTTCATTTGGGCCTCTTGAAAGTCCGCATCTTGTCAGCTAGGTGATTGTGGAACAACACGATCTCATTGGGGTGTCCCGTGCGGGACTGAGAGGCCGAATGACGGTCAACCCATGGAACCTGATCCGGGTCATTCCGGCGGAGGGACATGAGATGAGCCATCTCGACGACCGCATCAAGTCTAGTTCCATTATGCGACAGCCCGGTCACCGTCCGGTGCAGATCTCCGGTCGCGGGCGCGTTCGACCCTCTCTTCAGCCCTGTGACCTTCCGATGGGCGGGCTATGACCGATACGCCCGACGATACCGGACGGATTTCCGCCGAGCGGATCGCGCAGGCGGTCGTGCGATTCCGGGCCAGGCGGCCACGGGTCCACTGCATCACCAATGCAGCGGCGACGAATTTCACCGCCAACGTGCTGCTCGCCGCCGGCGGCGTTCCCTCGATGACCATCAACCCGGAAGAGGTGGGCGGCTTCGTCGCCAGCGCCGACGTGCTGCTGATCAATCTGGGCACGCTCGATCCGCTGCGCCGCGAGGCGATCGATATCGCCATCGCCGCCGCCAAGTCGGAGCCAAAGCCCTGGGTGCTCGATCCGGTCTTCGTCGACCGCTCGCCACCGCGCCTGTCGCTTGCCCGGACGCTGGCGCAGCGCGGGCCGGCCGTCATCCGGATGAATGCCGACGAACTCGGTGCCCTTTCCGGTGCCCGCACCGGCGATGACCGCGACCGCGCCGGCGCGCTGGCGCAGGCGCTCGGTGTGACGGTCGCCCGGACCGGCGCGGTCGATTTCGTCACCGATGGCGCGCGGACGATCGGGATTTCCGGCGGCTATCCGCTGATGGCGGCGGTCACGGCAACCGGCTGCGCGACCACCGCGCTGCTGGCCGGCTTCCTGTCGGTCGAGGACGATGCGGTCGCGGCGGCTGCGGCCTGTCTTGCCTTCGTCAAGACGGCGGCGGAGCGGGCAGGCGAGGGCGCGGCCGGTCCGGGCTCCTTCGTGCCGGCCTTTCTCGATGCGCTGCATCAGTTAACGCCGGAGATAATTGGCGAAACCGCGAGGCTTGCATGACCCCTTTCGATCTCAGGCTCTACGGACTGGTCGATCCGGCCCGCAACAATGGCCGGCCGCTCGCGGACCTTGCGCGCGAGGCCGTTCAGGGCGGCGCGACGCTGATCCAGCTGCGCGTCAAGGACACCGTCACCCGAAGCTTCGTCGAGGAGGCGCGCGCAGTCCACGCGGCGCTGCGCGGCACCGGCGTGCCGCTCATCATCAACGACCGGGTCGACGTGGCGCTCGCCGTCTCCGCCGGCGGGGTGCATCTGGGCCAGGACGACATGGACCCGCGCGATGCCCGCCTGCAGCTCGGTCCGAACGCGGTGATCGGCCAGACGGTCAAGTCGCAGGCGCATGCCGATGCGGTGTCGGTCGGCGCGGTCGACTATGTGGGGATCGGCGGGGTGTTCGAGACCCTGAGCAAGGAAAATCCCGATCCGCCGGTCGGCGTCGAGGGGTTGCGCGCGCTGTGCGCCCGCGTCAGGGCGCGGCGCGCCGGCCTGCCGGTCTGCGCGATCGCGGGAATAGGCGAGGATCGGATCGCCCCGGTGATCGGCGCGGGCGCCGACGGGATCGCGGTGATCTCGGCGATCTTCATGGCCGACGACCCGCAAGGCGCGGCGCGGCGGCTGCGCGCGGCGGTCGATGCAGCGCTTGCGGAAAGGAACAGGACATGACGGCAATCGCGGTGACGATCGCAGGCACCGACCCGACCTCGGGTGCCGGGATCCAGGCCGATCTCAAGACCTTCTCCGCGCTCGGCGTCTACGGCGCGACGGTGATGACGGCGCTGGTCGCCCAGAACACCACCGGCGTCCAAGCCGTGCACGACGTGCCGCCGGATTTCGTTCGCGCCCAGATGGATTCGGTCTTCACCGACCTTAACGTCAAGGCGGTCAAGATCGGCATGCTGAGCGTGCCCGAGACGATCCGCGCCGTTGCGGACGGGCTCAAGGCCCATGGCGCCGAAACGATCGTGCTCGATCCGGTGATGGTCGCCCAGAGCGGTGATCCGCTGATCGCGCCGGAGGCGGTCGACAGCCTGCGCGAGACGCTCTTGCCGATGGCGAGCGTGATCACGCCGAACCTGCCCGAGGCCGCCCGCCTGCTCGACACGGAGGCTGCGGTCGACGAGGCCGGCATGCGGGCGCAGGGCGAGGCGCTCCTGGCGCTCGGCCCGAAGGCGGTGCTGGTGAAGGGCGGGCACGGGTCGGGGGCGGAGTCGGTCGACCTGCTGATCACCCAGACCGGGATGACACGGCTTTCGGCCCCGCGGATCGACACGTGCAACACCCATGGCACCGGCTGCACGCTGTCCTCGGCGATCGCCGCCGGACTGGCCAAGGGCCTGGCGCTTGAAGACGCGGTTGAGCAGGCCAAGACCTATCTCACCGCGGCCCTTGCCGCCGCCGACACGCTTGCGATCGGTCGCGGCAACGGGCCGGTCTATCACTTCCACGCCGTCTGGCCGACTGCGTAAAAGGGGGAGCCGACATGACGATCAGAACGCTGAGCCGCCGCCAGGCGCTCGTTGCCGGTGTTGCCGGAACCGCCGGAGTGACGGCGCTGGCGACCCCGTCGCTCGCGCAGGGGCTGACCAGATGGAAGATGGTGACCTCCTGGCCCAAGAACCTGCCCGGTCCCGGTGTCAGCGCGCAGCGGGTCGCCGACCGGATCGGCACCTTAAGCGGTGGCCGGCTCACGGTCGAATTGCTGGCCGCCGGCGAGATGGTGCCGGCCTTCGGCGTGTTCGACGCAGTCTCGCAAGGGGCTGCCGAGATGGCGCATACGGCGTCCTTCTTCTGGCAGGGCAAGGTGCCCGGCGCGGTCTATTTCACCACGGTGCCCTTCGGCCTGACGCCTCAGGAGCATTCCTCCTGGGTTATGAATGGTGGCGGCCAGGCGCTGTGGGACGCGCTCTATCGGCCCTTCGGGATCAAGCCGTTCCTGGCCGGCAATTCCGGCTTCCAGATGGGCGGCTGGTTCAAGCAGCCGGTCACCTCGCTCGACGACCTCAAGGGCGTCACCATCCGGGCGGCCGGGCTTGGCGCCGAAGTGTTCCGGACGCTCGGCATGAACGCCGTCGCGATCCCGCCGGGCGAGATCTTCGCAGCCCTGCAATCGGGCGTCGTCGACGCGGTCGAGTTCCTCGGGCCGTTCTCTGACCTGGCGCTCGGCTTCGACAAGGTCGCCAAATACTATCTGTGGCCGAGCTTCAACAAGCCGAACGGCACCGGCGAGGCGCTGGTGTCGGCGAAGGCCTTCGAGGCGCTCGACGGCGAGCTGCAGGCCGTCGTCAGGACCGCCTGCGAGATGGAGGCCGCCGCCGCCCTTGCCGAGGCCGACTGGCTGAACGGCCGGGCGATCGCCTCGATCCGGCACAAGGGCGACGTGACGCTGGAGCGCTGGCCCGAGCCGGTTGTGCAGGCGGCGAAGAAGGCCGCGTTCCAGGTGATGGAGGCGATGGCGACGCAGTCGCAGGAAACGCGGGCGATCGCCGAATCCTATTCCCAGGCACTCGCCGTGCTCGGCGACTGGTCGGCGGTCTCGGTCGCGCCCTATCTTTCGGAACGCTGAAGCTCAGTCGGTGTAGGCCACCTCGAAGGCGACGGCGTCGCAGGCGTTGCCGTCATTCTGGGCCGGCCGCGTCGTCAGAACGATGTCCCGGCCGGCCAGCGCGGCGTTGCTCAAGGTCGCGACCTTGTGGCCGCAATACTCGCCGGCGCCCTGGAAGTCCGCGTCCGCGCCGGGGCCGTAGTGATGGATCTCGACGGTGACGATGTATTGGCACGCGGCGTCTTCCGGCTTGTGCACCCAGATCCGTCCGAAGCGGCCCGTCGCGCCGGTTTCGTTCAGGTTTTCCTCCGAGAAGGCCGACCGCAACTCATCGCCGCAAACCTCCTCGACCTGGGTCGAGCGGACCTCGTAGCGCGCGGACGGGCGGATATCGATCGCCGAGCAGTCGCTCTCCTCCGTCCAGCAGATCTGCTCGGTTTCCTCCCAGGCCATCTGCCAGTCGGAGGCAAGGGCGGCGCCTGCGGCAAGCGGCAGGGAACTTCCGAGGACGACAATCAGGCTTCTGAAGATCATCTTGTTTCTCCCGGCGACCTTCCGTTTCAAGCGCTCGCTCAATTGACGAAGACCAGCGGCGGTTCGATCTTGCGCAGGCAGGTTCCGGACACGACCAGCTCGTCCATTCCGGTTGCCACCGGGCGCAGCGGATCGATCGGCATGGCAAAGGCCAGGCGGGTCGGCGACAGCGGCGAATCGGGGAGGTTGAACTCGATCTCGCCGAAGCGGCGGGTCGGATCGAAGACGATCTTGCAGGTCGACGGATTGAGCTCGGTATAGCGGGCGACCCCGCCGACATTCAGGAACACCTCGCCGAACAGGCAGAAATCCTCATCCGCGTCCTGCGCGTTCTGGGTGATCTTCGTGTACCAGAACGCGTGGCCCGAAACCGGCAGTCCGACAAGCGGCCTGGCCGGATGGTCTTCGGGGACCGGACCGACAACGCCCTGAACCTGGCACAGCGTGCTGATGAGCTGGTCGAGCCGCCGTGCCTGCGATGCCGGCTGCTGGCGTTCCGGGCCGACGGCGGTCTTCGCGGCGGTTTCTTCGGCGTTCACAGGGGTTGAGAGACTGCCGAAAAGAACGAGGGCCGACAGCATGGCGGCGAACCCCGGTGCAAGGCCGCACGCGCCTGAGCACGCCGCGCAGACTGGTTCGAGAAACCGCATGCCCCATCCCCTTTTGCTCAATCGTCTAGCCATCCCGCATGCGCGCGACTGGCTGCAATCACTGATCGACAATGCCGCAACGCTAGCACTTTGGCCGGGCGTTGTCATCTTGGCGCCAACGCGGCGTCGGGGTGATTTGAGGGGAGGGGGGTTGCCGGTGTGTCCCGGCCCGTATGGCCATCCGGCCGGGGGCTTCATGCGGTCGGCAAGCGGCCAGCCAGCGGCCGCTTGCCCGGTCGGGTTATCCGGCGACGACCTTCTGATGCTGTTCGCCGAGGCCCTCGATCGCCAGATCGACCGTGTCGCCGGCCTTCAGGAACAGCTTCGGCGACATGCCCATGCCGACGCCGGGCGGGGTGCCGGTGGTGATGACGTCGCCGGGCAGCAGCTTCATCAGCTTCGAGGTGTAGGCAAGCGTCTCGGCGACGCCGAAGATCATCGTCTCCGTCGAGCCGGTCTGGCAGCGCTTGCCGTTGACGTCGAGATGCATCGCCAGCGTCTGCGGGTCGGCGATCTCGTCGGACGTGACGAGCCAGGGGCCGAGCGGTCCGTAGGTCGGTGCGCTCTTGCCCTTGACCCACTGGCCGGTGCTCTCGGTCTGCCAGAACCGCTCCGACACGTCGTTGCAGACGCAGTAGCCGGCGATGTGGTCGAGCGCCTGGTCCTCGCTGATGTTGAAGGTCTCGGTGCCGATGACGAAGGCGAGTTCGACCTCCCAGTCGGTATGGGTCGAACCCTTGAGCAGGACGATGTCGTCATTCGGGCCGGAGATCGAGGTCGGCGCCTTGTTGAAGATGATCGGCTCGCGCGGCGGCTCGGCGCCGGTCTCGGCGGCGTGATCGGCGTAATTGAGGCCGATCGCCACGAAATTATACGGCATCGGCACGCAGGGCCCGTAGCGGGTTCCGGCGGGGATCGGCGGAAGCGATTCCGCATCAAGCGCCCGCAGCCGGTCGAGGCCTGCCGGCGACAGCACGTCGCCCGACAGATCGTCGATCACCGACGACAGGTCGCGGATCGTCCCGTCCGCTCCGACAATACCGGGCGTCTCGCTGCCCGGGTTTCCCACTCTGACCAGTTTCATGGTTTTCCCTCAACCGCTGTGATGTCGACCGCCCCGAGCCGATTGGGCCGGTCCGGTGCTGAACGCGCCGCGAACTTTAGTCATCGACGCGTCCGCGGCAAGCTTCGCGTCGGGAATATCAGACTTTCTGTCATGTTCATGCCATCGCGTGCCGCCCGGAGGGCGTGCCGCCGGAGCCCGCAGCGTATCCAAGATCGCCCGGCTCAACGACGGCTGTTTCGTTTAACCGATTGCCTGGCATGGCTTTTCGAGTAACCGGTGGCTGAGAGACGCATGACGTCCCACCCCCTCAGCCGTCATCATCCGCGCAGGCGGATGATCCAGTATCCCCTGTGATGGTATCTGGAGCACGGCGGAAAAAGCACGCAAACACATGAGGTTACTGGATTCGCGCCTGTGCGGGAATGACGGCTGAGGGGATGGCCGGGCTGAAACCCAACGCACCCGGAGGCGCATTTCCGGTTGGGCGTCTTCCGGGCCATGATTGTCCGTCAAACGCGCGTCATGGAACACTCCGCCGGCGCATTCGGAGATGGCCCCCTGTTGAAACTTTGTGACTTGCGTCATAATCCTGCCAACGGAATCGCGTTTATCAGCGTCCGTCAACGGATGGGCCGAGGTGTATTTTGAGCCAACCGCCGGAAACGAAGTCGTATCGTGCCCTGTTCATCTCGGATCTCCATCTGGGTGCCAAGGGCTGCCAGAGCGATCTGTTCCTCGACTTCCTGAAACATCACGACGCCGAGACGATCTACCTGGTCGGCGATATCATCGACTTCTGGCGGCTGAAGCGCTCCTGGTACTGGCCGCAGCAGCACAATGACGTCATCCAGAAGCTTCTGCGCAAGGGCCGCAAGGGCACCAAGATCATCTACGTGCCCGGCAATCACGACGAGTTCCTGCGCGAATATATCGGCACGCATTTCGGCGGCATCGAGGTGATGCGCCGCACGGTGCACACGACCGTCAGCGGCGAGAAGCTGCTGATCATCCATGGCGACGAGTTCGACGTCGTGGTGCGCTACGCGCGCTGGCTCGCCCTGGTCGGCGATGTCGGCTATTCGATCGCGCTGTTCTGCAACACCAAGTTCAACTTCTTCCGCCGCAAGCTTGGCTTTCCCTACTGGTCGCTGTCGGCCTGGCTGAAGCTGAAGGTCAAGAACGCGGTGAACTTCATCGGCGACTTCGAGGAGGCGCTGGCCCAGGAGGCGGCCCGCTGCGATGTCGACGGGGTCGTGTGCGGCCATATCCACCATCCCGCCGACCGGATGATGAACGGCATACACTACCTGAACTGCGGCGACTGGATGGAAAGCTGCACCGCGCTCGGCGAGCGCGAGGACGGTACGATCGAGATCATTCACTGGCCCAAGACCCGTGCGCACCAAGAGGCGCGGGACGATGTGGAGGCGGCGAAAGCGGCCGCGTGACCGGCAGATCATGGACAAGCTCGTAATCGTAACGGATGCCTGGCATCCCCAGGTCAACGGTGTCGTCCGGGTGCTCGACCGCCTGCGGCACGAGACGCCGAAATACGGGCTGGACATCGAGGTGATCTCGCCCGACGGCTTCACCACGGTGCCGCTGCCGACCTATAGCGAGATCCGGCTGGCGCTGTGCACGGCCTCGGATGTCGGCCGCAAGATCGAGGCTGCCCGCGCCGATTTCGTCCATGTGCCGACGGAAGGGACGCTGGGCCTTGCCGCCCGCCGCTGGTGCGGCCGGGAAGGGCGCGGCTTCACCACCAGCTATCACACGCGCTTTCCCGAATATCTCGCCTCGCGGCTGCCGGTGCCGACCGACCTGACCTATGCCTGGCTGCGCCGGTTCCACAATTCCGGGCTGGCGACGATGGTGTCGACCAAGACGCTGGCGGACGAACTGACCGAGCGCGGCTTCACCAAGACGGTGATCTGGCCGCGTGGTATCGACACCGATATGTTCTGTCCCGGCGAGCCGGCCGATCTGGATTTCCCCGGACCGATCTTCCTCTATGTCGGCCGTGTCGCGGTGGAGAAGAATATCGAGGGCTTTCTGAAGCTCGACCTGCCGGGAACGAAGGTGATCGTCGGCGACGGACCGCAGCGCGCCGAATTGCAGGAAAAATATCCGGACGCGAAGTTCCTCGGCGTCCATATCGGCGAAAATCTCGTGCGGCTCTACCGGGCAGCCGACGTTTTCGTGTTCCCGAGCCGGACCGATACGCTCGGCCTCGTGTCCATCGAGGCGCTTGGCTGCGGCGTGCCGGTCGCAGCCTTCCCGGTGCTCGGCCCGGCCGATGTGGTCGGCGAGTCCGGCGCCGGGGTGCTTGACGAGGATCTGCAGGCCGCGGCGCTCAAGGCGCTCGACATTCCGGCCGAGGCCTGCCGCGCGCGGGCGATGGAATTCAACTGGGCGCGCAGCGCGGAAGCCTTCACCCGGATCGTGCAGCGGGTCAATCGGGCCCGCCCGTCCGAGCCGCTGGCGATGGTGGGCTGACCGGCCATTTACATGAGCGTCTGAGCCTTCCTGCGAGCCGATCGACAGAATGACGGATCTTCCCACCCCTTGCCCCACCTTTGGCGATGTCGAGGCGGCTGCGGCGCGGCTCGATGGAATTGCGACGCGGACCCCGCTCATCCGGTCGGCCGTTCTTGATGAATGCACCGGCGCGCGGGTCCTGCTCAAGGCGGAAACGTTGCAGCGGACAGGATCCTTCAAGTTCCGTGGCGCTTACAACGCCGTGTCGCGCCTGTCCGATGCAGCCCGGGCGCGCGGCATCGTCGCCTGCTCCTCGGGCAATCACGCGCAAGGCGTCGCGGCGGCGGCCGGGCTGTTTCAGGCGCCGGCGACGATCGTCATGCCGACCGACGCTCCGGCCCTCAAGCGGCAGCGCACCGAGGCGCTGGGCGGGCGGATCGTCTCCTATGACCGGGCCAGCGGCGACCGCGACCGGATCGCCGCCGATCTTGTCGAGGAGACCGGCGGCACCTTCGTTGCCCCATACGACAATCGCGACGTCATATCCGGCCAGGGCACGGCGGGACTGGAACTTGTGCGGCAGGCCGAGGTGATGGGGCTTGTGCCCGACATGGTGCTGACGCCCTGCGGCGGCGGCGGGCTGACCGCGGGGCTTGCGCTGGCGCTGTCTGAACTGGCGCCGCAGGCGAAGCTGATGACCGTCGAGCCGGAGGGCTTCGACGACCATGCCCGCTCTTTTCGGTCGGGCCATAGAGAACACAATCAGGCGAAGTCAGGCTCGGTCTGCGACGCGCTTCTGGCCGAACGGCCCGGCGAACTGACCTTCGCGGTCAACCAGCCGCGCGTCACCGAAGGCCTCGTCGTCAGCGACGAGGAGGCGCTGGCAGCGGTCGCCTATGCCTGGCACACCCTGAAGCTCGTCGTCGAGCCGGGCGGCGCGGTCGCGCTCGCCGCCCTTCTCTCCGGGCGCATCGACAGTCGCGGGCGCACCGTCGCGGTGGTCCTGTCGGGCGGCAATGCCGACCCGGACGTCTATGCGCGGGCGGTTGCCAATAATCCCGGCGCGGCCTGAGCCCGACGCCCACCTCGTCAGCTGAACAGGATCATCTTCTGGTCGAAGGTGAGGCCGGTCAGATCGCTCGGCCGGACCGCCCGCCGCTTCGGGCGGATCGAGATCGGTCGGGGCGTGTGCCCGGCCGTATCGTCGGTTGCGACGGACGCCGGCTCGATGATGTCGGGTTCGATGATGACGGGCTCGGCGGCGTCCAATTCCGCGGCCGGCTCGACCGGATCCGGTTCGATTAAATCGGGCAGGCGCGGTTCGATCCGGTTCGGCTGGACCGGCGGGGGCACCGGCACGGCGGATTGGGCGCCCGGCGGGTCCAGATCGACGAAGGCGATGTCGTCGAGGGCGATGGATCCCGGGCCGGCGCGCCGGTCGGGTTCGGCCGCTCCGGACCGGCTGTCGGCATCGGCCGGCGGCAGCGGGTCGCCGATCGCCGCCTCGATCTGTTCGAGCGCCCGGCCCATCACGTCGAGCCCCGTCATCACGCCGGCCGCCGACGAGATGCCGCTCGCATAGCGCTGCAGGATCTCGCAATGCTCGGCGGGAATGCCGTATTGCCGCAGCGCCGTGGCGATGACGCCGATGCGGTCGCCGGCGGTCTTCAGCGTCATCGCCGCCATGCGGCCGGCCTCGGCTTCCGCGGCAAACAGGACGGCGCCGGGATCGGGCCGGTCCGATGATCCGGTGCCGGCCGATTTCGACCCGGCGATCTCGACGCGCGTCCGCGCGATCGCCGCGGACACGTCGCGCAGCGCGGCGAGGCGCGTAACGTCCTCGGCGTCGGCCTGCCGGTCCATCCGGCGCTCGATCCGGTCGAGCGCGTCGAGCAGGGTCGTGGTGTCGGCGGTGCGGTTGCGGCGGGCATATTCGTCGAGGAACCAGCGGCCGCGGGCGGATTCGCTCACCGCCGCGAGGATCGCCTCGTAGTCGGGTTCCAGGTCTCGTGCCTGTGCTGCCTGGGGTGCCGCCACCGGCGCGCCAGGGTCTTCGCTGCGTGCGTTTTCGTCTGGAGCGGTATAGTCAGGTCCCGCCTCGTCGACCGTCTGGCGCGGGGCGGGGGTATTCGCGGGCATCGTCATGGACCGGACTCGATTCGCCTTCAGCTTGTCGCTCTACTACACGACCTTGTTTCTGTTGCTCGGGCTGCAGCTCCCCTACCTGCCGCTCTGGCTGGAATCGCGGTCGCTGACGCCGACTGAGATTAGCCTGATTCTCGCGATTCCGATGATCGTGCGGCTCGGGGCGACGCCGGTAATGGCCTATTTCGCCGACCGCATGCCCTCGCGCGGCTTCGCCGTCCTGGTCTATTCGGCCGCCACGGCCGTCCTCTATCTCGGCTATCAGGCCTCCGCCGGCTTCTGGTCGATCGCGCTGGTAACCGCGCTGGTCTCCCTCGTTCTCAATCCGCTGATGCCGATCACCGAGGCCGTCGCCCTGCGCGGGGCGCGGTTTTACGATCTCGACTACGGTCGGATGCGGCTGTGGGGATCGCTCGCCTTCATCGTCGCCAACCTGATCGGCGGCGCGGTGATCGCCGAGCGTGGCGGGCCGGGCGCGCTGGTCGCGATGAACGTCGCGGCGATCCTGCTGGCGCTGGCGGCCCTCGGCCTGCCGCGCCGCGACGAAGGGGGCGAGGGCGGTGGTGACCGGGTGAGCCGGCCGAAGCCAAGGATGGCCGAGCTGTTCGCCTTCCTGCGCCGGCCGACCTTCGCCGGCGTGATGGTCGGCTCCGGCCTGATCCAGGCCTCGCACGCGGTGTTCTATGTCTTCGGGTCGATCGCCTGGATCGAGCAGGGCATTTCGCCGACGACGGTCGGCATGCTGTGGGGCTTCGGCGTGCTGGTCGAGGTCGGCCTGTTCTCGGTCTCGGGCCGCGTCACCGGGCTGATCGGCATTCGCGGCCTGTTCGCGGCGGCCGCCGGGCTGGCGGTGCTGCGTTGGCTGTTGATGACCGTGCATTGGCCGGTCGCGGCCTATTTCCCGATCCAGGCGCTGCACGCGGCGACCTTCGGGGCGACCCACTTGGCCGCCATGGCCTACCTGACCGACGCCGCGCCGGAGCGCCAGGCCAGCGGCGCCCAGGGCCTCTATTTCATGATCTACGGCCTGCTGGTGGGCGTTGCGACGCTGATCGCCGGTCCGCTGTTTCGCAGCTACGGCACCGGCGCCTATGCGGCGATGGCGCTGATCGCGGCGATCGGCGGTATCGTTCTGTGGATGTCGCTACGAACGCCGCGCGTAGCTCACCCCCACAATGCCGGCTCGGGCGGGTAGAGCATGCTGCCGTCATAGCGCAGGCCGGGCGCGCGGTCGCGGTCGAGCAGCAGCGGGCCGTCGAGATCGACCCACTCGGCCCCCTGCGCGACCAGCACGGCCGGGGCCATGGCAAGCGATGTGCCGACCATGCAGCCGACCATGATCTTCAGGCCTTCCGTCCGCGCGGCTTCCGCCATCGCGAGCGCCTCCGTCAGCCCGCCGGTCTTGTCGAGCTTGATGTTGATGGCGTCATAGCGCGCCGACAGGCCGGTCAGACTGGCCCGGTCGTGCACACTCTCGTCGGCGCAGATGGTGACCAGGCGGTCGATATCGGCAAGCGGCTCGTCCTGGTCGGCGGGCAGCGGCTGCTCGATCAGTTCCGCGCCGTTGGCAGCGCTTGCCGCGATCAGGGCTTCGAGCCGGACCGGCGCCCAGCCCTCGTTGGCGTCGAGGATCAGGCGGGCCTCCGGGGCGCCCCTGCGGACCGCCTCGATGCGTTCGGCGTCGTCCTCGCCGCCATTCGGGCCGCCGAGCTTGACCTTCAGGAGCGGCCGGGCGGCAGCTGCCCTGGCCGCCTCAAACATCGCGTCCGGATCGCCGAGGCTCAGCGTATAGGCGGTGGTGAGGGGGGAGAGGGTGGCAAGGCCGGCAAGCGTGGCGGCCGGCTGGCCCGCCTGCTTGGCGGCCAGGTCCCAGAGCGCGCAATCGACCGCGTTGCGGGCAGCGCCCGCCGGCATCGCCTCGCGCAGGCTATCGCGGTCGAGCCCGGCGGTGATCCTGTCGGCAACCGTCAGGATCGCGTCGCGCACGCCCTCGACGGTCTCGCCGTAGCGGGCATAGGGCACGCATTCGCCGCGGCCGACATGGTCGCCGTCACGGATCTCGGCGACGACGACGCGGGCCTCCGTCTTCGTTCCCCTGGCGATCGTGAAGCCGCCGGCGATCGGCCAGCTTTCGATACCCGCGGTGAGGTGTGGCGTGTCCGTCATTCTTCCGCGAACGCCTCGATGAGCCGCCCGACGATGCCGTCGACGCCGAAGCGGACCGGGTCGGTTGCCGGCACGCCATGCGTGGTGGCCGTTTCCGCGCAGATTGCCTTGGCCGAGGTCTCGTCGAGCTTCTCGGTATTGATCGCGATGCCGACGCAGCGGATACCCGGATTGGTCAGCGATCCCGCCGCAATGGTCGCGTCGATCACCTGCTGGATCGTCGGCAGGGGATGCTGGACATTGCGCATGTTGGTGCGGGTCGGCTCGTGGCAGACGACGAAGGCGTCGGGCTGCGAGCCGTGCAGCAGGCCGAGCGTGACGCCGGCGAAGGAGGGATGGAACAGCGATCCCTGGCCCTCGACCACGTCCCAATGGTCCGGATCGTTGGCCGGCGAAAGCCATTCGGCGGCGCCCGAGATGAAATCGGCGACGACGGCGTCGACGGAGACGCCGCGGCCGGAAATGAAGATGCCGGTCTGGCCGGTGGCGCGGAAATCGGCGTTCAGGCCGCGTTCGCGCATGCCCTTTTCAAGCGCCAGCGCTGTGTATTTCTTGCCGACCGAGCAGTCGGTGCCGACGGTGAGCAGGCGCTTGCCGGGCCGCTTCGTGCCCCGGCCGGTGGCGAATTTCTCGCGGCTGTGGCGCACGTCGAACAGCGTCCGGCCGCAGCGGGCGGCGGCCTCGGCGATCTCGGGCACGTCGCCAAGCCGCATGTGCAGGCCGCTTGCGATGTCGAGGCCGGCCTCGAGCGCGGTAACGATCGTGCCGACCCAGTGCTCGGGCAGGACGCCGCCGGGATTGACGACGCCGACGATCATCGTGCGGGCGCCGGCATGGACGGCCGCGGCGATGTCGAGATCCGGCAGCTTGGCGTCGGCCTGGCAGCCGGGCAGGCGCAACTGGCCGACGCACCAGTCGCGGCGCCAGTCGACGATGCCATAGGCGGTCTTGGCGGCGAGATCGTCGGGAACATCGCCCAAGAACAGCAGATACGGACGCGCTATTTCCATGCTATCAAAACCCCGATCGGTGGATTTGAAAGGTGGCCCGCACTTGCCCCGGCGCGCACCAATCATCAAGATGCGCCGTATTATCGGGGGGAGGGGTGCCGTTGCAAGTCGATTGCGGCGGCTTTTTCGAGGATCGGGTCAGTCACGTCTGCAATGGACACGCAACCGGCACTTATCGCATCCGGCGCAGGCGATGCCCTGACGCTGAGCGCGTCCGGCGACTGGATCGTCGGCGAGGCAGAGCGGCTGCAGGGCGAGATCCGGCAGGTGGCATCGGTGCCCGCCGGCACCCGCCGGGTGGCGATCGACCTGGCCGGCATCGGCAGGCTGGATACCGCCGGGGCCTGGCTCCTTCACCGCACCGCCAAGGAGCTTGCCGGCAGCGGCGTCGAGGTCGTCTATACCGGGCTTGGACCCTCCCGCGAGATCCTGATCGGCGAGGTCGAGCGCTCCGACCGGGAGCCGGCGCCGCCGCGCCGGTCGCCGCCATTTGCCTATCAGATCGTCAGCGACATGGGCGACACGGTGATCGAATCCGGCCGCGACGTCGTCGAGATGTCGACGCTGCTCGGCCGGGTCCTGCTGATTTCGGCAGGCTTCATCGCCAGGCCCTGGCGCTTCCGCCTGACCTCGGTCACCTTCCACCTGGAATCGATGGGGCTCAGGGCGGTGCCGATCATCGCGCTGATCACTTTCCTGATCGGTGGGATAATCTTGCAACAGGGGGCCTATCAGCTCCGCTTCTTCGGCGCCGAGGTGCTGGCGATCGACCTGGCAGGCATTCTCGTGCTGCGCGAGATCGGCCTGCTGCTCACCGCGATCATGGTGGCCGGCCGCACCGGCAGCGCGATCACCGCCGAGATCGGCTCGATGAAGATGCGCGAGGAGGTCGACGCGCTGAAGACGCTGGCGCTCGATCCCGTCGAGGTCCTGATCGTGCCGCGCCTGATGGCGCTCTTGGTGGCGCTGCCGCTCCTGACCTTCGTTGCCGATATCGCGGCGCTGACCGGGGCGGGCGTGGTGGCGTGGATCTATATCGACATGCCGCCGGGCGCCTATATTCCCTACCTGCGCAGCGCGATCGACCTGAAGATGTTCCTGGTCGGGATCATCAAGGCGCCGTTCATGGCGATCGTGATCGGCATGATCGCCTGCCTGGAGGGGTTGCAGGTGGAAGGCAGCGCGGAATCGCTCGGCCGCCAGACCACCGCCTCGGTGGTCAAGGCGATCTTCGTGGTGATCGTGCTCGACGGGCTGTTCGCGATGTTCTTCGCCGCGATAAACTTCTAGAGGCGGATGGCCACGATGAGCGATGCCAACTCGAATACCGGTTCCGGATCAGGCGCTTCGTCGGCGAACGGTTTGGCGAACGGTTCGGCGAACGGTCCGGCGGGGCCTGTCTTGAACGAGCCGGGGAACGGGTCAGGCGAGCCGATCGTGCGGGCGCGCGGGCTCACCGTCGGCTTCGGCCCCAAGACCATCCACGAACATCTCGACCTCGACATCTATCGCGGCGAGGTGCTCGGTGTCGTCGGCGGGTCGGGGACCGGCAAGTCGGTGCTGCTGCGCACCCTCGTCGGCCTGCTGCCGCGCCGGGCCGGCACGATCGAGATGTTCGGCACCGATATCGACAGCGCCAGTACCGAGCAGCGGCTGGCGGTCGAGCGGCGCTGGGGCATCCTGTTCCAGCAGGGCGCGCTGTTTTCCTCGCTGACGGTGAAGCAGAACGTCCAGGTGCCGATGCGCGAGCATATGCGGCTCGATTCCAGGCTGATGGACGAGCTGGCGCTGCTCAAGCTCGCGATGGTCGGGCTTGCCGCCGACGCCGCCGACAAGTTTCCCGCCGAACTGTCGGGCGGCATGATCAAGCGGGCGGCGCTTGCCCGGGCGCTGGCGCTCGATCCCGATCTCGTCTTCCTCGACGAGCCGACATCCGGCCTCGATCCGATCGGCGCGGCGGACTTCGACGACCTGATCTCGAAGCTGCGAGACACTTTAGGTTTGACCGTTTTCATGGTAACCCACGATCTGGACAGCCTGTTTTCGATCTGCGACCGGATTGCCGCGCTGGGCAACAAGCACATCATGGTCGCCGGCGATCTGAAGACGGTGATGCAGTATCCGGACCCGTGGATTAAGGAGTATTTCCACGGGAAGCGCGCCCGTGGGGCGACCGAGGGTCGGGCCGGTGGGGCGTGAGCGCGCTTTAGACGGCTTTGAGGAGTAGGCGGCGGGGAATGGAAGTCCGGTCAAGTCCGTTCATTGTCGGCCTGTTCACGATCGCGGTTATCGTCGGCGCCTTCGGCTTCGTCTACTGGATGGCGGCGTTCGGGGAATCGTCGGGCCGGGTCGCCTACCGCGTCATCTTCTCCGACGAGGTGACGGGCCTGAACAAGGGCAGCTCCGTCCTCTATAACGGCATCAAGGCCGGCGACGTGACCGAGTTGTCCGTCGCCAAGGACGATCCCGCCCAGGTGGTCGCGCGGATCGAGGTCGACCCGAACTATCCCATCAATGTCGATACCACCGCGCAGCTCCAGTTCACCGGCATCACCGGCGTCGGCTTCATCCAGCTTAAGACGGCCAAGGCCGACGCCATGCCGTTGACCGAGGCCTGGGGCAAGTCCGACGAGCCGCCGATCATCTATGCGGAGAAATCGACGTTTCAGGACCTGATCGAGGGCGCCCAGTCGCTGATGGCCAAGGTCGACTCGGTCGCCTCCAGCATCGATACGCTGGTCAAGACGAACGAGACTGCGGTGTCCAACACGATCAAGAACGTCGAGACCTTTTCGGCAGCGCTGGCCGACAATTCGGACAAGATCTCGACCTTCATGAGCGATGCGAGCGCGGCGGCGAAATCGCTCTCCTCCGTCGGCGAGCGCGTCGACAAGCTCGCCACCAACCTCAACACGCTGGTTGCGGCGATCTCGCCGGACGAGGTGCGGGCGATCGTCGGCGACGTGCGCACCTTCGCCGATTCGCTTGCCGCCAACGCCGACACGATCACGGTGATGGCCGAGAATGCCGGCGACGCGGCCGAGCGCATCAACAAGATCGCCCAGACCCTGGAGGGCGCCGCCGCCAACGCCGTCAAGGTGATCGAGGCGGTCAATCCCGGCCAGGTTTCGCAGATCGTCGCCAATCTCGACAAGATCAGCACGACGATCGCCGGCAAGGATCAGGAGATCACGTCCTTCATCGACGATGCGAAGGCGACCGCGGCCGAGCTCAAGCAGGCCTCGGAGCGGGTCAACACGCTGCTTGCCAAGGTCGACGGGATGGTCGGCAGTCCCGAAGGCCAGAACATGATCACAAACGTCAACCAGGCCGCCAAGTCGATCCGGGAACTGGCCGACAATTTGAATTCCAGGATCGGTACCATTACAGCGGATGTCGAGCGGTATGGCGTGGGGGGCTTGAAGGACTTCCAGGCGCTGATGGCGGAAGCCCGGCGGATGGTGTCCAATCTCGATCGCACGCTGACCTCTCTGGAAAGCAATCCGGGGGGATTCCTGTCGGGGCGGCCCCCGGTGCCGGAATACAGCGCCGGGCGCCGGTTCTAGAGCATTGGCATCGGCGATGAGAGAGGGTGGGGGAACGAGCTTGCGAACCGCGTGGCAGCCATTGGTCGCGCTTCTGTGCGCTGCCGTGTTAAGCGGCTGCTCCTTCCTTGCGCCCAAGCCCGCGCCCGACACGTTCGATCTTGAGGCCGCCACCGCCTTTCCGGGAACCGTCGGCGGCACCTCCATCCAGTTCGCGATCACCGAGCCGAGCGCGGTCGGCGCGCTCAACAGCGAGCGGATCGTGGTGCGGCCCGAACCTACCGAGATCACCTATCTGGCCAAGGCGCAGTGGAACGACCGGGTGCCCGTGCTGGTCCAGGCGCGGCTGATCGATTCCTTCCGGAATACCGGCAAGGTGCGCTCCGTCGGCCTGCCCGGCGGCGCCGTCGACAACGATGTCGGGCTCGTCACCGATCTGGAGGATTTCCATATCGATGCCGAGACGGGCCAGGCGCGGATCACCATCGCCGTCAGGATCGTCTCCGATCAGACCGGCCGGGTGATCGCCTCGCGCATCTTCCGGGCGACCGCGCCGGTGTCGGGCGATTCGATCGACGACATGGTCGACGCGATGAACGCGGCCTTCACCACCATCGCCGCCGATATCGTGGTCTGGACGCTGGCGCGCATCTGACCCTTGGGCGCGCGCATCTGACCCTTGGGGGCGCGGATCTGACCCTGGGGGGGCGCGGATCTGAGCCGGAAGGTCGGCATCTATGCCCGGCCGGGCCTGCGACCATTCGACCGCGGCGATTACCTGTCCGAATCTCAGAACCGTGTTACCTTTGCCGCCGTTTCAAGCACAGCGGGACGGTCGTCATGGATCTCGATGTCGTATTGCTTGCCCGAATACAGTTTGCATTCACCGTTGCCTTCCACATTATCTTCCCCAGCTTCACGATCGGTCTGTCGGCCTGGATCGCGACGCTCTTGGTCATCTGGCGGCGCACCGGCGACGAGCGCTACCGGACGATTGCCCGGTTCTGGACCAAGGTCTTCGCCGTCTCCTTCGCCATGGGGGTCGTCTCCGGCATCGTGCTGTCCTATCAGTTCGGCACCAACTGGAGCCATTTCTCCTATGTCGTTGGCAATGTCGTCTCGCCGCTGATCGGCTACGAGGTGCTGACCGCCTTCTTCCTGGAGGCGACGTTCCTGGGCATCATGCTGTTCGGCTGGAACCGTGTGCCGCCCTGGCTGCATGTGATGTCGGCGTGTTTCGTCGCGATCGGCACGCTGATGTCGGCCTTCTGGATCCTGTCGGCGAATAGCTGGATGCAGTTTCCGACCGGCCATGTGGTGCGCGACGGCATCGCCTATCCGGAAGACTGGCTGAAGATCATCTTCTCGCCGACCTTCCCCTTCCGGCTCGCGCATATGGGGATCGCGGCCTATCTGACCACGTCCTTCGTGATCCTGGCGATCGGCGCGCGCTACATCCTGGCCGGCACGCATCCGAAATATTCCGGCATCATGCTGAAGATGGGGCTGGGCATGGCGATCGTGCTGGCGCCGCTGCAGGCCTTCATCGGCGACCAGAGCGGCCTTGCCGTGCGCGACCATCAGCCGGTCAAGCTCGCGGCCATCGAAGGCCACTGGGAGGCGGATGCGCCCGGGCCGGTGCCCCTGGTCCTGTTCGCCATTCCCAACGAGAAGGAGGAACGCAACGATTTCGAGATCGCCGTTCCCTATCTCGGCAGCCTGCTCCTCACCCATTCGCTGACCGGCTCCTATCCGGGCCTGAAGGCGGTTGCGCCGGAAGACCGGCCGCCGCTGTGGGGGCCGTTCTACGGCTTCCGGCTGATGGTGGGGATCGGCTTCCTGATGATCTTCGTCGCCTTCTGGGGCGCGTTCCGCTGGTGGCGCGGCGACCTTCTTCAAGCGCGCCGGTTCCTGAGGGTTGCCTCCTATATGTGGCCGGCGGGCTTCATCGCCGTTCTGTCCGGCTGGATCGTCACCGAGGTCGGCCGCCAGCCCTGGGTGGTGACCGGCCTTCTGCGCACCGGCGACGCGGCTTCGCCGGTCTCCGCCGCCGTGGTGCTGACCAGCCTGATCCTGTTCGTCATCGTCTACGGGATCGTCTTCTCCTTCGGCATCTACTACATGAACCGGCTGCTGCATCGCGGTCCGGAGGAGCCGGCTGAGGCCGAAGACGTCGAGGGTGTCGGCAGCCGGCCGCTTGCCGGCGTCGGACCCGCCGGCTCCGAGGCCTATAGGGGGTAGGGCCATGGACACTGGTGGAATGGACCTGACGCTTTCCTACTACCTGCCGGTCATCTGGGCCGGCCTGATCGCCACTGCCGTGTGCATGTATGTCATCCTCGACGGCTTCGATCTGGGCATCGGCATCCTGTTCCCCTTCGCCCGCTCGGAGGAAGAACACGACCAGATGATGAATTCCGTGGCGCCGTTCTGGGACGGCAACGAGACCTGGCTGATCCTCGGCGGCGGCGGCCTGTGGGTCGCCTTCCCGATGGCCTATGCGATCATCATGCCGGCGCTCTACCTGCCCGTCATCGTGATGCTGCTGGCGCTGATCTTCCGGGGCGTGTCGTTCGAGTTCCGCTGGGTCGCCAAGCCCCGGCACGGCCGCTGGGATTTCGCCTTTGCCGGCGGGTCGACGCTTGCCGCCTTCTGCCAGGGGCTGATCCTTGGCGGGCTCATCCAGGGCATCAAGGTGGAGAACGGCGCCTTTGCCGGCGGCACGTTCGACTGGTTGACGCCGTTTTCGGTGATCTGCGGGCTCGGCATGGTCGCCGGATATGCGCTGCTCGGCGCGACCTGGCTGATCGCCCGGACCGAGGGTCCGGTCGCCGAGCGGGCGCGGGGCCAGGCCCGCAACGCGCTCTTGTTGGTGCTCGCCTTCGTCGCGCTGGTCAGCCTGTGGACGCCGTTCAGCGTCGAGCGGATCGCCGAGCGCTGGTTTGCGACGCCGAACATCTACTATCTGTGGCCTGTGCCGCTGATCACGCTGCTGCTCGGCGTGTCGCTGTGGCGCGGCATCGCGCGGGGGGCGGATCTGGCGCCGTTCCTGTCGGCGGTCGGGCTGTTTCTTCTGTCCTATCTCGGCCTTGCCATCTCGACCCTGCCGCTGATGGTGCCGCCGAGCGTGACGATCTGGGACGCGGCCGCCGTGCCGGCAAGCCAGATCTTCACGCTGATCGGCGTCATCTTCATGCTGCCGATCATCCTCGGCTACACGGTGTTCGTCTACTGGACCTTCCGCGGCAAGGTGCGGCCGGGCGAGGGCTATCACTGAGGCGCGTGTGGCCGGTCGGTTGGCCGATTGTTTGGGGTCCAGCGACGTAGGTGGCCGCCTGGGATGCCCGGCTCGTATTTCAACCGCAAGGCCCGGGTTCCCCGATCCCGGCTCTTCGCTCCGCTCGGCCGGGATGACGAACGAGTGGTTGGTGCGACTTGGATGACGTTCTGGTTGCGGCAACACACCCAGCCATCAATCGTCATCCCGGCCCCTCGGAACCGGCCTCCGGCCGGTCCAAGGACAGGCTCCGCGAAGCCGGAGAGCCGGGATCGGGGAGCCCCGGCCTCTCGAGGGAAGCACACGACCGGACGTGTTTCCCGGTCTCAGGTTACCCGGAAAACACCTCGCCTTGAATTTTCCTCACCGCCCCTGTTGCCGCGGCGCGGAACCGGGCTATGGTTTCGCTCGGGTGTGCCGTAATGCGTAACCGGGCTTTGCAAAGATGCGTTTCCCCCATGTTTTCCTCATAAAGTGTCTTTTCCTCGCAATGGGCCTCGTCCTATCCGCCGGTTCCGCCACGCAGGCGGAGGAAATCGTGCTGCGCGGCACGCTTTACGAGGCCGGCGACTACAAGGTCGGCTCGCGCATTCCCAATTGCGGTCGCTCGCGGACGATTCTGACGGCCGATCTTGGCGATTACGGCGCCTCGATCGGTGCCTTCATCATCCTCAATCCGAAGAAGCTCGACCGGCTGTCGGCGGCGACCCGGCTGTTCGTCTACAGCCACGAATGCGCCCACCAGCTCTACGGGCCGGGCGAGGAGCGGGCCGACTGCTACGCCGCCAAGCGCGGCAAGGCGGAGGGCTGGCTGCGCGAGGCCGATATCGACCAGGTCTGCCGCATCTTCCCGCACAAGAGCCGCTCGGCCGCCCATCCCGACCGCGCCGCCCGCTGCGAGGCGATCCGCGCCTGCTATGCCCGCGGCACGACGCCCGCCGCCGTCCGCGCGCCGGATGCGGCGCCGGCGGGCCGCGACCTGCGCTAGCGGGCACGGGGCTTTTGTTTTCAGCCCGGCCGTCCCCTCGGCTGCCATCTCCGACTTGGTCTGGCAACGGCAGGGATGAGCGTTTGGACCACCACGTCTCCCTCGCCATCCCGGGGAACTGGCACGACGAGCGGCCGTGCCACGGGCCCTCACCCCGGCCCTGCGGGCCGACCCTCTCCCGCCAAGGGGGGAGAGGGTGCGAGTGCATCTGAGAGGCCGTGCGGTAGACGCCACTGCCGGCGGACAGAAAACGCCGATACCGCATATGATATCGGTGCCAC
>JANQKY010000100.1 GCA_028280885.1 Tepidamorphus sp.
AGTTCATAGCGGCGACGTGTCATTCAAGGCTCCCTAATTCGAAAGCCTTGAATCACGGAAGGAGCAAAATACCAAGACGATTTATGAGTTTACGGCCTAAGACACGCAGGTTTAAGACGGGCGGACTTAGTCCGCGTCCGGGATCGGAACGGCGTAGACGGAAACCGGATCGGCGATGCCGCGCAGATCGTAGTCGCCTATCGATACGAGATCGCCGCACACCGGATCGGCGGGTGCAGGGTTTGCGCAGGCGCAGCGGGCGAAGGCCTCCGAGGCGAGGATCATCTCCGGCCGGCTCTTCGACAGGTCCTGCAGGCGGCTCGCCAGATTGACGGCCGGTCCGATCACGGTGAAGTCGAGGCGGTGTCTGGAGCCGACATTGCCGTAGCCCAGTTCGCCATAGTGCAGGCCGATGCCAAAGCCGATCTCCACCGGTGCAAGGCCGATCGCCTCGGGCACGCGGGGAAAGGCGTCGGCCGTCTCGCGCGCCGCGGCAAGGGCCGCCCGGCAGGCGCGCGCCGGGGTTCCGTCGCCTGGAAAGACCGCGAGCAGCCCGTCGCCGAGGAATTTCAGGATCTCGCCGCCGTGGGCCTCGATCGGGCCGCCGAGCGTGTCGAACCAGGCATCCAGCAGCGTCACCGTCTCGGCGGCCGGCAGGCGCTGCGACAGGATCGTGTAGTTGCGCAGATCGGCGAACAGGATGGCGGCGGAGACGGTGGTCAGATCGCCGCGGTCGATCAGGCCCTCGAAGACGCGCCGGCCCGAGCGCGGCCCGACATAGGTGTCGAGCAGATTGACGGCGATCTCGCGGATCGCCAGGCGCTCGATATGCGGACTGATGACGGCGACGGCTGCGGCCAGCGTGGCGATGTCCCGGTCGGAGAAGCCGTCCGGCGCTCGGGTTGCGAAGGATATCACCGCGGTGCGCGCATCGTCCTGGAAGGGCAGGGGGGCGATGTAATAGTCGGTGCCGCCATTTGCGCGCATTTCCAGGATGGTCGGCATCTCAAGCTCGGTCTCGGTGAGCCGGATGCGCAGCGGCTCACCGGTCTCGTCGACGATCCAGACGGGGCTGTTGAGATAGGCCTCGGCCTCCATGACGCCCTCGCGGGCGCGGTGGAACGTGACGACCTCGCCGTCCGACCAGGTCACGGTCCGGCCGCTTTCGACGGGATGCAGGGTCTCGACGCCGAGAAAGCTGCGCCAGATCGGCAGGCCGATGTCTGTCAGGCCCCGGCTCAGCCGGTCGATGAGCTGTTCGTAGGTGAGCGGACCGGTCTCGGCAATGGCAAGCGCAAGGCGCTCGGGCAGGTCCGCCAGCAGGCCTGGCGACAGCGCGTGCGGGCCGTCTTTCGTCACCGCGACGGGATCTCGCGGGTCGGGTTGCGGCGGGGCAGGGGCGCGTTTTGCAGCGCCGGGTCGAGCCCGCGCGTGTCGGCGACGATCCGGCACTCGCGCGGCAGGCCGGCCATGGTGATCGGCGGCTTCGGCTTGGCCGGCTTGTCGGACGGGCGCCAGGGCTCGTCGCTCAGCCACCAGTTAAGCGCGCTGCTGCAGCCATCGCCCGGCGGCGGCGGGTCCTGGTTCTTGCATGTGTTGCTGCCCGCCGGGCAGCGGATGCGGATGTGGAAGTGATAGTGGTGCCCCCACCAGGGCCGCACCTTGCGCAGCCAGGCGCGGTCGGTGCCGGCGAAGTCGCACAGCGCCTTCTTGATCGCCGGGTGCACGAAGATGCGGGCGGTCTGCGGGAACTTCGCGGCCCGGCGGATCAGCGCTGCGTGCTCGTTCGTCCAGATATTCGGATCGACCTCGCGGACGCCCTGCCTGAGCACCGAAGTCGCGGAGATTTCCTCGCGTTCCTGCCGGCTGAGCTTGCGGTTCGGCATTTCGGTCAGCCAGATATCGGCGTCGAGGCCGATCTGGTGGCTGGCATGGCCCGACAGCATCGGGCCGCCGCGCGGCTGGGCGAGATCGCCGACCAGCAACCCGTTCCAGCCCTCCTGCCGGGCGCCGGTGGCGAGATCCTCGACCAGCTTGACGAGTTCGGGATGGCCCCAGTTGCGGTTGCGCGACAGGCGCATGGCCTGCCAGGCCGGGCCGTCGATGGCCAGCGGCACCGCGCCGGCGAGACAGCCGCGGGCATAGGAGCCGATGGCGCGCGCTTCAAGCGGCGCGGGGCCGGGCGCGCTGCCGAAGATCTGCTTGGCCGGCGTCTGGGCAAGGGCGTTCTGGGGAAGACCTGCCAGGATCGCGCCAAGCGCCAGAACTCCGGTCGTCAGCAGGTTGCGTCGCATGGTCCAAACTCCGAGCCGCGTAATGCCTCAAGCGATCGGCGATGCGGCCGATCGAATCGGACCCCCCTTGAGGGAACAGGGTAACCGGCCTTGCCGGCTCTCCGCAATCGGCCGCCGGGCGCCGCCGGGCCGGAGGCCGATCACTCCGCCGGGCCGGAGGCCGATCACTCCGACGGGCCGGACGCGGGCGAAGCGTCGCTGGTGCGTTCGCCGGCTCCGGACCGGTCGATTTCGACGGTCGTGTGATCGATCCCGAATGCGTCGAGCAGGCGTTGCTTGATCGCCGCCACCGTGGCAAACGCATCGGCGTCCTCGGCAAGGGTCGCGTGCAGGGTAACCAGCGACTGCTTTTCGTCGAGCGCCCAGACGTGGATGTGCTGCACCGCCAGGATCCCGGCAACGGGATTCGCGCCGCTCGTCAGCGCCAGGCGGATGCGTTCGGGCTCGAGGCCCCGCGGCGTGCCTTCCAGCAGGATATGGGCGGTCTGCTTCATCAGCCGCCAGGCGGCGCGGACGATCAGCAGGGCGACGAAGACCGACAGGATCGGATCGATCGGCATCCAGCCGGTCAGCATGATGATGCCGGCGGCTGCGATCGCGGCGACCGATCCCAGCATGTCGCCCAGCACGTGCAGCAGCGCGCCGCGCACGTTCAGGCTTTCCTTCTGGCCGCCCATCAGCACCCAGAAGGCGGCGATGTTGACCGCGAGGCCGATGACCGCGACGACCATCATCGGGCCGGCCAGGACCTCGACCGGATCGTTGAACCGGCCGATCGCCTCGTAGAGGATGAACAGGGTCAGCATGAAGATCGCGATCGCGTTGCCGAAGGCGACCAGCACGGGCAGGCGCTTGTTGCCATAGGTGCGGGCCTCGGTCGGCGGGGCCGCGGCGATCTTGAAGGCCCACCAGGCAAAGGCCAGCGATACGAAATCGGTGAGCATGTGCGCGGCATCGGCGATCAGGGCGAGCGATCCGGTCAGGTAGCCGCCGATGAATTCGGCGAACATATAGCCGCCGATCAGGAGGGCGGCGATGCCGAGCCGGCGCCGGTTGGCCGTCCTGCCGTGATCGTGGCCGTCACCTGACCCATGCGCGTGTCCGGCAGCCATTTGCCCGGTTTCTCCCTCCTGCTTGCGACCTGTCCGCTCATTCGCGGTGCTCTCAGCGCAAACCGAAACGGCGGCGAGGCGGTCACTTTACATTCCGCCCGCCATTCCCGACAATCCGGCTAACGAGGAGGCGGGGCGGCGCCTGGCGGAGCGCCCGGTGGCTGGAGTATCGCCATGCGCCGTGTCGTGTTGTTTGCCTGTTTCCTTGTTGCGCTCGGTTTGCTTGCCCTTCCGGCGTCGGCGGGCGTCGTCGCCAAGATTTCGATTTCCAACCAGACCATGAATGTCTACGTGAACGGTGTGCGCAAGCACAACTGGGCGGTGTCGACGGCGCGGCGCGGCTATCGCACGCCGGTCGGGTCGTTCCGGCCGACGCGGATGCACAAGACCTACTATTCGCGCAAATACAACAACTCGCCGATGCCGCATTCGATCTTCTTTTATGGCGGCTATGCAATTCACGGTACCAATTACACCAAATCGCTCGGTCGGCCGGCGAGCCATGGCTGCATCCAAGCAACGCGGCGGCGCTGTTCAGCCTCGTCCAGCGGCACGGCGCGGGGGCGACGAAGATCGTCATCACGCGCTAGGGCCTGTCGGGCGGTGGCCTAGAGGGGGTAGCGGGTCCAAACTGCCGCGTTCGGTGTCATTGTCCGCGCAGATTGTGTGCTGTCCTCACTCACCACGCTGTCATTGCCAGGGCGCGGGGAACATCTGCGCGCGGGATTCCTTGCCCGGCCGCGGCGCCCTCACCCGGCCCTTCGGGCCGCCCTCTCCCGCTTAAGGGGAGAGGGTGCGAGTGCATCTGAGAAGGCCGTGCGGTGGTCGGGACCGCCAGCAGACAGAAAACGCCGATGCCGCAAATGATGTCGGTGCCATTGTGCCCGGTCTCTCCAGCGCGCTCTTTCCCTCTCCCCCTTGGCGGGAGAGGGCGGCCCGCAGGGCCGGGTGAGGGCGCGTGGCACGGCCGTTCATCGTGTCAGCTCTCCGGGATGACGATTGAGGGGCAGCGGTCCGCTCTCCCACCGCGGTGTTTGCCGGCTCTGTCCCGGCAAAAACACTGAGGGGAATTGGCGGGGGATGCCGGACACTGCTTCCATCGAGGAAAACAGAGTTGATGACAACCGTGGATAGAATGCCGCCTCGTAGGTCTGCCCCGACCAGGTCCGGGATGACGTGCGCGTTCATGGTTGAGTGAGTGCGGGTTCCACCCCGCGGGGGATTCTCATCGCCGGCGTGATCGGATAGGGTCTCCAGAACCGGATCAGCCAGGGAGACGACGCATGCTGACGCCACTTTGGGGAATGCCCGAAAAGGTGATCGGGTTCGAGGCGAGCGGACGCGTTTCCAATGCCGACTACAAGGAACGGCTCATTCCGGCGCTGGAAAAAGCAATCGCCGAGCAGGGGCCGATCCGCTTCCTGTTCGTGCTCGGCAAGGAATTCGAGGGCTACGAGCCGACCGCGATGTGGGACGATACGTTCTTCGGCCTCAAGCACATCAAGGATTTCAAGAAGATCGCGATGGTGACCGACGATTCGCTCTATGCCGGCGCGGTCCGGCTGTTCGCGCCGATGATGTCCTGCGACGTCAAGGTCTTCCCGCTCGCAGACCGCGAGGCAGCCCTTGCCTGGATCGCCGAGTGAGCCGCGGGGCGGCCGTTCGGGGCCTCATTCATGGGTAAGGCCGTCGCGCTGTTCCTGGCACTGGCGATGCTGGTCCATATCATCCGGCCGCTCGGCCTGCCGGGGCTGAAGAAGCGGTCGGATGCCTGGAAGATCGCGCTGTTCGCGCTGATCGCGATGGTCGTCCTCGTCGGGGTGCGGCCGCAATAGGGGTGGCCGCGAAGGGCCACCCCGACGATCCCTGCTCACAGGTGCTCGACGAACCAGTCGCGCTGGATGGCCGACGAGGTCTTGAACGGCGCGCCCGTATAGGCATCGAAATGGCCGCCGGGCAGGATCAACAGCTTCTTGGGCTGCAACGCCTCCTCATAGGCCTTCGCGGTCAGGTCGAAGGGCGTCAGGTGATCGCCTTCCGCCACGACCACCAGCAGCGGCGTCGGCGCGATCCGGTCGATATAGCGGGCCGGCTCGTATTCGGTGAACATCTCGATCGAATGCAGCGTCACCTCGTTCTTCCAATTGGTCTCGCGTGAGGCCTCGAACTCGGTGAAGAATGCGTAGGTGTCGGCTGTCGGCAGGGCGCAGGGCTCGCCTTCCGGGGCGGTGACCGGCATCATCGCGCCTGATTCGCCGCGCGCGCGGGCGGCCCGGTCGGCGTCGAAGGCTGCGCGCAGGCCGGCCCACACATCGCCGCGAATGAGCCGCCGCGCGGTCTCCAGGCCATAGGTCAAAGGCACCTGCGAGACCACGCATTTGACCCTGCGGTCGAGCGCTGCGACGACGAGCACATGGCCGCCGGCATAGCTCGACCCCCAGATGCCGATACGATCGGCGTCGACATCGGGCTGTTCGCTGGCCCAGGTGATGCAGTCGCGATAGCCGTTGATCTGCGCCCAGGGATCGGCGTGGCTGCGCGGTTCGCCGTCGCTGACACCGAAGCCGCGATGGTCGTAGACGATGACGCCGAGGCCGGCGGCGGCGAAGACGTCTGCGAAATCGTCGAGGAAGATCTCGCGCGTCGCCGTGAAGCCGTGCGCCATGATGACCGTCGGGGACGGCCCCTCGGTTACGGATCCGTCGGCGTTGCGGGCGGCATAGTGCCAGCCGCGCAGGGTCGTGCCGTCTTCGGTATTGAATTCGATATCGCGCCGCATGGCGTTTCTCCCGTTCCTGGTCTTGTCCCAAGGTGCCGGCAAGGCTAGCGGCGCCGGCCCGCCGCCTGCTTGCACCACAGGGAAGCGACTTGTTCAGGAGGGAAGTGCGTCTGTGATAGCATCGCCGCGCCGATGGCGGGCAGATGGCGGTTGGGGCGAAGGAGGATGGCTTGAGGACCGAGACGAGGCAGGCCGGGGTCTGGTCGACCGATCCGCTTCCCGCCGGCCTGCGGGCGGCGGCGGCGCACGCGATGCTGAACGCGGTGCATCTACCCTGGGCGTTGCGGCTCGGTGACCGCGATGCCTATTCCTGCCGGATGCGGTGGCACGGGCTCGGCAACGCGACCGTCATCGCCTGCGAAAGCGGACCATTGCGCGGGTCGCGGACGCGGGCCGAGATCGCCGCGACGGATGGTGATTATATGGGCCTGCTGCTTGTCCTCTCCGGCCGTGAGCATGTCCGGCAGGGCGACCGGTCGGTCCGGCTTGGCGCCGGCGACATGCTGTTGTGGGATGCCGGCGCGCCGCTCGATTTCGAGGTCGTGAAGCCGCTGCGCAAGATGACGCTGCTGATCCCCCGGCAGGCGATCGACCGGGCGATCAGTCGCGCAGGCCCGGCGGCTGGCATCCGGGGTGCCAGTCCGCTTGACGGGCGCTCCGGCGTCGGCGCGCTGCTGTTCCGGCATGTCGTCGGCCTCGGACGCCATGGCGATCAGATTCCGGCTGCCGACGGACCGCTGGCGGCCGATTTCGCCGTCGATCTCCTCGGGCGGCTGCTTGCGCCGTCAGCCGATCCGAAGGGCGGCGGCGATCTGCGCGAACGGGTTCTGCGCCATGTCGAGGACCGGCTCGAGGATCCCGACCTGACGCCGAAATCAATCGCGGCCGCTTTCGACATCACGCCACGCTATCTGCACATGGTGTTCGCCGGCGGCACCACGCTGTCGGCGCATATTCGCGGCCGGCGGCTTGCGCGGATGCGGCGCGATCTTGACGACCCGCGTCTCGATGCGACATCGATTACCGACATCGCCCTGCGCTGGGGATTCGCCGATTCCGCCCATGCCAGCCGGGCCTTCCGCCAGGCGTTCGGCCAGTCGCCGCGCGCCTATCGGCAGGCGCGGTCCTGAGCGCAGCCGGGCGTGGTGCCGGTCGCGGCAGGCACCAATGCAAAGTTGCGCTTGCTCAATGTCATCGGTCTGAAAACGTCGCATCATGACCGGTGGTGAACGTGCCGATGAGCGGAGCAGGAGCGTCATGACCAGCCATCCTACGCCGGCGCGGATCGTCGATCTGATCGAACGGCTCGGCCGATCCGTCCGACTGCGCGGCTATGCCGACAATCTCAATCCCGCCCAGTGGGAGGCTCTGCGCTATCTGGCCCGCTGCAATGCCCGGTCCAATACGCCGACCGCGCTCGCCGGCTTTCTTGGAACGACCAAGGGCACCGTTTCCCAGACGGTCACCGCGCTTGAGCGAAAGGGGCTGGTCCGCAAGGCGTTCCGGCCCGGGCAGGGGCGGGCGCTGTCGATCAAGGTGACAGGCCGCGGCCGCGACCTTCTGCGCCGGGATCCGACCGAGGCCATCGAGACGGCGATGTGCCGGCTTGTGGACCAGGACCGGTCAGGCAGCGCAGATGCCGTGCGCGAGACGCTGAACGGGCTGTTGCGGATCGTTCAGGATGCGTGCGCCCAGCGCAGCTACGGGCAATGCCGCACGTGCCGGCATTTCCAGGCCGATGCGCCGGGCGGGCTGCCGCATCGCTGCGCCCTGTGGGACGAGCCGGTATCGGCCGCCCAGGCCAACGAGATCTGCGCCGAGCACCAGCCGGCTTGAAGCAGGGCTGGAGCGGGTTGGGCTAGCGCGGGTTGGCGGCCAGGAAGTCGGCGATGCGGGTGATTGCCTTTTGGATGTTTTCCGTCGAATTGGCGTAGGACAGGCGGATATAGCCCTCGCCGAGAATGCCGAAATCCGGCCCGCCGATGACGGCCACCCCGGCCTCCTCGAGCAGGGCGGAGGCGAGTTCCTTGGCCGCCCAGCCGGTCCCGGCGATGTTCGGAAAGGCGTAGAAGGCGCCCTTCGGCGTGCGGCAGGTGATGCCGGGCAGGGCGTTCATGCCCTCCACCACCACGCGCCTGCGGCGGTCGAATTCGGCGACCATCGCATGGACCTCGTCCTGCGGCCCCTCAAGCGCCGCGATGCCGGCAAACTGCGTTGCCGCGTTGACGCAGGAAAAGGAATTGACGGCAAGCTTGCGGGCCTTGTCGTAGAGCGCGTCGGGCCAGATCGAATAGCCCAGCCGCCAGCCGGTCATCGCATAGGTCTTCGACCAGCCGTCGAGCAGGATCAGCCGATCGCGGATCTGCGGATAGGCGAGCAGCGTCTGGTGGGCAAGGCCATCATAGGTCATCTGCCCGTAGATCTCGTCGGACAGGATGGCGACACCGGGGTGGCGGGCAAGCCCTTCGACGAGGGTGTCGATCTCCGCTTTCGGGGTGACGCCGCCGGTCGGATTGGCCGGGCTGTTGACGATCACCAGCCGGGTCGCCGGGGTGATCAGCGACAGCGTTTCGGCAGCCGAGAAGGCGAAGTCGTTTTCCTCGCGAATCGGGATCGGCACCGGCGTCGCGCCGGTGAATTCGATCATCGAGCGGTAGATCGGAAAGCCCGGATCGGGATAGAGGATCTCGGCGCCCGGCTCGCCGAACATCAGGATCGCCATGAACATGGTGACCTTGCCGCCGGGAACGATCAGAACCGAATCAGGGCCGACCTCGATGCCGAGGCGCCGGTCGATATCGGCGCAAACGGCCTCGCGCAGCGGCAGTATGCCGGCTGCCGGCGTGTATCCGTGATGGCCCTCCTGCAACGCCTGCGTCGCCGCGCTCACGACATGCGGCGGCGTCAGGAAATCAGGCTGGCCGATCCCCAGATTGATGATGTCACGGCCGGCGCGAGCGAGATCGGTCGCCCGCGCCAGTACCGCAAACGCGTTTTCCTCGCCGATTCGATCGAACGACGCGACCGTCCTAAGCACGACTCCTGATCCTCCTGCCCCGCTTCTCCCGGATGTTCCGGGGTGATGTAGCGCAGAAGACCACTGCCCCGCAATCATGCCGGGCGGTCGGGACCGTCGATCGACACCAACTGGCGAATCCTTCTGGCGAATCCTCTTGGCGAATCCGGCCGGAAGGCGACGATGCTAGGCGGCGTCCTCGTCGAGGACCGGCGTTTCGACGCTGTCGGAGGCCGTCGGCTCGGCGGCATCGGCGTCCAGAGACGCCTCCACCGCAAGCAGCAGCTTCAACAGCTTGCGCCTGTCCTTTTCGGGAACCTTCTCGGTCGTGATCTGCTCAAGCTTCTTCCAGCGTTTCTTGAGCTCGATCCCGCGGGAGCGACCTTCATCGGTCAGAAACACCCGCGCGCTGCGTGCATCGGTCTCCGATGCAATGCGCCGAACCATGCCCTGGGCCGCCATGCGGGACACCATCTTGGTGACCGTCGGCGGTTTCACCTTCAAGGCGGCGGCCAGCATCGTCATCGGCTGACCATCGTCTTCAAGCAGGACCTGAAGCACGTTTTCCTGGCCCGGATGAATTCCGATCTCTCCGAGCATGGAATGGGCGCGTGCCCTGTGCAGCCGAGCGGCACGGGTAAGGTGCAGCCCGACGGAGTCTTCGTACCATTTCTTCATAGTAAGGAAGTCCCCCAACTCCCTGAGTTACAGTTAGCCAACGTGGCAGTGAGGCTGCAAAGCCTACAGCGAAACGTTGACAATTCAAGCGATAACTCCGGCAAGCCGCTCAACTCGCGTCAGGAACCGCGCCCGGCTCGCCTCCGTCGAGGTGTCCATTTTGTAGTGAGCTAGATAATTTGTCCTGCATTTCGGGTGACATAGGTAGCGCAGGCCGCGCAGGATCGTTCGCCGGCCCGGTTCGCCGACAAATTTCGAAATCCACCAGGTTGCCCCACAGGTAGTTATCACGCAAAGGTGCCGGATATGGGTCAGGCGCGGCCGCATCGGCTGGGTCGCGGTCGGCATCTCGAAGGTGCTGTGCGGCACGAAGACCCGGTCGCACCAGCCCTTCAGCATGGCCGGCAAACCGAACCACCAGGTCGGGTAGACGAAAACGATTCCCTCCGCCCAGGTGACCAGTTCCAGATGGTCGGCGATCGGCCGTTCGTTCACGCCGGGCGTGTGATAGTCGCGGCGCTCCCGGGCGCCCATCGCCGGATCGAAGCCCATCGCGTAGAGGTCGATCAGGCGAACGTCGTGACCGGCCTGCCCCAGCGCGCCGCGCGCCGTCTCCATGACCGCGTGGTTGAAGCTTTCCTCGCAGGGGTGGCAATAGACGATGAGGATCTTCACGACACGGCTCCCAGGGTCTTGCCGACGGTCTCCAGGAAGGCCGATCGGCGGGCGCTGTCGGCGCGGTTCATGTCATAAAGCGCCAGATACCGGACCCGGGCGCGCGGCGCGATGCCGCGCAGCACCCGGGTGACGATGCGGCGCGGCGGATCGCCGGCCAGCATCGCCTGCCAGCGTGTGCCGCCATATGTGGCGACCGCCGTCAGACTGCGGAGGTTCATCAGATTGGGGCGCACCAGGCCGTCGCGCATAACGAAGGAGACGCCGGGCAGGAAGACCCGGTCGAAATAGCCCTTGAGGATTGCCGGAAAGCCGAAATTCCACACCGGGAAGACGAGGACGAGCCCGTCGGCCGCCGCCAGCCGGTCGACATCGCCTGCGACCGGGGCCCGGTTGGCCGGCGTATCATGGTAGCCGAGCCGCTCGGCGCGCGACAGGCGCGGCTCGAAACCCTCGGCATAGAGATCGCAGTCGTCGACCGTGTGTCCGGCCTCGCGCAGCGCGGCGACCGCCCGGTCATGCAATGCGGCGCAGAAACTCGTTTCGACCGGGTGGGCGTAGAGAACGAGCAGGCGCATCAAGCAAGCCCCCAAAAGGTGTGTTGATCCGGCTTATTGTAGGCCGGGAAACAGGTATGTCTGATTCGATGCGTAGTCGAAATCGGGCTCCTCCCAGGCGATCATCTTGCCGGGATTGAGAAGGCCGCGCGGATCGGCCTCGCGCTTGAAGGCGAGCTGGACCGCGTCGGTCTGCTTCATGCCGCCCTCCTCGAGCGTGTAGCGGTGCGGGTTGAAGATCGGGCAACCCATCTCCTCGTGGATCCGCATGATCTCTTCGAGCCGTTCCTCGGTGGTGAACCGGACGATCGGCAGGCCGAAACAGGTGACGTTGCCGTCGAAGCGGACGAATTCGAGATGCGCCTTGACCTCGTCGCCGAAGCGGGCGTGCACCTTGTCGACGAGATCGAGCTGGTCGGGAAAGGGATAGAGCACCTGCAGGTAGGTGATGTCGGGATCGATCCTCAGGCCCCGGAGCGTGGTGTGGTTCCAGGACAGTTCGTAGGCGGGCGGCAATCCTTTCAGATCCTCGGCGGTATCGGAGCGAAACAGCACCTCGCCCCTGCCGCGGGCGGTGAAGGCCATGAGCGGGTCGACGGCATGCGGCGCCACCATCACCAGGCAGACGCTCTGGCCGTCTTTGACAAACTTGCGGTGGCGCAGGAAATAGTCCTGCGGGATCGGCGCCGCGATCGGCGAGACCAGCTTGACCAGCAGCCCGTCATGGGTGCCGATGTCGTTGCCGTAGCGGGCGGCGTCGGCGAAATCGTCGAAGCCGACGATCACGTCGACCCAGTCATAGGCCGCCGTCAGCGGCATCTCGACCTCGGTGATGATACCGTTGGTGCCATAGGCGTGGCTGACCTTCTGCAGGTCCCAGCCATCCAGTTCGAGGACGCGCGGGGTCTCCTCCATGGTGACGACGCGCAGGCGCAGCACGTTGCCCAGATCGCGCAGGCCGCCCCAGCGGATCGAGCCGACGCCGCCCGAGCCGCCGGCAATGAAGCCGCCGATCGAGGCGGTCTTGGCGGTGGAGGGAAACATCCTGAGTTCCTGGCCCGATTCCGCCCGCACCTGCTCGTCGATCCGGTGGATGATCGCGCCGGGCTCGCAGCGGACCCGGCCGGGGCCGATCTCGAGGACCCGGTTCATCTCGGCGAGGTTGAGCACGACGCCGCCCGACAGCGGCATCGCCTGGCCGTAATTGCCGGTGCCGCAGCCGCGCACGGTCACCGGTATCTCCATGGCGTAGCAGGTCTTCACGACGTGGATGACCTCCGCCTCGTCCTGCGGCGTGACGATCAGGTCGGCCGTGACGTCGTCTAACTGCCGCTTCAAAACGGGGCTGTACCAGTAGAAATCGCGGCTCTTCTGCTTCACCAGCGCCGGATTGTCCTCGATCTTGAGATCGGCGAGTGCCGCCTTGAGCGCTGCGATATCTCTCATCGGGCCTCTCCCTCGGGCTTTGCGTCTTCAGAACAGATCATCGAGTTCGCGATAGTCGGGCAGGGTCCGGTCGATCGGCCGGCCGGCGCGCAGAACGGTGCGGTCCGATTGCGGGCGGGCGAGCAGTTCGGTCCAGGTGCGTGCCCGGAACAGCACGAGGTCGGCCGCGCCGCCGGGCCGGATCATGCCGCGTTCGGGATGGCGAAGCACGTCGGCGGGCGTCGCGGCGATCGTCTTCGGCCAGTTGGCGAAGGGGTGATCGAGATGGCCTATGCGCACCGATTCGCGGAACACTTCCATGATATCGAGATCGCCATAGGCGTAGAACGGATCGCGGGTATTGTCGCTGGCGACCGCGACCGGCACGCCGGCTGCGCGCAGCTCGTGCAGCAGGGTTGTCCCGCGCGAGCGCGGCGTGCGGCCGGACTGGCGATCCTGCAGATAGAGGTTGCACATCGGCAGCGAGACGACCGCGATGCCGGCCTCTGCGACCAAATCGATCGTCCGGCGCGCCTCGTCGTCCGGCTGGCGGGCAAGCGAACAGCAATGGCCGGCGACGATCCGGCCGTCAAAGCGGTTGCGTAACGCCGCCTCGGCGATGTGGCGCAGCGTCCGGGAGCCGGGGTCCTGGGTCTCGTCGACATGGAAATCGAGATCGAGCCGATGATCGGCGGCGGCCCGCATCAGCGTGTCGAGAACCGTATCGAGGGCGGCATCCATGTAGGTCACGAAACCCAGAACGCCGGAATAGCGGCTTACCATCGCGGTGATTTCGGCCACATAGGCGGGGTCGACGGCGCTTTCGATCGTGAACAGGGAAACGGCCTGCAGGTCGATCCGGCCGGCCCATTTCGCGCGCATCTCGTCGAAGACCGGCCAGGAAATCCTGTGCTGCGGGGCGATCGAATCAAGATGGGTGCGCAAAAGCACCGTGCCGTGCGCATGGGCGCAGCGCAGCGAGAAGTCCATGCGCCGCGCCACGTCCTTGGCCGACCAGTTGGCCTGGCTGTCGGCCCGGACGGTCTCAAGCGCCCTGTCGAAGGTGCCGTCGGGATTGGCCGCGCGCGGCCAGATATGGCCCTTGTCGATATGGGTGTGCATGTCGACGAAGCCGGGCCACACCATGCCGCCGTCGAGATCGAAGACGACGTGTTTGGTCGACTTGTCACTGTTTTGATGTCCATCGGGCGGCGAGACCGTAGCGATCCGGGCGTCGCCTATCTCGATATCCGCCCGGACGAGACCGTCGCCTGACGCCGGAAGATCGCTTGCCGTGTCGACCAGCGCCGCCGGCAGGGTCGCGTTGGCGAGGCGATAGGGGCCGGTTGCCGGTATGGTCGCAAATCCCGTCTGCACCAGCGTCTCTCCGATATCCGTTGCCCAGCTCGTTTCGCCGCTCGTCAGTTCTCGCGCTTGAGCGCGCTCTCGTGCCACTTGTGCAGCAGCAGATGCGACAGGAAGCTCGTTGCGAAGAAGATCAGGATGCCGGTCACCGACAACAGGATGAGGGCCGCGAACAGGCGGGGAATGTTGAGGCGGAACTGCGATTCCAGCAGCCGGAAGGCAAGGCCCGACCCGGCGCCGGCGGAGCCGGCGGCGAATTCGGCGACGACGGCTGCGATCAGCGCCAGCCCGCCGCCGATCCTCAGGCCCGTCAGGAAATAGGGCAGGGCCGCCGGCAGGCGCAGGAAGAACAGCGTTTCCAGCCGCGAGGCGCCGTAGAGCTCGAACAGGTTGAGCAGGTTGTGATCGACGCTTTTCAGGCCCTGCACGGTGTTCGACAGGATCGGAAAGAAGGCGACGATCCAGGCGCAGATCAACAGGGCGACCTGCGTCGAGGGCGCATAGATCAGGATCAGCGGCGCGATCGCAACGATCGGCGTGACCTGCAGGATGACCGCGTAGGGGTAGAGCGCCAGTTCGATCCATTTCGACTGGATGAGCAGGATCGCCAGCGCGACGCCGCCGACGAGCGCCAGGGCGAGCGCGGTGAAGGTGATCTTCAGCGTCACCAAAAGGGCCGGAAACAGGATGTGCCAGTCCTCGACCATCGCCCGTGCCACCCGGATCGGGCTCGGCATGATGTAGTGCGGCACGGCGTTGGCGGTGACATACCAGTGCCAGACCAGCACCAGCAGCGCCAGCATGAGCGCGGGAATGCCGATCTGCAGGAGGCGCGCCCCGAGGCGCCCGCCTAGGTGATCGCGTAATGGCGCCGTCCCCGCGCGATCGGGCGCCATGTCGCCGCGCTCGGCCTGTTTGCGGGGCGTGTCGCCTGTTTCGGTGTCTATCGCGGCCATGTCTGCGCCTTGTGGGCCTTTGTGTTCCGCTATCGCCCGATCAGCTCTGCTCGGACGCGTTCATGGCCTCGGCCAGCGCATTCGAGGCCAGGCGGCAGTAGTCGTTATAGGTCGTCGAGGTGCGGAAGTCGTCCTCGCGCGGATAGGGCGCGTCGATCGCCATATCCGCCACCACCCGGCCGGGCCGGGCGGCCATCACCACGATCCGGTCGGACAGGTAGACCGATTCAAACACCGAATGGGTGACGAAGATCACCGTCCAGCCGAAGCTCTCCCACAGATGCAGGAGATCGTTGTTGAGCTTGAAGCGGGTGATCTCGTCGAGCGCCGCGAAGGGCTCGTCCATCAGCAGAAGCTTGGGACGGGTGACGAGCGCGCGGGCGATCGACACGCGCATCTTCATGCCGCCCGACAATTCGCGCGGATAGGCCTCGGCGAAGGCAGCGAGGTCAACGAGATCCAGCGTCTCCATGACGCGGTCGCGGGCAGCCGATTTCGACATGCCCTTGAGCCGCAGCGGCAGCCAGACATTCTTGAAGACGCTCGCCCAGGGCATCAGCGTCGGCTCCTGGAAGACGAAGCCGATCTCGTGGTCCTCGCGGCCATCCGGCCCTTGGCCGTCCGACCCCTGGCCATCCGACCCCTGGCTGTCCGACCCCTGGCCGTCCGAATCGCGGGGCGACCCGGGCCAGTCGATGGTGCCGGTGGTCGGATCGCCAAGGCCGGCGATCAGCCGCAGTACCGTCGACTTGCCGCAGCCCGACGGACCGAGCAGGCTGATGAACTGGCCTGCGGCGATGTCCAGCGACATGTCGCGCAGCGCGACGGTGCCGTTGGAGAAGACCTTGTTTATGCCGCTGAGCGAGACGACGGGCCGGGTGTCGCCACCCGGCGCCGCCGCCGCAGCGGTGTGCGTGCTTAACGACACGGGCGTATCGTCCGTCTTATGCCGTTGCCACGCTACTCGTCGTTCTTGAGGAGTTCGGCCTTGAGATCGAGGCCGACGCCCTTGCAGACGAATTCGGTCGTATAGACCGAGGTGTAGTCGATGCCGTCCTTGACGACGCCGGCCTTGACCATCTTGTCGTAGAAGCTCTTCTGGCGCTCGTCGGTCATGCAGCCGATGCCCTTGTCCAGCGTGTCGCCGGAATCGACGATGCCGTATTCCTTCATCTTGCCGATCGAATATTCGATCTGCTCGTCGGTCATCTCCGGATTGTCTTTCTTGATCAGGTCGTTGGCGGCGGTGTTGTCACCGTAGAGATAGTTGTTCCAGCCGATGATCGAGGCTTCGACGAAGCGCTGGGTGATGTCCGGATTGGCCTCGACATAGTCCTTCATGCCCTCGATCAGGGTCGAGTAGGTGTCGAAGCCGTAGTCGGCGAGCAGGAACAGGGTCGGCGCCCAGCCGGCTTCCTTCTCGATCGCGAAGGGTTCCGACGTGATGTAACCCTGCTGCGCGGACTGCTTGTCGGCGATGAACGGCGCCGAGTTGTAGGTATAGGGCTTGTACTGGGCGTCGTTGAAGCCCTCATAGGCCGACTTCATCCACAGGAAATAGGAGGAATAGCCGTCCTTCGACAGGAACAGGGTCGGCAGCTTGGCGAGATCTTCGAACGTGGTGACCTCGGTGCCCGGATGGGCGATCAGGACCTGCGGCTCCTTTTGGAAGATCGCCGCGACCTCCATCACCGGAATGTCCTGCTCGGCGGCGTCGAAGGGCGAGAGCATGTTGCCCTGCATGTAGAACTGGATCTTGCCGGCAATCAGCAGCGCCTGATTGGCGGCCTGCGGCCCGCCCGGCACGATCGTCACGTCGAGGCCGTACTTCTCGTAGGTGCCGTCGGCGACGGCCTGATAGAAGCCGCCGTGCTCGGCCTGGGCCAGCCAGTTGGTGCCGAAGCTGATCTCATCGAGCGCCGATGCCGGCACAGCGAAACCGCATGCCGCGATGACCGCCGCAGCCGCCACGGACCTGTTGAACCTAGTCAGCATTCCCAGTTCTCCTTCATGCCTTGCGACCCCGGGCGATCCGGATGTCCTCTTAATTGCCGGCGTCGGACGCGTGATCCGTTCATATGCTTCCCCTCGGGTGACGACCTTTGCCACCCCGTGCCGTGACGACGATCGGCAGCAAACCGCATGCCAGCCGGTCCGGTCAATGAAAACATTCACATCTATTTGGAATCGTTTTAGATTTTTGTTTCTTGCGCGATTTCTGTCCGGGTCGCCTCGTGCCTGCGTTTCTCGTTCGCCTGCCTGTTTTGCGGGCAGACGCGCAATTTGGGACCCTAGCATCAGGATTGCGGGATAGACCAGACTGGGTGGAGAGAAACTGGGCCAATAGAAAACGGGCAAGGCGATATCGAACCGCGTGCCGGCCGTCACCGGAGTGTCATCACGGTATATCGGCGAAGCGGGTATTACAGCGAATCACGTAAACGCGGCTTCATTGGGAGGATGACGGGGATGCTGATCGCGCAACTATCGGATCTGCACTATCGGCTGGAGGGAGACCGACTGTTCGGACAGGTCGATCCGCACCGGGCGCTCGCCGCTGCGATCGAGCATGTTCGCGGGCTCAATCCGCAGCCCGATGTGGTGATCCTGTCGGGCGATCTGGTGAATGACGGCGGGGCGGAGGAGTATGCCGGCCTTGCCCGGATGCTGCGGCGGTTGCCGATGCCGGTCTACGCGGTGCCCGGCAACCACGACCGGCGCGAACTGACGCGCGAGCATCTGGCCTTTACCGGCGTGATGCCGGCGGACGGGCCGCTGCGCTTCGTCGTCGACGACTATCCCGTCCGCCTGATCTGTCTCGACAGCCTTGCCAAGGGCGTGCATTCGGGCCGGCTCGGCGCCGAGCAGATCGACTGGCTGAACTGCGAGCTTGCCGCAGCGCCCGACCGGCCGACCGCGATTTTCCTGCATCACCCGCCCTTCCGGACCGGGATCGGCTTCATGGACGAGATCATGCTGGAGGATGCGCCGGCGCTGGCCGAGGTGGTGGCCCGGCACCCTCAGGTCGGCCTCGTGGCGGCGGGCCATGTGCACCGGGTCATCCAGACGCGCTTCGCCGGCACGCTCGCCGTCACCGCGCCAGCGACGTCGCATCAGGTGGTGCTTGCGCTTTCGCCCGACATTCCGGTCGCCTGGGTCGGCGAGCCGGCGGGCTGCCTCCTGCATCTGTGGACGCAGGACGCCGGGATCGTCAGCCACCTGAGCCCGGTCGGCGATTTCGGCGGCCCGCAGAGCTTCGGCTGAGCCCGGTCTGACCTTGCTGCCGGACTTTATGGGCAGACGGTCATCTTGAGCTTCACATAGCCCGTGCAGCTGTGATTGCCGTTGACGTCGTCATAGGCCCAGGCATAGGCGTTCTTGCGGCAGGCCTTGTGCACGAAGGAGACGTAGTCGCTGTCGGGCACGGGTCCTTTCTTGCAAGCCTTCTTGACCGCCTGTGTGCGGTCCGGGTCATCCTTGAAGCTCGGGCAGCAATAGAGGATCGCCTGGTCGTCGTCGGCCTTGTAGCCGAAGCCGCCGACCGAGGTGCCCGCCGTCAGCTTCTCGCAGGGCGAGAAGCAGCCGATGACGTCGTTGGTCGCCGGGTCGCGCGCCTTCAGGTTGACCTTCTTGTATTGCGGATACTTTCCGTTAGAGCTTAAGTCCGCCTTCTTGGGGCAGGCGGAGTTGGAGAACCGGTTGCAGTTGACGTTTACGCAAGCGTCATTGTCGACCGTGCCGCTCGCCTTCAGCTTGAAGGGCAGGGTGTAGCCGTCGACCTGGCTGATATCGTAGAACGTCACCGCCTTGCTCACATCGCAGCCGTGGCCGACGCAGGCGAAGGTCGGCTCGACGAGCGAATCGATTGCCGGCTGGCAGCCCGCCGCGGGGCAGGGCGGCAGGGTCTGGCCGATCTCGCAGTTCTGGCCATCCCCATCGCAGCCGACCTTGGGCCAGACGCGGGCGGACGGCACGCCCGCCGGATCGATGGAATAAGTGTAGGACTTGCCCTTCTTGATCTTGACGATGTCCGGTGCGCCGGTGATGTTCTGCTGCTGCATCCAGATCTTGTAGCCGCATTTGTTCTTGACGGTCAGCGAATTGACCTTTTGCGCGGCGATCGGGCTGTAGCCGCCCGTACTCCCACCGGCATCGGCGGGCGACGCCGCGGCCAGGGCCAGTCCGACAAGAGCGGCGGTGAAGACGCCTGTCCATGAGATCCGCATCGTTAAGGCCCTCCCGGTTGCGTATCGTCTCGGCAGTCAATTCCCTTGCGGCAGTGTAGCCGATTTCCGATCGGCGTGCGGGAAAGCGTCAACGCGATTTGATGCGCGACAGGGGATAGGCGGTGATTTCGCCGAGCAGCTTGGTATAGCCGGTAACGACGTGATCGAAGATCCGCGCGCCGATCTCAGGCGTCGCGGCGGCGGCATTGCCGGCGACGCCGGCTGGATGGATGTCCTGGGCCTGCCAGCCGATGCCGACGCCGCCGACATAGGTGAGCTTCTCGGTGTCCCCCTCGATCTCCGCCATCACGGGCTGAAAATCTTCCGCCTTGTCCATGCGGACCAGATCGGGCCGAAGATGCAGGACGAGCGACGTCTCGACGAGGCCGCCATGGATGCCGTGGCGCTCCTCCTCGGCCGGGATCAGCCCGTCGGGCAGGCCCATGTGCCACCAGTTCGAGGAGACGCAGAGCATCTGGCGGCGGACGCGCAATTCGCGGGCGACGATCTCCATCACCTGCGGCTGGCCGCCATGGGCATTGACGAACAGAAGCTTGCGGATGCCGGCGCGGGCGACGCTCTCGCCGATCTCGCGCCATAGCGCAATCAGCGTTTCGACCGGCAAGGTCAATGTGCCCGGATAGTCGATATGCTCGTTCGACTTGCCGACCGGCATCAGCGGCAACAACAGCACGGGAAGCTCTGGAACCGCCTCGACGGCCGCTTCGGCGATGCGCCCGGCGATCAGCGCGTCGGTTTCGACCGGCAGGTGTGGTCCATGCTGCTCGATTGCGCCGACCGGCAGCACGGCGACGGTGCTTTCGGGATCGAGATTGTCGAAATCGACGGTGGTCAGGTCTTGCCAGCGACGGGCGCGGGTCATTAGCGTCTCCGTTGAACGCAGTCGTAGTAGGATCGATGGAAGGCCCATGCTAACGCATCACACGCCCGCGGGCATCTGCCCGCCATTTGCGAATTACAGTCACGGTGTCGAGGTGGCGCCCGGCGCCCGGTACGTGTTCTGCTCGGGCCAGCTCGGCATCGATCCGGACCGTGACATTCCCGCCGGCATCGAGGACCAGACCCGGCTGTGCTTCGAGAATATCGGCGCGATCCTCGGCTCCGCCGGCATGACGCTCGATAACATCGTCCGGCTGAACACCTTCGTGATCGACCGGGCCTATCTCGACGGCTACATGACCATACGCGACCAATATGTCGCCGATCCGCCGCCGGCCTCCACGCTGGTGATCGCGTCGGGCTTCGCCCGGCCGGAATTCCTGATCGAGATCGAGGCGATCGCCGCGCAGGCGGCCTGAGGGGAGGATATCTCAATGACCGCCTATACCGCCGTTCTGGGACCGCTCGCTGCCGTCTGGCTGGTCGGGGTCGTGACGCCGGGGCCCAATTTCCTGGTCACCATGCACATGGCGGCCCGGCACGGGCGGCGCGCGGCGCTTCTGACCGTTGCCGGGATCACCGTCGGCCTGTCGTTCTGGGCCGTTGCCGGGTTGCTCGGCATCAAGATCCTGTTCGCCACCGTCCCGGTCGCAGCCCTTGCGGTGAAGCTTCTGGGCGGCGGCTATCTGATCTGGATGGGTATCCGGATGTGGCGCAGCGCCGGTGCCGCGCCGTCTGCCGCCCCGGTCTCGGCGACAAGCGCCTTCCGGCTCGGCCTGCTCACCAATCTCGCCAACGCCAAGACGGCGGCGTTCGCCGCCTCGCTGTTTGCCGTCGCCGTGCCGGCCGGAGCCGGATTTGACCTCTATGCGGCGGCCTTCCTGACGATCGTGTCGATGTCGGCGCTGTGGTACGGGATGTGCGGCATCCTCGGCTCCGGCGGCGCGGTGATGCGGGTCTATGAGCGGTTCCACGCCTGGCTGATGCGGATCGCCGGCGCGATCTTCGTCGGCTTCGGCGCGAAGCTGGCGCTGGAGCGGTAGGCTGGTGATCCCGCCCCATCGCCACTGGTCGCATCTGACCACCGCCGATTTCGACACCGATACATCGGGCTGGATCGCCATCCTGCCGATCGCGGCGACCGAGCAGCACGGGCCGCATCTGCCGACGGGCACCGATACGATGATCGGCGAGGGGCTGCTGGACCACGCCATTGCCAGGCTTCCCGGCGATCTGCCGGCCCTCGTGCTGCCGACGCTCGCCGTTGGCAAGAGCGATGAGCATGACGGCTTTGCCGGCACGCTCAGCCTGGACGCGAGGACGCTGATCGACGTGCTGGAGGCCTATGGCGACAGTGTTGCGCGGGCCGGGCTCCGGAAACTGGTGATCCTGAACTCCCACGGCGGCAACAGCGAGGCGATGGGGATCGCCGGGCGGACCTTGCGAATTCGCCATCGCATGCTGGTGGTCGCGACGAGCTGGGCGCGGCTTGGGTATCCCGCCGGGCTGTTCCCGGAGGATGAAATCGCCCACGGCATCCACGCCGGCGATGTCGAGACCTCGCTGATGCTGGCGCTTCGGCCGGATCTCGTGCGGCGGGATCGGTGCGGCGACTTCGTGCCGGCTTCCGTTTCGATGGTCGACGAATTCGCGGTGCTGCGCGGGCATGGTCGGATGGCGTTTTCCTGGACGCTGAAGGATCTGAGCGAGACCGGCGCCTGCGGCGATGCGTCGGCCGCGACGGCTGAGAAAGGGGAGGCGGCGGCCGACTACGCGGTCGGGCAGTTCCTGGGGCTTTTGTACGACATTCACCGGTTCGACCCGGCGCGGCTTGCCGGGTAGGTGGGCGGTATCCGGTTCAGCGGAGATGGGGCTTTGATTTTCAGCTTGGCCACCCACTCCGCTGTCATGCCCGGACTTGTTCCGGGCATCCATGAACACCGCCGTCAGAATAGACGCACGCGATTGTGTTCATGGATTGCCGGGACAAGCCCGGCAATGACACCAGGGGACAAGCCCGGCAATGACACGGAGAGGGAATGGCGGGCGGTACTAGGACACCGCTTCCATTGAGGAAGTCAGAGTTGATGACCTCCGGCTTGATGGTTGAATGAGTCCATGTCCCACCACCGTCGTTTGCCGAAAACGCTATGCCCGGCAATCGGTTAATCGACGTCTCCGGACTTAAGTCGGACAGTAGTGGGGGAGGTGGCTGTACCTGTTACGCCTTGCGATCGTCCGCCGTGGCCGACCCCTCGGGTGATCCCTCCGGCGGATAGGCCAGCGTGTCGGTCAACTCCCCGCGCTCGCCGCTCTCGAAATCGGGGAACGGCAGCGAACCGCTCTCGCGCCACCGCCTCACGCGCGTGCGCGCCGCCTCCGGGCCACCGGTGTCGGGCGGTTCGTCGCGGCGCAGATAGAGCGTCTGCGAGGGAAAGGCGAAGCCGGAACCGTTCTCGGCGACGATGTCGATCATCCGGAGCAGCAGGTCCTCGCGAACGGCGAGATAGTCCTCCCAGGTCGCGGTGCGGATATAGGCGAAGACCTCGATCTCGTAGGCGCTGTCGGCAAAGGCGAACAGTCGGGCGCGGGCCGGATCGGCGGAGACCTGCGGATGGGCGATGAACAGGGCGCGCAGATCGGCCAGGATGCAGCGAAGCTGGTCCGGCGTCGTCTCGTAGCGCAGGCCGATGCGCATCCTGAGCAGCATCTGGTCGCGCTTGCCGAAATTCTCGATATTGGCAGACGCGAATTCGTGGTTCGGGATGGTGATCAGCGTGCGGTCGAGGCCGCGCAGGCGGCTTGAGCGCAGGCCGACCGATTCAAGCGTGCCGAGATGGCCGCCGATGCGGCAGAAATCGCCGACCTGGACGGCCCGGTCGGTGAGCAGGATGGCGCCGCCGAGTAGGTTCTGCAGCGAGCTTTGCGCGGCCAGCGCCACCGCGATGCCGCCGACGCCGAGGCCGGTGATGATGCCGCTGACCGGCACGCCGAGGCGCTGCAGCGCCAGCACCACCAGTCCGACGGCGGCGAGCAGCGAGAAGATCCGGAACACCAGGCTGACGGCGGTCAGGTCGGCGGGCCGCCGGTTGAGCCGGGCCAGCGTCACGAACAGATGTTCGGCGATGCGCACCGCCAGGAAGGCGAACAGCACGGCGCCGAGCGTGAAGGTCGCCGTCCACAGGAATTCGAGGATTTCGAGCAGCGGGCCGCGCAGCCGCAATTCCCGGTCGACCGACCAGTCGAGCAGGACGCTGAGCGCCATCAGCACGGCCGGCAGGATCATCGCCCGCAGCGCCATGCGCAGCGTGCTCTCGCCGTCGCGCCTGAGACGCCGCCCGGCCCAGAACGCACCGGCCGCGGCGGCGATCGCCAGGAGATGCAGCAGCGTTGCCGCGGCGAGCTTCCAGGCGGGCACGAACAGGATCTCGACGCGCGCCCAGTCCGGCGTCGACAGCCGGTTCTGCTCGCCGAGCAGCCGGGTCAGCAGCGGGCCGACGCCGACGCGGAAGACCTGGTAGACGTCGATCGGCAGATAGCCCGGCTGTTTCGGCTCGGCGCGGACGGCCTCGTAGAATTGCGGGGCGTCGATGACGGTCTGGCGGGTGAAGCGGAAGCCCGGCGGCTCGCCCGGCGCGTCGATGGCCTCGAGCACGATGTCGGTATCCGGCACGACCCAGCGGCTAAGGTCCTGCCGGTCGACCTGGCGGGCGTCCGGGATCCAGTCGAGCGGGACGGGATCGATGCGGCTCAGCACCTCGTAGAGCATCAGCAGTGCGTCGACGCCGATATCGGCCTGCAATTCGCGTGGCAGGTCGTCGATGTCGAGCAGGCGCACGCCGCGCTGCAGCAGCAGGTCGTCGAGCTGGCGCGAGGGGACGCGGTCGCGGGCGCGAAACGCTTCCTCGACCTCGCGATTGAGCGATTCGATCGTCGCGCGCGGACTGTCCATCGCCGGCGGCCGCAGCGGGTTGCCGGAGCCTTGCGCATATGCCGTCGCCGCCGCGAGGAAGCATAGGGCGCAAGCAAGGGCGAGGGGACGAATAACGCGGTGGATAGCGGTCAGGACGCGGACACTCTTCTGGCCAGGGATCATCAAGGGGGAGCATAGAAAAGTTGCCGGGCTAAGGAAACTGCACATCCAGATTGACAGGCACGACAACGGACGGTTGACAATCCCGCGCGAACGTTAACGCTTGGGTTGCCACGCGGGCCTAAGACGAGGAGCCGGACACGCGCATGACACTGGCCGACCGGGCAAAGCCGTATCTCGACGACCTGCTGGCGATCCGCCATGACCTGCACGCCCATCCCGAACTGGCGTTTCAGGAAACGCGCACGGCGGGCATCGTCGCCCAAAAGTTGCGCGACTACGGTGTCGACGAGGTGCATACGGGCATCGGCCGGACCGGCGTCGTCGGCGTCGTGCGGGCCGGATCGGGACAAGGGAGCAGTTCGAACCGGGCGATGGCGCTTCGAGCGGACATGGATGCCCTGCCGATCACCGAAACAGGCACGGTTCCCTATCGCTCCAGGACCGAGGGGCGGATGCATGCCTGCGGCCATGACGGGCACACGACCATGCTGCTGGGGGCGGCGCGCTATCTTGCCGAGCACCGCGATTTCGACGGCACCGTCTATCTGGTCTTCCAACCCGCCGAGGAGGCCGGCGGCGGCGGCCGGGTGATGATCCAGGACGGGCTGTTCAAGCGCTTCGACTGCCAGTCGGTGTGGGGCATGCACAACCTGCCCGGCCTGCCGGTCGGCGCGATCGGGACCCGCTCGGGTCCGTTTCTGGCGGCAACGGATTCCTTTTCGATCACCGTGCGGGGCGTTACCGGGCATCCGGCGATGCCGCATCTGACGCGCGATCCGGTGCTGACGGCAGCCCAGATCATCACCGCGCTGCAGACGATCGTCAGCCGGCGGGCCGATCCGGTCCACGCCGCGGTGGTGACGGTCGCCAAGGTCGCGGCGGGCGACGTCATCGACGTCATTCCGCAGGCCGCGACGCTGACCGGCACCTGCCGGACCTTCACGCCGCAGATGCGCGACATGGTGGAGGCCGACCTGCGGCGGATCGCCGAGCGGACGGCCAAGGCGCTGGGCACGACGGCCGAAACGCGCTACCGGCGGGGCTATCCGGCCTGCATCAACTCCCCGGCCGAAACGCAAATCGCCGCGACGGCTGCCCGGGCGGTGGTCGGGGAGGGCGGACATATCGACGATGTGGCACCGCTGATGGGCGGCGAGGATTTCGCCTATATGCTGCAAGCACGGCCCGGCAGCTTCGTTGCGCTGGGCAACGGCCTGCCCGGCGAGCGCGGCGGGGCGATGCTGCATGCGCCCGACTACGATTTCAACGACGCGGCGATCCCCTATGGCGTCGGCTATTGGACGGCGCTCGTCGAGGCGGTTCTGCCGAAAGCGATCTGACTGCATGGCGGGCTTGCAGAATCACAGCCCCGCGCGGGCTGGTCTTCGCATTGCCTCCGGCGTATAGGGGCATAAATACGCGTATGCATTACGTCCGAAAGCCGACCAGACCGACAGGAGACCACAGCGAATGTCCATTACCGACCGCGTTAAGCCCTATGTTGACGACCTCACGCACATTCGCCGCGACCTGCACGCCCATCCCGAAATCGGCTTTGAGGAAACCCGCACGAGCGGCATCGTCGCCGAGCAACTGCGGGCCTATGGCGTCGACGAGGTTCATACCGATATCGCCAAGACCGGCGTGGTCGGCGTCGTGCGGGGCTCGGGCGGCGCCGGCGGCGGATCGAACCGGGCGATCGGGCTGCGCGCCGACATGGACGCCCTGCCGATCACCGAGGCCAACACGTTCGGCCATCGCTCCAAGACCGAGGGGGCGATGCACGCCTGCGGCCATGACGGCCACACCACCATGCTGCTGGGCGCGGCGCGCTATCTCGCCGACAATCGCGACCAGTTCGACGGCACCGTCTACCTGATCTTCCAGCCGGCCGAGGAAGGCCTCGGCGGCGGCGAGATGATGGTCAAGGAGGGCCTGTTCGAGCGCTTCAACTGCGAGACCGTCTACGGCATGCACAACATGCCGGGCATGCCCGTGGGCAGCGTGTCGATGCGCACCGGCCCCTGCATGGCGGCCGCCGACCAGTTCGTCATCACCATCAAGGGCCGGGGTGGGCATGGCGCGATGCCGCACGTGTCGCGCGATCCGGTCGTGATCGGCGCCCATATCGTCACATCGCTGCAGTCGCTGGTCAGCCGCCGCGTCGATCCGATCCACGAGGGCGTCCTGTCGGTCACCATGTTCCAGGCCGGCGATGCCTTCAACGTGATCCCGGAGACGGCGGTCCTGAAGGGCACCTGCCGCAGCTTCCTCCCCGAAGTGCGCGACCTCATCGAGGAGGAGCTCTACAAGATCGCCACCAACACGGCGATGGCCTTCGACGCCATGGCCGATGTCGACTTCCAGCGGATCTTCCCGGCGACTGTCAACACCGAGGAAGAGACCGAGATCGCCGCGAATGCCGCCCGTGCCGTGGTCGGCGCCGACAACGTTTCGACCGACGGGGCGCCGAAGATGGGGGCGGAGGATTTCGCTTTCATGCTGAACGAGCGGCCCGGCGCCTATATCTGGCTCGGCAACGGCATGCCCGGCGAGACCGGCGGCGCCAATGTCCATACGCCGGACTACGACTTCAACGACGCCGCCATTCCCCATGGCGTCGGCTACTGGGCCGCGCTGGTTGAATCGGTGCTGCCGAAATCGACCTGAGGCCGGGCGATGCCCTGCGCTCGGCTTTGGGCCGGGCGCGTTCGGCCCTCGAAACTGGTCCCCTACCGGCGCAACCGCTGTCCGGCGCTCGACTAGGGTCTCGCGCGTTCGGCCCTCGAAACGCGATGCGTTTCGTCCGCTTGCGCGGACCGTGCCTCACCCCCCACCCCGACCCTCCCCCACAAGGGGGAGGGAGTGCTGCCGCCGTGCTGTTTGGCTCCAGCGCCTCTCACACAGCAAGACGCATCAATTTAACCGCATTCCCTGCAGCTATCGCTCCCTCTCCCCTCGCGGGAGAGGGTCGGGGTGAGGGGCAATCGCTTTAACCGGCTCGATGCCGGTCAAAGCGATACCGGCTACGGACACCGCCAAACCGCCAACCCTAACGCCCCGACCGCTCCAGCACGTCCATCAGTTCGGCGATCTTCTGGCGCTGCTCCTGCTTGTCGCCGCTCGAAATCGCGTGCTCGACGCAGTGGGCGACGTGGTCGCGCAAGATCTCCTCCTCGACCCGGCGCAGGGCGCCGCGCACCGCGTCGATCTGGGTGACGATATCGATGCAATAGCGGTCGTCGGCGACCATGCGGGCAAGCCCGCGCACCTGTCCCTCGATGCGGCTCAGCCGCTTGCCGACCGCCTGTTTGGTGTCGTCCTGCATGCTTGCCAGATACCCCTTGGGGGTATATGTGGTCAAGGGGCGACCGCCTCGGGCGGTGCCGAACCTGCGTTCAAACCATTGCGAGCGTTGCAGAAACCCCATGACCAGCGAGCCTGCCGCCTGCCACGACGTAACCGACGGCGCCGAGACGGCGACCGCCACCGACCCGGTCTGCGGCATGCAGGTCGACCCGGCGACCACCGAGCACTCGGCGACCCATGACGGCGAGACCTATTACTTCTGCGCCAGTCGCTGCCGTGACAAGTTCATCGGTGATCCCGACGGCTATCTCTCCGGAACGGCCCAACAGGCGGAGGTCGTCGAAGGGGCGCTCTATACCTGCCCGATGCATCCGGAAATCCAGCAGGAGGGCCCCGGCACCTGTCCGATCTGCGGCATGGCGCTGGAGCCGATGATGGTGACGGCGGAGGCCGGGCCCAATCCGGAACTCGTCGATTTCACCCGACGGTTCTGGATCGGGCTGGTGCTGACCCTGCCGGTGTTCATCCTCGAGATGGGCGGGCATGTGCTCGGCATCCACCTGCTGGAGACCGGGCTGTCGAACTGGGTGCAGCTGGTCCTGGCGACGCCGGTGGTGCTGTGGTGTGGCTTTCCCTTCTTCGAGCGCGGGGTGCAGTCGGTCGTCTCGCGCAATCTCAACATGTTCACGCTGATCGCGATCGGCACAGGCGTCGCCTGGCTCTATTCGGTCGTGGCGACGGTGGCGCCCGGCCTGTTTCCCGCCACCTTCCGGGATTCGGCCGGTGCGGTCGCGGTCTATTTCGAGGCCGCCGCCGTCATTACCGTCCTCGTGCTGCTTGGCCAGATCCTGGAATTGCGGGCGCGCGAACAGACCGGCGGGGCGATCAGGGCGCTGCTCGATCTCGCCCCGAAGACCGCCCGCCGGATCGGGGCTGACGGCAGTGATGAAGAGGTGGCGCTGGAGGATATCGGCCTCGGCGACCGGCTTCGCGTACGGCCCGGCGAGAAGGTGCCCGTCGACGGGACGGTGCTGGAGGGGCGGGCGTCGGTCGATGAATCGATGGTGACGGGCGAATCGATGCCGGTCGCCAAGGCCGAGGGCGCGACCGTCATCGGCGGCACCGTCAACCAGTCGGGCGGGCTCGTCATCCGGGCCGACAAGGTCGGCCGCGACACCATGCTGTCGCGTATCGTGCAGATGGTCGCCGATGCCCAGCGCAGCCGCGCGCCGGTACAGCGGCTGGCCGACCAGGTCGCCGGCTGGTTCGTGCCGGCGGTGATCGCGGTGGCGGTGACGGCCTTCATCGTCTGGTCGGTGTTCGGCCCGGAGCCGCGCTTCGTCTTCGCGCTGGTCGCCGCCGTCAGCGTGCTGATCATCGCCTGTCCCTGCGCGCTCGGGCTTGCAACCCCGATGGCGATCATGGTCGGCGTCGGGCGCGGGGCGGGTGCCGGCGTGCTGATCAAGAATGCCGAGGCGCTGGAGCGCATGGAGAAGGTCGATACGCTCGTCTGCGACAAGACCGGCACGCTGACCGAGGGCAAGCCGGCGGTGACGGCGATCGAGACCGACGGGATCGACGAGGCCGAGCTTCTGCGGCTTGCGGCAAGCGTCGAGCGGGCAAGCGAGCATCCGCTGGCAGCCGCGATCGTCGCGGCGGCCGGGGACCGGGGCCTGAGCCTGAGTGATGTCGCCGATTTCGAGGCGCCGGCCGGCAAGGGCGCCAGGGGCACGGTCGAGGGGCGGACGATCCTGCTCGGCACGGCGGATCTGATGAAGGACAATGGCGTTGCCGTCGGGTCTTTCCTCGACCGCGCCGAGGCACTGCGGGCAAGCGGGGCGACCGCGATTTTCGCCGCCGTCGACGGCAGGGCGGTCGGCGTCCTGGCGATCGCCGATCCGATCAAGCCGACGACGCCGGAAGCCATTCAAGCGCTGCATGCCGCCGGCCTGCGCATCGTCATGCTGACGGGCGACAACCGGACGACGGCGCTGGCGGTTGCCGAAAGGCTCGGCATCGACGAGGTCGAGGCTGAGGTGATGCCGGACCAGAAGAGCGCGGTCGTCGAAAGGCTGCAGGCGGCCGGCCATGTGGTGGCGATGGCTGGCGACGGGGTGAACGACGCGCCGGCGCTCGCGGCCGCCGATATCGGCATCGCCATGGGCCACGGCACCGATGTGGCGATCGAGAGCGCCGGGGTGACGCTGTTGAAGGGTGACCTCACCGGCATCGTCAAGGCGCGGCGCTTGAGCCATGCGACGATGCGCAACATCCGCCAGAACCTGTTTTTCGCCTTTGCCTACAACAGTGCCGGCGTGCCGATCGCCGCCGGCGTGCTGTTCCCGGTGTTCGGCCTTTTACTCTCGCCAATGGTGGCGGCGGCGGCGATGGCGCTGTCGTCGGTGAGCGTCATCGGCAATTCGCTGCGGCTGCGGCGGGTGGAGTTGTAGGCCGGCGGCGGGTGTTAGGCCGGTCGGGGCGCAATCTGACTGTCCTCCTTCCCTGTCGTCATACCGGATGGCTGACAAGACGAGCCGGGATCTGGGAACAGCGAGACGAGCGGCCGTGCCACGCGCCCTCACCCCGGCCCTTCGGGCCGACCCTCTCCCGCCAAGGGGGAGAGGGTAAGAGCGCGCTGGACGGATCGGGCACGTTGGCACCGACTTCATTTGCGGCATCGGCGTTTTCTGTCTGCTGACGGTGGCGGCCGCCGCACGGCCCATCAGATGCACTCGCACCCTCTCCCCCTTGGCGGGAGAGGGCGGCCCGAAGGGCCGGGTGAGGGCCCGTCAGCGGCTGCTGTCGGTCGATGCCGTCGAAAGCGCCCGCGCGCCTTTGAGCCCCCTTTCGGACACCAAACCATCACCGCTCATCCCCCGCCATCCCGCAATCCTCGGCGATCTGCGCTGCAACCCGCTCCTGCAGCATCCACAGGTGCCGGTCGTGGATGCCGAGTTCCTCCAGATGGGCGACCGTGTTGTAGAGATATTCCGCGCAGGAGCCGACATGGCCGCAGGCGCGGGCGAGCATGCGGACCGTCTGATCCAGCGGCTGGCGGCCGACATAGCTGGGGCCGGCGCGGTTCATGACGAAGGCGAGCGCCCTGACCGGGCCCCGGTCGGTCGCCGCCGTTACCCATTTCGGCGTGTTGTTGGAGGGCATCGTGCGCATTTCGCGGCGGGCGAGCTTGTGCAGCTGGTCCTCCATCGCTTCCGGATCGAGCCGGAAGACCACGCCATTGCACTGGCCGCCCCGGTCGAGCGCCATCATCAGGCCGGGCTCGTCGGGTGTCGCCCGATACTGGATGATGCGCATGCAGAAGGAGCGGTGATAGCCGCCGATCCGGCCGATCCGGCTTTCCAGATAGTCGGTTTCCGGCTTCCAGATCAGCGAGCCGGAGGCGAACAGCCACAGATCGTCCGGCGTCGGGCAGCTGTCGATCAGGCCGCGGACGATCGCGTCGTAATCCTCGTCGGTGCAATAGGTGAATTCGGGGCTGTATCCGGTGAACGGCACGTCGCGGGTGACCCGCGCGACGTGGCGCTCCGTCAAGGCCATGAAACGGTTTCGTCCGGACATGCGGTCTCGTCTTCCATTCGCGGATATCCCGATTGCCATGCCTGCCTTAGAATTTCCACCTTCCTTTCCGATCAAATCGCCGGGTCTGGCCATCGAATGAATGGAAGATGGGGCGGAAACGAAAAGGCGCCCACACATGAACAACCGCAACAGACGTCTCCCGAACCGCCGCGATCTCATCAGGACCGGCCTGGCCGCCGGCGCGCTGCCGGTGCTCGGCGGCATCGCCGGATCCGGCATCGCCCTGGCGGCGCCCGAGGGCAGGCCGGCATTCGGCCCGGCGGAGGATTTTTCCTACGCGGCGCTGAAACGGCGTGCCGAGGCGCTTGCGGCGAAACCCTATGCGGCCTCGCCGGTGCGTGCCGGCGAGACGCTGAACGCGATCGACTACGACGCCCATCAGGCGATCCGCCTGCGCCAGCCGGTCTCGCCGTGGCAAGAGGCGGACGGGCCCAAGATCGGCCTGTTCCACCTCGGGCGCTATTTCCAGACGCCGGTCCGGCTGCACGCGCTGGAAAACGGCATTGCCCGGGAACTGCTCTATTCGCCGGACCTGTTCGAGATCCCGGACGGCCATGTCGCAGCCGGCCTGCCCGCCGATATCGGCTTTGCCGGCTTCCGCGTTCTCGACCGGACCGGCCGGAGCGACTGGCTTGCCCTGCTCGGCGCCTCCTATTTCCGCACCGCCGGACCGGAAGGCCAGTTCGGCCTGTCGGCGCGCGGGATCGCGGTCGACACGGCGACGGCGGGCCCGGAGGAATTTCCGCGCTTTAGCGAATTCTGGCTCGAGCCGATCGAGGATGGTGGCCTGACGATCTATGCGCTGCTCGACGGACCGAGCCTCGCCGGTGCCTACCGGATCGTCAGCCCGCCGCCAAAAGCAGGAATCACCCAGCATGTCGATGCGGCGCTGTTCACCCGCCGGCCGATCGAGCGGCTCGGCATCGCACCGCTTACCTCGATGTTCTGGTATTCCGAGACCAACCGCCAGGACGCGCGCGACTGGCGGCCGGAGATCCACGATTCCGACGGGCTGGAGATCTGGACCGGTTCCGGCGAGCGGATCTGGCGGCCGCTGTCGAACCCGCCGGTCGTCACCACCAACGCCTTTCTCGACGACAGCCCCCGCGGCTTCGGCCTGATGCAGCGCGACCGGGAGTTCGAGAACTATCAGGACGACGGCGTGTTCTATGAAAAGCGCGCGAGCCTCTGGGTCGAGCCGCAGGGCAACTGGGGCGCGGGATCGGTGCAACTCGTCGAGATCCCGACCGACGACGAGATCCACGACAATATCGCAGCCTTCTGGGTGCCGGCCGAGCCTGTCGGTGGCGGCGAGGCGTTTCAGTTCACCTACCGGCTGCACTGGCTCGCCGACACGCCCTATCCGCCCGAGACGGCTCGCGTCATCGCGACGCGGATCGGCATGGGCGGCATTCCCGGCCAGCCGCGCCCGGCGGGATTGCGCAAGTTCGCCATCGACTTTGCCGGCGCGGTCCTCGCAGGCCTCGACCGCGACAGCGGTGTCGAGGCGGTCGTCGAGGCGAGCCGCGGTAGTATCGGCAACATTGCAGCTTACCCGATCGTCGGGACGGACCGCTGGCGGGCGCTGTTCGATCTGGACAGCGAAGGCGAGGCGCCGGTCGACCTGCGGCTCTATCTGCGCCACCAGAACGCTGCGCTGAGCGAGACCTGGCTCTACCAGTATTTCCCCGACGCGGTTGCGTGAGAGGCGCGATAGCGCGCAGTATCGCGCGGATTCGCAACCTGAGGACTTCCGCCGTGCTTCTGGATACCGACCCCTCCAGCGGGTTCATGCGCTATTCGCCCGTTCCCGTCGCCCAGGCCGAGACGGGGCCGCTCGCCGGCCTGACCATGGGGATCAAGGATCTCTTCGACGTCGCCGGCTATCCGACCGGTTGCGGCAATCCGGCAAAGCTTGCCGAAGCCGAGCCTGCCATGCGCACCGCCCCGTGCGTGCAGGCGCTGCTCGATGCGGGCGGCGTCTTCGTCGGCAAGACGATCACCGACGAGTTGGCCTTTTCGCTGCAGGGCCAGAACGCCCACTACGGGACACCGGTCAACGGGGCCGCGCCGGACCGCATTCCCGGCGGCTCGTCGTCGGGATCGGCGGCGGCGGTGTCCTGCGGTCTCGTCGATTTCGCGCTCGGCAGCGATACCGGTGGCTCGGTGCGGGCGCCGGCGAGCTATTGCGGCCTCCATGGCATCCGCACGACGCATGGACGGGTCGAGCTGGCTGACTGCATGCCGCTGGCGCCGGGCTACGACACCGCCGGCTGGTTCGCGCGCGATGCGGATATTTTTGCCAGGGTCGGCGACGTCTTGCTGGGTGACGACACGGCCGATCTCCCCGACGGGTCTCCGACCCTGCTTACCGATGTGCTTGACCTGATGATCGATGCGCCGACCCGCGACGCGCTGGGCCCGGCGATCGCGCAGGCCGAACGTGTGCTCGGACCGGCTGACCGGCTTGAAATCGGCGATTTCGCCGAAACGCCGAACGGGCTGGAGGACTGGCTGCAGGTCTTCCGCGTGACCCAGGCGCTGGAGATCTGGGGTGAGCACGGTTCCTGGATCGAGAGCCGTGATCCGCAGTTCGGTCCGGGTGTGCGCGACCGGTTCGAGTGGGCGCGCCGGGTCAGCCGCGACGAGGCGGCCAAGGCCAGCGCGCTCGGCCTGCGCCCATGCATCCGCGCGCATGTGCGCGGGCTGGCGGAACGCCAGGTGCTGATCCTGCCGACGGTGCCGGCCATCGCGCCGCTCTGCGCGACGCCGGTCTCGGCGCTGGAGGTTTTCCGCAACCGCGTTCTGACGATGACCTGCATCGCCGGCATTTCGGGCCTGCCGCAGGTTTCGATACCGCTCGTCCTGCATGAGGGCTGTCCGCTCGGGCTGTCGATCATCGGGCCGGCGGGCAGCGACCGCGCGCTGATCGGGCTTGCGGGGCGGATCGCGGCGGCGGGGTAGCACCGTTTGCTGGTTCGATAGCGCCGCTGGCGTTCTCGAAGCCGCCCTTAAGGGCGGCGCCCCCTACCCCACAATCGCCGCGAGCCCGTCGAGATCCTTTATCTCAGCGGCGATCTCGCCGGGCAGGTTGTCGCCGGGGACGCCGAGCCGGTTGAGCCGGCAGACCTGGAAGCCGAAATAGGCAGCGCCGCTGGCATCCCACGGGTTCATCGAGACGAAGCAGACCTCGCGCGCATTGACGCCGATCTCGTCGACGGCGAGCTGATAGACGCGCATGTCGGGCTTGTAGATGCCGACCGCCTCGATCGACAGGACATGGTCGAGATGATCGGCAAGCCCGGCCGAGCGCGTCGCAGCCTCCAGCATCTCCGGCGAGCCGTTCGACAGGATCGCCGTCTTGAAGCCGTCGCCTTTGAGCGCCGCGAGGCAGCGGCGGGCATCGGGATAGGCGTCGAGCCGCATATAGAGTTCGAGCAGTTCGGCCCGGAGATCGGCATCCGCGATGCCATGGGCGCCAAGCGCGTAGTCGAGCGCGTCGGCGGTGACGATGCCGAAATCGGCATGCGCGCCCATCAGGCTGCGCAGCCAGGTGTATTGCAGCTGCTTGTCGCGCCACAGCCTGGAGACGGCATCGGCCTTGTCGCCGAGCTTCGCCGCGACCCGCCCGACCGGCGCATGCACGTCGAACAGCGTCCCGTAGGCATCGAACACGCATGCCTTGATCCCGTCGAGCTTCATGGAGGTCCCCCTTGTGGTGGCGTAACTTAACTTCGCCCGGACTCTGGCCTGCGACGGCAGGTCTGTCTAGGATTGGATCGAAGAGAAACAGTTTTCGGGGAGGCAAGGCTTGGCGCACGACCATCATCACGATCATGAGGGATCCGAACTGTCGGAAACGGCGCTGAGGGTCCGTACACTCGAATCACTGCTCGTCGAGAAGGGCTATGTCGACCCGGACGCGCTCGACGCGCTGATCGACCGCTACGAGAACAAGGTCGGCCCGCGCAACGGCGCGCAGGTCGTCGCCAGGGCCTGGAGCGATCCGGACTATCTCAAGGCCCTGCGCGAGGACGCGACGGCGGCGATCGCCGCGCTCGGCTTCACCGGCCGCCAGGGCGAGCATATGGTCGCGGTCGAGAACACGCCGCAGACCCACAACATGGTCGTCTGCACGCTGTGCTCCTGCTATCCCTGGCCCGTGCTCGGCCTGCCGCCGGTCTGGTACAAGTCGCCGCCCTATCGCGCCCGCGCGGTGATCGATCCGCGCGGCGTGCTCGCCGATTTCGGCGTGACGCTGCCGGAGACGACCGAGATCACCGTCTGGGATTCGACCGCCGAAATCCGCTATCTGGTGATCCCGATGCGGCCCGAGGGCAGCAGGGACTTAAGCGAGGAACAGCTTGCCGCCCTGGTCACCCGCGATTCGATGATCGGCACCGGGCTTGCCCTGTCGCCGGCCGAGGCGCGCGCGAAGGGGCTGCTGCAATGAACGGCGTGCATGACCTGGGCGGGATGCAGGATTTCGGTCCGGTCGTCCCGGAGCCCGACGAGCCGGTGTTCCATGCCGAATGGGAGCGGCGCGCGTTTGCCCTGACGCTTGCCGCATCGGCGCCGGGCGGCTGGAACATCGATACCTCGCGGCACGCCCGCGAAAGCCTGCCGCCGGTGCAATATCTGAGTTCGACCTACTACCAGATCTGGTATGCCGGCATCGTCAACCTGCTGCGCGAAAACGGCCTTATCCGCGACGAGGAATTGCAGAGCGGCGAGGTCGCCGGAAACCCGAAGCCGGTCGCCCGCATCCTGAAGGCCGCCGATGTCGACGCGGCGATGGGCAAGGGTGGCCCGGCCGACCGGGCGGCGGACCAGCCGGCGGCTTTCGCCATCGGCGACCGCGTCCGCGCGCGCAACATTCATCCTAAAGGACACACGCGGCTGCCGCGCTATGCCCGCGGCAAGACGGGGGAAATCGCGCGGGTGCATGGCTGCCATGTCTTTCCCGACGCCAATGCCCACGGCCTCGGCGAGCGGCCGCAGTGGCTCTACTCCGTGCGCTTTTCCGCCCGCGAACTCTGGGGCGAGGAGGCGGCCGGCCGCGACAGCGTTCATATCGATCTCTGGGAGCCCTATCTTGACCGCGTCTGATACCACGGTGGGCGCGGCGCTGGCCGCGCTTCCCGACCTGCCGCGCGACGCGGACGGGCCGGTCTTCGCCGAGCCGTGGCATGCCCAGGCCTTTGCGATGACGGTTTCGCTGAACGCCCGCGGCGTGTTCACCTGGACCGAATGGGCCGAGACGCTGGGCGCCGAAATCGCCGCTGCCGGAGAGGCGGCAACCGGCGAGGATGCCTATTACACGGCCTGGCTGGCGGCGCTCGAGCGCCTGCTTGCCGGCAAGGGCGTGATCGCCGAGCCCGAACGCGCCGAACGCGAGGCTGCCTGGGACCGGGCAGCGCGGGCGACGCCGCATGGCGAGCCGATCGAGCTTGGCCGGGAGGCCTGAATCCCGGAATTTATCGCCCGATGCTCTAGGCACCGCCTATCCGTACTGGTTCGGCCCGTCATCGCCGCGCGTGCAGGCAAAGACCAGCAGCACGATGAAGCCGACCAGCGGCACGAACATGATCAGGATCCACCACGCCGTCCGGCCGATATCGTGCAGGCGGCGGCTGAGCGCGGCAAGGCCGGGCAGCAGCGTTGCCAGCGACCAGATGGCATTCAGCGGACGGATCTCGTCGCCGACGCCGAAGATCGCCGCGTCGATCACCGAGGTCACAAGGCTCCCGATGATCACGAACAGGATAAAGTACCAGTATTCGTACCGGTTGGCGCGGCCGGAAAAGGTGACGTATTTCGACAGGCAGCTGGCGATCGCCTCCTGGAAACGCGTCACCAGCGGCCTGTCGTCCGACCAGTAGAGCCTGTCGCCGCCATAGTCGGGCGGCGGATGCGGCGGTCCGTCGGGATCCTCCGAGGCCCGCATCCGGGCGGCAAGCGCAGTTTCCCCGAGCGGCCCCCAATCCGCCATGCCGGATGTCCACACCATCGTCTCCGGCCACAGGGTGCCGTCGCGCATCATGGCGAGCATCCGGTCTTCGCCGACCGGCCCGTGCTGCTCGCTGCCGAGGGCGTAGTACCACTGCGCGGATGTGTCTTCGGTCATGGGGCTTGCTCGACGGGTGGGTGGGTGAGCGGTTGGCGAACGCCATTGAGCCGTGATTTGCCCCGCCGCGTCAAACGCCCGGTTCGCAAAGCCCGACCCTATCTGAGCGGAAAGTGCTCTAAACGCGGAAAGTGCTCTAAACCTGCGCCTGCAGCGCGCCGCCGAGCAGCAGGATGCCGAAGGCCAGGACGGCGAGGGCGGCCGCGAACTCGATCGCCCTGAGGCCGCCCATCGCCCAGCCGCTGCCGCCATCGGCAAGCCGGGCGGCAAGGCCGCGCGCGCTGACCGCCAGGCCGGCGAGGATCGCCACCGCCAGTCCCGTGCCCGCCGCCATCGCCAGCGTCGCCGCCACGCCAACGCCGTAAACGCCTTGCGAGAAGGCGAAGACCAGCACGATGAGCGCGCCGGTACAGGGCCTGAGGCCCACCGCCAGCACCGCCGTCCAGGCCCGCTTCAGCGAGAACGGGCCGCCGAGATCGGCCGGGTCCGGCGCATGCGAATGGCCGCAGGTCGCGCAGGCGCCATGGTCATGATGATGGTGGTGGTGGTGATCATGGCTATGGACGGCGGCCGCGCCGAGATCGGAGGGGACGCCGGCGGCTGCCGGTTGCAGCACGACGGGCTTCGGCCGCGCGAAGAGCGATCGCCCCTTGGCCCAGACGAGCCGAAGCCCGATCAGCACGATCAGCACGTAGCTGGCGATCTCGACCATGCCGGTCGCCCGGGTCATGACGAGGCTGGTGGCATTCAGCGCGATCGTCAGGACCGAGACCAGCGCGATCGCGGTCATGGCCTGGGCGAAGGCCGACAGGAAGGCCAGGGCGATGCCGCGCCGGAACGTCTCGCCGGTGGCGACCAGATAGGAGCTGATCACCACCTTGCCGTGGCCGGGGCCGGCGGCGTGGAACAGCCCATAGAGGAACGACAGGCCGATCAGCCCGAACGCCGCCGCCGGCTCGCTGCGGAAGGCCAGCACCAGCGCCGACAGGCCCTTGTAGAATTCCGCCTGCTTTACCGCGATCCAGCCGAAGACGCCGGCAAGCGGGCCGGAGCGGATCGTCACGGTCGCTTCCGGCTGGCCGACGCCGAAGGGATTGGCCGCGGCAAGCTCGGGCAGCAGCAGGCCGGCCGTCGCGATCGCCAGGATCGCGGCAATCCCGTAACGGGTGCGATCGCCGGTCACGGGCATTGCACGCGGATCGTGTTGGCGTTGGCTTCGGTGAGCTGCAGGATCTCCGGCGGCAGGTCGCGGATATCGGCGGGGATCCGCGACAGCATCTCAGCCGTCGAGGGATCGAAGCCCTGTGCCCGCTCGATCTGAAGCCCGCAGCCTTGCGGCGCGTCGACCAGCATGGCGGTGTCCGTCTCGGCCAGCGCGAAGTCGACGAAGAAGCTCGGATCGTAAACCTCGATCGCCGTGTCGCCCTGCTTCGGATCGAAGGGTTCGGTGAGCGGCAGGGTGAAATTCAGCGTCAGCCGCTCGCCGTCATAGTCGAGCCAGTAGTCTATCGGATCGGCGAACGCGCCATGGACCGCGTCGAGCCCGATCACGCCGAGATAGGTGAAGTAGTCGAACTCGTGCAGCGATTCGACATTGACCTGCGCCAGCGGCTGCAGTTCGGCGCGCGAGAAGGCACCGTCGCCATCGGTATCGAGCCCCTGGGTCGCAAAGGCGGAGAACATCTCGTCAAAGGTCCAGCTATGGCGCACCGCGTCGATCCGGCCATCGCCGTCGAACAGGATGTCGGAGCGACTGTCGACCCAGACATGCGGATGTCCGCTTGCGAGCGACGGCGCAAGGACAAACGCCGCGCCAAGGCAGAGCCGTTTGAGGTCCAGTCGGTTCATTTGCAGGCGACCCGGATGCTGTTTGCGTTACCCGATGTAAGGTTGAACAGGTCCGGCGGCAACTCACGGACGGTTGAGGGGATCTGCGCGAGCTTTTCGGCGATCTCCTTCTTCAGCGCCTTCGCCCTGCCGATCTTCGGCCGGCAGCCTTCCGGCGCCGCGACCAGGGTGACCGGATCGGTCTTGGGGAGCGAAAAACCGACATAATAGTTTGGGTCATAGATGTCGAAGACGGTCTTCACGGCCTTGGGATCGACCGGCTCGGCCAGCGGCAGGGTGAAATGCAGCGTCAGCCGCAGGCCGTCATAATCCTGCCAGTAGTCCACCGGTTCCTCGAAATCCGCGCCCTCGGCATCGTCGAGGGTCTGGAGCGACGTGAAATAGCCGAATTTCGCCACCGATTCGAGGTTCAGTTCGGCAAGCGGCTGCAGGTCTTCGCGGCTCAGCGTGCCGTCGCCGTCGGAATCGAGCCCCTGCGAGGCGAAGGCGGAGTACATCTCGTCGAAGGTCCAGCTCTGCCGGATGCCGGTGATCGCGCCGTCGGGGCCGAACAGCACGTCGGCGCGCCCCTCGATCCAGACATGCGGATGGGCCACGCTTTCGCGCGCCGATCCTGCGGCAAGACAGGTAACGAGACTCATCGCGAACAGGATACCGCGACGGCTGCAAACCAAAAGCGCACCCGGATGCATACGGCGTCTTCCCATGGAACCGCGACACTTGGAGAAAATTATAGCGGCGAAAGCAAGGCGCGACCACCGGCCGATGATTACGGTTTCGCAAGGGAACCGCCGCGCTCTGCGCCAAGCAGGCCGGCTCGCCGGGCAGTGCTCCCCGATCAGTGTTCGACAATCACGGGCGCGCCGATATGGACACGCTCGAACAGATCGACGACGTCCTCGTTGCGCATGCGGATGCAGCCGTTGGAGACCGCCCGGCCAATCGAGCCGGGCGCGTTGGTGCCGTGGATGCGATAGGTCGTCCAGCCGAGATAGAGCGCGCGGACGCCGAGCGGATTGCGCGGCCCCGGCGCGACGTAGCGCGGCAGCGAGGGATTGCGCTTGCGCATGCTCTGCGTCGGCGTCCAGCCCGGATTCTTCTTCTTTTCGCTGACCCAGGTCTTGCCGAACCACTGATTGCGCGGACTGCCGACCGCCACCGAATAGCGGATCGCCTTGCCGTTGCCCAGCGAGTAGTAGAGGCTCCGCTCCGATGTCTTGACGGTGATCGTGCCGTAGCCGAGATCATCGCCGGTCTCGACGATTTCGCGCGCCGAAGCCGGTGCCGAAACGGCCAGACAGAGGGCGGAAACGGCCAGAAGGCTCAGGAAGAACCGCGAAATCGCTCTGATGGTCGGTCGGATCATGGCAATGCCCCGCTGTCGTCTGCAATACGAACTCATCAACGCTTTCGAACACCCGGGGAGAATTGAAATCACGTCGGGTTAATATTCGGCAACCGGCGCCCCGCTGCCGGCGGCCAGCTATTTAAGGGGCGTGGCAAAAATACCGCGTCGATTGATGAGAATAATTTTTCTAAAAGAGACCTAATTTCGGATCATATATACAGCTTAACCCGGCCTCCCTTCCATAAGAAGACAATATGATCGCCTGATCGGGATATATTTCTCTCAAGGAACGATACTTTGCCGGCGCCGGGCTGTCTGGCGCCCACACGAGGATGTGAAGAGGAGTGCGACGACGATGTCCCTGGGATCACGACAGAAGCTTCAGCCGAATCGGTCGGTTGCCGATCACCCCGGCTACGACGATCACGAGCATGTCGGCTTCCATCATGATCCCGAAAGCGGCCTCGACGCGATCATCGCCGTGCATGACACCGCGCTCGGACCGGCGCTCGGCGGCTGCCGGATGTGGGCCTATGAGACGCGCACCGAGGCGCTCGAGGACGCGCTGCGCCTGTCGCGCGGCATGACCTACAAGAACGCGCTTGTCGGCCTGCCCAATGGCGGCGGCAAGGCGGTCATTCTCGGCAATCCGAAGAGCGGCAAGTCGGAAGCCCTGTTCGAGGCCTTCGGCAAGCATGTCGAGACGCTCGGTGGGGGCTATGTCACCGGCGAGGATGTCGGCATCACGCCGGCCGACATGGAGATCGTCGCCCGCCACACCGAGCATGTGCGCGGCATCGACGCCAAGGGCGTCGGCGATCCCTCGCCCTATACCGCCTGGGGCGTGTTCTGCGGCATGCGGGCGGCCGTGCGCCATCGCCTGGGCCGCGAATCGCTGGCCGGTCTGACCGTGGCGATCCAGGGCCTCGGTCATGTCGGCGGGCGGCTTGCCGCCCTCGTCCATGCCGACGGCGCCCGGCTGATCGTCGCCGATATCGATCCGGGACGGGTGAGCCGCGTCGTGTCGCTCTACGGCGCCTCGGTGCTGCCGGTTGCCGATATCCACAAGGCGCGGGCCGATGTCTTCGCGCCCTGCGCGCTGGGTGGCGCGCTGAACGCCACGACGATCCCGGAGATCCGCTCGAAAGTCATCTGCGGGGCGGCGAACAACCAGCTTCGCACCCCCGGCGATGGGGCCGCCCTGCTTAATCGCGGCATTCTCTACGCGCCCGACTATCTGGTGAATGCCGGCGGCGTCGTCGCGATCGCGCCTGCGTCAGAGGCGCTGACGGGGGAGGAGTTGAAGGCGCGGATCTCGCAGATCCAGGAAACGCTTGCAATGGTGCTGAGGCGGGCCGACGCGGAGGCGGTGTCGCCGGGGATCATCGCCGACCGGATCGCCGAGGAACGCATCGCCGCGGCCCGGGACGCGCGGCTCAGCGCCTGAAGCGGACGGTGCGCGTCAGAACCAATCGTTGACCCGCTGCCTGACCGTCGCCGCGCTCATCGGTGGCCGTGCGAGCGTCCGCGCCGTTTCGGCGGCGAGCGCCACCAGGTCGGCGGTCTGGGCCGCGCGGTCGCCATTCGGCAGCAGCAGGTTGTTCTCGAAGCCGACACGGCCGCCGCCGCCAAGCCCGATCGCATGGGCGATGCAGTCCTGCTCGCGCGCGCCAAAGGCGCAGACGGTCCAGTCGACCTCCGCGCGAACCGGCGCCAGCGCATCGAGCATCGGATCGAGATCCTCCGGCGCGGAGGTCTGCCCGACGGTGTAGCGGCCGAGCACCAGCAGCACGCTCGGCCGGGACACGGCGAAGAAGCCGGTGCGGTGCAGGGCCATGAAGCGGGTGATATCGGCCGTATCGTAGAGAATGATCTGGGCCCAGACGCGGGTTTCGGCCATCCAGGTAAAGAAGTCGGCCACCTCGGACTCGTCGGCCTCCCCGGGGCCTGCCTCCTCCGGCAGGATCTCCCGCAGCGCCACCGATACCGCCTCCGGCGTCAGCGCCCGCACGACATCCATCTGTTCGCCCGCCGAGTACTGCCCGACGGCCTCGGTCGTCGGCTGGATAACGAGATCCTCGCCGACGGCCGCCTCGACCGCCGCGATCGCCTGGCGGTAGCGGTCGACATCGAGCGTGTGGTTGCCCGCCGCGTCGCGCACATGCAGATGCAGCACGGATGCGCCGGCATCGCGGCAGCGAACCGCCTCGGCCGCGATCTCGTCTGCCGTGATCGGCAGGCCCGGATGATCGGCCTTGCCGCGCCGCGCCCCGTTCGGGGCGGCGATCAGGAGGGTGCCTTCGGTCTTGTCCGTCACGACAGGGCTCTTATGCTTGCTTTAGGTCTGGACCGTATTCAGCCGGCCGCAACAGCCCTTATCCGTTTTTACGTTTCAAAGCGAGCGATCAAACAATGTCCTCACGACTGGTTTCAAGCGTCCTGGCGCTCTCGTTTCTGTCTTTCACCGGCCTACCGGCCGTGGCCGATACCTTAAGCCAGGCCGCGCCCGAGCCGCCGACCGTCGAAATGGCCCGCAAGCCGGTGGTGGCGAGCGAGGCGATCGTCACGACCGGCCATCCGCTGGCGACAGCGGCGGGGCTGAAGGCGCTTGAGGACGGCGGCAGCGCGATCGACGCGGCGATTGCCGCGCTGATGGTGCTCGGCCTTGTCGAGCCGCAATCCTCAGGGATCGGCGGCGGCGCCTTCCTGTTGAGCTGGGACAACGAGGCCAAGCGCCTGACGACCTGGGACGGACGGGAGACGGCGCCGGCGAATGCCACCCCGCAGCGGTTTCTGAAAACCGACGGCACGCCCAACCCCTGGCCGCAAATGGTGCCCGGCGGCTTGTCGGTCGGCGTGCCGGGGCTCGTTGCCATGCTGCACGAGGCGCATGGCCAGGGTGGCAGGCGGCCCTGGGCGCGGCTGTTCGACGACGCGATCGCGCTCGGCCAGAACGGCTTCGGCGTGTCGCCACGGCTATCGAGCCTGGTCGCGCGCATGGGGCCGGACGCGTTTTCGCCGCGGGCGCGGCAGTATTTCCTGACGCCGGCGGGAACACCGCCCCTGCTCGGCGGGGTCAAGGTCAACCGCGCCTATGCCGACACGCTGCAGCGGATCGCCGATCAGGGGCCGGACGGCTTTTATCGCGGCGAGACGGCGCAGGACATCGTCGGCACGGTGAAGAACGCCTGGATCAATCCCGGCGACATGACGACGGATGATCTCGCCAACTACCGCGCCGTAGAGCGCCCGGCCGTCTGCGGCCCCTATCGTGGCTACCGGGTCTGCGGCATGGGCCCGCCGTCGTCGGGCGGTCTTGCAGTGGCGATGACGCTGGCGATGCTGGAGGGCTTCGATCTCGGCGACGCCCCGACGCCGGAGGCGCTGCACCTGATCGGCGAAGCGGAAAATCTCGCCTTCGCCGACCGCAACCGCTATGTCGGCGATCCGGATTTCGTCGACATTCCCGCCGGCCTGCTCGATCCGGCCTATATCGAAAGCCGGGCAGCCCTGATCGATCCGGCGAAGGCCGGCGGCAAGCGGCAGCCGGGCATCCCGCCGGACACGATCACGCCGGCGCCCGGCAAGGACGGCAGCCGCGAGGCGCCGGGCACGACCCAGGTCTCGGTAGTCGACAAGGACGGCAACGCGGTTTCAGTCACCGCCTCGATCGAATCCGCCTTCGGCTCGCGGCTGTTCGTCGACGGCTTTTTGCTCAACAACGAACTGACCGACTTCTCCTTTGCGCCCGAGGATTCCGATGGTCGCCCGATCGCCAACCGCGTCGAGGGCGGCAAGCGGCCGCGCTCGTCGATGGCGCCGACGATCGTGTTCGACGCCGACGGCACGGTCGCGATGGTGCTCGGTTCCCCGGGCGGCAGCCGCATCATCGCCTATGTGGTCAAGGCGATTGTCGCCCATGTCGACTGGGGCCTCGACCCGCAGGCGGCTGCCGGCCTGTTCAACTTCGCCAGCCGCAACGGGCCCTTCGAGATCGAGGCGATCAACGGCGTGGAAGCGTGGGTCGCGGCGATGGAAGCGCTCGGCCACGAGGTCCGCACCGGGCCGATGACGAGCGGCATCAACATGATCGCCGTTGAGGAGGATGGCCTCGTGGCGGGATCGGATCCGCGCCGCGAGGGCGTGGCGATGGGGGAGTGAGGCGGCGAATGTGTTGGCCGGATTTAGCCCCATCAGGGCGGCTGCGCTCCGGCCCTGCTTAGCTCGCCGTGCGCATCGCCGGGCGGCGGGCCTGGTAGGCGCGGACCGCCGCGCCGAAGGCCTCGAACAGCTTTTGCGAGGGATCGTCGGTCGTCGCCCAGTATTCGGGGTGCCACTGGACGCCCATCGTGTAGCCTGGCGCATCCTTGACGATGATCGCCTCGATGGTGCCGTCCTCGGCCCGCCCCTCGACTTCAAGGCCCGCGCCGAGCCGGTCGATCGCCTGGCGGTGCAGCGAGTTGACCTTGATGGCGTCGGTTCCGATGATCCCCGCGAGCCGGCTGCCGGGCGCAATGTTGATCGTCTGGCGGAGGGCGAAGCGCTCCGCCTGGACATCGGACACCGGCGCGCGGTGGTCCTGGCGTCCCTCAAGGTCCTGGATCTCGGTGGCGATCGTGCCGCCATAGACAACGTTCAGTTCCTGAAATCCCCGGCAGATCGCAAACAGCGGAATGCCGCCGTCGATCGCCGCCCTGATCAGCGGCAGGGTGGTGGCGTCGCGGGCCTCGTCGAAGGGCTCGTAGGCCGGCGTCGGCTTAACGCCGTAGCGGCCCGGATGGACGTTGGAGCGGCTGCCGGTCAGCAGCAGGCCGTCCATGCCCTGCAGCAGGGGGGCATAGTCGAGATCGGCGCCGTAGGCGGGGATGACGACCGGCTGGGCGCCGGCGACCTGAACCACGGCATCCAGATAGGGCGTGGAAACGGCGTGCCAGAGATAGCCGTCGGCGGCGCGAAGGTCGGCCGGCACGGCCACGACCGGGCGGCCGGTTTCGGGAGATCGGGTCCTAGAACCCTCGGTATCGGGGCGCCGAATGCCAGACGTCATGTGATCCGTTCCGTTGCAGTCGCGGGATTGGTCTTGAGCCCTCATCACATATCCCGGCGCGGCAGCCGAGGCAATTCTCCGGGGCCGGCGGCAGGTCCATTCCTGCGATGACGGATGCGGATACTTGACTTTGTCGCGTTACGCGCGAAATCGGCGGCACGCTTGCGCCGGACCGGGCGACCCGTGCCGTCTTTTTGAGCAGGAGGGCAAAACGCGACACTCTTGTGTTGATATGCCGCCTGCGCTTTAGTCCATCGCATCGCGTAAAAAAGCGTCCGGATCAATTCGGATATTGACTTGCCGGAGGTGATTTGGGCTTAGAAGACGCAATCGCGATCGCGAACCAGAGGCGCGGTCGTTTTCCACAGAGGGAGGAAACCTACATGGATCGTCGTTCATTCCTGAAGAAAGCCGGCGTCGCCGGCGCCGGTGCCGCCACCGCGGCGGCCACGACGCTCGCCACGCCCGCGATCGCACAGGGCAACATGGAACTGAAGATGGTGACGACCTGGCCGAAGAACTTCCCCGGCCTGGGCACCGGCGCGCAGCGCGTCGCCGACCGCATCACGGCCGCGACCGAAGGCCGTATCACCGTCAAGCTGTTCGCCGCCGGTGAACTGGTGCCGCCGTTCGAATCCTTCGACGCCGTCTCCACCGGCACCGCCGACATGTATCACGGCGCCGAATACTACTGGCAGGGCAAGCACAAGGCGTTCAACTTCTTCACCGCCGTGCCGATGGGCCTGACCGCGCCGGAGATCGACGCCTGGGTCAACCACATGGGCGGTCAGGCGCTGTGGGACGAACTGTCCGCGCAGTTCAACATCAAGCCGTTCCAGGCCGGCAATACCGGCGTTCAGATGGGCGGCTGGTTCGCCAAGGAAATCAACTCGATCGAGGACATCAAGGGCCTCAAGTTCCGCATGCCGGGCCTGGGCGGCGAGGTGCTGCGGCGGCTTGGCGCCAACGTGGTGGCGCTGCCGGGCGGCGAGATCTTCCCGGCGCTGCAGTCGGGCGCCATCGACGGCACCGAGTGGGTTGGGCCGTGGAACGACCTGGCCTTCGGCTTCTACAAGGTCGTCAAGTTCTACTACTGGCCGGGCTTCCACGAGCCGGGTTCGAGCCTTGGCGTCGGCATGAACAAGGGCGTCTACGACAAGCTGTCGAAGGCCGATCAGCAGATCATCGCCGATGCCTGCATGGCCGAGAACAACTACATGTACTCGGAATTCGTCGCCAATAACGGCAACGCGCTGGAAACGCTGGTCAACGACCACGGCGTGCAGCTGCGCGAGTTCCCCGAGCCGGTCTGGGATGCCTTCGGCGCGGTCTCCGAAGAGGTCGTCGCGGAAGTCGCCGACGGCGACGATCTGGGCAAGCGCGTCTATGAAAGCTATCTGAAGGCGCGCCAGGCCGCCGGCGGCTGGACCAAGATCTCCATGCAGGCCTACACGATCGCCCGCGACCGCGTGCTCGGCGTCTGATCGTGACCTTCGCCGCATAAATTCGGCGGCGCGGCCGGGCTTCGATCCGACCGCGCCGTTTTGTTTCTCCGATACGCCGGACGACATACAACCAGACGAATGCCGGCGTCTCGGACCTGAGGGGGACATCCATGCGCGGGATCGCGGCCCTGATCGACGGGCTAAACGAATGGGTCGGGCGGACGGTATCGTGGCTCGCCCTGTTGATCGTCATCGTCCAGTTCCTGGTCGTCGTCGGCCGCTACGTCTTCGGCATCGGCTCGATCTGGGTGCAGGAGCTGATCGTCTATATGTTCGGCTTCCTGTTCATGCTGGGGGCGGCCTATACGCTGCGGCATGACGGGCATGTGCGCGTCGACATCCTCTACCGGGAGGCGCGGCCGCAGGTGAAGGCGCGGGTCAATCTGATCGGCTCGCTCGTGTTCCTGATCCCGATCTGCGTGCTGATCTTCTGGGTGGCGTTCCCCTACGTGCTGCAGTCCTGGCTGATCCTGGAGGGGTCCCAGGAGGCCAGCGGCATTCCCGCCCGGTTCCTGCAGAAGACGGCGATCCTCGCCTTCGCGGTGCTGATGGGCCTGCAGGGCGTGGCGCTGGCGATCCGGTCCATCCTCGTGCTTCGGGGCGATGACGAGGAAATCCTCGCCCTGACGTCGGGCAAATAGCGGGCGGGAGACGCGATCATGCACGGACTTGCCCATTTCCTCGACATCGCGATGTTCGTCGCCGTCTGCGTGGCGCTCCTGGCCGGGTTTCCGGTCGCCTTCACGCTGAGCGGCGTCGCCTTCGTCTTCGGCATCATCGGATACGTGCTCGGCGTGTTCGACATGTCGTTCTTCCTGGCCTTCCCGCAGCGCATCTTTGGCACGATGATCAACGAGGTGCTGATCGCGGTGCCGCTGTTCGTGTTCATGGGCGTGATGCTGGAGCGCTCCAAGGTCGCCGAGGAACTGCTGGAGACCATGGGCCGGCTGTTCGGCAAGATGCGCGGGGGCCTGGGCATCTCGGTCACCATCGTCGGCGCGCTGCTGGCCGCCTCCACCGGCATCGTCGGGGCGACGGTGGTGACGATGGGCCTGTTGTCGCTGCCGACGATGCTGCGCTACGGCTATTCGCCGCGGGTCGCCACCGGCTCGATCGCGGCCTCGGGCACGCTCGGCCAGATCATCCCGCCCTCGATCGTGCTCGTCATTCTCGGCGACCAGCTGTCGAACGCCTATCAGAAGGCGCAACTCGACATGGGCATCTTCTCGCCCGACACCGTGTCGGTCGGCGACCTGTTCGCCGGCGCGCTGATCCCCGGGCTGATGCTGGTCGGCCTCTATATGCTCTATCAGGTGGCCGTCGCGATCTTCCGGCCGGAGAGTTCGCCGCCGATGCCGGCAGCCGAAGCCGGTTCCGTCAGCCTGGGCAAGGTGCTGCACGCGCTGCTGCCGCCTATCCTCCTGATCATCGCCGTGCTCGGCTCGATCCTGGCGGGCGTCGCGACCCCGACGGAAGCCGCCGCCGTCGGCGCGGTCGGCGCGATCCTGCTCGCCGGCTACCGGCTGAACGAGGACCGGCCGTGGCCGGTCTATCTGGCCGGCCTGTCGCTGATCGCGCTCCTGATCCTGATCAACTATGTCGACCTGCGAGTGGCGCGCACCGAGATTCCGACCGGCGACCGGATCGGTATCTGGGTCGCGACCGGGCTGTGCCTGGTGCTCGCCTATGGCGGGCTGGTCTCGCTGTGGCGGGTGTTTCACGGCGACGTGCTCGTTCCGGTGATGCGCACGACGACGCAGATCACCGCGATGGTCTTCGTCATCCTGATCGGGGCGGCGCTGTTCAGCCTGGTGTTCCGCGGGCTCGGCGGCGAGGAGATGGTGCATGCGGCGCTCACCGGCCTGCCCGGCGGGGCGCTCGGGGCGATGATCGCCGTGATGCTGCTGATGTTCGTGCTCGGCTTCTTCCTCGACTTCCTGGAAATCGTCTTCGTGGTCGTGCCGCTGGTCGCGCCGATCCTGCTGACGCTGGAAATGGCCGACGGCTCGACCATGAGCCCGGTCTGGCTCGGCATCATGATGGCGGTCAACCTGCAGACCTCGTTCCTGACGCCGCCCTTCGGCTTCGCGCTGTTCTACCTGCGCGGGGTGGCGCCGCCGACGGTCAAGACGATGGACATCTACAAGGGCATCATCCCCTTCGTGTTCATCCAGGTGCTGGCGCTGGTCGTGTTGTGGTATGTGCCGGTCCTGGCGACCTGGCTGCCCAAGGTCGTGTATGGAGGCTGACGAATAAGATGACGGTAATGAAGGCGGCGGATCTGTTCGATCTTGCTGGAAAGACGGCGCTCGTCACCGGGGCGTCGAGCGGGCTCGGCTGGCGCTTTGCGCAGACGCTTGCGGCAAACGGCGCGAAGGTGGTCGTCGCGGCGCGGCGGCTTGAGCGGCTGGAAGCGCTGAAGGCGGAGATCGAGGCAGCCGGCGGCCAGGCCGCCGCCGTCACCCTCGACGTGACCGACCAGGCTGCGGTTCCGGCAGCCTTCGATGCGGCCGAAGAGGCCTTCGGGCCCGTCGATATCGTCATCAACAATGCCGGCATGGCCGTCGAGGCGACGGTGGTCGAGATGACGGCCGAGCAGTGGCGCAAGGTGCTCGACACCGATCTCGACGGCGTCTTCCATGTCGGCCAGGAAGCGGCCCGGCGGATGAGCGCCAATGGCGGCGGATCGATCGTCAACATCGCCTCGGCGATCGCCTTCACCGTGTCGAAGACGCTCAGCGCCTACGCGGTCGCCAAGGCCGGGGTGGTGAAGCTGACCCAGGCGATGGCGCTGGAACTTGCCGGCGCCAACGTCCGGGTGAACGCGATCTGCCCGGGCTATATCGAGACGGAAATCAATCGCGATTTCTTCGCCACCGAGCGCGGCCAGCAGATGATCCAGCGGAATGTGCCGATGAAGCGGCTCGGCGCGATCGGCGATCTCGACGGGACGCTGCTGCTGCTCGCCTCCGACGCCGGCGCCTTCCTGACCGGTGAGGCGATCGTCGTCGACGGCGGGCTGGTGTTGTAGCGCCGTCCGCCAATTCCCCCGGATGGCTGCCCCCGGATGGCAGCCATGCGCGCCTTTTGCTTGAACCGGCTCGCCTGACCGGCGATGCTTCGGGCAAAACAGGGTCAGGACCCTATGGGGAGCGCTCATGGACTTTACGCTTGATCCGCAGGTCGATGCCCTGCGCCTGAAGGTGCGGCGCTTTATCGCCGACGAGATCGTTCCGCTGGAAAGCGATCGGGCGAATTACAACGAATACGAGAACATCCGCATGGCGTTGCGCGACGAAATGCGCGCCAAGGCCCGGGCGGAGGGCATCTACGCCCCGCAGATGCCGAAGGAGCGTGGCGGTCTCGGCCTGCCGATGGTCGGGCAGGCGGCCTTCTACGAGGAGGCGAACCGGTCGATCTTCGGCCCCTGCTGCCTTAACTGCTCGGCGCCCGACGACGGCAACATGCGGCTTCTGTCGATGGCGGCGCGGGAAGACCAGAAGGACAAGTGGCTGCAGCCGATCATCGACGGCGAGGTGAATTCCTCCTTCGTGATGACCGAGCCGCATCCAGGCGGCGGCTCCGATCCCGGCATGATGCTGACCCGGGCCGAGCGCAAGGGCAACATGTGGGTGGTGCACGGGCGGAAATGGTTCATTTCCGGGGCCGACACCGCCGGGCACTTCATCCTGATGGCGCGCACCGACGACAACCCGGAGGAGAAGCGGCGCCATCTCACCGCCTTCCTGTTCCATCGCGACCAGCCGGGCTGGCGTATCCTGCGCCGCATCGAGAACATGGGGCCGGATGAGCATGGCGGCATCTGCGAACTGGAGTTCGACGGGTTGGAGATCCACGATTCCGACCGGCTGATGGAGGTCGGCGACGGGCTGAAGGTCACCCAGATCCGGCTCGGGCCGGCGCGGCTCACCCATTGCATGCGCTGGCTCGGACTTGCCAAGCGCTGCATGGAGATCGCCGCCGCGTATACCGCGACACGCGAAGGCTTCGGGATCAGGCTTGCCGACCGCGAATCCGTCCAGCTCAAGATGGGCGAACTGGCCCACGACATCCAGATCGGCCGGCTCCTGGTGATGAACGCAGCCTGGAAGCTCGACCAGGGCGACTATGCGCGCAAGGAGGTCTCGATGGCCAAGGTGCATGTCGCCGACACGCTGCACAAGGCGGCCGACGTCGCGATCCAGCTCAACGGCGCGCGCGGCTATTCCAAGGACACGATCCTGGAATGGATCTATCGCTATGCCCGCTGCGCGAGGATCGTCGACGGCGCCTCGGAGGTGCACAACATGGTGCTGGCGCGGTTCTACGCAAAGGAAGCGCAGGACTTCTGGCGCTGGGGCGTCTAGATCCCCGAGGGGGTCTAGACCTTACGAGGAAAATCGATGTCAGATCCGACCGGTTTCCGCATGCCCGCCGAATGGACGCCGCATCGGCGCACCTGGATGGCCTGGCCGTGCTATTCGGTGATCTTCGAGGAGATCGGCGAACAGCGTGCCTATGAGGCCTGGGCGGCCGTCGCCAACACGATCGCCCGCTTCGAGCCGGTGGTGATGATCGTGCCGCCCGGCGAGCGGGAGACCGCGCGCGGCCATCTCTCCGACCGTATCGAGATCGTCGAGCATGAACTCGGCGATTCCTGGATGCGCGATATCGGCCCCTCCTTCGTCATCGGGCCTCAGGGCGAGTTGGGCGCGGTCGACTGGACCTTCAACGGCTGGGGCGGCCGGGCCTTTCCGGAAACGGCGGCGGATGCCGACATCGCCCGCTTCGTGGCGGAACGCGCTGGCGCGACGCGCTTTGCCTCGCGCCTCGTCAACGAGGGTGGCGGCATCCATGTCGACGGCGAGGGAACGCTGCTGGTGACCGACACGGTGCAGCTCAACCGCAACCGCAATCCGAACTGGACGCGCGCGGAGGTCGAGGCGGAACTGCACCGCCTGCTCGGCACGCAGAAGGCGATCTGGCTGCCGCGCGGCCTTGTCGCCGACACCGCCGAGATGGGCACCGACGGCCATGTCGACACGCTTGCCTGCTTCATCAAGCCCGGCGTTGTGGTCGCGCACGGGCAACCGGATCCCGAGCATCCCGATTTCGACACCGCGCGCGAGAACATCGCGATCTTGCGGTCCTCGCGGGACGCGGCAGGGCGCGACCTTGAGGTGATCGTGCTCGATCCGCCGGAGGAGAAATATCTGAACGGCGAGCCGCTGTCCTGCTCCTACGTGAACTTCTCCTTCGTCAATGGCGGCGTCGTGTTGTGCGGCTTCGACGATCCGCAGGACGAGGCGACGCGGACGATCTTCGCGCGGCTGTTTCCCGACCGCGAGATCGTCACGGTGCCGGCCACCGCGATCTTCGAGGGCGGCGGCGGCATCCATTGCATCACCCAGCAGGAGCCGCTTGCCGGCCAGGCCGGATAGTCCGTGACGCTGCGTGTGAAGCTGCTGGGGCCCGCCAACCGGCTCCTTCTTGCCGGCGCGCTGACATTGGCGCTCGTGATGGGTGTCGGGCGGTTCTACTACACACCGCTCCTGCCCTTCATGCAGGCGGAATATGGCTTTGACGCCGACCTCGCCGGGCTGATCGCCTCGTCCAACTATGCCGGCTATCTCCTCGGTTCGATCGCTGCGACCTTCGTGCGGCCCGGCCCGCGCCGGATCCTGATCTTCCGGATTGCGATTGTGCTGAGTGTTGCGACGACGGCGGGCATGGGGCTTACCGATTCGACGGGGGTCTGGATCGTGCTGCGCGGCCTGTCGGGGATCGCCAGCGCCTATGCGATGATCCTGGCAACGATGGTGATCGCCGAGGCGCTGCAGGCGATCGATCAGCCGGGCCGCATCGCCTGGATGTTCTCCGGCGTGACGATCGGTATCATCTCCTCAGGCCTGCTCGCCATCTATCTGGGCGGGCACCTGTCGGTCGATATGATGTGGTTTCTCGGTGCGCTCGTCTGCATCGTGATGTTGCCGCCGATACTGATCGACATGCGCGATACGCAGCTTGAGAGCGAGCCCGCGCCGCGCCGCAGACCCTTGCGCCAGCCCCGCCCGATCGCGTTCGGCCCGCTGCTGTTCGCCTATATCTGCGAGGGGCTCGGTTATGCCGTCTACGCCACCTTCATCATGGCGATGGTCAAGCAGTATCAGGACTTTTCCGGCGGCGCCGACTGGGTCTGGGTGATGGTCGGGCTGGGCGGTATGTTCTCCACCGTGCTCTGGGCCAGGCTCGCCGGCCGGATCGGCTATGGCGTGACGCTGCTGCTTGCCTTCCTGGTCCAGATCATCGGCGTCGCGGCGCCGGCGATCAGTCCGGCACCCTGGGTCGCGATAATGTCTGCAATTATGTTCGGCAGCACCTTCATCACGATCACGGTGATGGCCGTGGCGGTCGGCCGGAACAGTATCAACGGGCGTGGCGTCGGCATCCTGACGGCCGGCTTCGGCTTCGGTCAGATCATCTCTCCGGCGATCGCGGGCTATCTCGTCGCCGCCGGCATTACCTATTCGCATGCGCTGCTCGGTTCGGCGGCGGTGTTGATAATCGGCTTCCTCGTGCTTGCCTTGCCGGTGCTGCGGCGCGATCTTTCCACCACCCCGTATCGGCAGGAACGGGCATAAGCGAAAAGGACAGAAAACCATGCGGGAAATAACGGTCGCGGCCACCCAGATGGCCTGCAGCGATGATGTCGCGGAAAACGTCGCCCGGGCCGAGGACCTGATCCGCGAGGCGGCAGGCAGAGGCGCCAACCTGGTGCTGATCCAGGAACTGTTCGAGGGGCTTTATTTCTGCCAGGACGAGTTGCCCGAGCATTTCGAGCGGGCGAAGCCGGCAGACGGCCATCCGACCATCCGCCGTTTCCAGGAACTGGCGGCCGAGCTCAATGTCGTGCTGCCGGTCAGCTTCTTCGAACGGGCCAATGCGGCCTGCTTCAACTCGCTGGCCATGGTCGATGCGGACGGGTCGATGCTCGGCGTCTATCGCAAGTCGCATATCCCGCAAGGGTCGGGCTATCAGGAGAAATTCTATTTCAATCCCGGCAACACGGGGTTCCGCGTCTGGGAGACGAAATTCGGGCGCATCGGTGCGGGGATCTGCTGGGACCAGTGGTTTCCGGAGGCCGCCCGCGCGATGGCGCTGATGGGTGCCGAAGTGCTGCTCTATCCGACCGCGATCGGCTCGGAACTGTTCGAGCGGAACTGGGATTCGAGCGCCCACTGGCAGACCGTGATGCGCGGCCATGCCGGCGCCAACCTGATCCCGCTGGTCGCCTCCAACCGCATCGGCACGGAAGCGGGCCGCAACGGCACGTCGCTGACCTTCTACGGCTCGTCCTTCATCGCCGACTGGGCGGGCCAGACGGTCGCCGAGGCCGACCGGGAGAGCCAGGCCGTCCTGACCGCGACCTTCGATCTCGACGAAATCGCCGTCAACCGGATGGCCTGGGGCATCTTCCGCGACCGCCGGCCGGACCTCTACGGACCGCTGATGAGCCTCGACGGCGCATCGCGCTAGGATCGAACGCCGCCTCAGGGTTCCGAAGATCGGAACAAGGCCCGGTTTTCAGCGTTTTTCCGGTGGCCGGGCCTTGTAAGGCAGTATTGCTGACCTACCCTGTGACGTATACGCTACGCGCAACGGCAGAACCCCCGACGCCGGATACGAACGAGCGGCGCGGCAGGAGGAAGATTTCATGGCGCTCAAGCCCGTCACCCTCGACGACAAGTTCGACCTTTCGAAGGATCAGGTCTTCGTTTCCGGAACCCAGGCCGTGCTGCGGCTCTGCCTGATGCAGAAGGAGCGGGACCGGCGCGAGGGCTTCAACACCGCCGGCTACGTCTCGGGCTATCGCGGCTCGCCGCTGGGCGGCCTCGATCTGACCTTCGGGCGGGCGAAGAAGACACTGGAGGCCTCCGACATCGTCTTCCAGCCGGGCCTCAACGAGGACATGGCGGCGACCGCGCTGTGGGGCACCCAGCAGGCCGAATTGCGCGGCTGGGGCAAGTTCGACGGCGTGTTCGGCATCTGGTACGGCAAGGGGCCGGGCGTCGACCGCTGCGGCGACGTGTTCCGCCACGCCAATCTGGCCGGCTCCTCGCCGCGCGGCGGCGTGTTGGCGCTGATGGGCGACGATCATCTGAGCGAATCGTCGACCACGGCGCATTCGTCCGAATTCGCCATGATGGACGCGATGATCCCGGTGCTGCATCCCGCCGGCGCCCAGGAGATCCTCGACTACGGCATCCATGGCTGGGCGCTGTCGCGCTTTGCCGGCACGTGGTGCGGGCTGAAATGCGTCAAGGACAACATCGAATCGACCTCGATCGTCGATGGTCGGGTCGACCGGGTCGAGGTCGTCATCCCGGATGATTTCGACATGCCGCCGGGCGGCCTCAACATCCGGCCGTTCGAGCATGCGCTCGTCCAGGAAGCGCGCATGGTCGACTACAAGCGCGACGCGGTGCTTGCCTATCTCAGGGCCAACAAGCTCGACCAGGTCATCCTGAAAGGCGGGCGGGCGCCGAAGGTCGGCATCGTCTCGGTCGGCAAGAGCTATCTCGACGTGCGCACCGCGCTTGAGGATCTCGGCATCGACGAGGTGAAGGCGGCCGAGCTCGGCGTGCGGATCTACAAGGTGGCCTGCCCCTGGCCGCTCGAGCCGGCCGGCCTGAAGGCCTTCGCCGAAGGGCTCGACCTGATCATCGTGGTCGAGGAGAAGCGCTCCCTCATCGAGTTCCAGATCAAGGAGCAGCTCTACGGCATCGCCAATCCGCCCGTCGTCGTCGGCAAGACCGACGAGGAGGGCAAGGTGCTGTTTCCCGCCAAGGGCGCGCTCGACACCAACGATATCGCCATTGCGATCGGCGAGCGCATCGAGCGCCATTCGCCCGACACGGGCGTCAAGGAACGGCTTGCCGAACTGCGCAAGTTCCAAAAGGTCCTGAGCGAGACCCAGGACGTCGCCGTGCGCATGCCGACCTTCTGTGCCGGCTGCCCGCACAATTCCTCGACCGTGGTGCCGGACGGCAGCCATGCCTATGCCGGCATCGGCTGTCACTACATGGCGCAGTTCCTGCCGCGCCACACCGAGGGCTTCACCCATATGGGCGGGGAGGGCGCCAACTGGATCGGCGAGGCACCGTTCTCGACGACCGACCACGTCTTCCAGAATCTCGGCGACGGCACCTACAACCATTCCGGCTATCTGGCGATCCGGGCGGCGGCCGCCTCCGGCGTCAACATGACCTACAAGATCCTGTTCAACGACGCGGTCGCGATGACCGGCGGCCAGCGCCACGAGGGCGGGCTGACGGTGCCGCAGATCGCAGCCCAGGTCGCCGCCGAAGGCGCCAAACAGGTGGTGATCGTCACCGACGAGCCGGACAAATACCCGTCGGGAACCGAATTCCCGGCCGGCACGACCATCCATCATCGCTCCGAGATCATGGACGTGCAGAAGACCTTGCGCGGCATCCCCGGCCTGACGGTGCTGATCTACGACCAGACCTGCGCCGCTGAGAAACGCCGGCGGCGCAAGCGCGGCCAGTTCCCCGATCCGCCCAAGCGCATCTTCATCAACGAGATGGTCTGCGAGGGCTGCGGCGATTGCGGCGTGCAGTCGAACTGCGTGGCGATCCAGCCCTCCGACACCGAATTCGGCCGCAAGCGCAAGATCGACCAGTCGAGCTGCAACAAGGATTATTCCTGCATCAAGGGCTTCTGCCCGAGCTTCGTGACGGTGGAGGGCGGCACGGTGAAGCGCGGCAAGCGCCAGACCGTCGGCGCCGATGCGTTGCCGGACCTGCCGGATCCCGTCTTGCCGGAAATCGACGGCACCTATGATGTCGTCGTCACCGGCGTCGGCGGCACCGGCGTCGTCACCATCGGCGCGCTGATCGGCATGGCCGCGCATCTTGAGGGCAAGGGCTGCGGCATCATCGACATGGCGGGCCTGGCGCAGAAGGGCGGGGCGGTTCTCACGCACCTGAAGCTCGCCGAGAAGCCCGACGATATCAGTGCAATCCGCGTCTCGGCGGGGGCGGCTGATCTCGTGCTTGGATGCGATATCGTCGTGGTGGGGTCGAAAAAAGTTCTCGCCGCCGTCCAGCCCGGCGTCACCGAGGTGGTGCTCAACACGCATGCCGCCTATCCGAGCGATTTTGCCCGCAATGCCGACTTCAGCCTGCCGATGGAACGGCTGAAGCGGGCGATCCGCTCGCAGGCCGGTCAGGGCCATGTCCATTCGATAGACGCGACGGGGCTTGCCACGTCGCTAATGGGGGATGCCATCCTCGGCAACATCTTCATGCTCGGCTTCGCCTGCCAGCACGGGCAATTGCCGCTGTCGCCCGAGGCGCTGGAACGGGCGATCGAGCTGAACGGTGTCGCGGTCAAGCAGAACCTGGCCGCGTTCCGCTGGGGCCGTTATGCGGCGATCGATCCGCAGGCCGTCGAGGACGCCGTCGAGCCCGCCAGGGGCACCGATCCGGTGCATGAACTGTCGACCAGCCTGGAAGACGTCATCGAGCGGCGCGTCAAGCATCTGACCGGCTATCAGAACGCCGCCTATGCGGAGCGCTATCGCGGCCTTGTCGAGCGCGTTCGGATGGCCGAAGAGGCGGCAAAGCCCGGCGAGGCGGCGCTGAGCGAGGCGGTGGCGCGCAATCTCGCCAAGCTGATGGCCTACAAGGACGAGTACGAGGTCGCCAGGCTCTATACCGACGGGACCTTCCGCAAGGCGCTGGCGGAGACCTTCGAGGGCAAGTACAAGCTGACCTTCCATCTCGCCCCGCCCTTGCTCAACAAGACGGATCCGGCCACCGGCCGGCCGGCGAAGACGGCCTATGGCCCCTGGATGATGCGGGCCTTCGGCGTGCTGGCTGCGCTGAAAGGCCTGCGCGGCACGTGGTTCGATATCTTCGGCCGGTCGGAGGAGCGCAAGACCGAGCGGGCGCTGATTGGCGACTACGAGGCGCTGGTCGACGAGATCATCGGCAAGCTCAACGCCGACAATCACGCGACGGCGGTCGCGCTCGCCGCGATCCCGGAGAAGATCCGCGGCTATGGTCCGGTCAAGGAGCGCAATCTGGAGACGGCCAAGGCCGAGGAAGCCGCGCTTCTGGAGACGTTCCGCAATGGCGGCGCGGTGAAACAGGCGGCGGAATAGCAGCCCGGCTCAGCGGAAGGGACCCCTTACCGGAAGGGCCCACTCCTACCGAAAGGGCATTGCGTACATCAGGCCGCCGTCGGTCCAAAGCGCATTCAGACCGCGCGGCAGGCCGCGCGGGGTCTGCGGGCCGACATTGCGCTCGTAGATCTCGCCATAGTTGCCGACCTGCCGGATCACCTCGTAGAGCCAGCCCTCCGGCAGCCCGGCCCCCAGTTCGACATGGCCGGAAAAGCCCAGAAGGTTCCGCACGCCGCGATCCTGGCTCGCCTTCAGCGCCTCGACATTTTCGGACGTGATCCCCGATTCCTCGGCCTGGATGAGCGCGAAGACCGTCCACTTGACGATATCGAGCCAGCGATCGTCGCCGTGGCGGACGGCCGGGCCCAGCGGCTCCTTGGAAATCAGCTCGGGCAGGATGACATGGGCTTCGGGATCGGCCATGCCGCTGCGAAAGGCGCCGAGGCCGGAGGCGTCGTTTGAATAGGCGTCGCATTCCTCGCGCTGATAGGCGGCGATGACCTGTTCGGCGGTATCGCGGAATTCGAGCCGGAGCTCCATGTCGTTTGCGCGGAAATAGTCGCGCAGGTTGGGCTCGCTGGTGGTGCCGATCGAAATGCAGAACTTGGCACCGTCCATCTCGTCGATCGAACCGATGCCCAGATCAGCGCGAACCATGACGCCCTGGCCGGTATAGAAGGTCACGGTCGCGAAATTGACCTCCATCGCGACATCCCGGGTGAAGGTCCAGGTGGTGGTGCGCGACAGCAGATCGACCTGGCCCGATTGCAGGGCGGTGAAGCGCTCCTTGGTGGTGAGCTGCTTGAACGCGACCTTGTCGGCGTCACCGAGAACGGCGGCGGCGACGGCCCGGCAGATATCGACATCGAAGCCGGTGAAGTTGCCCACGTCGTCGACTGTCGCAAAGCCCGGGGAAAACCCGACGCCGCAGATGAGATAACCGCGCTCGACGACGTCATCGAAGGTATCGGCCTGGAGCGGGGAGGCGCCGATAAGGGCACCTGCAAACACAGCGAAAACCGCTGAGAACAGTTTCATCGAAATGCTCGTCTTAAAAAAGCCGGTGTCTCTATCCGGCAACGATACGAGCAAGGCCGGGAGCCTGTAAAGGTCAGGCCCGCGCGCCTTGTGCGGTCTGAACGAAAAAAGGGGGACGGCGATGCGTCCCCCTGACTGTGCGGTTGGGAAGATCCCGTTGAAAGCGGCCGTCAGGCCGCGTCGGCCTGCGCCATGCTGCCATAGACGGCGGTTTCGAAGTCAAGGTAGCTGCCGAACGAGACCGGATCGCCGAAGGGCAGGATTTGCGTTGCCCAGAAGCCGCCGAGGCCGTTCTGGCGGTCGATCCAGTAGAACAGGTTGGCCAGACCCGCCCAGCCGATGGCGCCGGCGGGACGGCCGGTCGGCGCGGTTTCGTCGTTGACCATGAAGGTATAGGACCAGCTCTTCTTCAGACCGGGGAAGAACTCGGCATCGTTGGACAGAGACGGAATGACGCCGGGCAGCATGACGACCTGCTGATGCGGCTGCAACCCGTTGGCGACCGCGGCCGCGACTGTCTCCGGTTTCAGCACCCGGCCGTTCGGCCCCATGCCGTCATTGAGCCACATGCGGATGAACTTCATGTACTCGCCGACCGAGCCGTAGAGCCCGTGCCCGGCCATGTCGACCTCCGGATCGTCCGGCAGGGCGAAGTCCAGCGGCGCAAGCGATCCGTCCTCGCCGCGGGCATGGATCGTCGCGGTGTGCGCCTTCATGTCGTCGGTGCGGCTGAAGGCCATGTCGGTGATGCCGAGCGGTTCGAACACCCGCTCCGCGATGACGTCGCCGAGCCGCTTGCCGCGGATGCCCTCGACCACCTGGCCGGCCCAGTCGATATTGGTACCGTATTCCCATTTCTCGCCCGGATCGAACAGGAGCGGCGTCTTCAGCGCCGCCTTCGAGCAGGTGACGACCGAGGGCTGGCCATGGTCGGTCGCCATCTTCAGGTAGTGCTCGTTGAAGAAGTCGTAGCCGAAGCCCGCCGTGTGCAGCATCAACTGCCTTGTGGTGATGTCGGATTTCGGCGGGCGCAGGCGCGGATTGCCGTCGGTGTCGAAACCTTCCAGCACCTGTAGCTCGCCGATCTCCGGTGCGTAATCCCTGGCCGGCGCGTCGAGATCGAGCAGGCCCTCCTCGACGCATTGCATCACCGTCGTGCCGCCGACGGCCTTGGTGGTCGAAAAGATCGCGAAGACCGTGTCGGTGGTCATCGCGGTCCCCGTGCCGAGGTCGCGGACGCCGGCCGCGCCCTCGAACAGATTGCGCTCGCGGTCCGTCACCATGGCGACGACACCGGGAACCCTTTCGGCGGGCGCGCCGGACGAGGCGCCGTCAAGGATCGCCGTCAGGCTGTCTTGCATGCTGGTCATTTAAGTCCTCCCAAGTTGTCTGTTGCAGGCGTCCATCACGAGATCGAAAAGCCCGTGTAACCGTTCTCGGCGACCTCGGCGCATTTCTGACGATAGGTTCCGACCCCGCCGGTATAGGACAGGACGCGGCGCGGCTTGCCGGGGATGTTGGAGCCGAGATACCAGGAGTCCGTCTTCGAGATCAGCGTCGCGTTGGCGGTCTCGTCATGATGCTGCACCCAGGCCTCCTCGGCTTCGGCGGTCGGCTCGATCACGGCGCCGTCGCGGGCGCGCAGATGGGCGATGCAGTCGCTGATCCATTCGGTCTGCTGCTGCAGGCAGGTCGTCATGTTGCACAGCGCCGCCGACGGGGCGAGCGGCACGGCGGTGGTGAACAGGTTGGGATAGCCGTGCACCTGCAGGCCCATCATGGTGCGGATGTCCTTGCCCCATTCCTCCCTCAGCGACCGGTCGTCGCGGCCACGGATGTCGATGCGCGTGAGCGCGCCGGTGCCCGCGTCGAAGCCGGTCGCCAGGATGATCACGTCGAGCTCGTGCAGCGTGCCGTCGGCAAGCTCGATGCCCTCAGGCCTCACCCGGGCGATCGGATTGTCGCGGACGCCGACGGCTTCCACGTTATCCCGCAGATAGGCCTCCAGATAGTTCGTTTCCAGGGGCACGCGATGGGTGCCGAAGCCGTAGTCGGTCGGGATCAGCAGATCGCAGAGCCGCTTGTCCTTCAGCCGCTCGCGCATCTTTTCGCGGACGAATTCCGAGATTTCCTCGTTGATGTCGGCGTCGAAGAACATCTCGGCGAAGGAGGCGAGCCAGAGCTTCAGTGACCCGTCGGCATGGATCTCTTCCAGCCGCGCGCGCCGCTCGGCGGGCGTCAGTTCCGCCCAGGTCGGGCCGAAATCGTATTCGAAGCCGGTGAAGGTGGTCGGCAGGACGGCCTTGAGCTCCTCGAACCGGGCCTTGTAGGCCGCGCCGTCCTTGTCGAAGCGCGGGTTCTTCATCGGCAGGACATATTGCGGCGTGCGCACGAAGACGGTGAGGTGATCGACCTTGTCGGCGATCGTCTGGATCACCTGGATGCCGGTCGCGCCGACGCCGACGACGCCAACCCGCTTGCCGGCAAGCTCGACGGTCTCCTGCGGCCAGCGCGAGGTGTGGAAGATCGGGCCCTCGAAGGTATCCTGGCCTTCGAAGACGGTCTCGAGCGGGGCCGACAGCATGCCGCAACAGGTGATCAGGAACTGGGTGTCGATGGTCTCGCCGCTATCGGTGGTGACCGTCCAGCGGCGCGTGTCCTCGTTCCAATGGGCAGCGGTGATGGTGGTGTCGAACCGGATATCCTTCCTTAAGTCCAGTTCGTCGGCGATGTAGTTCATCCAGCGCTCGATTTCCGGCTGGCCGGGGAAGCGTTCGCTCCAGGTCCAGTTCTTGTAGAGGCCTTCGGAAAACAGGTACTGGTAGATGTAGGATTCGGAATCGAACTTGGCGCCGGGATAGCGGTTCCAGAACCAGGTGCCGCCGACGCCCGAGGCGTTGTCATAGGCGCGCACGGCGAGGCCCTGGGCGCGCAGCTGATGCAGCTGGTAGAGGCCTGCGACGCCGGCGCCGATGATCAGCGCGTCGAGCGTGCCGTTTGCCTTTGATCCTGATCCGTTTTGGCCCGATCCGTTTCGAGTTGGTGCAGTGTTCATATATTTCCTCCTGATTTATGGTCGGGCGCACGGATGCCGCCGTCTTGTGGATGGAGGAAGGGTAGGAAGGCGCCCCGGCCCCGGTCTTGGAGCATCCCGGCAACGGCATGCAGCATTGCGGAATTTGTTTGAACGAAAACGGAAATTACTTGAACGATCCGGTCAAACGACCGGCCGCGTCGGGGCCTTCGTTGAAGGCGAGCCGCACCGCCGCTAAATTCTTTGTCAAGGCCGGCATCGAACCGGCCATGCTGAAAATTTGGGGCGGAAAGGCTGAGGCGGGAGGACATCAGCGTCATGGATCTGATTGCGCCGGAGGAACTGCCGGTCTTCGTGCCCGGCCGCATCGTGGCCGACAGCCGGGGGCTCGGCTGGAACGGGGTATCGTATCGGCGCTATGCCTATCTTGGCCAGGATGTCGAGATTCCGCCGGTTCGCGACTACCTGCTGGTGTCCTATCAGCAGGGCGTCACGCCGATGGAGCGGACCTTCGGCGGCAGGTGGAGCAAGGCGACCTGCGGCCCCGGCGCCGTGTCGCTGCTGACCCGGTCGCAGACCTCCCACTGGCACTGGACGGAGGATGTCGAGGTCACCCATGTCTACCTGACCCAGGGTTTCGTCGCCGATATCGTCGCCGAGGTCTCGGGCCAGGCCGCCGAGACGGTCGATCTGGCCGATATCCTGCGCACCGACGATCAGGTGATGACGATGGCGATCAACGCCATCGCGGCGGAAGCGACCGAAACCGGAATGGGCAGCGAACTCTACGTGGAATCGGTCGCCCGCCAGCTCGTCATTCACCTCCTGCGCAACTATGCCGATGTCAGCTTCCGGGCGCGGCCGCGGCACGGGCAACTGAGCGAGACGCAGAGGAAGCGCGTCGAGGCGTTCATCGATGCCGGCCTGCACCGGGCGCTGTCGCTCGACGAGATCGCCGCCGAGCTCAATATGGGCACCTGCACGTTTTCGCGCTATTTCCGCCGGACCACCGGGACGACGCCCTATGCCTATGTGCTGGAGCGCCGGCTGGAGCGGGCCCGCCGCCTGCTGCGCGACACGACGGTGCCGACGAAGCAGGTGGCCGCGCAATGCGGCTTCTGCGACCAGGCCCATCTGACCCGGCTGTTCTCGCGGCGCTACGCAACGAGCCCGATCGCCTATCGCAACGCGGTGCAGGCCGGCGCCTAGCGGTATCGAATCGACCGGGTCATCCGTGCGCTAATTCGGATGTTTCGGCTTGCGGCCCCGCGCGTTTTCGACACGCATTTTCCGCTGCCGGTCAAGCCCTTGCCCGCGCCGATCCGCCGCGCCTCGGCGCTTGAGCGAACCGGCCGCAGGGGCGATACTCGACCTTCCCCGACAGAAGCGGCGAATCGGATGGTTCCCGGCGGCAGGGCGCGCGGGCTTCATGCGGGTTTCAGGACGGTTCGATCCGGTCGCAGTCGGGTTTTGGCAGTGTGGTGAGGATCGGGTGATCGACGTTGAGCAATTGCGGGGTTTCGCGGTCTGGTCGCAGGAACTGACCGACGTCGAACTTAAGCGGGCCGCGCGCGGCATCAGCCTGCGCACGATCGATGCCGGCGGCTATCTGTTTCACCGCGGCGACCGGTTCGATGCCTGGGCGGGCATCGTCGAGGGCATCGTCAAGATGAGCACGGTGACGTCGAGCGGCAAGGCGGTCAGCTATACCGGGCTCACGTCGGGCGGCTGGTTCGGCGAGGGGTCGGTGATCAAGAACGAGCGCCGCCAATACGACATCGTCGCGCTGCGCCGCACCGAGGTTGCCTGCATGAGCGGTCCGACCTTTCGCTGGCTGTTCGAGAACTCGACCGGCTTCAACCGCTTCCTGGTGACCCAGCTGAACGAGCGGCTCGGCCAGTTCATCGCGTTTCTCGGCCATGACAGGGCGTTTGAATCGACGCCCAGGGTCGCCCGCTGCATCGCCTGGCTGTTCAATCCGATCCTGTCGCCGAATATCGGCTCGCATCTGGAGATCAGCCAGGAGGAACTCGGCTCGTTGTCGGGCCTGTCGCGCCAGATGACCAACCGCAGCCTGAAGACCCTCGAACAGGCAGGGCTCGTGCGCGTCGAGCATGACGGCATCACGGTCATCGACCGGGATGGACTTTTGCACTATGGCGAATAGGCTGGGCGTCGCAGGGAAACAGGTGGCGTCCATGCGATTTGGCTTCCTGTCATCACAGTCGGCTATAGACCGGTCAGTGCTGTTGCAGGAAGTCGAGGCGAGCCGGCGTGCGGATCACAAGACCCAGAGCGAGCCGGTCGACCCGTGCACGGGGCCGGACCTGTCTGGGGACCGGCGGACTTGTTTTCGCCGCAGTGCTTGTCCCTGGTGAACTCGATGCGGCGGACCTGATCAGCACACCCCTGGCAGAGCGGGATCCGGTCGTTGCCTGCATCATGCCGGGTTCGTTGCCCTATCAGGACCATATCGCGATCCCCGATACCGATCTGTGCCTGAAATTCGGCGGCTATGCCCGCCTGGCCTCCACGGTGCTCGACAAGAACTGGATCGGTACCAACGACTATGAAGTGCGCAATCTGGCGGTGCAGGGCTATTCGGTCTCGCCGGACGGCGTGGTTCCCGATGTCACCTTCGGCTACCGCGACAATCTGACGGAAGCCTATTCGCAGGCGCGGGTGATCTTCGATGTCTGGACCGCGACAGATTACGGTGCGGTACGCGGCTATGTCGAACTGCAGGCTGACGGCGATACCCAGCGCACCGGCGATTCCTTCGCGCTTCGGCACGGCTACCTGCAATTCGGCAACTGGCTGTTCGGCAAGACCTGGTCGACCTTCTCGCTCGTCGAAGCCGGGCCGCTCTACAGCGACCCTTACGCGGTGGTCGGCGACAATTCCTTCACGATGCGACGCAACCAGATCCGCTACACCCATCCGCTCGGCAGCGGCGTTTCGCTGGCGCTCGCACTCGAGGACCAGGCCTTCGATTCTCCCTCCGCGGCGATCGTCGGCTTCGGTCCGAATGCCCCGAACAAGGATCCGGCGGCGAAGAAGCTGAAGGTCGTCAATGCCGACAACAACGTTCCCGATCTCGTCGCGGCCCTGAAATGGCAGCGCGATGCCTTGAGCGCCATACAGCTGTCCGCCGGCTTTACGCAGAACAGGTTCGTCGAGGAGCAGAAAATCGGCGGCCAGAAGGTCCAGACCTTTCGCGACGACGATATCGGCTATGCGCTGTCATTGGGGCTGAAGCACGCGCTGCCGACCGGGCAGGGCAGCTATGTGACGCTGATCGCCAACTATACCGATGGTGCCGGCCAGTATCTGATCGACGTCTTCGGGTCGGCCACGAACGTCGTGTGGGGGCGCTGCGGCAATGAGAACTGCATCCTTGACCGGGTTCGCAAGTGGTCGGTCCTGTCCTCGGTCACGCATCGCTGGACACCAACCTTCGCAACGACGATCGGCGCGGGCTACGGCGACACCGACTACGGCGTTTCGGGCACGGCCTGGGTGGCGTCCGGCGCGTCGGCGGGCGTTCGCCCCGGAGTGCTGAACGCGGCAAGCTTCGAAGGCTTTGCCAATTTCCTGTGGACGCCGGTCAAGGGCACGGAGTTCCTGCTCGATGTGCATTACGGGCGAATCGATTTCGGCGATTTCGATCTCGCTCCTGCTGTCGCCGGCGTTCAATCCGCGCAAGGCGCCTGGGCCGGGACGCTGCAGGTCACCCGGCGGTTCTAGAACACGCGTGTTATAAGGCCGGATTGCAAGGATCGGCGGGCCCTGTCGATGTGGCAATCCTAATGCTGGAGGGCGGAAACCAGCGGCAGACCCCTGTCCGCTGACTATGAACTTAACAAGCCAAGTAATAAGCCCGCAACTATACATGACGACTCATCGGCTTGTCTGTCAACTATCGAGTGGAATTAAACGCGCGTTTCTCGCAAAGTGGTCGAGCCTGAGGCAGGTCGGGTGCGGCAACGATTGCGTGTTCGAAGCGCTTGATTGTCGATCGGGCTTGACCGTAACGTCACAGAATAAAATGCGTTGACCTAACGGCGCGGATATCTGGGTGGGACACTTAATGGCGCAATCCGTGTCGTCCACGGGTGCTGAGGACACGTTTCCAAAGCTTCTTGATCGCAACGCCAGGATCTGGGGCGAGCGGCCGGCTATCCGGGAGAAGGATCTCGGCATCTGGCAGACCTGGACCTGGGCCGAGGTGCGCGAGGAAATCCGCGCCTTCGCGGCGGGGCTCTCCGGGCTTGGTGTCGCCAAGGGCGACAAGGTCGCGATCATCGGCTCGAACCGGCCGCGGCTCTACTGGACGATCTGCGCGGTGCAGTCGCTCGGCGCGGTGCCCGTGCCGCTCTACCAGGACGCGGTCGCAGCCGAGATGGTCTATGTGCTGCAGCACGCCGAGGCCCGCTTCGCTGTCGTCGAGGATCAGGAGCAGGTCGACAAGATCCTGTCGCTGTCCGACGAGCTCGACGTGCTCGAACACGTCATCTATGACGAGGATCGGGGCCTGAAGGACTACGACCACACGCGCCTGCATCCCTTCGCCGAGGTGCAGGAAAACGGCCGCAAGGCGCTGCAGGCGGATGCCGCGACCGGCGCCGCGCTGGACAAGTCCATCGCCGAGGCGACCGGCTCCGACATCGCCGTGATGCTCTATACCTCCGGCACCACCGGCCGGCCCAAGGGCGTCATGCTGTCCTATGACAACACGGTGGTCAGCGCCAGGCTGAGCTGCGAGTTCGACAAGCTGACCGAGGACGACGAGATCCTCGCCTATCTGCCGATGGCCTGGGTCGGCGACCACATGTTCTCCTATGCCCAGAGCTACTGGAGCGGCTTCTGCGTCGCCTGCCCGGAATCGTCCGACACGATGATGCAGGATTTGCGCGAGATCGGCCCGACCTACTACTTCGCCCCGCCGCGCATCTTCGAGACGCTGCTCACCACCGTGATGATCCGGATGGAGGATGCCGGCGCGATCAAACGGGGCATGTTCCACTATTTCCTCGGCGTCGCGCGGCGTTCGGGCGAGAAGATCCTCAATGGCGAGCCGGTGTCCTTCGGCGACCGGCTGCTCTACGGAATCGGCCGGCTGCTGGTCTACGAGCCGCTGAAAAACGTGCTCGGCCTGTCGCGGATGCGGGTCGGCTATACCGCCGGCGAGGCGATCGGGCCGGAGATCTTCCGCTTCTACCGCTCGCTCGGCCTCAACCTGAAGCAGCTCTACGGCCAGACCGAGGCGAGCGTCTTCGTCACCGCCCAGCCCGACGGGGAGATCCGCGCCGATACGGTCGGCAAGCCGGCGCCGGAGGTCGAGATCCGCATCGATGACTCAGGCGAGGTGCTCTACCGCTCGCCGGGCGTCTTCGTCGGCTACTACAAGAACGAGGAGGCGACGCGGTCGACCAAGACCGAGGACGGCTGGGTCCTGACCGGCGATGCCGGTTTCTTCGACGAGGAGGGGCACTTAAGGATCATCGACCGGGCCAAGGATGTCGGCCATCTGAAGGACGGCACGCTGTTTGCGCCGAAATATATCGAGAACAAGCTCAAGTTCTTCCCCAACATCAAGGAAGCCGTCGCGATCGGCGATGACCGGGACTTCGTCACGGCGATGCTCAATATCGATCTGGTCGCCGTCGGCAACTGGGCCGAACGCAACAATGTCTCCTACGGCAGCTATCAGGAACTGACCGGGCTCGATCAGGTTTGCGAGATGCTTGCCGCGCATGTGGCCGAGGTCAACAAGGACCTGGCGGGCGAGCCGCGCGTCGCCGGCTCGCAGATCCGCCGCTTCCTGATCCTGCACAAGGAACTGGATGCCGACGATGGCGAACTGACCCGCACCCAGAAGGTGCGGCGCGGCTTCATCGCGGAGAAATACGAACCGCTGATCACCGCGCTCTATGACGGGTCGAGCCAGCAGCATATCGAGACCGAGGTGACCTTCGAGGACGGCCGCAAGGGCGCCATCAGCGCCGACGTCAGAATCGTCGACGTGGAAACCTTCGGCCTGGACGCGCGCCGGGAGGCAGCCGAATGAGAGCACCCGAGCAGGAAGCGGGCGCGGGCGAGACGCTGCTCGCCGTCGACAACATCACCCTGTCGTTCGGCGGTGTCCGGGCGATCCGCAACGTGTCGCTCGACATCAGGAAGGGCGAGATCCGCGCGATCATCGGTCCGAACGGCGCCGGCAAGACGTCGATGCTGAATGTCATCAACGGCTTCTACCATCCCCAGGAGGGGCTCATTTCCTTCCGCGGCGCCGAGCGCCGGCGCATGAAGCCCTATGAGGCGGCAAGCCAGGGGATCGCCCGCACCTTCCAGAACGTCGCGCTGTTCCGCGGCATGACGACGCTCGACAACATCATGGCCGGCCGGACCCTGAAGATGCATCGCAACTTCTTCTGGCAACTCGTCCATTGGGGCCCGGCGGCGCGCGAGGAAGTGGAAAACCGTCGGAAGGTCGAGGAGATCATCGACTTCCTGGAGATCCAGGCGATCCGCAAGACGCCCGTGGGGCGGCTGCCCTATGGCCTGCAGAAGCGCGTCGAGCTTGCCCGCGCGCTCGCCATGGAGCCCGATCTGCTGCTGCTGGACGAGCCGATGGCCGGCATGAACCTGGAGGAGAAGGAGGACATGAGCCGCTTCATCCTCGACGTCAACCAGCAACTGGGCACAACGATCGCGCTGATCGAGCACGATATCAGCGTCGTCATGGACCTGTCGGACCGAGTCGTGGTGCTCGATCACGGCGAGAAGATCGCCGACGGCCTGCCCGCCGAGGTGCAGGCCAACCAGAACGTCATCGAAGCCTATCTCGGCGTTTCGCATTAAGGCCCTAGGGGGAGCGGCAATGGAGTTTCTTTACAATCTGCTGATCGACCCCTTCGTCCAGATGGTCGAACTGCCGGACTTCTTCCTGCAGGTCTTGTGGGAGGGTTTCGTTTCCGGCGTCCTCTATGCGCTGATCGCGCTCGGCTTCGTGCTGATCTTCAAGGCCTCGGGCGTGTTCAACTTCGCGCAAGGGATCATGGTGGTGTTCGCCGCGCTGTCGCTGGTCGGGCTCTACGCGCTCGGCATGCCGGCCTATATCGCGCTGATCGCGACGATCGCGATCATGGGCATCCTGGCGGTCGCGGTGCAGAAGACGATCTTCCACCACCTCGTCAACCAGCCCGACATCATTCTCCTAATGGCGACGATCGGACTCACCTATTTCCTGATCGGCTTCGGCGAATTCGTGTTCGGCGGCGATCCGAAGGTGATGATCACCGAGGAACTGGGCCTGCCGACCGGCTCGACGGCCTTTGACGTGCTCGGCGGCCTGGTCATTCTCCAGCATATCGATATCGCGGCGGCCGTCATCGCCATCATCATGGTCACGGCGCTGGCGATCTTCTTCAACAAGACCCGCATCGGCCGGGCGCTGCGCGCGGTTGCCGACGACCATCAGGCAGCGCTTTCGGTCGGCATCTCGCTCGACCAGATCTGGATCATCGTCTGGTTCGCCGCCGGCATCGTGGCGCTGGCAACCGGCATCATGTGGGGGGCGCGGTCGGACGTCTCGTTCGCGCTTGAGATCATCGCCTTCAAGGCGCTGCCCGTGCTGATCCTCGGCGGCTTCACCTCGATCCCCGGCGCCATCGTCGGCGGGCTGATCATCGGCATCGGCGAGAAGATCGGCGAGATCTACTGGGGGCCGCTGGTCGGCGGCGGCATCGAGAGCTGGCTGGCCTATGTCATCGCGCTGATCTTCCTGTTGTTCAGACCGCAGGGCCTGTTCGGCGAGAAGATCATCGAGCGCGTCTGAGCGAACCGGTTGGAGTAGAAGACAATGCTGTATCGCGAAGCCGGCCAGTTCAAGACGACCTACGAGGCCGATCAGGCGATGTTTCCGATCGCCCAGGATCGCATCGGCGTCCTCGTCATCCTGGCAATCGCGCTTGTCATCCCGCTTGCGGCAAGCGACTTCGTCATCGCCTCGATCATGATCCCGTTCCTGATCTTCGCGCTGGCGACGATCGGGCTCAACATCCTGACCGGCTATGCCGGGCAACTGTCGCTGGGCACCGGCGCCTTCATGGGCGTCGGCGCCTATGCCTGCTACAAGCTGACCACCATCTTCCCGGATGTGAACATCGTCATCCTGGTGCTGATCTCGGGCCTGTTCTCGGCCGGCATCGGCATCGTCTTCGGCCTGCCGTCGCTCCGCATCAAGGGCCTTTATCTGGCCGTTACGACGCTTGCCGCGCAGTTCTTCCTGGAATGGTGCTTCATCCGCATTCCCTGGCTCTACAATTACAACAATTCCGGCGCGATCGAGGTGCCCGAGCGGACCGGCTTCGGCGGTTTCGTGCTGGCCGGGCCGGCCTCGCCGCCGATCACGCGCTATTACGTCGTGCTCGGCATCGTCATCGTGATGACGCTATTGGTGAAGAACATCATCCGCGGCCGCATCGGCCGGACCTGGATGATGATCCGCGACATGGACATCGCGGCCGAACTGATCGGCGTCAGGCCGCTGGCGGCGAAGCTGTCGGCGTTTGCGGTGTCGTCCTATATCTGCGGCGTTGCCGGCGCGATGCTGGTGTTCTTCTGGCTGGGCGCGGCCGAGCCGTCGGCGTTTGCGATCACGCTGTCGTTCCAGATCCTGTTCATGGCGATCCTCGGCGGGCTCGGCAGCCTGATCGGCTGCTTCTTCGGCGCCGCCTTCATCTGGGTGCTGCCGGTGCTGCTGCGCACCGGGCTGCCCTCGATCGGCATCGAGATCGGCGCGGAAACCGTCGAACATGTCAGCCGGATGATCGTCGGCGCGCTGATCATCTTCTTCCTGATCGTCGAGCCGCACGGGCTCGCCCGTCTCTGGCAGATCCTGAAGGAAAAGCTCCGGGTCTGGCCGTTTCCGTATGCGTGAGCGTTTCGCGCATGCCAACAAAGGCGTGTGGCCGGTCAAGGCCGCCCGTTTTTCAAGAATCCGCCGGCAAGGGACCAGGCCTGCGGGTTCGACATCATCATGGTCCACACGGCTGGACACAGCCGACCAACTGGGAGGTTCGCGACTATGCTGAAAAAATGCGCTCTCGGTGTCGCCGCAATCGCTTTCGCCGGCAGTCTTGCCGCCGAGGCCGTTGCGGAAGACTCCATGTTTATCCCGCTATTGTCCTATCGGACGGGCCCGTTTGCAGGCTCCGGCATTCCGGTCGCCAACGGCATGTACGACTATCTCGCCATGCTGAACGAGCGTGACGGCGGCGTCGGCGGCGTCAAGATCGTGGTTGAGGAATGCGAGACCGGCTACGACACGCAGAAGGGCGTCGAGTGCTACGAAGGCACCAAGGGCAAGAGCCCGCTCGTCTACAATCCCTATTCGACCGGCATCACGCTGCAGCTTATCCCCAAGGCCTCCGTCGACAAGATCCCGGTTCTGTCGATGGCTTACGGCCTGTCGGCGGCGGCCGAGGGTGGCGTGTTCCCGTGGGTGTTCAATCCGCCGGACACCTATTGGGACGGCGCCTCGGGCGTCATCAAGCATATCGGCGACATGGAAGGCGGCCTTGAGAACCTGAACGGCAAAAAGATCGGCTACATCTTCCTGGATGCCGGCTATGGCCGCGAGCCGATCCCGCTGCTGGAGGAACTGGCGACGGAATACGGCTTCGAACTGCTCAAGTACCCGGTGCCGGGCAAGGAGATGCAGAACCAGTCCTCGCAGTGGCTCAACGTGCGCCGCGACCGGCCCGACTACATGGTCATGTGGGGCTGGGGCGCCATGAACCCGACCGCGATCAAGGAAGCCATCAAGATCCGCTATCCGATGGACAAGTTCATCGGCATCTGGTGGTCGGGCGGCGATGACGACGCGCGGGCCGGCGGCGAAGGCGCCAAGGGCTACAAGGCGATGAACTTCCACGGTGTCGGCGCCGAATATCCCGCGCTGCAGGACATCCAGAAGCTTGTCGTCGATGCCGGCAAGGGCCACACCGAAGACGGCAAGATCGGCGAAGCGCTCTACAATCGCGGCGTCTACAACTCCGTGCTGATGGCCGAGGCGATCCGCACCGCCCAGGAGATGACCGGCAAGACGGTCATCGATGCTTCCGACATGCGCATGGGGCTGGAAAATCTCGAGATCACCGCAGAGCGCTGGAAGGAGATCGGGCTGGAAGGCTTCGCGCCGCCGATCAAGCTCTCCTGCGGCGACCACAGCGGCCATCACATGATGTATGTGTCGCAGTGGGACGGCGAGAAGTGGGTGCCGGCGTCCGACTGGTTCGAGCCGATGACCGACAAGGTCCAGCCGCTCCTGCAGGCCGCCGCTGCCGAATATGCCGAGAAGAACGCGCCGTGGCCGGAGCGGACCGAGCCCTGCGCCGGCGACAGCTGATCGTCCACAACCAAACAAGAGGGGCCGCGGTTCGCCGCGACCCCTCCACCAGAAGACCTAACCGCGCCGTTTCGGAGACCCGATCGATGAGTGCTGTCGAAACCGTTGCCGATGAGACTGCCGCACAGGTGGCGCAGGATCCCATCCTGTCGGTCAACAATATCGAGGTGATCTACGATCACGTCATCCTGGTGCTCAAGGGCGTGTCGCTGACGGTCCCGGAGGGAGGAATCGTCGCCCTGCTGGGGGCCAACGGCGCCGGCAAGACGACGACCCTGAAGGCCGTTTCCAACCTGCTCGGCGCCGAGCGGGGCGACGTCACCAAGGGATCGATCATCTTCAAGGGCGAGGAGGTGCAGTCGCTGTCGCCGAACGACCTGGTGCGGCGCGGCTGCATCCAGGTGATGGAGGGGCGGCACTGCTTCGGCCATCTGACGGTCGAGGAGAACCTGCTCACCGGTGCCTACACGCGGCGCGACGGCTGGGGCGCGATCCAGACCGATCTGGAGATGGTCTATACCTATTTCCCGCGGCTCAAGGAACGGCGGTCGAGCCTTGCCGGCTACACCTCGGGCGGCGAGCAGCAGATGTGCGCGATCGGCCGGGCGCTGATGTCGAAGCCGACCATGATTCTGCTCGACGAGCCGTCGATGGGACTGGCGCCGCAACTGGTCGAGGAGATCTTCGAGATCGTCAAGCGGCTTAACGAAAACGAGCGGGTCAGCTTCCTGCTGGCCGAGCAGAACACCAACATGGCGCTGAAATATGCCCGCTACGGCTATATCCTCGAAAACGGCCGGGTGGTGATGGACGGCGAGGCCAGCGACCTGCGCGAGAACGAGGATGTGAAGGAGTTCTATCTCGGCGTCGGCGGCGGCGAACGCCGCAGCTTCCGGGATGTGAAGAGCTATCGCCGGCGCAAGCGCTGGCTGAGCTAAGGGATCCGGATGATGCAGGATACCGCCTGACCGGGACTGCAACGTCGCGGTTCAACAAGCGGGTGACCGAGCAAGTAGGCGGGCAAGAGGGAATGTCTTCGCAATGACCGAGTATTTCGACACCAAGGAAACCCTCGAGCCCGAGGAACGCGAGCAGTCGCTGTTTGCCGCGCTGCCGGGCTTCATCGGCGAGGCGGTGCGGGCGGCGCCCGGCTGGGCGCGGCAGCTCGAGGGCGTCGATATCCCTTCGATCGGTGACCGGGCCGCGCTTGCCACGGTGCCGGTGCTGCGCAAGCCGGATCTGATGGACATGCAGCGCGATCAGCCGCCCTTCGGCGGGCTGCTCACCAAGGCGCCGGGCGCCTTTGCCCGCCTGTTCATGTCGCCGGGGCCGGTCTTCGAGCCGGAAGGCGCCGGCAAGGACTGGTGGCATGTGGCCCGCGCGATGTTCGCCGCCGGCATCCGGCCCGGCGACACGGTGCACAATTCCTTCGCCTATCACATGACACCGGCCGGCCATATGTTCGAATCGGGTGCCCGGGCGCTTGGTTGCGCCGTCATTCCCGCCGGCGTCGGCAATTCCGAGCAGCAGGTCCAGGCGATCGCCCATCTGCGGCCGACGGGCTATGCCGGCACGCCGGATTTCCTCAAGGTCATTCTCGACAAGGCCGCCGAGCTTGGCCAGGACGTCTCGTCGATCCGGCGCGGCCTCGTTTCCGGCGCCGCCCTGCCGCCGTCGCTGCGCGAGGAACTGTCCGGCCGCGGGGTCGACGTGGTGCAGGCCTATGGCACGGCGGATCTCGGCATCGTCGCCTATGAGAGCGAGGCGCGCGAGGGCATGATCGTGTCGGAGGACGTGATCTTGGAGATCGTCCGGCCCGGCACCGGTGATCCGGTCGAGGACGGCGAGGTCGGCGAGATCGTCGTGACGCGCTTCAATCCGGACTACCCGCTGATCCGCTTCGGCACCGGCGACATGACGGCCGTGCTGCCGGGCGTCTCGCCGTGCGGGCGCACCAATATGCGCATCAAGGGCTGGATGGGCCGGGCCGACCAGCGCACCAAGGTGAAGGGCATGTTCGTCGATCCGGCCCAGATCGCCGAGATCGCCGGGCGCCACGCCGATCTCGGCCGGTTGCGTCTCGAGGTCGGTCGCGAGGGTGAGCAGGACACAATGACGCTGAAGGCGGAATCCGACGAGCCCGAGGAGAGCCGTGACGCTCTCAAGGCGACGCTTGCCGAGACGCTTCAGTCGGTCACGAAGCTGAAGGGCGACGTGGAGATCGTCGCGCCGGACAGCCTGCCGAAGGACGGCAAGGTCATCGACGACACGCGCAGCTACGAGTAGGGCGACTTAGCCGCTCTTCCTCGGGATGACGGGGAAGGGGGAAACCGGAGCGCAACCACCATATCTGATGTCGTGCCCGGACGTGTTCTTGGCATCCATGAACACCAAGGCCAGCGTCGGTGTTCATGGATTGCCGGGACACGTCCACTGCTGTCCGGTTTAATATCCACTCTGGGGTTTAAATCCCCCGTCTTCAGACGGGCTGCCTTGAGCGTGAAGAGAGGATCGATGACCTTGGAGCTCCGAAAAATGAAAG